>CALCCA010000017.1 GCA_937899725.1 uncultured Halomicronema sp.
CCTAATTAGCTGGCATTTTCCTGCCACGGCTGCATAGTTGACCCGGTAGAGCCGACAAACACTCGAATTGGTCATCACCGTATCTACAGTCTCTCTTTCCTACCAGTAGCAAGTTTGATCTTGATGGTGCTCCAATACTACACTCGGATTCCATCGATGAACCTTACGCACTTAAAGCTTATAACGTTGGAGAGCCATCTTTTCTTCACCCCAGTTCGACCTGTATAAACAATGTCAATCATGAATTTCCTAAATTACATAAGGATGGTGATGAATTTGTCTGGGGAGATCCTGATGGGAGATTCACCGGTGGAAAAAGTATAGACAATGGAAAGATTAAGGGAAGTTCACCGGGCTATATTGGTGGTAGCCTTAGTGATTCAAGCTTACAAAAATATTTCGATAATTCTGGGGAGTTTCTTAAAAAGGTAGGTTTTGACTTCTCTTCTGCTGCCCAGCCTAATGTGGTGGCAAAAGAATTTAGCTTCACTATTGATCGCGTTCAATCGTTTGACGTTGACGGGTTGGATGGTGGTGCCAAAAATGGAAGAGCCGATTTTTATGCTGTTGTAGAAATCGATGATGTTTGGCAGAACATTGACTCTGATATAGAAGAGCAAATTGGAAAAGATGTAACAGCTCCAAATTCTTCACAAGATTCAGAATCTTCTGGTGCTCCTGTGCCAGGAATATCTCATTCATATCGAGATATTCCTCTACTTGGTCCTGTAAGACAAATGTCAACAGACACTCAGCAAGAAGAACTTGAAAGAGTAGATAATGAGACCATCGTAAATCTTGGTGTTTCTCCAGACTGGTTGTTTGAACATACTACAGAAGGTAGAAGAGATGTCTACCTAGATATTTCGATTTTTGAGAATGATTCTCGCAATGATGATCAAGGTGATATTAATGCTCGTGTAGGAGGTGAAAAAGGTATAAGTCTTCTATATAATCGCGTTACTGGCTCGCTGAGAGAATACTTCTCTGGCTCATTTATAAGTCCGCTCAAAGACCTAAATTCAATTGAAGTATACGATCGAAACACGAATAGAAAAATCCTTTTCGATCCAAAATCTCCATTTAATGAAGTCAATGGTAATCAGTTCTTCTTTATAGGTGAATATAAAGGTTCTGAGGGGAACAAGAATAATCCAACTAATACTGACAGAGTAGGAGTCTGGATAACTCTACAACCACCTGAGTTGGCGAAGAATGATGGTGAAGGAAATCTGAACTTATCTTTTGAACTAACTAGTTCAGAGGATGGCAGTGCCAAGGATGACTTCTTAATCAAACATGTTGGTGGTGTTGCTGGAAACGAAATAATCGATCTTCATTCTAATAGCTTTATTACTCAACACGGAATAGACCCATTCAGGCTCATCCGAGGTTTTGCTGGCGATGGAGACGATACAGTTATACTCGATGACGTCAAAACATCAGCTTACTTAAGTGGTGGTAAAGGCAATGGTCATCTTGAAATTATCAACTCGTCAAATGGAGTACAAAGTTCTACTTTGATTGGAAACGAAGGAGATGACCTCGTTAGAGGCGGATCTGGGAACGACAATATTTATGGTGGTAGTGATAACGATGTTTTATTTGGGGGCTCAGGAAGTGGTTTCCTAACTGGCGATCAAGGCAGTGACACTATTGATGGTGATAGTGGTGATGATGTTATTGACGGCGGTTCAGGGAAAGACAAAATTGATGCTGGTGCAGGGGAAGATACTGTTGGTGGTGGTAGTGATTCTGACCTGATTTGGGGCGGCGACGGAGATGACCTGCTTTTAGGAGATTCTTCTCCCGAATCTTTTAGCGACATTACCATTGCCGTTGCTAATGAAGCTGCTGGTGATGTCATCCTAGGAGGTGCTGGGAACGACACGGTATTAGGTGAATGGGGAGACGATGAGATTGATGGTGGTGCCGGAGATGATTTTCTGCTAGGAGGAGTTGGTGACGACACCATCAACGGTGGAGCAGGCAACGACACGCTAGAAGGCAACGACGGTGATGACTTTCTAGATGGTGGCACCGGCACTGACGAGATGTCTGGGTATCTGGGGAACGACACCTTTGTCGTTGATAATGACCATGACGTCGTGGTTGAAGCCTTGGAGGAAGGCACCGATACTGTCCGTTCCTCGATTACCTACACCCTGGGCGAACACCTAGAGAACCTTATCCTCATCGGCGATGAAACGCTTCATGGGATAGGCAATGAACTTGATAACGAGATGCAAGGCAACAGTGCCGCTAACCAGCTGCAAGGGCTGGTGGGGAATGATGTCATGTATGGCAAAGGTGGTAATGACACCCTAGAGGGCGGCATTGGAGACGATATTCTCTCGGGAGGAACCGGAGCGGATCACCATGATGGCGGTGCGGGATTTGACCTAGCCAGTTATGCCGATGCGACAGGTGAGGTCATTGTAAATCTAGACTATGGCCGGGGAGCCTTTGGAGAAGCCCAAGGTGATACCTATGACGAATCCATCGAAGGAGCGATTCTCTCGAAATTTGACGACCGAGGTGTTGGGAACAATGAAGCCAATATCTTCTTTGGCGGGGGTGGCCAAGATTTCCTCGATGGTCGCGATGGTGAAGATGCCTTGTGGGGAGAAGCCGGAGCCGATGTTCTAGACGGCGGTGCAGGCGATGACACGTTGAATGGCGGCGAAGATAACGACTTTCTAAACGGTGCTGAGGGAAATGATGAGTTGCTGGGTGGTCAAGGTGATGACTACCTGGATGGCGGCAGTGGCAAAGATACTTTGCAAGGGGGGCAAGGCCAAGACTGGATAGAAGCTGGAACTGGCGATGACGTCATCGAAGGAAATGCTGGCAACGATGCTCTGGTTGGCGGTGGGGGGAACGATCACTTCATCATTCGCCAGGGTGACAACACCAACACCATTCTCGATTTTGGCGGCATTGATACGGGCACGAACCCAACCGAGGCAACCCTAGCCGAAGCCGACATCTTGCAGTTTGAAGGTGCCGATCTCACCGCTCGCAACATGCTGCTAAGCCAGATTGGTGAGGATCTAGTGATTGCCTTCGAGGGGGTGGCTGACACCACTGTTGTCTTAGAGAATTTCGCCCTAGAAAACCTGGACAATATTGGTTGGGGGCCTGGCACAACGAGCCCCATAGGCAATGTGTTCCTGTTCCCGAATGCACCCACTACGGATGAAGACTTCAGTCAGTTTGAGGATGTTTTTGATGTCTCTGATGCTGATAAGAGCAGCATAGAAGCTTTCAATCTTAATTCCGTCACGTTCTGCAATGACCTGGACAATGAGGCGAGTGGGTTCGATGACTCGGATGACGTGATTAATGGATTGGGGGGAGCTGATCGCCTTAAGGGCCTGAGTGGTGATGACTTACTGCGGGGCGGCGACGGTGACGATTGGCTTATCGGTGGTGAAGGAAATGATGAGCTGCAAGGTAATGCAGGAGCAGATACCTTCGTCTTCCAGTCTCAAAATCAAGGTCTGGATACTCTGACGGACTTTAATGCGGCTGAGGGTGACCAAATTCAACTCGTAGCCACTGGCTTTGATGCGGATCTGGACCTGGGCATTCTCAGTGCTGACTACTTTGCCGTTGGGGCGGCCGCTGATACAAATGACCGATTCACCTTCGATGCATCCACTGGCATCTTGGCCTTTGATGCGGATGGTTCGGGAGCTGGCAGTGCAGTACAAATTGCCAGCCTCGGCAGTGGCGCCACCTTATCTCACACCGACCTGATGGTGGTCTAACTGGTAGGTGATCGCCAGCTGAGATAACTCGATCCGAGCAGTTGCGGCTCTTCTGGGAACAGAGATCGCTTTGCGATGGCACTCCTGCCAGTTCAAAGAGTCTTTCTCGTGAAAAATTGTTAATTCTGCGTAAAAGTGCCGACAACTTTTTGAGAGGTCAGTGTGACAAGTAGTTAGGCCGACCAGGTATCCACGCAATTGTTTTAGGGAATATTACCAATGATACGAATACGATGCTTGAGATTTTCGCTCGCTTTAGCTAGCAGTGTGCGGCTATTGACGCTCGCCTATGACGCTGCCGATGCAGCAACGATCTTCAACGATGAATCAGCTTTTCTAAATACGGTTGAAGATCTGGAGTTTGAGAGCTTTGAATCTCCGTTTGATTTTGCCCCAACGCGCTCAATTGCATTTCCCTTATTGCGGGTGGAAGTGCCAGACCTAAGTACAGGACAAAAGTTTTAATGTGTGGCGAAAGTCATCTTCAAAGAGTGATGAGGGATTGAGCAGGAGATGCCGAAGATAGTCAAACCCCAAGCGAAACAGATTCTTGGCTCTCCGGCCATGTTTTTTGACCGTAATCGGTCGCAACTGATGTAGAAACAATCTGGTTTTCATGGCCCAGCAAAGCGCCAAAGTCAGCAGTGCAAACAGCTTCCGCAGCCGCTCGGCTTCGGTGAAGTGAGTCGATTCGAGACAAAATCCGCGGGTTTTGAACAAACCAAAAAGAGTCTCAATCCCCCACCGCAAAGCATAGTCGGCCACCAGGTTCTCATCCTGGTGGGGGCCGATAACCACTAACAACTTGCCATCCTCAAGGCGCAGGGCTTCTACCGATACGGGCAAGCCCCAAACCTGACAAGGCCCCTTCAGGCGCTGCGATTCGCCCACCGGCAAGTGAGCAAAGACCACTTTGGCCGCGAGCGCCTTGCCGTTCCGTGCAATCTTGTCAGAAGCCCGAATCCGCCAGCGAAAGGGCATCGCCGGTTCCAGCAGCAGGTAGCGGAGCCAACGCTGTCCGACAAACTCGCGGTCGCCACACAAACAGCGACTCTGCGCGTCGGGGAAGAGTTGGACGAACGCTTCGAGCAGTCTCATGCGCTCATCACTGTTGGAGTTGCCTTTCTTCTTGAGCATCCACCACAGCACGGGAAAAGCGATGCCCTCATGCACAATGCCCAGCGTCAGGATGTTGTAGCAGCGAGTGCCAAACTCCCAAGTCGTGCGGTCAACACTGAGGACCCAGGGCTGGGGAATTTGCATCCAATTCACCACCACCTGAGCGATGTCTGTGTAATCGAGGTCAAAGTGGCGAAAGAACCGTTGGAGACGTTTGTAATGGGACTCGCTCAGCGCCCGCCCCCCAAAGCCCAAGGCTAATTCGCTCAGGTTGACCGTCTTGACTTTGATCAGGGCAAGCAGAAACAACGCCAGAAACGAAAGGCGCGCCCCGTGCCAGTCGAAATGGTCTTGGAGCGTCTTTCTCAATTCGGTATAGTCGGTCATGGGGTTTCTTGTGAATTGTGGTAATTCTGATGAAACCCCACCCTCACCTTCTTTTCAAGCTTTTTGTCCTGTACTGAGGTGCCAGACACCTCTAATGGTTTAAACTTGCGTTCCAGAACAGAAGCCGATGCCGGGATTATTATTGACGGCATGCAAGCCGTCGCTAACCACGTGAGTGGTAGTGATGATTTAACAACATTTTCTGCCACCGATGGCTCAATGCTCAATGCCTTTGGGGTCCACATCATCGATTTCGGAACCGCTAATCTCGGGGCAAACTATTCCCTCATGTTGAAAACTGATACCGGTGACTCTTTTACCATTGCCGAAGTGCCACCAAATCTATCTCCTCAAAATGACATCTTCTTTGGCATCCTTTCAGAGACTCCCTTCAAGAGTGTTTCAGTTTACTCAACCCTGATTCCATCACCTTTGGGGAGCGACTCTATAGTCTTTGATGCGGCTTACGCTAGACCGGTTGCCAAGGCAGATCCTGTGGCTCCGCCTGAGGTGGGTTTTTCGGCCACATCCGTAGTAGCTTTGGGCCTGGGAGTTTTGCTATTGAAAAAACGGCCAAGCGGTTGAGGGCTACCATCGCTGCTATAGCAATCCGCACAAAGGTCTAATCGGTTAAAGTGGTCGAAAGTTTGGAGCACCGCCGATGCCTGCCCCCTATAGTCTTGACCTGCGCCAGAAAGCGATCACCGCGCTGGAAGCGGGGCATTCCAAAGCCGCTGTCAGTCAGTTGATGGGCATTAGTCGGACGACGCTAAGCGATTGGCATCATCGGTATCGCGCTTGCGGTGAGGTCGCCGCCAAACAAGGTTACCAGCAGGGTCATAGTCATAAAATCAGCGACTGGCAGGCGTTTCGCGCTTTTGCCGCGACGCACGGAGATAAGACGCAGGCCGAGATGGCCCAACTGTGGCCCGAAGAGATTAGCGAAGATACGATGGGGCGGGCGCTCAAGCGGATCGGCTTTACGCGAAAAAGCGGGGCGACCCCGCGTCGGTCTCCGGCGCTAGGGAACGCGCACCAAGACAAAGACGTCTCTCTATGCCGAAAGGGCCCCGGAAAAACGCCAAGCCTACGACACTGAGTTAGCGCAATTCGAGGCCCACCAACGGGTTTATCTCGATGAGGCGGGCATCCATGACACGGAAGATTATGCCTATGGTGGGTGCCCCAAAGGCGAGCGCTTTACCGCCGAGCGCCGCGGCAACCGCACCGAACGCGTCAGTGTTATGGCCGCCTGGTATCAGCATCAATTGGTGGCTCCGCTCACCGATGAAGGGTACTGTAACCGCGCCGTCTTCGAAACCTGGTTAGAAGAACAGCTCTTGACAGCGCTGCCCTACGGGAGTGTCATCATTTGTGATAATGCCTCGTTTCACAAAGGCGGGCGCATTGAAGCGCTGATTCAACAGGCCGGCTGTGATCTCTTGTCTCTCCCGCCTTATTCCCCCGATTTGAATCCGATCGAACATCAGTGGTTCGTTTTGAAGCATCGGATGCGAAAACAGATTCAATCCGGCCAACCGTTTCGACAAGTCGTTGACCAAGCCTTCATTAACTGACCAGATCTATCCGCGGATTGCTATAGCCGCAGATTGCGAACTATAGCGTAAAGGCTAACTACTTGAGAGAGAACCGAGTTTTGTCGCGCCTATCCTCAGGCTAACGTTGCCATCTCAATCCTCATGTAGCTGTTGCCAAAATAACCCCGTCGCTCCTCGTACTGAGGCTCGTTCATCGCAGCAGCAAACCTCTCCCAAGTTGCCTTGACCCAGTTATCGGTCTGAATTTGGGAGGAGGTTGAAAGCGACATTGCAGTCATCTCAACGGGTGAGGTCATTTGCTTGCATCTAGATGAATTGCCAGTTGAGCAGGCCTACAACTAGCTGAATACTCAGATTAGCGGCTAGGCAACTGCACCACATCTAAGCGAGAGGTCATCAGTCGATCCATCCAATAAGCGAGAAAAGCTTGATTCGCCGCCTGTTCTTGGGGCTCAGTGGTGTCGGGGGCGTGGGGCAGCAGCCCCTGCAGCGCCGCTGATGTAACGCAAAACATCGACTTTTGAAAGCTTTGGGTAATCTGCACGCGCACGTCTTCATCGCCGCGCAGGCTCTGGCGATAATAGTCAGCCAAATAGTCTGGCAAGAAATGGCGCATATCTTGCATTAGCAGTGTGGGGGGAATGCCGCCCCCGCCGACGGGCACCGGGTCGGCATAGAGGGCGCCATAGGCAAACCGCGACTGCTCGGAGGAAATCTGCTGGGCTTGGGCGTTGTAAGAAACAGTGCCCAAAAAGGGTGTGCCGCGAAAGAAGACCGCTTCCACATAGGGCACGGCGGTATCCATCAGAAACGTTAGCCCTGACGATTCTGGGATCAGGTCAAAATCGCGATCGCCGATCGTGACGCAGTAGGCAATCGGCTGGCTAGCGGCGGCGACGAGCCCTGCCTTGATATGAGCGACCACCTCGGGAATGGACTGGATCTGCCCCTGATCGTAGCGATCGGACAGGGTCAAAAACATCTCGCTCATGACCGTCCAAAATTGGCCGAGGGCGCTGTAGTAGGCAGACTGGCGCACCTGCTCTGGCAAAAAGTCAGGGAAAAGGCGGTGCAGCCCCTGCAGCAGCAGGTTGTTGCTCAATTTGGCTTGAATAGCCGCTTCGCAACGCGGCTGAAACTCCGGACTGTCGAGATACGTATCTAAACCGCCGCCGCCGTGCCAGAGCATGGCGCGCATGCAGTATTCGGCATATTCATAGTTGATGCGATCGTGCCACCAGTGCTTCAACAGCTTGGGCAGCGTTACTTCCCCATTGCAATATTTGAAGAAGGGAAACAGCAGTAAAAACTGATGGTCGGCGATGTAGATCAGATTTTGCGCGTAGGCATCTAAGACCACCCCGTAGCTTTTGAGAATGCCGACCACTTCCATCCGGTTGGTGGCATTGTCGGGCAGCAGGGCTTCCGATCGCAGCAGCTTCTCGATGAAGGGCTGTAGTGGATGCTCAGCAGTGGCTTGAGGCGAAAGGGTATTAGTCATAGCGCACAGTCAACTGGGGAGAAAATTCAGACGATACTGGGGCGAGCTGCTGCGCCACCTCGACCGCTGGCGATCGCATCGCAAAGGTGGTGACTTCACTCCAGCGGGATAGCCAGTGGGGCTGCAGCCCCAGGGCAAAGATGATCAGCACTAAAACCAGGGCAGGCCAGCGATCGCGCCCGGCCACTGGCGGTAACAAGACATCCGGCTCGGTTTGGTCGCTGGGGGGCGTAATGGCCAACCGGCCAAAAAATACGCGATTGACCAACAGCAGAAAATAGACCGCCGTCAGCCCTGACCCCACCATGCACAGCAGCGTTTGCTGGGGAAACGCGAGGAAGCTGCCGCGAAACACCACAAACTCCGAGATAAAGCCGATCATGCCGGGAATTCCGGCGCTGGCCATAACGCCCAAAATCATCAGGCTGCCGACAATGGGCAACCCTCGCTCAAAGTTCAATAGGCCGCGCAAAACGGTCAAATCGCGCGTGCCGGTTTTGGCGTAGACCACCCCCACCAGCAAAAACAGCAGGCCCGAAATCAGACCGTGGCTGACCATTTGCATGATGGTGCCGAGGATGGCGATGGGCGTGGCTGCCGCCGCTGCCAACAGCACATAGCCCATGTGGCCGATCGAGCTGTAGGCCACCATTTTTTTCATATCCGTCTGGGCGATCGCGGCCAACGAGCCATACAGCACGCTCACCACGGCCCAGCCCGCCAGCCAAGGGGCAAAGAGCTGCCAGGCATCGGGCAGCAGCTGCAGGCCAAAGCGCACTAGACCGTAAGTGCCCAGCTTGAGCAAGACCCCCGCCAACAACACCGATACCGGCGTAGACGCTTCCACGTGGGCGTCGGGCAGCCAAGTATGGAAGGGAAACAGCGGAATTTTGATGCCAAAGCCGATCAAAATCGCCACCAGCAGAATACTTTGCTGCAGCAGCGTCATCGATTGCGCCAGAGCCGGATCGTAGTTGAAGTTTCCCGACCCGCCGAGCCAGACAAACCCCAAAAAGCCGCCCAAAATCAGCGCGCCCGAAACCGCCGTGTAGATCAGGAACTTGGTGGCCGCATAGCCCCGCCGCGCGCCGCCCCAAATGGCAATCAGCAGATAAAGGGGAATTAGCTCTAGCTCATAAAAGATGAAGAATAGCAGCAGATTTTGCGACAAAAAGGCTCCGGCCACCGCCGCATTGATCAACAGCACCAGACTGAAATAAAGGCGAGGGCGCTGAATCTGGTCAGCGCTGGCGTAAACCGCAATCACCCCCAGCAGACTGTTGATGAGCAGCAACGGCATCGACAGGCCATCAACCCCCAGCTGATAGGTCAACCCCAGCGTCTCAATCCACGGTAGCGATTCGATAAACTGCAGCCCCGGCTGCTGAACATCAAACTGCGTGGCTACGACCCCCGCCCACAGCAAAGACAGGGCCTGCAGCCCCAGGGTCACCTGCCACACCTGGCGCCCCGGCCCCCGCTGCGGCCACAGGCCCACAACCAAGGCCCCCAAAAGCGGAATAAAGATCAGCGCACTTAGCATCCTGTCGCCCTACCACATCGTCCAAGTCATGAGCAGTCCCAACAGGCCGACGCCCACCAAAATGGTCAGCAGATAGCCCTGAGAGCGCCCTGAAATGCTATATTTCAGGCTTTCCCCCCCGATCAAAGAGGCGAGACCAATACTGTTCACCAGGCCATCAACGATGTAGCGATCAAACCAGTTGCTGGCTAAGGAAAGCTGCTCAACCACCCAGACCACGGTAAAGCGATACAGCTTTTCGGTGTAGAAGTCGTAGGCCAACAGGTCTTGCAAGATGCGAAAAGGCTTGCGCGTCGATCGCGCCAGCGTCTTGCTGAGGGGAATGCTGGCGCCAATGCTCACCCCGATCGCCCCCGAAGCGATCAGGAGCAGCAGCTCCGTCAGATTGACGTAGGCCAGCGGGGGCAACAGCAACAGTCGCTGCATCACCAGCGGCACCGCTAACGTCACGACGGTTAACGTCACCATCGGTAAAGCCATGGGCCAGATGACCTCGGGGGCGCGCCGCGTCTTCGGCTGTGCCGTCCCCATAAACATCAGGCGAAAGATCCGCGTCAGATTCAACGCCGTCAGCAAGTTCACGAGCAAAAAGACCACAACCAACGCTGGGCGATCGCCCCACAAAAAGTCGATGCCCAGGCGATAGCCCCAAAAGCCACCCAGCGGCAACAGTCCCACCAAGCCCAAGCTGCCGACGATAAAGGCCACCGTTGTCGCGGGCATTTTGCGGCCCAAACCTCCCATTTCTGTCAGGTCTTGGCAGTTCGTCGTGACAATGACCGCGCCCGCACTCATAAACAACAGCGCCTTAGCGATCGCGTGGGTGAGCAAAATCATCAGCGCCACCCCTGGCCATTCGGTACCCACCGCAATAAATACCAGACCCAAATAGGCACTGGTGGAATAGGACAGCGTCCGCTTAATGTCGATTTGGGCGATCGCCACCAGGGAAGCGCCGACGGCGGTCACCGTGCCCACCGCGACCAACAGCGTCAGGGCGGTGGGGGAGAGCACCACGATGGGCTGCAGGCGAATCAGCACATAAGCGCCGCAGGTTACCACCACCGAATTCCGCAAAATCGACGCCGGGTTCGGCCCCTCCATGGCTTCGTCGAGCCAGAGGTGCAGCGGAAACTGGGCGCACTTACCGGTCGGACCAGCAATCAGCGCGATCGCCAGCAGCGTGGCTACTGCCGGGGTTAGATTGGCCACCTTGACCCATTCGTAGAGATCGTTGAAGTGCAGACTCCCGGCAAACGCCGACAGGGCAATCACCCCCATTAGCAGCAGCACATCGCCAATGCGCTTGGTCAAAAAGGCGTCGCGAGCGGCGGTCACGACCAGCGGCTGCGCATACCAAAACCCCACCAGCAGATAGGTGGACAGCGTCAGCATCTCTAGCAGCGAGTAGGAGACAAACAGCGAACTGCTGAGAATGACACCGCTCATCGCCGCTTCAAAAAAGCCCATCAGCCCAAAAAAGCGGCCCAAGGCCCAGTCTTTTTCCATGTAGCCGAGGGCAAACAGCTGCGCCAGCAGACTGAGGCCGGTTACCAGTTCCACAATGCCTAAACTCAGCACCGACAGCTCTAGGGAAATGTGCAGTTGGAGGTCGGCAATTTGAAACCAGTCCCACGTGAGCTCGCGCGGCCCGTGCCCCCAAATCCCCTCAAATGCCAATGTGCCGTGGATTAGGGCGAGTAGCGTCATCAAAATGTTGATGTAAGCGGCCGGTCGCTGCCCGGTGCGACGAATCAGCCCCGCCGCCCAGGGCAGAGTCGCGATCGCGCCGATTAATCCGTAAGCCGGAATCAACCAGCCTGTCTGCACCAAAAACTCTGCCATTGATCCCAAAAGCGATAGGCCAGATTGATGATCACCAGCCGGCGAATGCCGCCTGAGCTGAAGCCTTCAACCATGCGCCAGCAAAAACCCGATCAGCGCCCTGCCACGACCCCAGCATGTTCCTTCGGACCCACCACCGCCCCAGGGTTGCCTCGGTTATTGCCCTCGGTTTAAGGCGTGGCTGGCGTGTTCACCGATTCCACTCATCATACCGGAATTTGAATTTCACTGAAACAGCCGCCCATCAATCGTTTCCACGATATCTTTGAAACCGAACTGAGAGCATTCTGCCGTGAATTTTTGCAAAGAAATCCCTCAGTTTTGCAACATCTCCACAGGTGGCACTCTCAGGTTTTTCACAACAGGCAACGAAACAAGTCAGCTTATTTCATTAGCTGCATTAATATTTCATATTAAAGACAATCATCGAGGCTTATATTGCCAAGGGTGCACCGGACTCATATCCTGAGTATTACATGGAGTTTGAGTGGGCCATTTCCGTGCCTTTTTTAGCAAGGCAGCAATTCTTAACGGTTTGCCTCAGGGTGAACAATCGCAAGGTTTTCTGCGGCGCTAGTGGCTCACGGCATCTTAGAGGGAGATAACGATAAATGCCTATTGCAGTTGGAATGATTGAAACGAAGGGTTTCCCTGCTGTTGTAGAAGCGGC
>CALCCA010000018.1 GCA_937899725.1 uncultured Halomicronema sp.
TCTCAACCAGCAACTTGATTATTTTTCATCCCCCAGCGGATGACGTGCTCCCTATGGAGATACCCGTCTGACTACATCCGGAAAAGTGAGTATCGAAATGTAAAGCTCCGACCAGCGATCTCACCCGCTCTACGAACTGTCGGTAACGGTATCGTCCGATACCAATCAAGTCGTGCTCAAAGTTGGCCGCTTAGGCTGCTGGCCCAAACGGCCCGCCTACGGTCATTTAGGGATGTTGGAAGTCTTTGAAGTGGGGGGTGAACTTCAGTAAGAGCCGATAGCGGCACGGCGCAAATAAATTTGCCGACAGAATTTCAGTGTTTCTGGGTAAAGAGGCCGTGAGTTCGCTGGTCGGAGCAGGCTTTTAGTACACTCCGAAAAGCCTATGGGATATGATCTCTGGCAGTTTGATGAGGGCTCACAAAAGTTCTGTCTGAGCCTGCAGCAACCCCTCATCAACAATCGGCAGAAAAACCGAGAAATTTACTGAGAGTTTCTGCCAGTCATCCCCAGAAAGTGGCCTGCAATATTGCCAGAGGCGGAGATCTGGCGCTTAAGCATCGGGTTGGCGCGATGGCTCAGGATGCTTAATGGTGATTCTGAGCGCTGGCAGACGAGCTAAAAGACAGCCGAGTTCAGTCTTCTATATTGGTATCGAGTGCGATACTGCATTTAACACCGCACCGTGAGGGTTTTCCTTCCGCTTGTTCATGGCACTTCCCCCCTCTCAGGGCAATGATCGGCCCTTGGCGATCGCGAAAACAAAAAGACGTCTATCGTCATCGGCTGCTGGTAAGCGAGTCGTAAGCGGTCGTCAGGGTTGGTGGCAGTCGCCCTGGCTCGCCGTTCTCGGGGGCGGCCTGCTGATGGGGCTGACGCCTGCGCCCGTGAATGCTTGGCCCCTGGCCTGGATCGCCTTGGTTCCTTTATGGCGGGCGGTGGTGAACCCCGAGCGATCGCCCACCGTCAAAACCCTATTTGGTCTAGGCAGTCTGTGGAGCTTTACCTATCACGGCATCGTTTTATCGTGGATTACCCACCTGCATCCGCTGACCTGGATGGGGGTTCCCTGGTGGGCAAGTCTCGCGATCGCGCTGTTTGCCTGGGCGTTTATCACCGGACTCGGCACCGTCACCTTTGGGCTCTGGGCCGTCCTTTTGAGGCAGCTCAGCGCTCGCGGTCAGTTCGGCCCGATGGCTCGCATTGTGGCGGGCACCGCCCTTTGGTGTGGCTTAGAAACGGCCTTGAGCTGGGGGCCATTAGCCTGGCCTTTTCTCGGCTTTACGCAAAGCCCCGGCAACCTGTGGATTTTGCATCTAGGGCAGCTAGCAGGGCCGATGGCCGTTACTGCCGCGATTGTGGCCGTCAACGGCTGCTGGGCCGAAATGAGTGTGAGCCCGTTGGCAGCCCGAGCCCAGGCTCAGATTGCGCGAGAGCAATTGGGGTGGGCCGGGCTGCTATTGCTGGTGGGGCTGCATGGCATCGGCGGTGCGCTCTACCGCCAACCCCTAGCTGATCGCCCCGAGACCACCTTAAAAATCGGGCTCATTCAAGGCAATGTGCCCACTCGCGTCAAGCTGACACCGGCGGGCACTCGGCAGGCGATCGCGGCCTATGTCGACGGCTATCGTGATCTAGTCAGTCAGGGGGCTGAGGCCGTGTTGACGCCAGAAGGCGCGATCCCCGAAGTGTGGACAGCGCCCAACCAACTGCGGAGTCCGATTCGCCAAGCGGTCATTGAACAGGGCGTCGTGCTGTGGTTGGGAACGTTTCGGCCCGTCACTCCCGGCTCGTCTCAGACGTTGACTCAAAGCTTGGTCAATCTGACAGCACAAGGGCAGGTGAGTAGCCAGTACAACAAGGTGAAGCTGGTGCCCTTAGGAGAATACATTCCCTTTGAAGCAACCTTGGGGCGGATCATTTCTCGGCTTTCTCCGGTCAGCAGCAGTTTGCTGCCAGGGCATCTGGATCAGGTTTTTGACACTCCCTTTGGCCGCGCCACTATCGGTATTTGTTACGAATCGGCTTACAGTGATCTCTTTCGTCAGCAAACGGCTCAGGGCGGTGAGTGGATCATGACGGCTTCTAACAATGATCCCTATCCGCCACGCATGATGATGCAGCATCACGCCCAAGATGTGATGCGGGCGATCGAAAGCGATCGCTGGTCGGTACGGGTGACTAATACGGGTATCTCGGGCCTCGTCGATCCCCATGGCAAAACGCTATGGCTGTCTGAGCCCAACCAATACGTGACCTATCTCACCCAGATTTATCGTCGCCAAAGCCTGACGCCCTACGTGCGCTGGAGCAACTGGCTCACCTATACGCTGCTGGCCGCCACGGTCGTCATCGCCGGGCAACGTTTCCGCAAAAACGTCTAGTCTTCGTGTTTTAAATACAGGGCCCTTCAGAAGTATTGGCATTGATTAGAGGCCAAGAGTATAGTGTCGTTAGAAATCCTCATCGGATTTTTATAGACCGAAAATAGTTAGATAGAAGTCATAGGGCACTTCAGCGTCTACTTATCATTCGGGTCGGGCTTCAGGGTGCATTGAGTCTGCCTTCAATATAAAAATTTAGGATATGACTTTAGCCCATGCCCTCACCGGCGACCATGTCATTTGCTACCGGTTGAGCACTGATACCGGACAAATTAAGTTAAGGCTTTGGGAACCCATTCGCGCCTCTGATTGTCAGGCTGCAGCGCCGTTACCTTACTTGTATGCGGCCAATTTCAGCTTTAAAACCTGGGTTGAAGCTGAGCGGTTTTTGCGCGAACATCTGTTAGCGAATGGGGCCTTTGATGTCCCTGAGTCGGATTTTCCACCAGAAGGACAAATCACAATTTTGCCCTTTCCGACCTGGGGATTAGATCCGTCTTAAGAGCCCCGAAGCAATGCAAAAAGCCCTACCGGATAGCCGATAGGGCTTTTTGCATTAGTTTTGTGTGAGTGAATGGTGGAGCAAAAACTTAGAGCGTCGTCACCGCGATCGCGGCCAGCAACGCCGTCACGGTATAAAACACGCCCACCACCTGCAACTCTGACCAGCCAGATAGCTCAAAGTGATGGTGTAACGGGGCCATGCGAAAAAACCGTTTGCCAACGCCATCCGGCCCTTTAGTGGCTTTGTAATAGGTCACCTGAATGATGACCGACAGGGTTTCGGCAAAAAATAGTAGCGTCACTACCAGCAAGGCCAGTAGGTTGCCGCTCAAAATCCCCACGGCAGCCAAACTGCCGCCCAAAGCGAGGGACCCCGTATCACCCATAAATACCTTGGCGGGGTTGCGGTTATGCACCAAAAACCCTAGACAAGCACCGCCCATTGCACCACAAAACACCATTAAATCAGGTTGTGTCGGCGCAACAATCGCGCCCAAACCCAGTAGGGCGATCGCGGCTGTGCCGGCCAACAAGCCGTCTAAGCCATCGGTCAAGTTGGTCGCATTACTCTCAGCCACCAACACAAACCCGGCCAGCGGCCAAAACAAGATTCCTAACGGTAAGGTCAAGCCTAGGGGCAAGGCCAAGCGCGTGATCTCTAGCGGTTGGGTCGCCATGACCCAGGCGCAAAAGGCGACGGCAAAGCCAATTTGCAGCACCAGTTTCATGCGGGGGGAAATGCCTTTATTAGACTTCCGGCGCAGCACTTGCCAGTCATCGAGCCAGCCGATAAAGCCATAGGCCAGCGTCATCGCCCCAACGGCCATCACGGCGGTGGAAACACCCGACAGCACCAGCGCCACCAGCACGCCCACCGGGATGAAGAAAATGCCGCCCATCGTCGGCGTGCCCGCTTTTTTGAGGTGAGCTTGGGGGCCTTCTTCGCGAATAAACTGCCCGGTCTTGAGGGCTTTTAAGACCGGTAACACGGCCATGCCTGCGATCGCGGCGAGCGCCCAGGCGAGAGTCAGAGGCAGGGTGAGCGACTGTACGGCTCCGAGTCGACCCGCAGCTGCATCCAAGGCCAAACTACTGGCGAAAGCACTGCCACTCACCAGCCACAGCAAGGCCTTTCCTGATAATAAAGCTAGCCCCAGGGGCTTTTTCGACGAAAACTTGGCATCCACAACGAAACCTTACTCCTCACACTGTCCTCAAGCTTCACCACTGGGTGGAGCCCAAAACTTCCTCACCCTAAGAGATTCCATCATTTGAAACAAGTTCAGATGGATACTTAATCGTCATCTTCTAAGCTGAGATCATCATCGAAACTCTTATCTGAGTCGCCCATGAGATCATCAATTTCTTCACTCTCTTCTTCTTTCTTCTCATCTTTGACCACAGCGACCTCTTCCCGGGGCTTGAGTCGACCGGTGCCTTCTAGCCAAGAGAGAATCGAAGGCTCTTTTTGCGTCGGCAACACGTCGGCCGTTTGATCGCGGGGAATTGTCCGCAGCGAAGGGTTGTAAGTCATAGAACATCCAAATCAAATTTAAGTAGGGCCATAACCACTTGAGCCTTTGGCCAATTGTTAGACCGCGATCGCTCAAGTTTGGACGCTGATATGCTGACAGCAGGTCAACCGAGCGCCAAGCCCAGCTATGAGTCTAACACCGGAGTGATAGCTGACGAGTTAGAAAATGTCAATCAAAACTCACGTAAGCTTACAGGTATCTTGACGATTGAGCACAGAGTTCACAAATCCTCATTGAGAATTCCATGTTGGGTAAAACAGACTTATTAGAAGCAATCGCCTCGACCAATCGCGGCCTGCTGGCTTCAAACAATGACCGTCAAGCGATTCAGAGCTGGGCCGCCCGGTTAGAAGATCGCACCCCCCATCCCCAAGCATTGGCCGCGAAAGAACAGCTAAACGGCATCTGGCGACTGCTTTACACCACCAGTCAAGAACTCTTGGGCATCGACAATATCCCACTTTACAAACTAGGGCAAATCTATCAGTGCGTTTATCTGGACGAAGCGCGAATTTATAACCTGGCGGAAGTGGTGGGCCTCCCCCAACTGGGTGGTCTTGTTTCGGTCTCGGCCCAGTTTGAAGCGGTCTCTGACCGGCGGGTCAACGTGGCGTTTGAACGAGGCGTCTTTGGTCTGCAGAGTTTGCTCGGGTATGAGACGCCGCTTAGCTTCATCCAAAAACTGCGCGATCAAGACAAACTGCCGTTCTGGCAAGGCCTTGATTTTCGTCTCAATCGCGATCGCCAATCGGGTTGGCTAGAGGTCACCTACCTTGATGATGACCTGCGGATCAGCCGGGGCAATCAAGGCAGTCTATTTGTCTTGAAAAAGGTGCGCGGTTAAGCCCCTGTTCCACCAGCGGGCTTGAGGCAACGCCCTCGCCTGACGGCAGCGGCCTGACCCGAGTCAGACGTCAAGGCTCTAGCACTGAGATCGTCACCACTAAATCACCACAGGCGATCGCGGCCAATTGGGCCGCCGACAGCGTGGGCAGTTGATCAACGCTCACGTGGGGTTGCGAGATTTCGGATTGACTATCGTTGGTTGCCAGCAGGGCCTGGACAACAGGCCCCTCTTGCCCTTGGCGGGCGCGTTCTAGCCAGACGACGGCGGCATAGCGCTGACCATCGCGGCCCTGAATGCCGGTAATATTACCCTGCCGATCCAGTTCTAAATTTGTCAAGCAGTGGGTTTCAAAGACTTTAAGGGCCTCGCCCCGCAGCCCCAGTTGTTGGGTGGCGGCGAGGCGCTTTCTCAACTTTTCATTCTCTTGCTTGAGCCGTGCTAATGACTGATCGAACACGGTGGACGACTCCTCACAGGGGTGAATATTGGCGGTACAGCGGCCTCCCTAACCGCCTGCTACAGCGGTCGATAAACCCGATAGTTGATGTTGGGGAAGATGTTGTCGATCGCCTCGACCTTGACTAACCAACCGGAATCAACCTTGCCTTCGTTTAAGTCTTCCCACAGCTTGGTAAACCGAGAGAGGTGCGATCGCGTGCGCCGCACCGCATAGGGCACCATCGTGCCGGTGCGCATAATAAATGCCCAGTCCGATGACTGCGCCAGCAGCAACTCACGGGCCGCTTGGTTGAGCGCCCGCCACTGTAGCTCGTCTGCGGGTTCCCGCTTGGCCAGCTCGATCATGCGCTCCGCCGCTTTGTGCAAGTGCGGATAGATCCAGGCATTAGTTTCATTCAGCCAGTATTCGTGAAAGCCTTTATAGCCCCAGCTCGACTGCGACGGTTTGGCCACCTGCTGTGTCGGGTTGTCGCGCAGGTAGTCGGCCAAATGGGTCATTTCATAGGTGCCTTGATCAAACCAGGTTTTGCGGAAGAGATAGTCTAAAAACCAGGGGCCTTCATACCACCAGTGGCCAAACAGCTCGGCATCATAGGGCGACACGATGATTGGGGGGCGGCGCATCATGTCGTGCAAATGCTCGACCTGCCGTTCGCGGTTGAACATGAAATTGTCAGCATGCTCTGCCGCTTTTTCTTTGGCCCAGTAGGGGTCATACCAAGATTTATCGGAGAGCCCTAGACCTTTGCCCGTAATCTTGTGGTATTTAATGCCCACATTTTTGCGCTGACCGTTGGGCATGATAAACGGCTTAATGTATTCGTACTCCGCATCCCAGCCCAAGTCGCGATAAAACTCGCGATATTCGGACGCGCCCGGATAGCCCACCTGCGACGACCACACTTGTTGCGATGATTCATGGTCGCGGCCAAAAGCTGCCACCCCTGACTCCGTGTAAACGGGGGCATAGGAGCCGAAGCGCGGACGCGGACGCGCATAGAGAATGCCATGACCGTCGGTCAGAAAGTAGCGGAGTCCGGCATCAGCGAGCATCCGCTCGACGCCTTCGTAATAGGCGCATTCTGGCAGCCAAATGCCGTTGGGGGGGCGATCGAAATGCTCAGCGTAGCTTTCAACCGCCACCTGAACTTGCGCCCACACCGCTTCTGGATACATTTTCATCAGCGGCATGTAACCGTGGGTTGCGCCGCAGGTGATGATTTCTAGGTTGTTGCTGTCTTGAAATTGCTTAAAGGCTTTGACCAGGTCGCGATCGTATCGTTCCCAGAGCTGCCGCACATGCTGGAACTCTTCGGTGTAGTGCTCGGCCAAATAACGCAGGTGGCCGTTGTGCTCGTTGCGATCCAGCTCCATCTCAATCAGTTTCTCAAGCTGACTCAGATGCGCATCAAACCGGTCCTGCAATAGCGGGTCGCGCAGCATCGACACCAGGGGCGGTGTCATACTCATGGTGAGCTTGAAATCGACACCGTCTTGCTTGAGCCCCTCAAACATCGTAATGAGCGGCACGTAGGTCTCGGTAATCGCCTCAAACAGCCATTCCTCTTCTAGTACAAAATCGCTTTCCGGGTGTCTGACGTAGGGTAAGTGGGCATGCAGAACAAGGGCGAGATATCCGGTGCTCATGACAGTTACGTTTCTCTAATTGACGAGGTGAGGCAAGGCTGGCTGACGGTTACTCAAGCTTTGGACAAATTGTAAAGCAAAGCTAAACCTTCGCTGCAGTCTTTTGTCTGAGTGACTTGCCTCGGTTGCGGCACACCCTATTGATGGAGATGATTTCGAGGTTTGCAGGAAAACTTATCCCCTTTGCCAGAGGCTGTAGTGGCGCATAATCTGTCAATCTGGGCATATAGTTCTGAAATTGTCACATTCGTTGTTGCCTGACTCGACGCTTCCTTAGAAACTGGGTGAAATAGCAAGTGGTAGAGTTGGGCTGAGTTTAGGAGAACTTGAGTCATTTAGAGTGCCCTCGTTAGCTTGTTGCCCAGGGTTGATGAGCATTCAGTCCTTCGGCAAATTACTTGATGTCCTCAGCTTTGATTTCCTTTGAGGTTGGTTTTTACACCCCAACTCGGCGAAAATTACTCGAGATCAAGCAAAGCCAAGATTGCCGGGAAAGCTCTGGAGTGATTAGGTAATTTACACGTCAGAAGAACAGGATTTTCTTGATCGCTCAGACATTAAGCTCGTATTTGTTGAGATAGTCATGACGACGCTCCCTAAAATTCTGGTAGTTGATGATGATGCCGATACCCGAAATTTGCTAGTGTGCGCCCTTGAGCAGCAAACCTTTGAAGTCATCACTGCGGCAACTGGGTTCGAAGGCCTCTCAACGGTGATGTGTGAGACTGTGGATGTGGTGCTGTTAGATGCGCTGCTGCCCGACATTGATGGGTTTGAATGTTGCCGAGTGATGCATCGGCGACTGCAGCAGGACTGTCCACCGGTGCTGATTGTGACTGGGCTCAGTGATGAATCTTCAGTTAATAAAGCCTTTAATGCTAGAGCGACAGATTTCATCACTAAGCCCGTTAATCTTTCGGTTCTTTGTCATCGCATTAAGCGCGTTTTGAGAGAACGCCAGCTATTTCACGAGTTGGCTGATACCAATGTGCGGCTACAGCAAATCTCTCATACTGATGATCTGACCAGCTTGGCCAATCGTCGGTTTTTTCAGACCATGCTGAACCAAGAATGGCGACGCTTAACCCGAGAGCAGGCACCTCTAGGGCTGCTACTCTGCGATCTTGATTTCTTTAAGCAATTTAACGACACCTACGGACATTTAGAAGGCGATCGCTGCCTGCAAACCTTTGCGGAAATCTTGCAGTCTTGCACGGAACGGCCCGCTGATTTGGTAGCGCGCTATGGCGGCGAAGAATTTGTGCTGCTGCTCCCCAATATCTCAATGGGTGGATTAGCCGCGATTGATCGCAAAATCAGGGCGCGTCTCCGAGCCTGTGCGATTCCCCATCGTAATTCTGGTGTGGATGAAATTGTTACCTACAGTGCGGGTGGCGTGACCCTGTTGCCGACTGCAACCACGCGGTCGGACAGCTTAGTCGATCAGGCGGATAAAGCGCTCTACCGAGCCAAAGGAGAGGGCCGTAACCGTTTGGTTAGAGCGGTGCACCACCTCAATCTAACTTGAGCTGACGGCTAATCTTGCGCAGGGTGCGATGCATCTCCGGCAAGCGGCTAAACACTGCCGAGGCTTTGAGAAAGACTTTGTGAGGCAAGGCGGGAATCCCCGTGACGATGTCGCCGGGAGCCACATCACTGTGAATGCCCGCTTTGGCCGTGGCGATCGCGCCATCGCCGATGTTGGCCTGGTTAGAGATGCCGACTTGGCCCGCCAAAATCACGCGGTTGCCGACCGTGACGCCCCCAGCCATGCCCACTTGGGCGGCCATCACCACCCCCTGGCCGATTTCGCAGCCGTGGGCCACATGCACCATATTGTCGAGCTTAGTGCCCTGTTTAATGCGAGTTTCACCCACGGCGGGGCGATCAACCGTGGAGTTGCAGCCAATTTCTACCCCGTCTTCAAGTATGGTTGTGCCCGACTGTTCCATTTTCTCCCAGCCGGTGGCGGTGGGCACAAAGCCAAAGCCTTCTGACCCGATCGCGGCCCCGCTGTGCACCACGCAGTCGGCCCCGATGTGAGTGCGCTCATGGATGACACAGTTGGCGTGCAGCACGGTGCGATCGCCAACCAGCGCGTGCGGGTAAACCACCACGTTGGGATGAATGCAGACGCCATCGCCGATCGTGGCCCCCGCCTGCACCACTGCATGAGCCCCAATGGCGACGTTCGTGCCGAGTTTGGCGGCGGTATCCACAATGGCCGTGGGATGAATGCCCGGAGCCAGTTGAAACGGGCGATAAAACAGCGAGATGGTGCGGGCAAAGCCCAATCGCGGATCAGCCGCACTCAGCCAGGCTAAACCCCGCTCATTCGCTTGGGTTTGCAGCGCCTCATCGGGCGGCAAAATCAGGGCGCTCGCCTGGGTGGTCGTGGCGTATTGGCCAAACTTGGCCCCTTCGATATAGCTGATACTGCCTGCTGTGGCCGTTTGCACCGCTGCGACCCCAGTAATATCGGGATCGCGTTCTGGATACGCGGCGAGACTTGAGGCTTCAGTGATGCCAATCTGTTGGGCGATCGCGCTGAACTGCATACCGGTTCGATCAGAAAAGGGCTCTCTTACGCTACCAGAAACGCGACACACTCTACATGAGCGGTTTGGGGAAAGAAGTCAGCCGGTTGCACCCGCTGCAGCCGATAGCCGCCTTCTTCGCACAGGCGCTTGAGGTCGCGCGCCAGCGTGGCGGGATTGCAGCTCATGTAGGCAATACGCGGCGGGTGCAGGGCCAATAGCGCCGCCAGCACGCGATCACCACAGCCCTTGCGAGGCGGGTCGAGTACCACAATGTCGGGAGCCTGATCGCGCAACGATTCCCGCACGTCGGGCAGCAGCTTGTCCACCGTGCCCGCTTTGAATCGAGCATTGCGAATCTGGTTAAGTTTGGCATTTTCGATCGCCACTTCCACCGCTTCCTCCTGCACTTCTAGGCCTAGGCAAAAGCTGGCGCGTTGGGCCATGGGTAAGGTCAGGGCGCCAATGCCGCAGTAGGCATCGACCACGATCTCCGTGCCCTGCAGTTGCAACTCATCCAGCATGACCCGCAGCAGGCGTTCCGCCTGCTCCGTATTGACCTGAAAAAAGTTGGTGGGGTAGATGTGAAAGGTCAGATTGGCAAACTCTTCTTCTAAATAGGGTTCGCCGACCACAAAGCGCGACTCTTTGCCCCAGATGGCGTTGCCCGACTTGCGGTTACGGTTGATGCAAATGCCGGCTAGGTTGGGATGCCGAGCCTTCCATTCTCCACATTGTTCCTCCAGACCGGGCAACTCCCAGGTGGTGCTGACTAGCGTCAATAGCAGTTGACCGGTGCGCCGACCCACCCGCAGCGCTAGATGCCGTAGCGCCCCTTGCCGAGTCTCTTCGTCATAAATTGACCAGCCCTGCGCTTGAATGTCGTGCTTCACTTCAGCCAATAAGGGATCCAGGCGATCGTCCTGCACCGGACATTGGTTGAGGTTGATGATTTGGTGGGTGCCCTTGCGAAAATAGCCGGCTTTGACAGTGCCTTCAGCCGCGAGGCCGAGGGGATAGGTGGCTTTGTTGCGATAGCCCAGGGGGGCGTCAGCGCCCATCATCGGACTGATCGGCACGTTAGTGAAATGGCCGATGCGCTCTAGCGCGTCAACCACCTGCTGCTGTTTGGCCGCCAGCTGAGCCGCATAGGCTACTGGCTGCCACTGACATCCCCCGCACTTATCGGCCACAATGCAGGGCGGACGAATGCGATCTCTCGACGCCTGCAAAACTTCCATCAGCTGGCCGCGACCAAAGGATGGCTTGATAAAAACTAGCCGCACCTGGACGCGATCGCCCGGCACGGTATTCGGCACAAACACGACCCGGTTGTCCCACCGGCCCACCCCATCGCCGTCACTGCTGAGGTCGGTAATATCCAGTTCGAGGGTTTCGCCTTGTTGCCAGTGGGTCATGGGGTTGAGGGGAAGGTAGAGGGTGGAGAGGAGAGGAAAAAACGGGTAGATACGGCTAGCAGATGAAAGACCGTCAGCATAGCAGCCGATGGCGTGAGTCGATTCGGCTAGCTCACAAAGTCACAGAACGTGTCGATTGCTTGGGGCCGGGGGCAAGGGGGCGCAAAACTATCAGAAGCGTTAGTGATGCCAGTCTGCCCGAGTCTGGCATCGGGTGGAATTCAGAAGATTTCCGAGCAAGAACCTCCCGTTACAATCAGGGCGAGTTTGGCTAAAGACCTTGATCTCTTTGGCTAAAGACCTTGATCTCACTGATTTCGTTGCGATCGAGCACCCACAAAACTTGCCCCAGTAGGGAGCATTTTTGCTAGAAATCTCTTCAAGCGATCGCCAGGGCCTGTAGCTCAGCCACCGGATCACCTTCTAACGCGGACCCATCAGGTGCTTCGAGCACAAATCCGGCGTCGCGAATCATGGCAAAATCGGCAGTTGCGGTTTGCCCTGGTGTGGTGAGGTAATCGCCCACAAAAATGGAATTTGCCGCATACAGTCCCAAGGGCTGCAGCGATCGCAGCTGCACTTCTCGCCCGCCCGCGATGCGAATTTCTTGGCAAGGCAGCAGCAGGCGGAAGAGACACAGCATCCGCAAACACTGGCGGGGGTTCAGCTCAGAACGCTGGGAAAATGGCGTGCCTGGAATGGGAATCAAAAAGTTGATCGGCACGCTAGTTACCTCTAGCTGCCGCAGTGACAGGGCCAGGTCAATCACATCATTGGCGGACTCGCCCATACCGAGAATGCCACCAGAACAGGTGGTCAAGCCTGCCGATTTCACTGCTTTTACGGTATCGACGCGGTCTTCAAAAGTATGGGTGGTGCAGATGTTTTCGTGGTTCGCTTCAGCGGTATTGAGGTTGTGATTAACGCGATCGACCCCTGCCGCCGCCAAGCGCTCCGCTTGCTGCTCATCCAGCAGGCCCAGGCAGGCGCAAATTTTCATCGGATACTGCGCTTTGACCGATCGCACTAAGTCCAGCACGCGGTTAAAGGTCGGCTCAGCGGGCGATCGCCCCGAAATCACCATGCAAAAGGTACCCGCCTTGAGCGTATGGGCGCGTTCAGCCGCTGCCAGCACCCGCTCTTGAGTCATGAGGGGATATTTGTCGATATCAGCGGTGGAAATTTTGGACTGGGAGCAGTAGTGACAGTCTTCGGGGCATAGACCGCTTTGGGCATTGAGCAAAAAGTGCAGCCGTACCCGATTTTGCCAATAGTGGTGTCGTACTCGATAAGCCGCCTGCAGCTGTGCCAGCAGTTCGGTATCTGGGGCAGCCAACACCCGATGGGCCGCTTCACGACTAATCACGTCTCCTGCCAGCGACTGATCAGCAAGCGAGTTCCATTCGGCGGTAGACAGCGGTGAATTCATGGGCACAGCGAGATAAAAGGCCAATCTCTAGGCTAATACGCTAAAGCCCTTCGCGTTAAACCGGGCCAAGGTTTGTAGAACTTCTTGACGGTTCTCGGTTTGGAAACGGTACTGGAGCAGGTGAGGAGAAAGGGAGCGGTGGGGGAAGAGGGCGCAGCCAGGCACCAAGGGTGTTCTGAGTTTGGGACGGGGTTTGCGGCTCGATCTGAATTGTCACCTGGACTGCGACTACGCTCAGTCCTCTGTCTTGCAGTGGAGTTGTAGACGAGGATGATTACCTTCCATGACGCTTAGATTCAGTGTTATGAAGTTGGAGATTGCTGATGCAGACCACAGCTAATACCAATTCTCTGAAACTGGGCTACAGATCTTCCTTTCGACTCCGCTCAAGGAACGTCGGCTGAGCGGAGTCGAAGCCGACTTGTCTGTGTAGCTGTAATTCGTAGAACTGGTATAAACCAGTCTCTTAGTACCTTGGAAATAAAGTTTTCTGCCATTTAGAGAGCTTTGCCGACCTGAA
>CALCCA010000019.1 GCA_937899725.1 uncultured Halomicronema sp.
TCGATGCGTCTGATATGAATCATCCTATCGGTTCAATTTCCGATAAGGTCTACTGTACTGCTGGCCGCCGCCGGATCAATGGTGTAGTCGCCAACGCCGGTAATACTGCTCTGGTCTGCGGCGGCAATCTGATCAGCGGTGACCAGCGAAAACAGCGCATCGACTCGGCCATCAAACGTCGTTGGTAAAAAGGTGTCGGGCTCAGCATTATTAAACACGTTCAGCGTTACCGTGGCAAAGGTAGAGCCTGCGGTAATCTCGACGGCCAGACCCGAATTATCAAAGTTGGTTTGAGTGGCCAACAGGTTAAGGTTTTCGACCTGCGGATCGGTGATCGCACCCGGCAAATCCAGCCGATTCAAAATTTGCTCAACTGCGCTATCGATATAGACCTTCAGCCCGCCTTCGGGCGCTGGCTCATCCAGGTCAAAGCGGACGGTCAGGGCAGTGCCTAAATCTTCGACCAAGGCGTTGAGGTCGCTGACAAAGGTAGTGGTGGTAGAGAGACTAACTTGCACCATTATCAAAACTCCGTATGGGTTGTGGCCTCACGGCAATGCGACAAGATTTCAATAGCATGCAAAACAGCCCTAAGGGATGAAAAGTAGGTTGGCTGGCTAACGCCACCTTTCTGCACGCCCCCTTAGGCAAGCCACTATCGCACTTTCAGATCTCCGACTTCTGTCACTTGAGCCAGAGACTCTGTGCATCACTAATGAGATAAGTTCTCAGCAATCTTACGGAATTTATGAAATTATTTTTTGCCTTAAACCGATTATTTTTTGCCTTAAACCGATTATTTGCCTGATGCCGTGCATCACGTTGCAGATTAATTAATATTTGCTTTATCTTTTCGACTTGATGTGCCAAGCTTTTTCTGAGAAGGCCCACTGGCTTCTCTACGGCTAGAACAGCTTCAGTCCGCAGTAGTCAGCAAAGACCGAAGTGAACAGCGTCCACTCTTGCCGTCTGTTGAGTCTTTGCTGACTACCTATCACCTACCGACAGGCTTTCTGATATGCCTTTGGCCCAATCCCAATTTTTTTCTTAAAAGCCCGAGAGAAATAGCTCATGCTGGTATAGCCGACCTGCTGAGCAACTTCGGAAACACTCATGTCCTGCTCGGATAAGAGCTGCTTGGCAATATCTAAGCGATAGGTCTGCAACTGACCAAATACCGTAGTGCCAAACGCCTGACGAAAGCCTTGCCGCAGCATAAAGTCGTTTAAACCTACCTGCTGAGCCAGCTCGGCCAAAGAAGGCGGATTACCCATGTCGCGCAGCAAAATTTCCTTAGCATAGTGAATCCGCTCTAGCTGCTCGGGCTTGAGCGCGCCTCGTTTAACCTCTCCCTGCTGAATAGTGACCTCATGGTCTAGCACCAGCGCTACTAGCTCAATTGCTTTGCTTTCCAGATAGGCTCGCTTGATCGTGCCCAGATAAGGGCAATGCAAAATCTGCTCTAGTACCGTCGCCATCATTGGCTGAATGTCTCCAGATCGAACATAAGCCTCTTCGCTAGAGGATTTAACTAGATGCTGAAGGCTTTTGGGTAATTTTCCGTCCATAGCAGGCACAAAAGCATAAAGTACTGAAGGACGAAAATGAACTGCAAGGAAAGAATAAGATCTTGTATCTAAGTAATCACCACGTATCTGAGGCAGCAGACCATAACCTGTAACGCGATATTTTCCAGTAATACAAGGAGACAAAGCTTCATTTGAGTTGAGGGCAAAGAGTTCCTGTCCCTGCCCTGACAGCCAAAATCCCAAACGAATGCCGTTAATCACTCGTTTGGGACAGTTTACTCTGAGACAATCTCGAAGCTGATGAATATCGATTTCTAAGCCTAAGCCCTCTCTTAGCCAAATGAATCGACTCTGTCCATGAGAGATTCGAGTATCAAACCTCTGAGTGACGTCTAGCTTATCTGATGGATCCCGTTGGATCTCTTCATCGGCTTCCTGAAACTGTTCGTTGAATTCTTTTTCTGTTAATCGGATGGTCATGGCAAATTCAGGTAGCCGGTCGCAGATGGCCGGAGCGCTTTCTAGAGCGGTCCAAAATTTTGCAAATTTTGCAAATCCAGCCCTATCATTGCGACACTCCTCCCTGATTTTACAAGATGCCCCACAAAGCCCTCACCCTCAGCACTGCCCCCGCAGCGGACCAAACCACCCTCTACGACTACCTCCTCTCCGTCAGCCTGCGCGAGCCCGAAGTCTTCCACCAGCTTCGGCAAGAAACCGCTGAACATCCCGATGGCGATATGCAGATTGCGCCGGATCAGGGGCAGTTTATGGCGCTGCTGCTCCAGCTCATTAGCGCCCGCAAAGTGTTAGAAATCGGCACCTTCACCGGCTACAGCACCCTCTGGCTGGCCTCTGCCTTGCCCAACGACGGCATCGTCATCACCTGCGACGTGGATGAAGAAGCCACCGACATTGCCCGTCGCTATTGGCAAAAAGCGGCGATGGACGAAAAAATAAACCTGCGCCTCGCCCCCGCTACCGAAACCCTGGACCAGCTGCTGGCAGCGGGGCAGGCGGACACCTTTGATTTCATCTTCATTGATGCGGATAAGGTCAACTACGACTACTACTACGAAAAGGCGCTACAGCTGCTGCGTGTTGGGGGGCTAGTGGCGATCGATAACACCCTTTGGTTTGGCCGCGTGATTGATCGAGATAATCAAGAAGAGACGACGATCGCCATTCGATCGCTGAATCAAAAGATGCATCAGGATCAGCGCGTTGATGTGAGTATGGTGGCGATCGCCGACGGACTGACCCTAGCTATTAAACGGGGGGATAGCTGAAAAGCTCACCCACTAGTAGCTGTGGGGACTATTGGCGATGGGTTGTTAGCGGTCTGTTTTTTCTAACTCGCGCAGTGCCGGCAGCCGCCAGCTCAAGACCCCGACTAGAAAACAGAAGACGGCACTCAACATAAACAACAGTCCCATGCCTGATCCGGGTCCCGTGCCGACGATGGGCCCAAATACGGTCGGTAATAGCCCTGACGCCTGCATTGCCGGTTCAAAGACGCGATCGCTCAGGGGACCAGCCATGAGCGCGATCGGGGTGGTGACCAGCTCATAGGTCAAAAAATGGGCGGCAAACACCCGCCCTTGCACCGCTGCGGGCGTTGCCAGGGTCCACAGCGCCATCTCAGAACCCAAAATCAACGGAAAGCTCATGGATGAGAAAAACTGCGATGGCAGCCACACTCGCAGGCTTTGACCCAAGCCAAAGACAATCTTGGCGAAACCGGCACTCATAAACCCCGTCAACATGCCGCTGACTCGCCGCTGGGGGCCACCCCACAGGCTAATGAGTACGGCACTGGTAACACCGCCAATGCCGGCGATCGATGAAACGGCGGCCAGCGCGTCTGAACTGCCATCGGTGCGGGCCAGGATCATCGGGTCATAGATCAGATCGGTAAGCAGTAGGGTGGCATGAAACAGCGTCGTCACGAGCAGCAGGGCGCGCAAACCGCGATGGCCCAGTAGGTAGCGATAGCCAAAGGAGACTTCTTGCCACACGGCGGCCAGCCCCTTAACGGCTTTTGCTGAGGGGCGCTCCTCACGAGGCGGTTGGGGGATTTTGAGCAGCGCGATGACGGTAATAACGACGGCAAAGGTCGCCAGGTTAATCGGCCAGATGCCGCCGAGCCCAATGATCGGATACAGGAGGCCCGCGATCGCTGGGGCCACAATGCTGGAAGCGTAGCCAATGGCGGTATCCATGCTGTTAGCCCGGACATATTGCTCGGGCTTCACGAGTAGTGTGAGCGAGGCCCGATAAGCCAACTGCGAGAATTTCTCAAAGCCGCCGTTGAGGCAAAACGCGACGTATAGATGCCAGATCGCAAGCTGTCCCGTCAAGTGCAGCCCCAACATTGCCAGGGTAGTGGTAGCGGCCACTGCCTCACTCAGGATCATCAAATACTTGCGGCTGGTGCGATCGACCAGAATCCCGGCAAACAACGAGGTAAACAGGCGTGGCAATTGGTAGAAAAAGCCCCACAGCGTCAGGGCAGTGGCTGAGCCGGTTTGCTCCCAGACCCAAAGGGTAATGGCAAAATCGGCCATGCGAGTACCGATCGCAGAAATCAAGTAAGCGAGCCACAGAATCGTAAATTTACGCAAGCCGGTGATATCGATGACGACATTGCGATGGATAATACCTCATCAGCTCTAGGAAAAGCGACTAGCCCCCAGCGAAGCTGACTGATGATGTGCCCTAGGTGTCAGCAACGGTGGCTAACGAGCCATCGGGGAAAAGCTGCAGCGTCACTCGTTCAATTTGCACCACATACGGCAGCGTATGTCCCATCACTGTTTTAATCCGCACTGGCATGACGCCCTGGGGCGGAAACGCCCACCATTCTCCATCGCGGCAAAACGGGTCACTATAGCCATGGGTCTGACACCAGGTTTGGCAGACGCCCTGCATGGCCGCACCCAGGTTGGGATAGTGAGAAATGGTCATCCGGCAATTTTCCGTCATCCGTCATGCGATGGCAGAGCCACTCCTACGGAGTATCGCGCTTCCCCCCTACAATCGCCCATACCGGCCAACCTGATCAAGCCATCCCCTGACGGCGCTGGGTTATAAAAAATCCGACTGCCTCAGATGAGTACAGTCGGATGGATGGTTCAAGTTAGTTTGAGGGAACAGGTGACAGGGAACAGGTGACAGGCAAGATTCACTCCCTATTCCCTATTCCCTAATTACGCAAACACACTGCTATCAAGACCGGTAACGCCCTGCACAACACCAATCAGCTCGTTGCTCGCGGTCAGCACCAGGGTGTCGCTGCTTAGCTCAAAGAACTTGACACCCTCAGGAGTCAGCCCGCCGAGGCTAATCTGGTCAGTGCTGACTTCGAAGTCGGTGATGGTATCGACGCCTTGGGCAAGGGCCAAGACAAACTGGTCAGCGCCCTCTCCACCCGTATAAATGTCGTCACCCAACAGCCCATTGATGATGTTGTCACCGGCATCGCCAACCAGCGTATCAGCCGCGTCGGTGCCGGTGAGATCACCGGTGGGCGGCGGCGTGTCGCCCTCATTGAGGGTGGCGGTTAGTTCGTAGGGGCCAAAGAACACGCCGACCTCTGGGAACGTCCAGCCGCTACCGCTTCTGGCTACATTGGGATCGTAGTTGCGGTTGCCGAGTTGGCTGACACCGATATAGTAGGTGCCTGCTGTACCAGCGGTGTATTCAATGAATGGATCGCGAGAGAAGTCTTCACCAGGGGCTGCGCCATCATTATTAGCAGCAAGTTCGTTGCCATCTGCATCGAACAACCGCAGTTCGGTATCTGGGCGCTGCACATCATTAAGCCCTGGATACACAATTGGTATTCCACGGAGATCCAAGGTGTCCCAATCGCTTGAATCTACATCTAAACTGACTGTTTCTCCTGCATCTAAGTCGAAGGAGTAGAAATCAACATCCTCGGGAAGATCGAGAAAGCTCAACCCCGTAAACCCGCTAATAGAGACAGAAGGACTATTAGCGCTTAGGCTCAAGGCGTTGGCTTCAAGTAGAGTGTTGTTATCCTCACTTTCTTCAGGAACGCTAGCTTGATCTAAGGTATCTGCTAGCGTAAAGGTGGCTTCCATCGCCGCCTGGTTTATTTCATAAGCGTCACTGGGTTCTAACATGAACGCCACGGTTTCACTACCCTCAGAGACACCATCATCCGCAATTGGCAAACGAATAATTGATTCACGCTCGGTAATCGTAAAATCAAATCCATCGTCACGAACAGCAGCAATAGTACCACCTTGAACCTCAATCGCATCCAGATTAAAATCGCTTAAAGACGGCGCACTAACGCTGACAGTTAAGCCTTCTGCGGGTGGTGGCGCACTGAGGCTAAAGGTGTGAACACCAACTGTATTTTCTGACTCAATCAAAGTGGTGCTATCTTCGTCATCTTCGACTGAAGCGATTAGGCTTACTTGAATTTGGGAGTTAGGATTATCAACAATCGTGAAATTAATTGAGCTTGAGGTGGGGTCGATGGTGTAACCCGCTTGTGGCTGTAAAGCGAAGGTGAGATCAACTAGACCTTCTTGCAGACTCAACGGATCGAATCCTGGAACAGTTAGCTCATTAAAGACAGGCAGCGTGATTGAAGCAGTTTGCTCGGTAATGGTAAAGAAAAATCCGCTCGAATCTCCATTAGGAACCGGAAAATTGCCGCCGCTGATTTCTGCCTCTAGTACTTGAAACTGACCGAGTACGCTACCGACAATAACTTCATCACTACTGTCTAAGAAAACGGTGACGCCCTCTGGCGGAGGTGGTTCTGAAAGGGTGAAAGTCAGTGTCGTTTCGGTTTCTTCTGTCTCAATTAAAGTTGTTTCACTGGCAGTAATGCTAACTTCTGGAATAATATCTGTGCCAACGGAGGGAGGCACGTCTGCTAAAGAATCGTAGTAGGTGACTTCTGTTGTTGCTGCTTCTGGATTAATCTCGTAGCCCTCTCCAGGCTGTAAAAAGAAAGTAACATCTTCTGCGCCATCAGTTTCTAAGGTTTCAAAAGCATCAACGTCATCTCCAAAGTAGCCTGAAAAACCAGCTTGATTATTAGCTGATTCGTAGCTGACGGTCATTGTGGGTTCTTCGATGCGCAACCGAATGCCCGTTGGAATACCGTCTTCATTGTAAAAAGCGCCTAGAGACTGTCCTCCTAGCGTACTGGGAAGATCATCTGCGGCTAAATATGAAACGTAGTCAAATAAATTAGCATTGCTGTTAAGAACAAATTCAATGCCCTCTTCTGGAATCTCGCCTTCTGCCCTAATCGTAAAGCTCACGCCAGAAAGTCCACCGGTTTCTACGAATTCTACGACTGCACTCGTAAAATTCCCCTCACTGTCTGAAGTAGTCGGGTTTGCCGTTAAGGAGAACGTCGGTGGATTTGTGATGTTGGGATTGCTCACGGGTGGCGTGGGCGTGCCCGTTTTACGAGGGTTATCTGCCGTCAGCAGGTCGATATTAATATCGTAGTTGCCATAGACTACCCGATTGCCATTACTTGAACCTGGTATTTGCGGATCGCTAAGGGCATTGTTAAAAGGATCGAAGGCATCTTCACCCAGCGCCCCTACGTAGTAAATTCCATCTTCTGGCGCTGTAAATTCTAAATAGGAATCTGTTTCATTCTCATCAAAGGGGCTAATTCCACCAAACAGCTTGTCAGGTGCTGCTGGAAAGAAACCGCCCTTAGCCGGACTCCCTAAGTCGTCTTGGACTAGATTGCCGTTAGCGTCATAGACGCCTAGTAATATTACATTTCCATTCGTAAAAGAGTTCAGATTGCTGTCGAAATCAAAGGTTTCGATGGCTATCGTATTTCCCTCACTTAGCTCTACTTTGTAGTAGTCGTCATCCTCACTGTAGTCAATATATGTGTAGGTTCCGTCTGCATTGAGATAGCGATTACCAATATCGAAATAGATATAGGCACTACCAGAAAATGACGGGTTTTCAGCCGTTATTTTTGTATCTGTTGCCACCGCAATGACATCGTTAGGTTCAGTGATAACGTTCTGTGGAATATTACCTCGGGTATCAACTAATTCAAAGCTGCTGCCACTGTAGTCTTCAACAATCTCATAGCCTTCGCCTGCCACTAAACTAAAGCTCGCAGTTTCTCCTGATTCCGTTTCGTCATCACTGGCAACAGCCAAATTCACCAGCGCCGTATACTCCGTCATCAGCAGGTCAAACCCACCCTCACGCACCGCCGCAATTTCACCCCCTTCAACCGACACACTCTCCAAATCAAACTCACTCAGGTTGGGCGCATCTACCGAAACAACTACCCCCCCTTTGGGGATCACCCCATTAGTCGCCAGAAAAGCATGAGCCGATACCGTCCCCTCATACTCAATCAGGTAGTCCGGCCCGGTAAACAAACTCACCTGAAGCGCATCCGATGCTGATGGCTCGGGCGTCGGCGGCTCGGGCGCATCGGTAAGCTGGCTGGTATCATCAGCGAAAATCACTGTGCTGCTGGCCGCAGCCGGGTCGATAGTGTAGTCACCGACGCCGGTAATGCTGCTCTGGTCTGCCACAGCAATCTGGTCAGCGGTGACCAGCGAAAACAGCGCATCCACTCGGCCATCAAACGTTGCTGGCAAAAAGGTGTCAGGCTCAGCGTTATCAAACACGTTCAGCGTCACCGTGGCAAAGGTGGAGCCCTCGATAATTTCAACCGCCAGTCCTGAGTTGTCGAAGTTAGTTTGAGTTCCCAAGAGGTTGAGGTTTTCAGTTTGGGGATTGGCGATCGCGGCGGGCAAATCCAGCCGATTCAAAATTTGCTCAACATCGCTGTCGATATAGACCTTTAGCCCCCCTTCGGGTGCCGGTTCATCGAGGTCAAAGCGAACGGTCAGAGCGGTGTCTAAATCTTCAACGAGGGCATTCAGATCACCGTCAAAGCTGGTGGTAGTAGATAAGCTAGCTTGCACCATTTTCAAAACTCCGTATGGATAGTAATTCTGCAGCGATGCAAACTGATGTCAATTAGGAGTGACGTTCATCCCCTGAACGAGCGCGACAGACATGATCCCTCTGCCTTCGGCAACTCCCCTTAGTAAGGGGGCTGGGTGAGGCTAGGTTCGCAGTCAGGACTTAGATAGGGAATCTTGTTTTATCGAGAGCGTTGGGGATGTTGAGCTGCGCAGGTTTAATCCTCACCTCTCCAGTCGAGCATCGTTGGTATCGCTAATGAGATAATTTCTCAGCAATCATACGGAATTTGAGATTTCGTTTTCAGGCTGAAACGGATTATTTTCAGGCTGAAACGGATTATGTTTTATCGACAAGCCTTTTGATACTCCTTGGGGTTTGTCCCAAATTTATGCTTGAAGGCTCTAGCAAACGCTCTCAAATCCGCATAACCTACCCGCTGTGCAACTTCAGAAACGGTCATGTCCTGTTCCGCCAAAAGTTGCTTGGCCAGATCCAAACGGTGCGATCGCAGTTCACCAAACACCGTCATACCAAATGCCTGGCGGAAGCCTTTTTTGAGAAGAAAATCGTTTAGCCCCGCTTGACGAGCCAATTCTTCTAGCGAAGGCGGATTGTTCAAGTCGCGTAGCAAGATCTCTCTGGCATAGTAAATCCGCTCTATCTGTTCGGGTTTGAGAGCGTTCTTTTTTGCTTTTCCCTGCTGAATAACGACTTCATGGTCAAGCATCAGCGCCATCAGCTCAATAACTTTGCTTTCCAGGTAAGCTCGCTTAATCAAACCTTGGTACGGACAACGCAGAATCTGCTGCAGCACAGTTATCATCGCTGGTTGAGCATCTCCAGTCCGTTGATAAACTTCTTGGCTCAAAGGTCGGACTAGATGACGAAGATATTTAGGCAATTCACCCTCTGGCGAAGCCACGAAGGAACAGAGGACTGATGGAGGAATTTCAATCTGCAGAAAGGAATAAAGTTGTGCATCAGAGTGGTTACCAGTATCCCGAGGGTGTAAACCGTTACTTCTCAGAGAGTACTTTCCACCAATAATTGGCACTATAGTTTCGTTCGGCTTAGAAGCTATTGCTATTTGCCCTTGTCCTGAAATAGTAAACGAAAGTCGAACGTTGCGACATCCTTGCTCAGGGCAATTTATGATTAAGCGATCCGTGAGCTGATGGCGATCGACACGCAACCAAATGCTTTCTCTCAGCGAAATATCTCGTCGCCAACCGTGTGAAACTCGAGCATCAAACTTCCTTACAACATCTAGTTCGTCTGATGTATCCCACTGCAGTTTCTCTTCATTAACTTCTTGAAATTGCTCTTCAAACTCGTCTTCTGTCAGCTCAATAGTCATGGCGATGCTCGGATAACGGGTGACAAGTGGCGAGAGATGAGGGAGTAGGGTGATGGAGAGAGTGTTTCAATAAAGTGTGCGAAAGATTTGCAAAATTTGCAAGTTTGGCAAGGGTCGGTGTCAGTCATCAGTTGAGGGCGATTTTGGTTGGTTAGCGTGGGGAGGGGCGATGGCGAAGCCACTCCTTTGGAGTATCGCTCCATTTCAAGCTGCCAAAAAAATCCGACTGCCTCAAGCAAGCACAGTCGGATGAATGGTTTAAGTCGATCTTAGGTGACAGGGAATAGGGAACAGGCGAGACTATTCTCTATCGCTCTATTCCTTAACTAGGCAAACACGCTGCTGTCAAGTCCCGTCACCCCTTGCATAACGCCGATTAGCTCGTTGCTGTTGGTTAGCACCAGGGTGTCGTTGCTCAGCTCAAAGAACTTCACGCCCTCAGGGGTGAGGCCGCCGAGGCTCACCTGATCGACGCCCACCTCAAAGTCGGTGATGGTGTCCACGCCTTGGGCCAAGGCAAAGACAAACTGGTCGGCCCCGGCCCCGCCGGTGTAGGTATCGTCACCGGCCAGGCCATCAATGAGGTCATCGCCGTCGGTACCCGTCAGCATATCGGCTCCGTCAGTCCCCGTTAAAGCAGGCGCTTCGGCACCAAAATTGCCCCCATCAACCGAGTCAGCCTGCACATTCTGCAAGATGGCCAGCACATCTTCAGTACCGGTGAGAGCGATGACGGTATCGTCACCTGCCTGGGCAATGGTCACATCGCTGAAGCCAATAGAGCCGGACAGATCGGCGTTGAAGCCAACCAGCTCAAAGCGATCGCTGTCATCAAAATTGGTAATGGTGACAACGCCCTCGCCCGCCCCCAGAATAAACGTGTCACTGCCGCTGCCGGTGGTCACCGTGGTTTGACCAACCGATACCAGAAAGTTGCTTTGGTTCAAAATGGTATTGACGGTGTTATCGCCCTCTCCCAACACAATCGTGTTGTTACCAGCACCTGCGTGAACGATGTCATCGCCGGCCCCAGCAATAATGGTGTCATCGCCAGCTCCCGAGGTGGCGTGATTATCGCCCTCACCCAAGGTAGCAATCAAGTTGCCCTGCACCAAGTTGACGGTGTCGTTGCCGCTACCCGCCGTGACCACCATCGAGCCATCGCTAGCGGCGACAAAGTTAGTGCCTTCACCCAGGTCAACTACGCCGCTGCCAATGCTGAGAATGTCGTCGCCACCACCGGCTACGATAGTCTGATTCAGGCCCCGCGCGGTGACGGTATTGTTGCCTTCACCCAGCAAGAAGGTATTGTTATCGCCGCTAACGACGTAAAGGTCGTCCTCCGCTGTGCCTTCAAAGGTCTGGTCGCCCCCTGGGTCGGGGATATCCACATCGGCGGCAACTTCTACCTTGCCAAAGACCCCATCGCCGGCCCCATCGCCGAGATCATTGCCCGCCGCAAAGTAGAGGTCGTTGGTTTCGCCGAGGCTGCCGCCGTTGCCAAAGGTCAAGCCCCAAAGGCCGTCGATCGCGATCGCATCCCCGTTGCCATCCCGCAGGTAATCGACCGCGGTGCGCGTCTCCGGGTCAAAGGCCACAATGGTGCCATCACCAAAGTTGGAGACCAGCAGCATATTGCTGTACTCACCAAAGTTGTCGGGAGCCATCACAAATCCCCACGGAGCATCGAGCAGGTCACCGCCGTCCCAGGTGGTGATCAGGTTGCCGTCGAGGTCGAACTCGGCAATGCCCCCCAGTCCCGCTTCGACGATTTCATCTCCCGGTATCTCAGGATTCGGCGCGGCATAGGCGACCAGTAACGAATCGTCAATCAGCTGAATGTTGTATTCGGCGTAGCCTTCCTCTAAGAAGGGATTGTCAAAGGCAAAGTCGCTGGTAATTTCATTGAAGTCACCGTCATAGACTTCAATGTCGGGCGTAGTGCCAAAATCGGCTACGTAGAGGCGATTGTCGCTCTCAAAGTTGGTGATGGCGACCCCGTAGTAGATCGAGTCGCCAAACTTATCGACCATGACTTCTGAGACCAGCGGGCGATCGACGGTGTCATCGTCAATACGGCGTTCAGTCCAGCCCGAAATGCTGCCATCGGTAGCGACAAAGATAAACTTACTGGGAGCCGTAATGTCGCCGTTGGGATGCTGCTGAGTAATGACAAAATCGCTGGTGCCGTTGAACACCTGTCCCGTCGGGCCAGAAATGCCAAAGGGATTGAACTCAGCCGGGGTAACCTCAACAATCTTGAGATCGTCTTGATAGATCGGCACCCCGCCAACATCACCCACGTATTCGGTGCTGACGCCAGTGCCGCTAGCGCTCAGCCAAAAGTGGCCGCCCAGACCCGCAGGGCGAATGGCAATACCCCAACCCAGGCTGAGATAGGGGTCGAGCAGCTGTGGACTGTAGGCAGCCTCGTTTGCTGCCAGGTTGGTTACAACGTAGCCTGTGGTTTCCTCTGAGGGGGTGGAGAAGGTGGCCTGGTAGGCACCGGGTTCGGCCACACCCTCAATAGTCCAGCCACTGCCACTACCAATGACGGTGGGGTTATAGTCGTCGTTGCCCAAAACGCTTATACCCGCGTAGTAGGTACCGGCCTCTTCAGCTCTGAATGTAGTTGAGGCTTGGCCTGCACCGGGGGTCAGTTGTTCAAGATCATTGATTTGTCCGGTGAGGTCTAGCTCATTGCCATCAGCATCAAAAATTCGCAGCACGGGCTGCAGTAAAGACTCGGAGCCATCTGCTCCTATGGCCTCAACCTGGATTGAAATGGGTTCACCCTGTTCCAACTCAAAGGAATAGAGATCCACATCTTCGGAAGAATCGAGAATTGGGTCAGTGCCAAAGAAATCGTAGATGTAGTTGGCCTCGCCCGTCACCACCGCTGGATTATCGGGCATCAGGTTAAGGGCGATCGCAGTTTCTAGCGAGTCATTCAGCTCGGTCTCTGTCGGCGGTGGCGGAACCTCGGCGGGCGTATCGACAATTTGGAAACTCCCAGCGGCGGCTGACTCCGCAATTTGATACGCGTCACTGGGATTGAGGGTAAAGGTGGCCGTCTCTAGCCCCTCAGACATCCCATCGTCGGCAACGGGCAGGCTAATGGTGGCCGTCGAATCGGTCATGGTAAAGACGAGTTGGGGTGGCTCACTTTCTGCGATCGCCATCTCTCCGGTGATGCCCGTGGTTTCGACACTGGCCAGGTCAAAGTCCTCTAACCCGGTCACGGTCACCGAAACCGTAACCCCATCCGCTGGGGGGAAATCGCTGAGGTTAAAGGTGTGAACTGAAACAGTGCCCTCTGATTCCACTAGCACCGCTGGCGCTGTACTCAGGCTCAGCTGTGGCAAAGACTCAGCTGTGTCGCCGATGGTCACTGTGACGGCGCTGGCTGCCGGGTCAACCTGGTAGTCCCGGCTCTCTCCCAGTGCCACGCTAAAGGCTTGCACCCCTTCGACCACATCATCGGGAAAGGCTGCCGTGGTAATGGTGGCGGTCTGTTCGGTGACTTGAAAATAAAACCCGCTCGATGAGAAATTGGGGATAGGGAAGGCTCCCCCAGTGACTTCGATGCCAAAAACATTAAATTGCCCCAAAAGGCCAAAGACCGATCCCCCAAAATCATCGCCAATGCCTGCTGGTGCAGTGGCGTTGATGTAGACTAAGAGGCCCTCTGGCGGCGGTGGCTCACTCAGAGTAAAGGTAAAGGTGGTGGTATCGCCTGCCGCTTCAGTGATGGCGCTATTTTCTACGGTTAGGCCAACTGTGAGATCGGTTGCTGACACCGGGACATCCGCTACCGTGTCGTAAACCGTAACGGTAGACGTGGCTGCCGCCGGACTAATATTGACGTCGCCGCTGTCTAGGGTAAACGTGAGCTGTTCTGAGCCATCGGTTTCGGGTTCGGGTTTGTCTGTCAGCAGCAGGTTGAGCAAGGCAGTGTTTTGGGTCAGGTTGAGACGAATACCCGCCGGATTACCCTCCGCATCTAGAACCGGCCCCAAGATTTCGGCCCCGCGAATGAAGGGCTCGTAGATAAACAGGTACTCGGCCAGGTTAGCGTCCGTATTGAGGGTGACTTCTACCCCACCGGCAGGGATCGCCCCCTCGGTGGTCAGCAGCACGTTGATGGCGGCTCCGCCCAGGCCGTTGAGGGGGTCAAAGCCTAAGTCGCTGACAGTTTCGACCACGGCTGGCGCGACGACTTCGCCCTCTAGGCCGTAGGTGCCCACGATAGTTTGTAGCGAAACCGTGGGCGCGTCTGCGGGTGGTGTTTCTCCACTGGGGGGCTGAGTCGGCGGTGGCGGCTCCGGGGTAGAGTCATTCACCAGCTCAAACTCCAGTGTGTAGTCTCCTAGACTGTTCAGGTCAAATTCGTCAAGGGATAAGCCGCTACCGGAGCCAGCCGTAAACGGATCGTAAGCAACGTTGAAGTAAGCGCTAACTCCAGCGTAGTAGGTTCCGGCCTCGGTTGCCGTGTACTCCAGGTAGGGTAGAAAAGAGACAAAGGCATCGTCAGGACCGGGGTCAGCAAAGCTAGCCTGGGCTAAGTTGTTGCCTTCACTGTCAAACAGGATGAGCTCCGCAAACTCCAGGGGTAAGGTCTCGCCAGCCGCATCAACATCCAGGCGAATGGTGTCGCCAGCGGCTAGGTCAAAGGTGTAAAGGTCAACGTCTTCGGTCGCGTCGACGTCAGGATTGTTGTCAAAGTCAAAGTTGATGCTGCCACTGGCGATCGCCTGGGGCATTTCAGCCGTGAGCACAACGGGGGACGCGGTATCAATCGTGTCATTGGCCTCAGTTTCGATGAGGTCAGCAGCGGTTGAGTTGAGGCTATTCGTGGCGGTCGGGGTAGATTCCATCAAACGGATCGTCCTTAAATTGAAGAGGGGGCAAATAGTCAGCCAGACAACAGCACCGGACACCCCAGCGATCGCTGTCCTACCCGAAGTGATCTGGCAGGTGTGAGCGATCGCTGGTGGATGTCAGCGTCCAATGCCACCCAGCCAAAGCAGAGCTAGCGTCTCCCAGGCGACCATTGCGCGCTGGCAGAAACTGGGCATGAGTCATGAAGATGGGGGTAAACCTGGGTGGCCGGATGGCGATCTGCCACCCGACCCCACTGGCAACCAGTGATGTTGTCTGATCTAAAAGGATTGTCAGCTTCGGGAAGCTGCAGATCCTTCTGTAAATGGCAAAGATACCTTTAGTGGCAGCTAACTACCTGACTGCTGGCACGAATAGTACCTCGCTTTGAAAACCAGAAGGATCGCGATCGCGGCTTTTTTGATCACTCTAGCGACAGTTTTGCTTCCTTTGGATGATCAGCGATCGTTGCTCCGTTTTTTTGGGCTGGCTCTTAAGGAGAAAGTCTTAAAGCTGCACAAAAAATCCGACTGCCTCAAGTGAGCACAGCCGGATGGATGGTTCAAGTCAGTTTGAGGGAACAGATGACAGGTGACAGGCAAGACTAATTCCCTGTTCCCTACTCCCTATTTCCTATTTCCTAATTACGCAAACACGCTGTTGTCCAACCCTGTCACACCTTGTACGACACCAATCAGCTCGTTGCTGTTGGTCAGCACCAGGGTGTCACTGCTCAGCTCAAAGAACTTCACCCCGTCGGGGGTAAGGCCACCGAGGCTGATTTGGTCAGTGCCCACCTCGAAGTCGGTGATGGTGTCGATGCCTTGGGCGATGCCGAGGACGAACTGGTCAGTGCCCGCGCCGCCGGTGTAGGTGTCATCACCGAGGAGACCGTCGAGGAGGTCATCGCCGGCGGTGCCAGTGAGGGTGTCAGTATCGTCGGTGCCAGTGAGGCCACCGCCGGTACCGCCTTCAGTGAGGGTGGCCGTTAACTCGTAGCCGCCAAAGAGGACGCCCACTTCTGGGAAGATCCAACCGCTACCGCTGCCCTCTACATTGGGGTCGTAGTTGCGGTTGCCTAGCTGACTGACACCGATGTAGTAGGTGCCCGCTGAGTCGGCGGTGAACTCCAGATAGGGGTCGCGAGAGAACTCCTCACCGGGGGCAGCGCCGTCGTTGTTGGCCGCCAGTTCGCTGCCTGCAGCGTCAAACAAGCGCAGTTCGTGGTCACCTCGCTGAGGTACTTCCTGTGTCGCAGGGAACTCTGTTACTTCATCAGCGGGAATTGCCTCCTCACCATCAATATCTATCGTCAGTGTTTGTCCGGCTGCTAAAGTAACCGAATATAAATCCACATCTTCGGACCCAGGTGCGTCCGGAGGTAGCGCTCCGCTAATGGAAACGGTCGGATTCTCCGCACTTAAACCCAAGACATTCGCTTCGGATAAAACGTCATTGCTCTCAATTTCTTCTGAAAAACCTTGACCTAAATCATCGGCTAGCTGAAAGCTCACCTCACTTACGGCTGGAGCAATTTCATAGCCGTCTCCAGGTTCTACCGTAAATGTTGCCGTCTCGCTGCCCTCGGCTACGCCATCAGAGAGCACAGGTAAGTTTATAGTCGCTTGCCGTTCGGTGAGGGTGACATCGAACCCGTTCTCCCGCACAGCCGCAAGCGTGCCACCCGCTACTTCAATCGTCTCTGTGTCAAACTCGGCTAGAGCATTGGTGCTGACGCTGACGGTCAAGCCTGTTTCCGGTGGTGGCGCACCCAGGCTTAGGGTCAGCACGCCCACGGTGCCTTGTGACTCAATCAGGGAGGTGCTGTCTGCATCATCAACGGTGGCAGCGGTAGGCAGAACCAAAATCTGAGAGTCGGGATTATCTAAAATCGAAAGGTTAATTTCACTGGCGTCGGGATCGATGGTGTAATTGGACTGGGGCTGTAGGGCAAAGGTGAGGTCGAGGATGCCTTCTTGAAAGGTGCCTGGATCGAACCCTGGAACCGTTAGCTCGTCAAACGCCGAAAGATTGATGGTGGCCGTTTGTTCGGTGATGTTAAAGAAAAAACCAGACCGATCGCCATTGGCAAGGGGAAAATCACCGCCGCTAATCTCGGCCTCAAGCACATCAAACTGACTGAGGACACTACCGACAACAACAGCATTATCACTGTCAAGCAGTATGTTTACGCCTGTGGCTGGGGGCGGTTCGGATAAGGTGAAGGTGAGGGTGGTTTCGGTTTGTTCCGACTCAATCAGTTCGGTTTCGCTGATGGTGATGCCAACTTCAGGAACAGTGTCGCTACCTCCAGTTAGAGGAGGAACATCTGCCAAGGTGTCGTAGTAGGTTACTTCCGAGGTTCCGGCATCGGTGGCAACGTTATAGCCTTCGCCTGACTGAATAAAGAAGGTGACGTCTTCTGCGCCATCAGTTTCTAACCCTTCAAACTGCTCGTAGAGAGGTCCAAAGCTACTAAATTCTCTGGCACCAGATGATGGGGCCGCTCTTTGCAACGTGACCGTCATCAGCGGCTCTTCCATTAACAGCCGAATCCCGGTGGGAATGCCCTCCTCGTTGTAGAACGCGCCTAGCGATTGTCCGCCAATGCTAGCGGGAAGAGTGGCCTGTTGATTGAATGAAACGTAATCAAACAGATCGACATTGCTATTGAGAACCAGTTCAATGCCTGCTTCTGGAATTTCGCCTTCAGCTTCGAACGTGAAGGTAACACTGGAAATGCCGTCGTCCTCAATGAATTCTACGACTGCGGGAGTAAAGTTGCCCTCACTATCTGTAGTAATGGGACTAGCGCTTAATGAAAGAGTCGGTGGATTGGTGACGTCGGGATTGCTAACAGGCGGAGTCGGTGTTCCCGTCAGGATAGGATTGTCTGGCGTCAGCAAATTGATCTCGATTTCATAGTCGCGAAACGCATTGAAGCTATTAGTTGGTAAACCTGGAATTTCAACGCTGTAAGCAAAATCTTCTCCTCCATCACGAAACGGCCTAGATGCAATCTCAGCTGCAACACCAAAGTAGTAGATACCGTTTTCTGGCGCGACAAGCTCCAAGTAGTCATCGGCGCGGTTCTCGTTTACTGTGCCGTCTTCGTTAAATGGAGGAAGCTGAGTACCGCCAAGAAATAACCTGTCACGCGCAGCAGTATCACCACCAACGGTGTAGGCTAGCCGATTACCGTCAGCGTCAAAGGCGCCTAGACTCAGAAAATTTGTGAAGTTTGGATTATTGCTTTTAACCTGAAGGATCTCAACCGCAACGGTATCATCTGCATCCAATTCCACCTGATAGAGATCGACATCCTCGAAGGAGTCGATGTAGGTGTAGGTGCCGTCTTCATTGAGATAGCGATTGCCAATGTCAAACTGTAAAGAACCAGCAGCAGAAAAGGAAGGGTTTTCAAGGGTAATCTCCGTATCGGTGACGACGGATGAAATAATGTCATTGGGTTCGGTAACAACCCCTCGCGCAATATCCGCCTCCGTATCCACTAGGTTGAACGTCCCGCTACTGTAGTCGGAGATAATTTCGTATCCTTCTGCCTCAGCCAAACTAAAGGTCGCCGTTTCCCCTTCCTCGGTTTCTCCATCAGCAGCTATGGGCAAGTTCACCAGCGTTGTGTATTCGGTCATCCGCAGGTCAAACCCGCTGTCACGTACTGCTACGACTTCGCCGCCTTCGACGGAAACGCCCGCTAGGTCGAACTCGCTCAGGTTCGGCGCATCTACCGAGACGATTAGCCCTCCTTCGGGAATCACCCCGTTCGTCGCCAAAAATGCATGGGCGCTAACCGTGCCTTCATCCTCAATTAGATAATCCGGCCCGGTAAACAGGCTTACCTGCAGCCCGTCAGGCGTGGGCGGAGTTGGCGGAGTCGGTGGCCCGGGCGTATCCGTCAGCTGGCTGGCCTCATCGGCAAAAATTACCGTGCTGCTAGCCGCAGCCGGGTCAATGATATAGTCGCCCAGTCCCGTAATATCGTTCTGGTCTGCTGAGTCTACTTCAGCCTGCGTTCGCAGCGACAGCGCCGCCTCGACTAACCCATCGAACGTCTCAGGCAAAAAGGTATCCGGCTCTGGATTGTCAAACACGTTAATCGTAAAGCTACCAAAGGTGGCCCCTTCATCAATCGTGACGGCAAAGCCCGAGTTGTCGAAGTTGGTCGCCAGACTGTCGAGGGCGATATTCTCAAGGGTCGGACTCGCTACAAACCCTGGCAGGTCGAGGCGGTTGATGATTTGCTCAACCTCACTATCGACATACACCCGCAGCCCACCCTCCGGTGCAGGTTCATCGAGGTCAAAGCGAACAGTCAGGGACGTGCTCTGGTCTTCGACTAGCGCGTTCAGGTCGCCGTCAAAGTTAGTCGAAGTAGACAAACTGACTTGGGGCATGGTTATGAAATTCCGTAAAGATCTGTTGTCCCATCACGGCAGAAAGCGATTGCACAATCGCAAGTTCTTCGCGCCGCTATTGGGAGTTATTCTCAGCAATAGTACGGAGTTTCCCGATCTCACAGTTATCCCAAACCGATTATTTTTTATCCCAAACCGAGGATTTGCCATTCTTAAGGATTGGTTTATCTATCGGCACGCTTTCTGATAAGTCTTTGGCGTGATCTCAAACTTGCGCTTAAACGCTTTTACAAAAGACGGTACGCTAGCGTAGCCCACCCGTTGAGCCACCTCCATCACGCTAATATCCTGCTCGGCCAGTAGCTGCTTGGCAATTTCCAAACGATGGGCCTGAAGCTGACCAAACACCGTCGTACCAAACGCCTGCCGAAAACCCTGTCTCAGCATAAAGTCGTTTAAGCCCACCTGCTGAGCCAGCGCCTCCAAGGAGGGCGGATTATCCAAATCGCGCAGCAAGATCTCTCTGGCGTAGTGGACTCGTTCAATCTGTTCTGGCTTGAGCGTCGTCTTTTTGACTTCTCCCTGCTGAATCGCGATTTCATGATCTAGCACTAGCGCCGCTAGCTCGACGACCTTACCTTCTAGGTAAGCTCGCTTCGTTATGCCCTGATAGGAGCAGTGCAAAATCTGTTGCAGGACTGCGGCCATCGCTAACTGAGTATTTCCAGAACGTGCGTAACCTTCTCGCTCAGGCGGTCTAATTAAATGCCTAAGATGTTTAGGTAGCTCCCCATTTCCGGACGCGGTGAACGAATAAAGTATTTCAGGTTCAACTACTATAGTGATTGAAGAATAAAACCGTGTGTCAGGATCATCGCGATAATCCTCAGTTTGTTTTGGCGATGTACCGCTACCTAATAAAAGATACTGTCCGGAAGTGCGACTCAATGAGATTTCGCTAAGTTTGGAAATACTTGTTCTTTGATATCTCCCCAAGAGCAAAAATCTAAGATATATGTAATGAGCTTCGTATGCCGTTGAATCGACCAATATGCGGTCAACAGACCTAGTTTGATCGATGCTTAGGCAAATGCCCTCTCTTAAATCAATTTCTCGTCGCCATCCTTGAGAAAAGCGAGCATCGTACTTCAGAGTAATATCTAGCCCATCGGTAGGGTCAAATTGTAGCTCTTCTTCGTTGGCCTCTTGGAATTGTTCTTCAACGTCGGCTTCGGTGAGTCTGATGGTCATGGCGAGTTTGGGTAACGGGTAACAGGGGCTAGGGGAGTAGGAGGGATTTGCAAAATTTGCAAGTTTGATGGAGCCCTGGCAATCGTTTTACTTTGAGAGTGATTCCCATCAACAACTCTAAACTGAGGCGCGATATCTCGGCTAGGGCCGCGACACCAACGCGATGCTGTTCCTGATATAAAAGGGCGATCGCAGCGGCAGTAGTAAGGCGCGTAGGTGTGCGATCGCGGTGGTAATGGCTCAGGAGTAGGGTTGTGCGATTCTCTATGGAAGAGGCTCCGCCATCGCCGCCTCACATACAGCGGTAGCCATCTCATAGGTTTGGGTTAACATATCAGAGTAACTACTGCAACTTGCTGGTCCGCATTCTTTCTGCTTCTTAGTCGCTCATGCTCCAAGTCTCCATCAGCCCCAGCGCTCTACTCGATGAAGGCATCTGTGTTGAAAACATCGACGGGTTTCGCCTGTTCAAATTCACCGAAGCCCTTCAGAGCAAGCTAGAAACGCTCTTGAAGAAAAATGAGTTAAATACCCTGTCCTCTGCTGAGCAAAAAGAACTTGATAGTCTTAACGAACTTGAGCGCTTTTTTACCTATCTGAACGCTCGCTTACTTGCTCAAACATGACAATTAGCAACCGACTGCGCGAGCAGGTTCGAAAAAGAGCTAACAGCTTGTGCGAATATTGCCATTCCTCAGAAAGGATCAGTTCAGTTCGGTTTACCATCGACCACATACACCCTCAATCTCTGGGCGGCGCAGACGACTTCGATAATTTGGCACTAGCTTGCAGCCGATGCAACCAGCGGCGTTACAACTTCATGAATGGGAAGGATACACAAACTGATTTAATCGCTGCTCTTTTTAATCCTCGTCAGCAGGTCTGGGGCGAGCATTTTGCTTGGTCTGCCGACAAAGTGCGACTGCTCGGAACAACACCAACTGGTCGGGCTACGTGCGATCGCCTTGATGTTAATGACGATCGCTACAAAGGCGAACACCCGATCACTGAAGCCAGAGCGCTTTGGCTAAGCGTCGGATGGCACCCACCCAAGGACGATCCCATTCAAACAGCCGCTTAGTTGTGTTACGCGAGTCGGGCCATCCGGCTCAACGTTCTCGTCTAGGTGAAAACGAATCTGCTCACTCACCCTGCAAAGCCGCTAACCTTTGCCTCAACTTAGATGGATTATCGCGCTGAAAAGCCTCTACAAACGCTTCATCCGCCTGAATTTGGCAATCAATATTGGCTTTGTGTTCGTAATAAAATGCGATCGCGGCATAGACTGCAGCTAGCGACAGTTGGTATTTGCCAGCGATTTCTTCCAATGATTACCCCATTCACAAATACATCATCGCGACATCCGCGACGGTTATTCTCGCTCCGGCTAAGCGCGGTTTGCCACCACAGACTCCTGGCGTAATTTCAATATGTCGATTTAGGGTAACTTCCACAGCCGTACCGCATTACAACACCACAGTGATTTTAACGGAGAACCGTGATCGCTAGAAGATAAGTACACATGCGACGACAGTGAAAGAGGGTCGAGAGGCGCTCTGAATTAATCGGGAGCGACCACAAAGCGATTGAGGCGATAACCCTCCACTTTTTTGCGAATCAGCCAGGGAGCCCACTGGGCAAACAAGCGCATTTGCCAGGGTACGTGTTTCATCAAATCCGGGCTAGCATCGAGAAACGTGCGCGATTCGACCAGTTGTAAATTGCCCCACGCTTCGATCTCGTGGGGGTCGTCGCAGGCCCAGCGAAACCAGCTCTCCTGCGACAGGTAGCGCATGGCATCGTGGGTGGCTTGGCTATCGACCATGGTTTGCGCGGTGGTGTCGATGAGTAACCAAGCACCAGGAAAGCGATCGGCGATTTGGGTAATGGCCTGCCGAGCCTGGGCTGCTTCTAGATAAATAGACTTTATCGGAAATAAGAGAGGGGTCGATTTAACCCACCATTTCCCCTGA
>CALCCA010000020.1 GCA_937899725.1 uncultured Halomicronema sp.
CCGAGGGAGAAAGCCGACTTGTCTGTGTAGCTGTAATTCGTAGAACTGGTATTAGACCCATTCCGTGGACTTCCTACAACCCATAACGACTCAGGTAAGTAGCGGCAGAAAACTTTGACGCCCTAAGACATTTTGCTGGCCGCTTCCTCTCGCTCCACAAATTCATACGCTTGTCAATGTGTGAGTCTTAACCGATTCGATTGATTTAAGTCTAAAGATTTTTGGATTTTTTCTAGAAAAAGAGTGTTTTGTAGCACTTTTCTACTTTCTGGGACTGTATACAGTACACACAATCTCGCAAATGCCCACTGCGGCTAGGGTTTGGTCTATGGCTCAGTCTTCCACCATGCTATCTACCCCTGAGAGTTTTTCGTCTGCTGGTTCGTCCCCAGTTCAACCAGGGCATGGGTTAGATATTGAGGGAGTGACTCATCGATTTGGCGAGGTCACGGTGTTGAACCAAATCCACCTGCAAGTGGAACCGGGTGAGTTTGTGGCCTTGTTGGGACCCAGCGGGTGCGGCAAGACGACGCTTCTTCGTCTAGTGGCCGGGTTTCTGACGCCGACAGTCGGTCATATCCGCATCGACGGGCAGCGGGTCGAGCATATTCCCACGCACAAACGCAATGTCGGCATTGTGTTTCAGAATTATGCCTTGTTTCCCCATATGACGGTGTTTGACAACATTGCCTATGGGTTGCGGGCTCAAAAAGCCTCTGCCAGCAGAGTGCGATCGCGCGTTCAAGAAATGCTGGAACTCGTGCAGTTAGCGCAAATGGGCAACCGTTATCCCAGTGAACTGTCTGGGGGCCAACAACAGCGCATTGCGTTGGCCAGAGCCCTCGCGGTAGAGCCGCAGATTTTGCTGCTGGATGAGCCGTTTAGTGCGCTCGACAAAAATTTGCGGCTGGACATGCAGATTGAAGTGAAGCGACTGTTGACCGAGCAGGGCATCACCACCATCTTTGTGACCCACGATCAGGAAGAAGCCTTGAGTATGGCGGATCGCATTGCCGTGATGTCGCATGGCATTGTGCAGCAGTTTGATCCGCCAACGACCATCTACGATCGCCCAGCGACCCTGTTTGTCAGTCAGTTTGTGGGAACCACGAACCTGATTCCAGGCACGTTAGTGCAGCAGGATAGTCATGGCTGTGTCGTCGCCCTGACAGATGGCACGGAGATCGCGTTGGCAACCATCCCAAATGTGCCACTGCAGTCCCCGGTGCAAGTGGCCATCCGTCCGGAGAATCTGCAGCTGAGCCCTAATCCCAGTGCCGGGGCGATCGCGGTTGAAGTTGAGATTTGCTTGCCGCTGGGCGCCAGTACCATCTACGAAGTCCGCACCGCTGGTGGTTTGCGGATCAAAGCGACCCAACCCCGTGGCGTGGGGGTTGCCGCCCTGCCCACCGGGGAGACCTTGTATCTGACCCTGACTTCCACAGAAGCTTGTGCCATTTTCCCCGTTGATGAGACGGCTGGAGTATAAATCAGCCGACTCTCTTTTCTGTATTGCATAGAGAATTACTTTCTTCTATGAGCAATTGTTTTTTATCTAACCCGGTGTTAGGAGAGTTCATGTCATGGTGAATCGTCGAATCAATCAGATATCCCGCCGCTCTGTTTTAGGCGCGGGATTATTTGTCGGTAGCAGCCTGTTGCTCAAAGCCTGTGGCCAGCCCCAGTCCGCAGTGCCTGAAGGAGAGGAGTCGGCAGCCACTGAAGAGACCGGTGGCGGTGCAGTCGGCGGGTCTGTCATTGCCGTTGCCTATCCCGGCGCTTGGGAAGAAGCCCATCGAGAAGTCGTCGCCAGCCAGGTCAAGTCCAGTCAGAACGTGGATGCCACCATTGTTCCCCTCCTCGCCAATGACCAAGTGGCCCAGCTCGTCGCCGCGCCTGACAATCCCCCCTTTGACGTGTGCTTGTTGGATGAAGGCCCCTTCCGAGCGGCGCCCCGTGAAGAAATCCTGCAACCCTTCCCGGCAGAACTCAGCCCCAGCTTCGCCAAACTCTTCCCCGACTTCCAGGGGGGTGAAGAAGGCTGGGGGCCAACGGTGGCGGTAACGGCCATCGGTATTGGCTACAACGCAGATAAATATGACTCTCCGCCCGTCGGGTGGGAAGACCTCTGGAATCCTGAAAATGCCGGTCGGGTGGGTCTCGTCACGATGAACAGTTCCTTGGGCACCGCCTTCATGGTGGAAGTGGCCAAGCGCTTTGGCGGGAGTGAAGCCGATATTGAAGTCGCCTTCGAGAAAATTCAAGAACTCCTGCCGGATGTGGCGGCGGTTGCGCCGAGTCCCGGTGCTTTAGCAACACTGCTGCAGCAGGGCGAAGTAGACATTGCCCCGCTGTATCTCAATGACATCCTGGCCATGCGGGAAGCGGGCTTGAATATGGGCTGGGCCGTTCCCGAGGGCGGTTCTATCGGCATCCGCGCCACCATGAGCATTGTCAAAAATCCCCAAGCTTCTGTAGAAGCTGCCGCCGCTTACATCGACACGGTCATCAGTGAAGAAGCTCAAAATACGCTGGCCGCCCCACCTTACTTCTTTGGCCCCACCAACAGCGGCGTCCAGTTGTCTGGCCCCTTTGAGGAGCTGTTCTCCAGCAGCAATCCTCAAGACTTCATTGCTGAGTTGATGTATTTGGATTGGGACACGATCAACCTCAGCCGCGCCGAGTGGATTGAACGGTTCAACCGTGAGGTCACGATCTAGTGATGTCTGCCAAAGCGCTCCTCAAAGCCGGAAAAGGCTGGGCTTTAGTTCTCCCCCTCACGCTTTTCCTCTTGTCCTTTTATCTGGCACCGATTGTGCTGATGGTCATCACTAGCCTTTCCCCCGGTGGGGATGGGGGTGGTTTGAGTCCGAGTCAATATGTCAAATTTTTTGGCGATGGGTTCAACCTGAAAGTGCTGTGGGAAACCGTATGGCTGGGGATTAAGACCACCCTGGTTTGTCTTTTGCTGGGCTATCCCCTCGCGCTATTGCATAGCCGCACGCGGCCTGGCAACTGGCGTAGCATTTTGACGTTTTTGATTGTGCTACCGCTGCTGACCAGTGCCGTCGTGCGCACCTTTGCCTGGATTGTCATTTTGGGACGGCAAGGGGTGATTAATTCCACGCTGCTCAGCTTGTCCCTCATTGAGGAGCCGCTGCGGCTGTTATCGACCCATCACGGGGTAGTGGCCGCCCTGTCTCAGATTCAGATGCCGCTAATGATTTTGCCCTTGATTGCGGCGATGGCGCGGCTCGATCCGAATTTAGAGTCGGCCTCCGCCAGCTTGGGGGGGACCTCATGGCGCACCTTCTGGCGCATCACCTTGCCGTTGACGTTGCCGGGGATTATTTCGGGCTCCTTATTAGTCTTTTCGGCGTCGGTCAGTTCCTTTATTACGCCATCGGTGATTGGGGGGGGGCGCATTATGTTTATGCCCATGTATATCTACCAGCAGGCGATTTCTTTGTTTGATTTTCCGTTTGCGGCCACCATTTCCACCGTATTGCTGGTGACGGTATTGCTGGTTGTGGTCTTGCTCAGTTCTCTAGGACGCTTGACCCGTTCCTATACGCACACGTAAGCCGCTGGCGGTTCAGCCGCCCTCACGGTTTTCGCTGCGTTTGATGTATCCGTTTAGCGTTAACCTCTCAGTCGGCATTGAATCCCCTCTTGGGAGGGGCATTGGGGTGGGTTCATCGGCGCGCAATTGCGATCGGAACCCACCCCGCCCTACGGGCACCCCTCCACTGGAGGAGATCAGCAGTTATGAACTAACGCTAAAAACGTACGTTTTGATACGTGCAGTCTCTGAGGTATTTGAGATGGCCAATCCGACCCTTTCTCCCACGGCGCGATCGCCCCAAAAGTCGGCAACGGACTGGAGTCGTGTCACCTTCAATGCCGCGTTACGCTTGGGTGCCTACACCGCGCTGCTATTGCTCACCGCGCCAACCATCATCATCTTGATTGCGTCCTTCTCCTCGGGTGAAACTTTGCAGTTTCCGCCTGCTGGTCTATCGATCAAGTGGTACATTGCCTTGCGCGAATTGCCGGAGCTTTGGGCTGCCGCTTGGAATAGCCTCTGGGTGGCCACGGTGACGACGTTGACTTGTATTGCCTTGGGGTTTGCTGCGGCGCTAGTCATCAGCGAGCGACGCACCCCTTTAACCCAGTCCCTCGAAGCTTTGTTCATGTCTCCTTTGGCCATGCCGGCCCTCTCTGTGGGTTTGGCATTACTGGTCTTTTTTAACTTCATTGGTTGGCGGGTATCTGTGACGACGCTGATCATTTCCCACATCGTTGTCGGGGTGCCCTACCTGGTGCGGACGATTTTGGTGAGCCTCAGTCAGATGAGTTCGTCGTTTCGGGATGCCTCGGCAAGTTTGGGGGCTGGTTCCTGGTACACCTTTCGCCACGTGACGTTTCCCTTGGCCCGGCAAGGGGTGATTGCCGGGAGCTTCATCACGTTTTTGACTTCCTTCGACAACATCACGGTTTCCTTGTTCGTGTCGGATGCGCGGACTCAGGTGCTGCCGGTGCGGATGTGGACACTGGTGCAAAATAATTTGGATGTGCGAGCAGCCTCGATCGCGGGCGTTCTGGTGTTCGTCACCGCTATCTTGATGCTGGCGATGGAGCGGTTTGTGAACTTGTCTCGCTTTGTGGTGAGCGATCGCTAATTAAACCGCATCAAGATTCAGATCTGGAATTTTGTGCCGAACCTCACCTCACCGCCTACGGCACTTCTCCTTGAGGAAGGACAGGTTTAGTAAAATATCTGGTTTTGCTCCTCAGAAAAATTCTGATCATTAAAGCTAGGATATTTGCAGTGCGGGACAACCAATCGAGTATATGTTCTCGCTGAAGAGGGTGATGCCATTCCACATAATTACTCACTATAAGATGGGCACAAAAGCCAACGAAAGCCTTATAACCGAGATATTTTGACGACTTTGAGAGACCATCGTTTTAGGTGGCAAGTTTCTCTCTAATAAGCTGTTAGACTTCCTCTCTTGAGCCTTTCTTTTAGAAGAGATAAACTCAACTCAAACAAAATTCACTCTAGCGATAGCTATTCTTAGCCATGAATCAAGAGCATGTGAACAATTTGGCTAAAGGAAAAGATTTTTGGAATGAATGGCGAAAACATAATGTAGATATAGAACCTGACTTCAGAGAAGCTCAGTTAACTGATATGGATTCGCATTTAGTTGCCCCCTTAAAACGGAGAAGTTTAAGAGGCTACGACTTGAGTAGAGCTAATTTTTGGCGAGCAAACCTTAGAGCCGTAGATTTGACTGAGGCAAATTTGTCTGAAGCATACCTTAATCAAGCAATTTTGGAGGAAGCTGATCTAAGTAGAGCGAATTTGCAAAGTGCTTGGGTTGAAGAGGCTAATCTATGCAAAGCCTCATTTCAGGAAACTAATTTATGTTCAACTCAGCTTTGGAGATCAAATTTATCTAGAGCAGATTGTAGTAATGCTTTATTTTGTCACGCAAATCTAGGCGCAACTGATTTATTCAAGGCAAACTTTAGCAATACTTGCTTACGGAAGTCCAACCTCCAAGGAGCCAGACTTGTAGAAACTAATTTTGAAAATGCAGATCTAGGAGAAAACTCTGTTTGGGGAGTATCTGCTTGGGATTTAAATTTGGAGGGTTCCATACAGTCGAATTTGATTATTACATCTAAGGACAATGCCGCTATTACAGTAGATGACCTCGAAATCGCTCAATTTATTCACATATTGCTGAACAATCAGAAAATTCGTAAAGTTCTTGATACGATTACGTCAAAAGTTGTGTTGATACTTGGACGCTTTACATCTGAAAGAAAGGCTATTCTAAATGCTCTTCGTGAAGAACTTCGTAGTAGAGATTATTTATCAGTAGTTTTTGATTTTGAGAAACCTTCTGAGCGAGATTTGACTGAAACTGTATCTACTCTTGCTCATCTCTCAAGATTTGTGATTGCAGATATTACAGATGCGAAGTGCATACAGCAAGAGCTTCAACGAATAATACCCTCTCTGCCTTCACTCCCAATTCAGCCTATCATTCTTGATTCACAGCATGACTACGGTATGTTTGGGGACTTTGGGGCTTATCAATCTGTTTTGCCGCCTTATCGTTATAAATGTATAGAGCAGCTGTTAGTTTCTCTTGACGACAAGGTTATTGTTCCAGCATTAAGGCGAGCACAGGAAATTGCCGAAAAACGTAGAGAATTCGAAGCTCATCTTAGGTGATATTTAAATCGTACTCTTTGGTGTTGTCTAACAATCGTGTTAGAGCAGACTGGCGAAGAGTTCGATGTGAATTCGAAAGTTACTGGCAGATGCTCAACACGATTGTTATGCCCAGCGAATAGTTGCTCCCAAGCGGCAACCACTCCTAAGAGACAGCAAGGGTTCATCAAAATCGAGTTAAAGACACCCAGGCGATTCAAACCGTAACTTTTGAGCGATTTAGTCCAAAGTCCAGGCTCAAACTATTTTTGAGCCTCAACGACCAGAACTTTTCCGCTCAGGCCAGCGATGGCGAAACCCCAAAGCTTCCTGCAGAGCGTAGGCAAATTGCAGCAGGGTCGCTTCGCCGTGGGGTGGGCCAATGAGCTGCATGCCAATGGGAAGTCCCGAAGCCGTCCAGCCACAAGGAATCGAGAGGGCGGGGAGACCCGTCAGCGAGATGGTGTAAGTAATGGTGAGGTAGTCGATGATGTTGTGTAGGGGCGTGTCGTTGACCCTCAGCACCTCCGGCTGATCGTGGGGAAAGGGCGGCACGCAGGCGCTGACGATCGCCAAAATATCGTGGGTTTCAAAGAAGTTCAGAAAGTTGCGGTAGAGCTGGTCACGCTGAGCAGAGGCGGCCAGAAAATCAGTCGCAGAGAGGTCTTGACCACGGGCTACGTTCCACCGAACGGTGTCAGTGAGCTGCTCAAAATGCTGTTCGTAGTGCGATTTTTGCTTGTACCAGAGGAGCGCCGCTCGCATCGTCTCGAAGGCCGATCGCGCCATTGAGCAGTCAGGATGGGCCGGGGTCACTCGCTGGCATAGGGGTGTCAGACGGGCGATCGCTTGTTCAAACACCGCTTGCACCTCAGCATCAACGGGCGTAATGCCCAGATCGGCACTGAAGCCCACGCGGACTTTACCCATGAGTTGGTCAACGACAGTTGCATCGAAGGTGGGGAGTGACCACGGAGCGGCGATCGCGATCGGATCAGCCGCGTCCCAACCGGCCATCACCGAGAGCATCAGCGCGGCATCTTCGACGGTGCGCGCCAGAATGCCATCGGTGTCGAGATAGTCCCACAACAGCGGTTTGCGCGATCGCGGAATGCGACCCGCACTGGGGCGCAGGCCAACCACCCCACAAAAGCTGGCAGGCGTGCGGACGGAGCCGCCCATGTCGGTGCCCTGGGCGAGGGCACCCATGCCCGTGGCGACTGAAACCGCTGCCCCACCGCTCGACCCGCCAGAACTGCGAGTCGGATCATAAGGATTTGCAGTCGGGCCAAACAGCGGATTGGTGCAGTGAGCGCCGAGGCCAAATTCGGGCGTGTTGGTTTTGCCGAGGAGAATACCGCCCGCCTGCTTCAACCGGGCAATGCACAGCTCGTTTTCGTTAGGAACCCAGTCCTGGTAAATCAGCGACCCCATCGTGGTACGGACACCCGCCGTTGGCGTCAGGTCCTTGGCTGAAAAGGGCATCCCCGCTAACGGCCCCAGGGATTCCCCCCGACTGCGGGCCTCGTCAACCTGCTGCGCCGCCGCCAAAGCCTGATCAGCACAGACGGTGATCAGCGCCTGTAGCTTGTCGTTAGACTGTTCAACCGCTTGCAAACAGCTGTCAATGACCTCCGTGGCCCGAATTTCTTTTTGCGCGAGCCCTTGCTGTAGCTGAGTGGCAGACCATTGATGGAGTGGCTTCATGGGGCCTCAGTCGTAAACAACTGCCCCCAGCCTTTCACTGGCGTGGGGTCAGCTCCAGCGAGAAGCAACGATTTCCAGACCACGACAGAAATGGTGTCATAAATAGGAATGCCGATGTGCGCTTCGAGATCAGCCACCAGGGGCGCGGCCCTGAGGTTGGTGCAGAAGGTGGTAATCGCCTGGGGTTGCGCTTGGGCAACGGCCTTGACCTGCTGAGTAATGCTGTCTGCGGTGACCTCGGAAAAGGCAAAGTTGACGGACAAGTCCAAATGGCGTTCGGCGATGCAGTCGAAGCCTGCTTGACGGTAGTTATGCACGATCTTGGACTGGACATCATCGGTGTAGGGCGTGACCAGCCCAAAGCGGCTAATTTGCTGCCGCTGAAACAGCTCGTTGAGCGCCAATACGGATGTGGTCGCCGGAATACCGGTGACGGATTGAATGCGATCGCACAATTGCACATCTCGCTCGAAGCCTAGCCAACCTGCCGAGGTGCCATTCCAGGCAATCACGTCGACGTTGGCATCGGCTAGCAGTTCGGCTGCGGTGAGCAAGGGGCGATCGTCGAATTGTCCCAGCGCGGCCGCCGATAGAGAAATTTCGGTGACGCGAAAGCGGCTGAAGTGGGCCGAGACGTGATCTAACTCTTGCAAAATTGCGGTCGTAACCGGCTCTAACACCGTGTTGGATGACGGCGTCAGCATCCCTAATAAAACCCGTTTTTCTGCCGACATGGCGTTAGAAAACCCCGTTGATATAAACCTTTTGCGGTTCGTCAATGGCAGTGATGGTATCAGGTTTCACAATCAGGGTAGGACGGTTGCGATACAGCGTGGTGCCAAAAGTCCCCTGTATCCGTAGCCACTGGTCAGCCTCATAGGTGTCGGCGGTGTCAGTGGCGATCGCCAGCCCCAGCGGCACCGTATCGGCTAGGCAACAGCGAATGATCCGCCGCGCCAACACAAACTGATTGGGCATCGGGGGAAAAGGTCGATGGACAAAACCGATGATGTCAACCGGTTGCCCCGGAAACTCGTCCACGGGTTCGCGCACTGAGGTGATGAGGCGTCGCCACTGCAACACGTTGCGCTGGAGCGGATCGGGTTCCTCGCCCGCCGGTTCGGCATAAGACCAAATATCGATCGCGGGTTCATCCTTCGCCGGTTCCTTGCCCGTGACGAACTGCGTCAGATTTTGCAGCAGTGGAAACTTCTTCAACCTCATGGCTAAACCCGCGTATCCAACATTTCGGCGAGTTCCTGTTCTTCAAAGGCGCGCACCACCTCCGATCGCAGGTGCTCAACAAACAGGTTGCGGTGATACTCAAAACCTTTGCTCATCATGTCGCGGGGGCGCTCCATCTCGATGGGAATCATCTCTAGCACGCGACCGGGATTCGCGGTGAGAATGAGGACGCGATCGGCCAGATAAACCGCCTCATCGATATGGTGGGTGACAAAAACCACCGTTTTGTTCGTCCCTTCCCACAGCTCTAGTAAGAACTTCTGCATCTGGTGCCGGGTTTGCACATCCAGGGCCGCAAAGGGTTCATCCATCAGCAGCACATCAGTGCCCAGACAAAGGGCGCGAGCGATGCAGGCGCGCTGTTGCATGCCTCCCGAAAGCTGATGGGGATAGCGGGTAGCGGACTTCAGCAAGCCCACTTGTTGCAGGTATTGCTTCGCGCGCTCCGTCCGTTCCTGTTTGCTGATGCCCTGCAGGTCGAGGCCAAAGGCGACGTTATCCAATACCGAGAGCCAAGGAAACAGAGACGCCTGCTGGAAGATCATCGAGCGATCGGTCGAAGGCCCCGTAATCGGCTCGCCGTTGTGGATCATGGCTCCCGAGGTCGGCATGTCTAGACCCGCCATCATGCTGAGCAGGGTACTTTTGCCGCAGCCACTCGGCCCGATGATGACCAAAAATTCGCCTGGATGAACGGTAAAACTCACCTCATCGATCGCTAAGTTGGCATCCGCACTGTCGGGATTCCAAATTTTCGAGAGGTGGTCACAAATAATTTGTCCCATGATCTTCCTTGAGTGCCGCTATCTCCTAACAGTGAATCCCTTATAGCTGCGAAGCGCCCTTCCACCACAGCACGCGGTTTTGGAGCTGACGGAAAACCACGTCGAGCAGGTATCCCACCAACCCAATCACCGCCATGCCGAGAAACATCAACTTGGCGTTGAACATCTGGCGACCCACCATGACGATCGCCCCTAAACCCGTATTCACGCCCACCATTTCTGCCGCCAGCACCGCCATCCACGCCGCAAAAAAGTTGATCCGCAAAATGAAGAACAGGTCAGGAATAATGGCGGGCAGGATGACCTTAAACATCACCTGCCGTCGACTGGCCCCCAGCACTCTAGCCGTATTGATATAGAGCTGATTGACATTGCGAATCGCATTGACCGTGGCCAACGTTAGCAAAAAGAAAATACCGATAAACACCACAAAAATGGCGGCACTATCGCCAATACCAAAGGCCATGATGGCAAAGGGAATCCACGCAATGGGTGCAATGGGTGCCAGCAGCGTAATGACCGGCAAGGTCAATTTGCCAAATAGGTCAAAGTAGCAGGCCAAGCCGCCCACCCCGAGCGCCGCGACAAAGCCCATGACCAGACCAATCAACACCCGTTTCAGCGTGGCCACAATCGCCGTCAACAGCACAAAGTTGCCCCCGGTGCGCTCCACCCCAATCCGGGGCGCGAGAAATTGATCTTGGTTCGCAATTTCGGCAAAAAATTCGTGAGGCGGCGGCAAGATAATGGTATTGGTCCACCCCAGTACGGTAATCAGTTCCCAAATGCCAATGAAGAGCCCCAACGAAATGCACCACCACATCACCGACTGCGCCGCATTTTTGGCCCAGCGGGTTCTCGCCGCTTGCCGCCCTGGGGCGGGCGCTGCTGAACGAACCGGGCGGGAAGCAGGGGGTGGCATTTTGGTCGTCATGGTAAGAAATTAGCGTCAGCATCAACCGGGATAGCAAAGAGCAAGGCATGGGGCACGGTCGTCAGGCGCAAGTGTGAGCACAGTCCCCAGGCCGCCTGCGATTAAGCGGTGGTTTTGATCTTCACTCGCTCCCACAGCTCCGGACTTTCAGCGATCACTTCTTCGAGCAGCGCGAAGTTGACGAAGTTGTCATCCAGCTCATCGTTGATGTAGTTCAGCTCTTTCATACTCTGGGCACGACTGTACATAAAGTCCCGCTTGTCGCGAATATCAACGCCTGGGGGCTGGGCTTGAGCCGCTGCGAGCAAGCTTTCCATGTCGGTCTTGTAGTACTTGTCGATCGTGGTTTGGGCCGCTTCTTCAAAGCCATTTTCGATTTGATATTGCGCCTCAAAAAAGACGCGAATCACATCTTTCACGACTTCTGGCTCGGCCTCAATGACCTCATTGCGAACCGCTAAAACGCAGTCGGGATAGCCCGCTCCGTAGATATCGGTGCCGTCGCCGAGAATGTTGCCATTAGTAGAGGTCTGGGCTTTGGTGGCGTAGGGTTCAATGTGGCTCACGGCATCCACCTGACCAGCCACATAGGCATTCAGTAACTCGGTGGAGTCACCCAAATACACCATTTCCACATCGTCGTAGGTTAACCCCTCCTTTTTGAGGTAGTCATAGACGACGACGTCTAACGTATCGGCCTGGAAAGTCGCGACTTTTTTGCCTTTGAGATCGGCAAAGGACTGGATCTCAGGCTTGGCAACGATAATCAATCCTTCGACGCCGCTACCAGCGACGATTTGAAACGATGCGCCTTGGGTATAGGCCGCGATCGCATTGGTAAAAGGAATCACCGCCATTTCCACTTGCCCCGTGGCTAGTTGAACCGCCACGTCAGCGGGCATCGGGGTCAAAGCCGCGGTTCCCGTAAAGCCGTATTCGGCAAACAACTGCTTTTCGGCGGCGTAAAACAAAGGCATATTACAGAGTCCGGCCCCGTGGGCGAACTTGATTTCTCGCCCACCGTTAGCAGCCGTGTTAGTTCTCCCGGCACAACTGCTTAACACCGACAGCATGGCTGGCGTCAGGGCAGCCCCCAAGCTCATACCTAAAAACCGACGCCGACTGGCACTAGACCGAAACATAAGCTTTTCTCCTCAATTCAAAGTGCAGACAGCAAACCGAACAATCACAAACAACACATCACAGACGGGGCGGGGGTATGAGCGGGAGACCTCACGATTGACTTAACAAGCCGGACAACGACAGTTGGGACTGTAGAACGACTCGCAAGACTGAGGATCAAACCAGCCGTCATAGACCTTCTTCACATAAGGGAAAACTTCCTTCGCGAGTTCGCGCCGCCGCAACTCATCCGGCGTTAGCGAAGCCCGCATCGACTCGGCGAGTTCTTCTAGCAAGGCCTCTTTGTCAACGCGGGTGAACTGACGATCTTGGAGAATCACCTCGCCATTGCACATCACCGTGTGAATGCCGTGGGTGCGGCTACGATGGAGCACCGCTTCCAGCACGGGAATCGTGTCGTCCAGGTAGGGATAGGCCAGGTGATGCCAGTCCATCAGCACCAGGTCGGCGGCTTTGCCCGGTTCGAGGGTGCCGACTTCCTTCGCGAAGCGGGTGGTGTGGGCACCGTTTTCCGTCGCCATCTGGAAAACTTGGGCAGCAGCGGGCACGAGGTTATCCATCCCCGGTTCGCGGTGCAGCTTGAGCACGAGCCGCATCTCTTGCAGCATGTCGCGATCGTCATTAATGCCCGCCTCATCCAGCCCCATCCCCACCCGTACACCCTTCTTGGCGTAATAGTTCAGTGGCGCGATGCCGCTCTGCAGCCGCAGGTTAGAGCTGGCATTGTGGCAAATCATGGTGCCGGTTTCGGCAATCAGGTCAATGTCTTCTTCAGTGAGCCAAACGCCGTGTCCCAAGGTCAGGTGCTCGCCGAGAACACCCAACTTATTCAGATGCTTGACGGCGGTCGTCCCGGTACGGCGCTTGGCATACTCCATCTGGTAGGGCGTTTCGAGCAGGTGCATGTGCATACCGACGCCATACTTCTGGGCGTACTCGTTTTGCTGGGTCAAGGCCTCATCGTCGCACCAGTGCAGGTTCGCCGGAGCAAGTTGAATGCGGATGCGATCGCTCGCCTGCCCCTCCCACTCTTTCCAGAGCGCCTCAAAAAACCACAGATAGTCCTGAAGCGGCACTTCGTGAGGCTTGAGCAGCGCTTCCATGTCAGCGGCAATGCTGGGCGGCAGTTTGCTGACAAACTCATCGTTAGACTCGTAGACGAAATGGTTTTGAGTGCGGACGCCAAAGCAGTACGAGACTCGCATGCCAATGTCTGCATACGCTTTGAGCAACTTACCGGTGATGTCCGGCCAATTACCAGCCGGGCCGGGCAGCCAGCCGTGAATGTGCTGCACCGTCGTAATGCCCGACTCAATCATTTCAAACGCAGAGTAGAGCGTATCGAGGTAAAAGTTGACCGGGCGAGCTGAGAGCCGAGAGGCAAACCACAGCTCTAGGGGATAGTCGAGGGAACCGAGTTGCAGCGGGGTCAACCCGACGTGATGGTGACTATTCACAAACCCTGGCATCACCACATCATGGGGCGACCCTAAAACTTCATCTGGCTGGTATTTAGCCGCCAAGGCTTCATAAGCACCAATTTCAACGATGCGGCCATCCTGCTGAAAAACTGCCCCATTTTCAATAATTTCTGCCTCAGTGCGGCTGAGTGCTTTGGTGATCACGTATTTGCCGCGAATCAATGTTGAAGCCATATCTCACTCAGATAAATAGCCAGGAAAAAATAGACCGAAAAACATCGATCTGACCGATCAGATCCCCCTAATCAGCTAATACATGAAATCTGAACGAGCGATCGCAGACTGAGAAGTCGCCATCGTCACGAATCAGAAATCAACCTTGATTTTGCAAATACTTCTCTGGCATTGACCAGACGGCATTCAGGCAAACAACAATAAAGTCTTGGCCAGAAAAGTCTTCAGGAAACGTTGCGCTAGTACCCAAGGGGTACCTTCCTTAAGAGGCTTCAACCACGCCAAGCTAAGCCCGAACTTATTGACAATGATATTACGAAGGAGTCTCTTAAAGCGTTGTATACTCAATTACATTTGACGACCTAAAACATTTCTTAAAAGACTTTTTTGCAAAAGATTTGACTGCATGAATCTTAAGGTAAGTCACCTTTCCCGAAGTCTATTGCTGGCTGATTTTGCCTGATGCATGAAGACTCCTCAAATATCTAACATCGATCAGAAACGTTGATTTTTGATGACATTTGGAATGATTATCATTCTCATGGAATTCCTCACTGCCAGTGCTGCGATCGCACAAGTCATTAATCACCAGATACCCATATCTAAAATCTTCAGTAATACTTTGCATCGAATTGAGGCTAGAGAATGCGATGTGAAAGCATGGACTTTTTTGGCCATCGAAGCTGCTCACAGGCAGATGGCAATCCAGGAAGAATACGGTCGAGAAAGCTCCCCGGCAGACCTGCTGACACCATTTCCTCTCTTTGGTATTCCGGTCGGTATTAAAGATATTTTTGCCACGGTTGATATGCCGACTGCCTGGGGAATGCCGCTTTATCGCGATCGCTACCTGGCGGCAGAAGCAGCCGTCGTGACTCGACTCAAAGCCGCTGGAGCCATGATTTTGGGTAAAACTGTGACGACTGAGTTGGCGACTGCAACGGCTGGTCCAACGCGCAATCCCCACAACCTGGCCCATACCCCTGGAGGGAGTTCTAGCGGTTCCGCTGCCGCCGTTGCCGATGGCATGGTGCCGATCACGATCGGCTCGCAAACGATGGGGTCAATCCTCCGTCCGGCCGCCTACTGCGGTATTTTTGGCTTCAAACCGAGCTTTGGGCAGATTTCGCGTCAGGGGGTGATGCCAGTTTCCGCCGATCTTGATCATGTCGGCATGTTTGCCCGCTGTTTAGACGATATTCGGCTCGTGTTTGAGGTGTTGATCGATCGAGCGGCTACCGCCGGCCAATCTCCAGTGGTGCGATCGCCCCAATCTAGCCGCCCTCCCCGCCTCGCCTGGATCAAAATGCCCCATTGGCATCTCATCGAGCCCGTTGCGCAAACTCGTCTACACCAGATGGTCGATGTTTTGTCTAAAGCCGGGGCTGATATCAATGCGGTTGAGTTGCCAACCGATTGTGCCGACTTTTGGGATACGACACAAACCCTGTGCGCCTACGGCTTGTATCAGCATCACGGTTGGTTACTGGAAAACCACGGGTCCTGGTGTTCGCCTAATCTTCAAGCCTGGCTGAAGCGCGGACAGCAGGTTGGTTTGTCTACCTACACAGCGGCGCTTCACCAGCGAGCGCGATATCGGGCCAGTATTGACAGCATTTTTCATGACTTCGATGCAATTCTGACCCCCGTCACCACTGGCCCCGCTCCCTCAGGGTTAGAAAATACCGGGTCACCTTTATTCTGTGGTCTGTGGACGGTGTGTGGTTTACCCGCCATCAACATCCCCATCGGCCAGACGCTAGACGGTTTGCCGTTGGGATGTCAGTTAGTCGGACGGAGCCATGGCGATCGCCAACTTTTGCACATGGCCGAATACTGTTGGCAGCACCTCAAGCCGGTTTTTGGTGAAATCAAAATTCTAGAAGTTTGCCGACTCTAACGCTGTTTTCTAAGAATGACTTTCCGGCCATCATTGAGCAAGTTTAGATCGAAACTGGATCGAAGTCTTTTTCATAAAGCCTGAAACTTTATTGGAATAAAGGCTTTAGAGCTTAGGTATCTACCATCGCACCGCAGAGGTCAGGAGTTTCTCCTTCAGAGACGCTCGCGTTCGCGTCAGCGTTGCGCAGCAAAACGAATCTCCTATTCTCCCTTCTAAAAATGGTCTCGATTCCACATGTCTAGAGCATCACTGATTAGCGATCGCAGATCGTGATGCTAAAACCAGGGCTAAGCCCGCGATCGCCAGCAGCAAAACTGCCCCCATCCAGGCCCAGTTACCGAAACTGCCCCAGTTGATGCGGCGCACAGCGAGATCCACAATCACCACACCGACCAAGACCAAACTACTCAAGGTTAGCTGAATCAACCCAAAGGCCCAGATTTCCATCGCGGTGGCTTGCCGGGCAAGTAAGGCCGCCCCCGCCGCCCCGGTCAGAAACATGGCACTGTAAAGCTGGCAGTGAAGAGCATCTAGCGGCCACGGCCAGAAGAGGCCAAACTGAGCTGGCAACAGCAACAATCCGAAACCATAAACGCCCAGAACCGCCGCCTGCCATTGCAGATACCGCTGCCAACGGCGAGGCAAGGGCTGGCTCACGGTGAATATGGGCTTGCGGTAGTGCCAGAGGTAATAGCTCGACCCCAAGCAATCGGCCGCATAGACGCCAAACCAAATGGCAGTCGTCCGTCGCGTCAGGTCAAACTGCTCGATTTGCAGACAAGATACGACTAAAACGACAGTCGTAAACACCCACATCATCGGCACCATCAGACGGCTGGCCAGCGCTCGTCGGTGCGTCACCAGCAACATCGAGAGCGCCACCAATGATGCGAGATAGATAGCCCCTAAAAATCGGGTATTGAACGGGGTTAAAGACCAGACCCAGCGGGATCGAGCAAACTCTGGGAAGAAAAATAAACTGCCACCCACCAGCAACAATAAGAGACTCGAAATCAGCGCCATGATGACTAGGGGCATTGGCATCGAGGCAGCGGAGTTCTGGATAGCGTTCTTTGAGGGCATGGGTACTATCGGTATCATCTGAAGGAATGAGAATTGATGGGGCCAAATTTTGGGGTTTGCACGTCCTGTTGACTGGTTCCACCCATGTGTCGCGTCTCCCGGAGGAAACGTTTAAGAGTATTCCAAAGTAAAAATTATCCCGCCTGAAGACCCCGGTTTCTAGGAACCGCTCAACAGGCTCCGGCAAGTTTTTTACAGAAATCGGGGTCTTGGACACGTTATTTCTTGGAAGACTCTAAGTTAAATCGCCCCTGCAAGATTCAAAACGGCGATCTCAATACTTTGCCAGACTTCATTGCCTTACCTTGCTACAGCCCAACTGTTTGAGAATAGTGCTCTGGGCCTCCGTCAGGCCCACGACCCCGGTAATATCCATCCTTTCGTAGGGCTCCTGAGTCTTCAGGGTTTGCAAACATTGCCCCGTCGCGACTGACTATAGTTTGACCGTTTTATCATCACTGCCGCTAGCGAGGCATTGCCCATCGGGACTAAACGCCACCGACCAGACGCTGTTGCGGTGACCTTTTAGGGTGTTCACACAGTAACCGGTTTGGACGTCCCAAAGTTTGACCGTATGCTCGGCTGCCGCTGGCGATCTGTTGTCCATCGGGGCTCACATCTACCGACATGACCCAGTTACTGTGACCGTGCAGGATCTGCTGGCATTCCCCTGTGCTGATGTCCCAAAGACGTACGGTTTGATCAATGCTGCTGCTCACCAGGTAGTCGCCTTGGGGCGCAAACGCGATCGCCCACACGCCACTTAGATGGCCGGAGAAGGTCTGTAGGCGTTGACCAGAGTCAACCACTCGGCCTCCCCGGCCTCGGTAGATATAGCAGAAGGCGGAATGCAGAAGTCGGAAGTCAGAATTGAAAAGCCTATTTGATGGTGCTTTCAGGCATTTGAGGTGACCTGATCAAACTGCGGCTTGCTATAGCCCTGTGGTTTGCAGCAGCTCGCGACTAGCCGCCACGGGCAGACCGGTCAGGTGCAGGCAGCGTACGGGTAAGTCGTCTCCCGCCAGGATTGCCAATTGTCGGGGCCATACCCGAGCCGTTAACAAAAGGCAGCTCTGGTGACTCGTCTCCCCAATGGTTTGAAAGCGCTGACGGTAAGTGGCCCCGTCGGTGGGATCAGCGCGATCGCCCACCGGCAAAACCAATTCCACATTATCGAGAATGATTCAGACACCGACGGTGCCGCAGCCCGCCAATCGCAGCGGATCGAGATAATCCCTATGTGCTTTGAGCGAGCGTGGCATGATCGTTCACCTCGGCAAACTCAGCAGTGGTGCCTGCATAGTGAAATCGTCTCACAATACACCGTAGCCCATCTAAAGACTTGAGCGTTGCTCCAGACAAAAACAAGCATCTGGCGATGGCATGGGTATCACTAGCGATCGCGGTCATAAAAAAGGTTGAGGGCCTGCCCTCAACCTTGTGAAAAAGCGTTATGGTCTGCCGTCGGCATCGCGTCAGCTGTTTGGCTCAATCGCCCCGCCGTGGCCAAGTACCACAAGCGAAAGGCTAGATGAGGCGGCCAGTGTCAACAGTTTTATCGGCAAACGCTGGCAGCCTCAATCCCATTGAAATAATCTGTGCTGCCATCGAGCAAGCTGGTAACCGTGGTGAACTCAACGCCGTCAATAGTGCCTAGATACTGTCAGCCATCCCCATAGCCCGACGAGTTCCCCAACGCTAGAGTCACCCCCTGATTTGGCAGTGGACTTCAAGGCCATGCCGTCTCAGTGGCAAGCACAGCTGTATGAGGCGGCCTGCGGTCTAGAAGGCAAAAAGGCAGCGCCTGATTCAGGAAATCCCTCTGGAACCAGCTGCCCTTGCCGCAACACTACAGGCATTGGCCACAGGCTATCAGTTCAACGAGATGATTAAATTGTTGCCGTAGGGAACTGGACTCAACTTTGCTGAGAACTGTTGAGCCTCTTAGGCATCGCCGGTATCGGCAAAGGCCACATATCCACCTAGCGAGATCAAGCCGACACCGGTAGCGATGCGCTGTCGCTTTCTGAGTTTAGGACTTGTTCTCAGTTTTTGCCCAATGGGGCCGGCTAAGGTAATCACGACGAGATCGGCCAGCGTATTCAACAGAACTGAGATACAGCCCAATAGCAAAAATTGTAGAAAGACAACCCCAGCGGGATCGACAAACTGCGGGATGAATGCCAGAAAAAACAGGGCTGTTTTAGGATTCAAAACTTCAACGGTAATGCCTTGCAAAAAGGCTTTTTGATAACCCACAATAACAGTGCCACTCTCACTAATAAACGCATCGCGGCTGAGAATTGTCTTGATGCCGAGAAAAATAAGATAGGCAGCGCCGAGATACTTGACCAAGCTGAAGGCGATCGCTGAGGTCGCTAGCACCACCGAGACGCCTAAAGCGGCTGCCACGACATGAAATAGGCCACCCACAGAAGTGCCCATCGCGGAAGCCAACCCTTCGGGTCGGCCTCCCTTTAAACTGCGGGTCATCACATAAAAGATGCCGGGTCCAGGCGTTATGGCAAGCACAAAGGCGGCACTGATGAACAAGCCTAGTGTGGCAAGATCGGGCATGATAGTCACTCTATATTTGACACCGTCATGATGATTTTATTTGGCAACGCAAATGGTGTGCAGAATTACACCAACGCTAATCAGGCTCACCCTTAGATCGTGATCGCCCAACTTTTATGAAACGAGCGTGGACGTTTTAGGCTCGGGGCTGTTGTTGTGTAGTGCAGTGTATGCCCCCGCCACCAGCCGCGATCGCGTCAATGTTCAACTGTATGATGTGACGCTCAGGATAGAGGTCTTGCAAAATCGACTTTGCCCGACTATCGGCCAAATCATCACCAAATTCTGGGACTATCACCGCTCCATTCACCACATAAAAATTGATATAACCAGCCGCAAAATCATCTGTGGCAAACGTGGGTCGAATTGTTTTGGGGTTTTCCAATACGAGAATTTCTAACTGACGTTCATCAGCATCCGTCTCAGAGCGGAGAATATCCAGATTTTCTTTTGTAACGGCATGATCAAAGAAGGTCGGATCAGGCTCGTATCCGGCAACAACGACTCCTGGGCGAACGAAACGGGCGTAGAAATCAATATGACCGTCGGTAATGTCTCGCCCTCGAATGCCAGGCAGCCAGATGATCTTGCGTAACCCTAAAAGTGGCTTAAGCCAGGCTTCAAACTCAGACTTACTCATACCAGGGTTGCGATTACGATTGAGCACGCTACTTTCAGTAATCATTGCCGTGCCATGACCATCAACTTCAATCGCCCCCCCTTCTAATATCAGTTGAGTAGCCATTTCCTGACTGCCTATTTGTTCAATCACAAACTGAGCAACTTCGGCATCATGGCCATGTTCTTGTTTCTGCCCCCAGCCGTTGAAATTGAAATCAATGCCCCGAAGCTGACCTGGCTCACGCTTAACGAAAACCGGCCCCGTATCACGCATCCATAGATCATCTAAAGGACAAGTGATTAAGGTGACTGAGGCACCAAACTTCTGCACAGCCAGCTCGTGTTCTGACTCCCGCACCAACATATAGACCGGTTCGTAGTCAGCGATTGATTGGGCGATGGTGACTAAATTATCTTGAACTGCTGGCAGAAGCTTTGTCCCCCAAATTTTACGGCTAGCCCCAAATGCCATCCACGTATGTTCATGAGGTTCTGATTCCTCAGGCATCCACCAAGTTGCAGGGGGCGGAACGGTCTTTATTGTGTTGAAGGTTCCACAACCGGAAAACATCTGACTCGTCAACACAGAACCGGCAAAAGCCGAAGAAAATTGAATAAATGAGCGCCGGTTGATAGTTACCTTCCCGAGCATACAGCTCAGCTCTCAGAAATCTGCTGCCTACTCTTATCCGAATCTACGCTATCGCACGATCTACCCCAAACAACATGGAGCAATGGATCACTCGCAGTATAATGCCGCCAAACCCGGTAATGTACGACGAGTCGGGCCTCTGGTAGGCTCACATCGGCAGAGGGATGGCAAGTTTCATGCCAGTGCTGAATTTTCTCAGCAGTCTGTGCTCCGAACCATCAAAGCGTTGCTTAGCCCCAAAGAGGGGAAAATCGCCGCCGATTTACAGCAATGGGCGAAATCGGGGTGGGTGCAGGATTAGCAGTCCATCGAATCTTAAACTGAGCAAACAAGGGGCAGGTCTTGAAAGAAGCAATCGCGAGCCCTTCTAAAAACTGCGATCGCGCTATTGATCTGCGACGATGACTTACTCTTCCGTAGTCTAGAGCGTCTAAGTCGCATGCTCAAAATTGTCTGTTTTCGAGCGATCGCGCTGAGGATATTCATTTGGCTCATCCTCATCTTTACTTAGAACTTTGGTGTAACGACCAAGATAAGCGGCAGCAGATAACCTTTGAAGTGCCGTCAAGTCTCTCAACCGTCCGCTTTATTGATCTGTTATGCTACGTCCTTTTCACCTCCATGTTTTATATAGTCACGCGATACACGGTGTACAAGACTGGAAGACATATAGAACAATGTGAAGCCAATCAGAGGATGCAATACCTCTAAATGAAACGGAGTTTTGAGATGAATGCTGCAAAACTGAAGTGCAAGCAGCATAGGTAGACTAGCCGCAAGCGCGCGAATCCTGTCTGAGAATGGGGCAATGAATGACCCGATCAGCAATAGTAGCGATAGTCCGCCATACCCCCGCACTAACCATACATGAATAGTCCACCAGGCAGGATCGGTGAAGTAGGCAACACCAACTGTTAAAACCTGTGCAATTAAGCAGATATTGATGATGATGGCCGTTGAGTAGAAACCGATTTTTGCCCAATTGGCGACAGCAACATCGTAATTTGTTTCCGAAGCTGTGGTCATGTCAGCCTACCGACTTTGCGAGTTCTAAACTTGACATTCCCTGCATAAACAACACTGCTTTGTTGACCAACTCAGGTCCCGCCTTTGCGGGCGAGCCGGTGTCAAATGGCGGTGCAGGATCGTACTCCAGTAATAGTTGAACAATTTTGGCAGTTTCCTCATCGTAGAGAATACTCGCGATCGTCAGGCCAAAATCGATCCCGGCGGTCACGCCTCCACCCGTGATGCGATTGCGATCAACAACGACGCGCTCGGTTCCAACCTCAACGCCTAACTGTGCGAGTTGCTCCCGCATCCCCCAGTGGGTTGCTGCTCGATAGCCTTCTAGCAAACCAGCTTTTGCCAGAAACTCTGACCCGCCACAGACAGAGGTAATGAACTTAGCAGTGCGGCCTTGTTTACGAAAAAATTCTAGTACCTCTGGATCGTTTACGACTGCCGGCTGTTCCAAGCCACCCCCAACACAAATCACATCTAGGGGTGGGCAATTGGCAAAGGTGGTATCTGGCAATATCACCAATCCATCATCGGCGGTGATCGGGTCTAGCGTTTTCCAGATCCGATGCAGTTCGATGCCCGGAAGCGCACCAAAAACTTGATGGGGACCAACCATGTCGAGTAGGGTCATGCCAGGATAAAAGACCAAGCCAATGGTGTATTTTGGGGAGTCAGTCATGAATTAATCTCGTGGTAACTGTAATTGAATCTCCTCTTACCCTAGAAGCAGCAACCAACCTGGCATAGTCCTCGATCGAGTACTCTTTTCATCACTATGGCGATTCCTCTGAAGCTTTTATCTGAGGAAATTCATCAGGCAACGAATGAAGATAGCTTGCGATCTCCCTTGGCGCCAAAACTAGGTGAGTACTTTGGTGCTAAGCGATCGTTTTTTTTCTTCGACCAGCTTATAGCCGAGCAAAAGCTTCAACCTGTTCTAAACCTCGCCCTATCCCTGAAACATAATCCTGTAGCGCGTTATATCGCCGAACGCCATACTCCTTGTTCATGCAGGAATAGTGACAACACTCAAGGCTTGGAAATTAATCTGTCCGCGCCCGGATCATTGGCACGTGATGGCAGGACAGATCGTTAGCTAGAGTGATGGCGAGTTCATGATTTAGCTGTCAAGATTTAACAACGTATAGGGATTTTCGAAAGAATGCTGAGACAGCATTTGTTCATCGTATAAGAAATAGATACTCCCCTCAGATGAATCTTCAATGTCGAGATTATGGCCATCAAACTGAGCAAGAAGTCTCAGATTCCGAGCAAAATTCAGCATCTTTTCTGTAGCTTCCGCATTGCCCTCATCAAAATCTGACTCCGAAAGATGGTGGGCGGCGAAGTAAATCAGTCTGTGTGGATCTTGTTGACCTCTATGGGGATACCCGCCTATTTGATAGTCATCCCTTGGCAAATCAAAGAAATCACTCATTTCAGATTGGAGATCGCTGTAAGCATCTATTTCATCTTCAGAAAAGTTGAGCAGCGGCAAGTAAATACTGTTGTAGTGATAAGCATAGGGCAAAGAGGGAAAAGCGATCAGGCGGGCTCGCCATGTTGTTTCAATAAAATCGAAAATAAAGCTTAACTCATCGCTTTCATCTTCTTCAGGAAGCTCCAATACAGTTAGCTCAGAGCTAGGAAAGTAGAAGGCTTTTCCATATTCATAACTGCCATTAATGCCTTCATGAAACCAGAAAGAGAGTAGTCCATTACTGGGCAAGCCTAAATCATAGGTGGTTCTCACATCTTCTAGATTAATCTGACCGAGAAAACCAAACACCATACCATCACTTTTTGGCCAAGCGAAGGTAGGTGGCACATGCGGCATTCCCCAAAGCTTTGTAGCCCCAAGTGGGATATTATCTTCGTCTGCAGCTTCTGGAATTAAAGCGATCGCCGGACGCACCAGCGCCATGATTTGATCTTGAACTACGCTCAAGCCATATTCACTAATTTTTTGCTCTAGCTTCCTCAGCTTTTCTTGCATTATTCTTGCTATCTAGAAATAGCAATTACCATTAAATATAGAACTTTTAAATGTCAATCATTGATTGCCTTTGTCGCATAACGATCCATATTAACGTCAGATTTCCTCCCAATTATGGCAGTTGAGTTTTATCCGTTGCCTCTATCCGTTTTATTAAAGGCATCTACGTAGGGAAACGCATTTAAAGAATGCCCCTATGAATCCGATAATGACTTCGCTTAACCGACTTATCACGAGATTTAAGCGAAGTCATTTCACAAGCGGCATGAAAGGGAGAAAACTCGTTGTTGCTTAAGCCCCTTCGCGAAGTTTATCAAGCACGCTTTGGTCTTCCATCGTGGTGGCATCGCCGACGATATCTTCGCCACTGGCAAGGTTGCGGAGAAAGCGGCGGATGATTTTGCCCGATCGCGTCTTGGGCAACGAGTCCGCAAAGCGAATATCAGCCGGGCGATCTGGACAAACAAGCTTATGCAGAATCCTTAGGTTGTGACGATGGTTTCTGACTGACAGGCGGCTTAGGAGGCTTTGTAGGTCTTTTCGGCGGTAAAACCCCATGATTACTCTTTACAGGACCAACTGTTTTAGGATGATACTTTGAGTTTGTAGATTCTTCGTTCATGAGGAAACAAATCTCCTAAGATATATAAAAGTCATGGCGTTGCTGAAAATATTTCACTGCGTAGAACTGCGTTTGGCATAACATTCTCAGATTCATATCTCGCTCCCGAAGCGTCTAGCAAATCATGAGTTGCAAAAGCAATCAACATACATAGCCCTACTATAAATAGAACATACGAGGCCCAGTTAAAGAAGTTTGTAAAATCTTTAGAAAGTCGACTGCTTATCTGGATTTCAGCAGAATTTATGCTTCTAGTCTCAGATGAAGTCATACTGCTGTTGCGACACAATTCTTGATAGTCACGTTCAATTGATGCTAGTTCTTCCAGCCATGCATATGGACTGGCAATTAACGAAAATAGTATGAATATTAATGATAGGAAGAGGCAAATCCAGGAGATTGCTAAAAGCCATATATACTGAGGCGGAAATCCTATGAATCTGGCCAATGTCAAAGAGAAGCCAAGAGTCACTGAATAAAGGGCGACTAAAGTTTTATCACGCTCTTTTTGCGCTTCTACATAACCTTGAAGATAAGGTTCTCTTTCCCTTAGGTAACTTAAGTAGGCTTCCTGCTGGTCTTGTTGATTGGAAGATACCATGACGCATAGCCGATGTAGAGGTCGCAGTAAAGTTTACTCCAACCTCTCATAAGACATCGCTTAAGCCCCTTCTCGCAACTTATCGAGGACGCTTTGGTCTTCCATCGTGGTGGCATCGCCGACGATATCTTCGCCACTGGCAAGGTTGCGGAGAAAGCGGCGGATGATTTTGCCCGATCGCGTCTTGGGCAACGAGTCCGCAAAGCGAATATCAGCCGGGCGAGCGATCGCGCCAATTTCTTTGACGACGTGCTGCTTGAGTTCGCCCTTGAGGGTGTCGCTAGACTCTTGACGGCCCTCTAGGGTGACAAAGGCAAAGACCTCTTCGCCCGTAATGTCATTCTTGCGACCGACGACGGCGGCTTCGGCGACGGCGGGGTGAGAGACCAGCGCCGACTCGATTTCCATCGTGCCCAACCGGTGACCGGAGACACTGAGCACATCATCCACCCGGCCCATCACCCAAAAGTAGCCGTCTTCATCCCGACGTGCCCCATCCCCAGCAAAGTAGAGGTACTGACCGTCTTTGGGGGCGATGTGCTCCCAATAGGTGCGGCGGAAGCGATCGTCGTCGCCGTAAACCGTGCGCATCATGCTGGGCCAGGGATGCTTGATCACCAGGTAGCCACCCTCGTTGTCAGCGGCAGGATTGCCTTCTAAATCCACCACGTCAACGAGAATGCCGGGGAATGGCTTGGTGGCAGAGCCTGGTTTAGTCGGAGTAGCACCGGGGAGCGGGGTCAACATAAAACCGCCGGTTTCGGTCTGCCACCAGGTATCGACAATGGGGCAGTTGCCGCCGCCAATGATCTGCTGATACCACACCCACGCTTCGGGGTTGATCGGTTCACCCACGGTGCCCAAAATGCGCAGTGAGGACAAATCGCGGGCTTTGGGCTCATGTTCGCCCATCTTCATAAAGGCGCGGATGGCAGTGGGAGCCGTATAGAAAATATTGACGCCGTATTTTTCCACCACGTCCCAAAAGCAACCAGGGTTAGAGGGGCGCGGCACGCCTTCGTACATGAGGCTGGTGGCACCGTTGGAGAGGGGGCCATACACGATGTAGCTGTGGCCGGTAATCCAACCCACGTCAGCGGTACACCAATACACGTCGGTATCGTTGTGGTCAAAGGTCCACTGATAGGTCATGTGGGTGTAGAGGTTATAGCCACCCGTCGTGTGAACGACCCCCTTAGGCTTGCCGGTGGTGCCGCTGGTGTAGAGGATAAACAGCATATCCTCGGCATCCATTGCTTCGGCGGGGCAGTGGCCAGAGGCGTTGATTTGTAAGTCATGCCACCAATGGTCGCGGCCCGGCAGCATGGGAATCGTTGCTTTCGTGCGCTGAACGACGAGCACGTTTTCGACGCTGGGAGCGGCGTTGTTGGCGAGCGCCTGATCGACCGCCGATTTGAGGGGAATCACTTTGTCTTTGCGGAAGCCACCATCAGCGGTGATCACCGCTTTGGCCTGGGCATCGTTGAGGCGATCGCGCAGCGCATCGGCACTAAAGCCGCCAAAGATTACGGTGTGGGGTGCGCCAATGCGCGCACAGGCCAGCATCGCGATCGCCGCCTCTGGAATCATCGGCATATAAAGACCGACGCGATCACCCTTTTGTACGCCCAGATCTTTAAGCACGTTGGCCATCTGGCACACTTCGCGATGCAGCTCAGCGTAGGTCAGGGTGCGCGAGTCGCCCGGTTCCCCTTCCCAAATCAGGGCGGCTTTATTACGTCGCCAGGTGGTGAGGTGGCGATCTAAACAGTTGTAGGAAATATTGAGTTTGCCACCGCTAAACCATTTAGCAAAGGGGGGCTGCCAGTCCAGCACGGTATCCCATTTTTTGAACCAGTGCAGTTCGGTTTCTGCCAGCTCGGCCCAAAAGGCAGCCGGATCGGCAGCAGCTTGATCGTAGAGTTCTTGATACTCAGCCATGCTTTTGATGCGCGCATGGGCGGCGAAGTCGGCGGGCGGCTCAAACAGGCGCTTTTCGTTGAGGATGGATTCAATCGTCGGTTGAGACATAGGAGTGAGGTGAGACGGCGAAATCTGCAGGCAGCTACTGTTTCAGCATCCTGTCTTTCAAACCATACTGTGTTTCTTGGTACAGCAAAGTCAGTCTGTGCATTTTTGTAACTTCGCCGGAGCGATTGGGCACGGGCCTCAGCCGCATGCGGCATGCGGAGGTTGGAATGCGGCATTAAGATGTTGATCGAATCACGACTTCAGCCATCTGGAGTGTTTTGACCTGACAGCAGTTTGCGGTACAACACAAACGTTGTCCGCCCTGGCGAGCGGAATGCGATGTTGACGCATGGGCCACTGCACCATCAAACGCAGCCTCTACCTCAAGCTTCTGGAGGGGCTGTTTCTGTTGTGCTGGGGGATGGCGATCGCAGCTGCTGCATCAGCCAGGTAGCAGCAGCTGTGTTGGTTTCAGTAGCCAAGCGTTCTAGAGCTTGTTCGATCAGGGCGATCGCCAGGCCAGGGAGCACCTGCGACGCTTGAATCGGCTGATAAACCCCTGATGCATTGAGACCAAAGGCAAAGAGCCGCCGTCCTTTGACGTCAACCACCCAATATTCGGCAATCTGCAAACGGGCGTACAGCTGCTTTTGCTCATCCAGATCGATACTGAGAGTGGTATCAGCGATTTCGCCGACCAGGTCTGGCAGGCGATGACGGGGCGTCACAATGCGCCGAGGTTCACCGGGTTGCCAACGCGGAATCGCTTCACCTTTGTACAGCACCAAGTCAGGGGCGCAAGCCTGCGTTTCGGGTCGCTCAATCAAACATCGCCCGTAGGACTGCAAGGGCGGTTCGGGATAAAGGAAGGCCCACATAAAAAAGACGGCAGTCAGCAAATCGCTGAACGAAGCATGATTTGGCCCTTCTGTCCCCATATCAACCCACAACCAGCCTTGATCAAAGGCAATTTTTTGCCAGTCAATCTCATTGCTATCTCGCCAGGCAACGTAGTCTTGCCAGGTCGCGCCGTGTTGCTGCTGAATGCGGCTCCGGGCTTGAGCGTTATCTAAGGAGATCGTCATGACTAGACACCGAGCGTTGCCAGAGCGGCCACTTTATATATGGCTTTCATTATGGGGCATCATCGCGATGGCGTGATCAGTGACGTTGATTGCCATCGGCCCCACAGCCTCTGGGCAAAGACCTTAACTTCCGGCCACAGCCCGATGCCCGGAAGTGCTCAGCTGCGGCTAGTACCAGTTCTACAAATTACCGCTACACAGACGAGTCGACTTTCTCTCAGTCGGAGACCCTGCCTGTTGGCCTGGCCTGCCCGTCGGGCTGACGACGCCGCTCAGCCGACGTTCCTTGAGCGGCGTCGAAAGGAAGATCTATCGTCCAGTTTCAAAGAATGGGTATAAATCTGGGCAATGCGGTGAATCGCAAGATGCGGAAATTCACGCTCGCTAATTTCAATTCCGGAAAGAAATCGCCACTCTCTCGACTGTCTACGGCTGGGGCGATCGCCTTCAGCCCAATTCAACGGTTACTAAAAGCCCTAAGAACAGCGGCGAAACTAGAGCCCCATCAGCATTTCAGAGCATATCTGTCGAATTTATTGAGCGGAATGGGTACGATCAGAATGTCCACCCAACTGGCACAGCCCCAAAGAGTGACACAATCTGGTCTTTTCAGAACCGGGTTGCTGGCTAAAGTAGGGTTACTTCAAGAGTTCACCGTTTGCCCCTGACCGGGCGATTTCGAGACTCTGTTCCGTGCACTACCCAATGCTTATGAATCGCTCAATATCGTCTGCTTCTATAACGACCCTCTGCATTCAACCCTCTCACGACTCCACCAACAATCCGCCCGCCGCCCCCCTGGCGGTCGGTCAGGCGGAGGTAATTACGGTTTCTGACCATCGCCAAGCGGCCAACGTCACGCCGATACCGACCGAGCCGCAGCCCTCTGCCGCTTTTATTGAGTGGGTCAAAAATGAATTCAACCGAGAACTGCCCGATAAAGTCAGTAGCCTGTCGCAAGTAGCCACCCGGTTAGCCAGCGAAGTCGATCGCATCTGTCGCATGAGCCAACGGATTCAAGCATCGGGAGAAGTGCTGCATTGGCAGCGATCGCTGGCTCGGCATCGCATCAACAAATGTGTGAAATATTTCCAACTCGGTTCTAATCAGGGCCGGGTGGAACTACACGGGACCCTCAGTGCGATCGCCTATCGCTATATTGCGCCCCGGAAAGCCCAACTTGGGTTTGAGGGCCGCCGCACCCTGCTAGAAGATTTTTTGCAAGGCTTTTATATTGAGGCGCTCAAAGCCTTTCGTCGAGAAAATGCCGTCGATGCCGACTATTCGCCGCGCACGCGCCTGCAGCTCTCGGAATATATGACCTTTTGCGAACAGTATGCCAAGCGGCGCATCACTATTCCGGGGGCCATCAACCAGCAGATTATCGTTTTGCGAGCCCAAACCTTTGCCCGTCGTCAACCCGATGAAACTTCCGTTGATATCGAGCGAGCGATGGATTCGGCCAAGTCCGATGAGATGGATGGGCCGAATCGCTCTGCCGCGTTGCAGCAGGTGCGAGAGCAGATGGTCACCGATGCGGTTGACCCGGCGGATCAGGTGTTGCGCGATCGCATTATTCAATCTCTGATTGAGTATCTGGAACAGCAAGACCAGCATGACTGCATCGATTACTTTGTGCTGCGTCTGCAAGACTTGCCCGCAGCAGAAATTGATGACATCCTCAATCTGTCGTCTCGGCAGCGGGACTACTTGCAACAGCGATTTAAGTACCATGTCGAAAAGTTTGCCCAGGTGCATAATTGGCATCTCGTGCATCAGTGGTTGGGCATCGATCTAGAGCACAACCTCGGCCTGTCGCCGGAAGAGTGGAGCGGTTTTATCATCTCGCTCGAACCCCAGCAGCAGCAGCTTTTGCAACTCCGACGTGGGCAGATCCAGGCGGGACATTTGGAAATGGATACAGGCGAGCTGGCAGAACTTTTAGGCTGTACGCCGAAGCGAGTTAACCGGATCTGGGGACAAATCCTCAACCTGGCCTGGAAGTATCGCAATCAAAAGACCGCCTGATTCCCGTGTCTAACCCCTATCGGTGTGAGGCAACATCTGCCCATTAATCCTCATTCTCAATGGTCGAACTCCCAAGGCAATCTTGAAAATGCCGGGGAGCCAAGGGGCCAGGGGGCAAGATTTGTCGTCTTGTTTCAGGGAATTGGGATAAACGGGCGAAGACTCGCGTTCGCCATAGACGGTTTTGGCATCCGTAACATTGGCTGCGATCATGCTGCAGCGTTGCACAGCTCAGCGTCTGGCCCTCTAAGCACTATCTGAAGGGGACTGTCTGATAGGCGGATTCAGCTAGGCACATTCAGTTCAACAGCTTGCCCTAAAGTGCCTTGAACCCGTGAGTGGGCTCTCGTCATCAACCTTTTCGTTCTTTCGCCAAGTTTCATGGAGGAATCGATCGATCGCACCCAAACTGACTCAGTCAGTCGCCACAGAACTCAATCGGCCACAGCCACTATCGGCTCAACTGGCAGACTGCGATCGCTGCTCCCATTGAAAGACGCCTCTCACCAACCGAATTTCATCGTAGGAGTAGTCCTCACCGAGGCGATCGCGCAGGTCACTGAGATGAAAACTCTCCGCCTGCTGCAATACCTGGCGGATCGTCGTTTGTCGATCAGCTGAGACCACTGGACTGAGATCGACTGCAGTTCCCGCTTCGATGAGCGCGGCTAAATGCCCAATGATGGTAGTCGGGCGCAGACTCCGCAGCCGAGCAATCTCCTCAACCGAATGTCCCGCTTCATACAGCTGCAGCGTCAGGGCACGAGTATTGTTAACGACCGGCGGGGCACCGGGCACTGATTCCGGCTGAGCACCGACGCCATTTTCTTCACAAAAGGCGTTGATTTCATCCACAAACACCTGACCGTACTGATCTAGCTTGCGGCTCCCCACCCCCGATATGCGGCTGATTTTCGAGAGCGATCGCGGCATGCGCTGCGCCATTTGCCGCAGGGTACTTTCGGTAAACACGATGTAGGGGGGCACGCCCTGCCGGTCAGCCAAGCGTTTGCGCAGCGATCGCAATCGCTTCAACAAGGTCGCCGCTTCATCAGAAACCGCGTCCGTAGCGGCGGTACCCTGCAACTGCTCAGGCACAGCAATCTGCACGGTGAGCTGTTTGCGCAGCACCTGCCAGCTGGCCGCATTCAGCTGCAGCACCGGGTACCCATCCGTCGTTTCATCTACGAGCCCTTGATGCAACAGCGAACGCCCCAGCAGTTTCCATTCTTCGGCACTGCGATCTTTGCCAATGCCGTGGGTCGATAGCTCATCATGGCGTAGTTCTACAATGCGCTTTTTTTGGGAGCCGCGCAGCACGTCAATCACGTGCACCATGCCAAACCGCTCGCGACAGCGGGCCACGCAGGAGAGAAATTTTTGTGCCTCTACCGTCCAATCTTCAACGGGTTTGGGGTGGCGACAGTTGTCACAGCGATCGCACTGCCCCGGAAAGGCTTCCCCAAAGTAGCCCAGCTGAATCTGCCGCCGACAGACCGGGCTTTCGGCATAGTCCAGCACCTGGCGCAACTGTTGGCGAGCGATGTTTTGCTCTTGCTCATCGGGCTTCTGCTCGATGATGTAGTTAATCAGCGAGACATCGCCATAGCTGAAATAAACCGTGCAGTGCGCCGGTTCGCCATCGCGCCCGGCCCGGCCCGATTCCTGGTAATAGCTTTCTAACGTGCGCGGCAAATCGTAATGGGCCACCAGGCGCACGTCAGGCTTGTTGATGCCCATGCCAAAAGCGATTGTCGCCACAATCACCTGCACATCATCGCGAATAAATCGGCTTTGGTTGCCGCTGCGAGTTTCATCCGAGAGGCCCGCATGGTAAGGCAGCGCCGCAATGCCCTCTTGCTGTAGCCGTCCGGCCAGCTCATCCACCCGCTTACGGCTAATGCAGTAAACGATAACGGCGCCCGAAGCGGCCTTGATTTGGCGCACAAGGTGCGCGTAGCTATGGCGATCTTTAGGCAAGACCTCGTAGTAAAGATTGTGCCGGTTAAAGCTAGCCAGAAAAACGCGCGGTGCTTGCAGGCTGAGCTGAGCACAAATATCTTCGCGCACCCGAGTGGTGGCTGTGGCCGTCAGCGCCATCATCGGCACGTCGGGAAAGGCGGCCCGCAAGCGGTGCAGTTGGCGATACTCGGGACGAAAGTCATGCCCCCATTCGGAGACGCAATGGGCTTCGTCGATCGCAAAGCCCGACAGACCCACCTGCTGGTTTAAGCGCGACAAAAATGGCCAAAAATTTTCGCTCAAGAGCCGTTCAGGCGCAACATAGAGCAGTTTCGTTTCACCACTGAGCAGGCTTTGCTGCCGCGATCGCACCGCGTCAAAGTCCAAACTGCTGTTGAGAAAGGTGGCGGCAATGCCGTTATTTTGCAGCGCATCGACCTGATCTTGCATCAGGGCAATCAGCGGCGAAACGACCACCATCACCCCCAGCCGCAGCAGCGATGGCAACTGATAGCAGAGAGATTTGCCACCCCCGGTGGGCATGACCACCAGACTGTCTTGGCGGTTCAAAAAATGCTCAATGATCTCGCGCTGCTGCAGGCGAAACTGGTCATAGCCAAAAAAGTGCTTGAGCGCTGATTCTAAAGAGGGCAGCGGGGTAGAAGCGGCAATCGTCATGAAAGGTGTTGAGGGATGATCAGGCCCTAGTTTAACCACAAGCGCAGCAGGCGCGTCTCTTTGACATGCTTTGCAAAAGACCGCAGGGCGCTCACTTGCTGCCGCCAAGTTTTCATCACGGTGGCGGCTTTGGGACTCGCCTGATCTTTGCCCAAGGCTTGGTCGTAGCAGGCATAGGCAGCATCATACTGCTGCAGGCGATGGTAGGCTACCCCCTTAAACAACCAAGCTTGGGGATGATCTGGGGTGAGCGCCAGGGCGCGATCGCACGCCTCTAAGGCAGCCTCAGCCTGATCAAGATGAATCAGACAAACCGCTTGATTAACCCAATCGTCAAGCTGTCGTTCGCTTTCAGAAATTTGCTGCAGCTGACTCAAGGCCACTGCATAATCGCCTTGCTGCAGCAGCGTTGATACCGACGGCACCAGCGCGGTCACCGGCGGTTGGGGAAAAGAAGAATCTGTAGACATGCTGGGGCCAACTCACAAACCATCAACAAAGATTGCCTCGTGGCTAAGGTTCCCATCCAGTTCAGCAAATGCGTTAGTCGCAACCACAAACTTTAAGTCACCGCTGGCCTGGGCATTGGCGGCCAGGGGAGCCCACGTTCGCACCCTAACCGTTAGGCTGAATCCCTCCAACCAACTGCATGCACCTCAACCACTGAGTTTCGCCTTCACCCCATGCTAATCGGGGCATCACTAGAAACTCACAGGCAACACCCTAACAAACGCGCCTGCTACCCCAACTATAGATTCACAAACTTAATCTGATGATTACGTTTGTTTTCGGTAAGCTACGCGATCGCAACAACCCCTTCAAATTCCAGGTAGACCTGTGCAATCCTGACTGGAAAGGTCTTTCAACGCCTCAAGAACCCTTTTGCTCGACCCCAATCATTGCGTAATGTAAACAAAATGCTGTCATGCCATCATGCTGGCTTGACAGCAACCGGGAGCAGCCGTTAACTTGGCATCCATACCCGGGTCACACAACCTAGAACGCAACATGGAAGACCAGCAAAAGGCTACGAAAGTTACGCTCTACTTACCTTCGGATTTGCATCGTCAGCTCAAAATCCGTTCTGCGGTTGATGGCGAGCCCATGTCGACAATGGCCGAGCGCGCACTGAAGTTTTATCTGTCTCACGCTGATGTGGTTGAAGCCTCCACAGAGCATGGCAGCACTTACAAAACCTATAGCTGTCCCAGTTGTGCCGATTCGGTTGTGGTGAGAGACGGGCAGCTAGTTTCGGTTAAAGAGGCGATTCAGGCTGCGCCTAGTGATGGCTTGCCCGTAGCAGTACCTGAAGTTGTTGCTGAAGGTTCACGGCCTGAAGAAGGTCAGCTAGTTCACTGCTAGGGACTGTCTTGAGGCAGTTCAGGCAGCTAGATAGTTTGGTTTCAGTCCGCTTGTGATCGCGCCTCAGTTGAGGCCCATGTTATGCCAGGAGTGATTTGATGAGAGAAGATCTCGACATACTCATAAAGGCGCAGTATCCCCTGGTCTATTTGGTGACGTTTGAGGAAGAGCGAGCCGAGCAAGCGATCGCTAGCGTGGCGCACACGCTGCGACCTCAGCGGCGGATTTACACTTGGACGATGACCCACGGCATCGTGGAGCATGGCCAGCCTCGCAACGTCACTCAGCACAACAGCACCGTTTCGCCAGAAGCTGCTGTGGAATGGGTGATTCGCCAGCGCGAGCCGGGTATCTATGTTTTCAAAGATCTTCATCCTTTTAAGGACTCCCCTGCCGTTACTCGCTGTTTGAGAGATGCGATCGCGGGTTTCAAAGACGCCCAAAAGACCATCGTTCTCATGTCTCCTGTGCAGGAGATTCCGATTGAGTTAGAAAAGGAAGTCGTTGTGCTCGATTTTCCGCCGCCCACGATGGCGGAGTTGAATCAGGTGCTGAGCAGCGAATTGGATGTCGCGAAGAGTACCCGCATCACGACTGATGTGCGAGAGAAGTTGCTCAAAGCAGCCTTAGGGTTAACCCGCGATGAAGCTGAGAAGGTCTACCGTAAAGCCCATGTCACGGCTGGCAAGCTGACCGAAAGCGAAGTCGATATCGTGCTGACTGAGAAAAAGCAGCTAATTCGTCGTAACGGCATTCTCGAATTCATGGAGGTGGATGAGACCATCGACTCTGTGGGGGGATTAGAAGAGCTCAAGCACTGGCTAACCCAGCGCTCTAATGCCTTTACCGAGCGGGCTCGGGAATATGGTCTCCCCCAACCCAAAGGCATGCTGATTCTAGGGGTGCCGGGCTGTGGCAAGTCTTTAATTGCTAAAACCACTTCACGGCTCTGGGGGTTGCCCCTGTTGCGGCTGGACTTGGGCCGAGTGTATGACGGCTCGACAGTAGGGCGATCGGAAGCGAATTTGAGAAATGCCCTGCGGACTGCCGAATCGATTTCGCCCGCGATTCTCTTTATTGATGAAATTGATAAAGCCTTTGCCGGGAGTTCGGGCTCATCCGATTCTGACGGGGGTACCTCAAGCCGGATTTTTGGCACCTTTCTCACCTGGATGCAGGAAAAGACCTCGCCCGTATTCGTCATGGCCACCGCCAACCGAGTCGAACGACTCCCTGGTGAGTTTCTGCGCAAGGGCCGGTTTGATGAGATTTTCTTCGTTGATCTGCCCAACGAGGCAGAACGCAAAGACATTTTCAACATTCATCTTCAAAAGCGCCGACCCGACACTGAGCGCTTCGATTTAGAACAGCTTGTCAAAGTTTGCGATGGGTTCTCGGGTGCCGAGATTGAGCAAGGCATCATTTCCGCCATGTATGAGGCTTTTGCCCAAGACCGGGAGTTTACCCAACTCGATATTATTGCTGCGATCCGGGCGACGATGCCCCTGTCTAAGACGATGAATGAACAGGTGACAGCCCTGCGCGATTGGGCTCGTCAACGGGCAAGGCCCGCAGCAGCCTCCGTCGCTGAATATCAGCGCATGGAGTTCTAAAGCTTTTTCTCCAGTTCGCTGGAGAAAAGGGCTAGCGATTGTGCTAGCAGCTCACCTCGAAGGTTGAAAAGGGATCCATCCCTATCCGTCTTCATCTCTCTCTCAAACCTCGTTGTCTCTCTTAAGTTCTCTCCAGGAGGAAACACTATGTCTCACTTCAGCACCCTGCGCACGAAAGTTGCCGATGCTGCCATTCTCAAGCAGTCTCTCTGTGACCTCGGCATTTCGGTCAAGACCGAAGCTGATGTTCGTGGTTACAACGGCCAACGTGTTCGTGCCGACATCGTTGCTGTTTTAGAAGGCGAATACGATCTGGGTTGGTCTCGCAATGCCGATGGCAGCTTTGATCTCATCGCTGACCTCTGGGGCGTTGCTAAAAAGCACAACCAGACTGAGTTGATCAACTCCATCAACCAGAAGTACGCAGTCAACAAGACCTTGGCTGATGTCAAGCGTCCTGGCCTACAGAACGCTAACGTCAAGTTGGTGCTTCAGTAAGCTCACATTGCGTTCCCAGATATTCGGGCGGGCTCAATCAGTTGAGCCCGCCCTTTTTGTATGCTCTTTAAGGCATCCGGTCCTCAGTTCAGAAACTTGCCCCCGCCATGATGCACGGTTTTATTCCGCCGCAGCGCTATTTTGCTTATCTCACCTGGCAGCAGATTGAGGCCCTGCCCGACAAAGCCCATGTGGTGATCGTGCAGCCCATGGGCGCAATTGAGCAGCATGGCCCCCACCTGCCCCTAGCCGTGGATGCCGCGATCGCCACCGCCGTCTTAGGCAAAGCACTGACCCAACTGCCCGAGGCGCTGCCCGCCTACGCCCTGCCGCCCCTCTACTACGGCAAGTCCAACGAACACTGGCACTTTCCGGGCACGATTACCCTGTCGGCGGAGACGCTGCGCCAGATACTGTTGGAATCGGCAGCTAGCCTGTATCGCGCCGGATTCCGTAAACTTATCTGGCTCAATGCCCACGGGGGACAACCTCAGGTCCTCGACATGGCGGCCCGCGACCTGCACCAAACCCATCCCGACCTGATGGTGTTTCCCCACTTTGTGTGGAACGTGCCCAACCCAGCAGCTGAACTGCTGACACCGAAGGAGTTGGAGTTGGGCATTCACGCGGGCGATGCGGAAACCAGTCTGATGCTGTCGATTTTGCCCGATCAGGTACAGCCCGACCAAGCCGTTTGCGAATATCCCCACGGGCTACCGACAGACGGGCTGCTGAGTATGGAAGGGGCATTACCCTTTGCCTGGGTCACCCGTGACCTGACCCGCAGCGGCGTGTTGGGCGATGCCACGGTGGCGACGGTAGCCAAGGGCGATCGCCTGTTAGCCGCCTTAGCCGACGGCTGGGTGCGGGTAATTGAGGCGGTTCACCGGTTTCAGCAACCAGCCGCCTGGCGCGACGAACCCCACCCAGATGAATCGCTGAAAACTAGACCGCCAGAGCCGCCGCCGCCCTAAGGCGGTTTATCAGTTAGTCATGCAGCAGCAATGGTTGTTTAGAATTTCAAAAACGTCAGCACTTGCTCAATAAATACAGTTCTTCCTCGTTCAGGACGATCATTAAACAGGTAATGTGTTGCGCCTGAAATCGCGATGGTTTGTGCCACCGGAGCATTCACCAGTTCAGATGCGATCGCCACAGCATCTTCCGGCCGAGACCAAAAATCGAGGGTTCCCCGCACAAAAAGGGTGGGTGTGTAGATGTCACCAGCCTCCCAATATCGATATCCTTGAGCAAGGTTGAAACTTTCCTCCCGGTAAGCCGTCGGAATTCGAGCGCTGGCCGGGGTGCGGGTTTGACTCGTTGGATCTAATCGAACAGCAGTCCGGGCATAAGCCTCGGCAACGGCTGGATCACGCCACTGGGCTTTGTCATCCACCGGAATCGAATTATCCCACCCTCCTAGAAATCCGTTGTAATCAACCAAGCGGTACGCCCCCCCGCTAGCGTCAAAGGTTCCAGGCTCATCGGGGTTTTCAAATCGCTCAGTCAGCGGCCATGAGGCATCCACCCCGTAGAGGCTGTTGAGCATAATCAGATGGCTGACCCGATCGTTATAACGACTGGTATACAAACCCGCCCAGTGTCCACCCGTTGCCCAGCCCATCAGGGCAACGTGGGGTTGCTCAGTGCGAGCGCGGATCCACTCGACCACAGCATCAATATCACGAACAGCTTCCTCCGATGTCACTGCCGGAGGGTTTCGATTGACCGGTTCATGCAGCACTCTCGGACGGGTTGAACGTTCCCAGCCACGGACATTCATAATGTAGACGCGATGTCCTGCTTGAGCGAAATCGGCGGCCAAAGAATAGCCAGGAACATCAAGGTCAAAAGAAGCAATCCCGCCAGGGCCACCGCCATGAATCAACAGAATCGGTACGCCGGTCGGCGCAGAGCTTGATAGGGAGCACGTCATCCGTTCATGGTAGAAAAAATATCCTAGAAGATATCG
>CALCCA010000021.1 GCA_937899725.1 uncultured Halomicronema sp.
CGCTCATCAATGCCGTTGATGACAAAGCCGTTGCTGCCGTCGAGGGCCGACAGCTCTAGCGCCGCGTCAAAGCCCTCGGCGCGGCCAAAGACGATGTAGCTCTCGCCCGCACCGTCATTGCCATTGGGTTGGGCACCGGAGGCGTCGATAATCAGGTCATCAATACCATCGCCGTTGATATCCCCCGCGCTGCTCACTGAAATACCGGAGCCATCATCTCCATCAATGCCGTTGATAACAAAGCCGTTGTTGCCATCCAGGTCAGCTAGGTTGAATACTGGTTCAAACGCCATACCAAAAATCTCCATTTATTGAGTTACATCTCATTCAGGGGATGAGCACCTCGGCTCACCCCGCACACTCACCCATCGAAATCACTCGGCGAATCGCATCTTGCCGAAAGCCGATCGCCATGGGCCGCCGCACCTGCGGCAGCACCGCCACGTCATACAGTTCATGAATCACCCCCGAAATGCGCAGGGTATGCACCAAATCACCGCTGCGCAGGTCAATCACCCCCAGCCCACAGCGGGGCGTCGCCCCTTTGGCCACCAGCGCCTCGTCGAGGGGCAACCCCTGAAAGCTTTGGTTATGGCGCGGCTCCGATAGCCCCACCACGGCAAAGTCGCCCACCATCGTTAGCCCCCGCAAATAGCCGGGGCAAAACGCCACCGGCTCAAACCGGCCCGTCGCCTGGTCGATATAGCCAAACTCCCCCGTGCCCGAATTCAGCAGCCAGAGGCGATCGCGATACCACCGGGGCGAATGGGGCATCGACAGCCCCGTCGCGATGATTTCGGAACTGGGCACATCGATGACGCAACCCCCCGCCCGCCGCTGCTCGCGCCAGCCATCGGCCACATCGCTTTGGCTGATGGCGGTGACATAGCGGGCCTGCCCGTCTCGCAGGGCCAACCCATTGAGATGACAGCGGTCTTCGGCCGCGAGTTTGCTAGTAAAGGGCGGCTGCCACACCGGCACAAAGCTATGGGTGGGGCTCGGCTGGGCCAAACAGCTAAACAGCGTATTAACAAATAGCGGGCGATCTTCAGCCGCAGTGGGCACTGCCACATCGTGAATATCTAAATCGGCGGTGACGTAGCTCATTTGCGGCACATATAGGGCGTCATAGCCCTCGTGGGTTTGGCCGGCCGCCAACGCATTCTCAAATCGCCAGAGCTGATAGAGCGTACTCAGCCACAGCGTGTTGCCCTGCACGCAGAGCCCCATGCTGCGCTCAAAGGTGCGCTCAAACACCGACAGTTTGCCGTTAGGCTGCAGACCCACCAAAAACAGCTTGCCAGCCTGATAAGTGCTAAACGCCAGACTGAGCTGCTGCTCAGCCAGCCACGGCACAAACTGCCGCGAGGCATTGATTTCTAAAGCAGACGCAGGGGTAGAAGCCGTCGGTGGCAGACCGGATGCAGTCATCGGGTGGGCGGATGAAGAGAGCGGGCGAGTCATGGGTGCGGTTCCGAGTAAAGGACAGGACAGAAAGGCCCCCGGCGGCGGGGGTCGAGGCTCATCGCGCGGGGCTAAACCCAGCGCTCAAGCTGATGGCAATGGGGTCAGAGACGGGCGGACGATCGGGGCGCGATCGCCAGAACGGTGAGACCGCTGCGCGCGGTTATCGGACATCAGCATCACGAAGACGGGCGGTGCGGCATAGCGATATGAATTTATACAGCGGTAACCGAGAATCTATGCGTGCCCGCTGTCATCATGCTGTCAATCAGCAACGCCCGAAGACAGCCGATGTCAGGCGATCGCAGAATTTGGGTGGGGTCGCCGGCTGACGACGTCAGGGCTAATGCACAGGCCCCTAATCGCCCACCTCAAGGAATATGGATTCGCCCGCAACCCGACGACTATCGCCGCCGCGCTTGGGGTATTAGCGCCCCTTTAGAACCAAGGACGAGTGGGCAGACTTGACCAGTTGCAGCATGAGGATTCCTCAAACAACAGCAGACCCGTGATCTGTCAAATTTGTTTTTGTGAGTTATCGAGCCCCAGAGCCATGACATGGCAAGCGACTCAGTTGATACAGTACTCACAAATATTAGTTTGACTGTTTACTAGAACGAATTGAGCACTTAAGTAACGTCAGTTCGGGTTAAGCCAAACCCCGTTGCTTTCCCCTCTGGGGAGGGGCTAATGGGGTGGGTTGAACCCCTCTCAGCGAGAGGATCGACACCCACCCCGCCTGGGGCACCCCGCCCCAGAGGGGATTGTCGCCTCAACCGGCTGGTAAGCCTGCCTCAGACCTTTATCCCGAACTCAGGTTAAGCAAAGTATGTAGATTCACTGAAAAATGCGAACTCTATATAGAAAAATATACCGATAGACCTGTCTTTAAGGTGCCATTTTGAAGCATCTTTTCAGGAACTTTATGAACCTTGCTGAGTACGATTGAATAAACTTTAAACAGCACTATTTTTTCTCTGTATAAAGCCATACAAGCCTCTTCAGATGGCATGGATCTAAATAAATTCTTGAATGATATTTGGCGCTAAAAGTCTATACCTTTAAAACCTGGATAGCTTGACTGAAGGGCAGTTTAAAGATCAAGCTTACTTATTTATATGATTTTTGTGGCTATATTAATATTTGCTATAGATAATTATATTTAAATTTTACAAATTATTTAAAACGATCTCTGCGGCTGCGGTTAATAGCCACAGACAATCCCATTTTTAATTGACTTTGCGAACTCCTGAATCAAGGCTTATACTTCATTGGCAAGCACTACTTGATGGCAGAGGATGCTGCCTATTACACACAAAAGCCCGGCAGGCAATGCTGTCTCTTTTATCGCTGGGCAAAAAATAAGTAAACGCGTCAAGATTCGCGAGCAACACTAAGCCATATCGTTTGGCCAGAGGGGGCCAGCGTGATTGCCTGAAAGGCGCTGTCACGGATAGCACGCCGCAGTTTGATTCGGTCACTCCAGATGCCTGAAACCGTGATCTGACAGGCTTTTCAACTCCGACTTCCGACTTCTGCATGCCGACTTCTGCTACATCACCTTGCCCATTGCCCCCACCACTCGGCCCCTTCACTCGCGAGAACCGGGCAAAACGATATTGAGCAATAGGGCGGTGAGTCCCCCCGTGCTGATGCCTGAGGAAAAAATGCTTTTTATCAAAGGGGGAAGCTGTGCCAAAACGTCAGGCACAAGACTAACCCCCAGCCCTAACCCTAAAGAGGTGGCCATGATAATGGAGGAGCGTTGGTTGAGATGGACCGACGAGAGAATTTTGATGCCGGCGACTGCGACTGAGCCGAACATCATGATGGTGGCTCCGCCTAAAACTGGTTGAGGAATGGTTTGAAAAATCCCAGCCACGATAGGCAATATTCCCAAGAGGGTCAGAATCCCGGCAATAAAATAGCCGACGTAACGGCTCCCGACCCCAGTCAGCTGAATCACGCCATTGTTTTGACTAAAGGTGGTGTTGGGGAAGGTATTAAAAACGGCGGCGATCGCCGAGTTAATGCCATCGCCCAAAATGCCGCCCCGGATGCGGTCAAAATATTTCGGTCCGGTAATGGGTTGCCCCGATAGGAGCGAGGTGGCGGTCAGATCACCCGCCGACCCAATCGTGGTCATCACATACAGAATCGCAAACGGAATAAAAGCCGCCGCATCAAAGCCGAAGCCATATCGAAAGGGCATCGGCACATTTACCAGGGATGAATTTTCCAAGCCGGTGAAGTCAACTAAGCCCATCGGCATCGCGACGAGGTAGCCACTCACCAAGGCGATCGCGACCGACGACATGCGCAAAAAGGCACTGCCTAAATTATTTAAAACGACGATAATTGCGAGCACCAGGCCAGCCAGCATCAGGTATTGGGGGTTGCCAAAAGTGCCTGCCGCCCGCGCCGCAAAACCACCCCCCATACTGGTTAATCCCACCGTGATCAGCGTCAACCCAATCAGGGTCACGACAATGCCCATCACTAACGGGGTGACGACCTGGCTCGCCAATCGAATGAACGGGCTCAGAATGATCTCAATGAACGACCCGCAAAAGCAAAGCCCCAAAATCGTACCGAGAGCCGCTTGCGAGGTTCCCCCGGTGGCGATAACCGCGGCTCCGGTCGTGATAATCGGGTCGATGAAGGCAAAGCTAGTCCCTTGTACACTCAACAATCCCGACCCGACGGGACCAATCCGCTTGGCTTGGATAAAGGTCGCCACCCCGGAAACAAACAACGACATGCTGACTAAGTAAGCGCCATCGGCAGGCTCTAACCCCAATGCTTCTGAGACAATCAACGCCGGCGTAATGATGCCGACAAAGCAGGCAAACACGTGCTGAACCGCCGCAAACAGCGATTCTCTGGGAGGCGGGCGATCTTCCAACCCGTAGATTAAATCTGTGCCAGTCGTCATGGCTGCAGGCAATTCTGGCTGGGCAAGCGGTGATTCGTCGTCGGCGATTTTAGAGTTGCTCATGGCACAACGTTCCTAAGCGGGTTAGTCAGACAAGATGAAAAAAACTAGGGTGACCCACTGACCCAGGCTGATTGGTTAGAGGGCTAGTTTTAAGGCGGTGTCTTGGGTGATGACACCGCTGTGTACTGGGGCCTGACGCTCTGAGTGCAGATAAGGAGGGAGGGCAAATTGGGCAATGTAGTCGCAGTGGGTGCGGCACTGATAGCGAGGATGAACGACCGCCTTTGCTGCAGAGTAGATCGGCTCAAGCGGCTCAGGCTCACTCAAGCCCGGTTCTGCTAGGGCCATGGTTGCCACTGCGGTCGATATCATGCGGTGGATATCGAGATACAGGGAAATCCCGTGGTATTGAGTCTCTCCAACGCCGGCGATCGACCTGATTTGCTGCTGGGCGGGGTGTCCCGGAATTGACTGAGTGCCAAAGACGTTCATCACACGCTGTTGAACCAATTCGCGCTGGGACTGGTCCTGATCTAACCGCAGGCTGGAATAAAAGGGCGTAGCCAGCGGCCAGCGACCATCTGGTTCGATGAAGTCGAGTAGTCGCAATTGGGCCGCCAGCACTGTACGGCTGCGATCGCCTAAGGTTTGCAGCGTCGCGATCGCCAGCGCGGTGGAAAAAGCCACGTCATACTGGCCAAAAGAGTAGTCCGCATTCATACTGGCCCGAACTTCCGCCCCCAGCTGCTGCCGGAGTGGCTCCGCACTCGGGTCTGTCTGAATTGCCTGAGCCAGTACCCAATCCACCAGGTAAGGATTGGCAAAATACAGACCGCTGCGGTTTTCCATCCCCTGAGATAAATAATTTTGGAGGGCGTCTGTGGATTGTCCGGCTTGCTGCTTCAGGGCACTCACCAGGGCTGTCGTCGCATAGTCAGGCTGACACCAATGACGACAACTGTCGTCAACGGCCATGTGTTGACCTTGCCGTTCTGAGGCCCAGAGTTGAGGCACGTAGCCTCCTTCTGGGCTAGCAAAAGCTTCTAGCGCCTCCAAAGATGGGACTATCGTCGCCGCTGCCATGCCTTGCAGGACCAGCGCCGAATCGGTTGCCGTCAGCAGTCGCCCCTGGTGAAAGGCCCAGAGATGCTCCTGTTGATGCTCTAAAAGATAAGTTTGCAGGGTAGCCGCGGCTGCCGTGATGGCGGTTTCTGGGACAGGGGGCTGGGGGGGCGGCGCTGCTACGTTGAGGGCTACGTTTAGCCCCCGCAGAACAAATCCTAGGGGCACTAGATCACCGTATAGAAACGGGCGATCGGGCAGCGGGGGCTGACACAACATCGGCATCACCTGTCGGCAAGCAGACTGTGCCAATTTCGCTAAAGCCGCCGCACTGCGTTGATGTCCCCACTGCAACCGACTCTGAGTAGCCTGCAGCAACCCCATTTCAAGCGGCAGATCAATCTTGCCGTGTTGCAGAAAAAATAGATTGCAGTGTCCTGTACGGCTAAAGTGAGACAAAATCCCGGCATGGATGTGCACGGGCAGCCGATTCTGAAACTTTGCCAGGTAGTAGTTCTCTTGCTGAGTGCCGCCTAAAAACTTGACCCCGACCGCCTGCAGCAGCTCGTAATGCTGAGTCGAGGGCGCTTGGTCAAATACGGCTTGGGCCTGACCCACCCCGTGCTCAACGACGATGTGCAGCAACACCGGGTTATGGCAGTCAATCTGCCCTAGCCCCACACAATCGGCAATATCGACCTCAAACAGCGCCAACTGCTCAGCAAACCGCTGAGCCAGGCAGGTCTCTGACGTTGCCTGAGGTAACCGCTGGCCCGCGATCGGCTCAACCAGATCAGTCCCCGTATCCTCCGCCAAGAATCGCCCGAGGTTGGTCAAAACGACATGGCTATAGGGGGTTAAATCCAGGTCAGCAGGCAGATGGTACATGGCCCGAACCGTCTCGGCTGCCGTTATCTGATGCATGGTGTCGAGGTTAAATAGCACCATCCATTCCAGAGGGGCGGGCAGAATATCGAGGATTTGAGAAATACGCATAGACTTAATTGGGGTGAGAAATATAGAAAAATATGGGTCCAAGGTTCAGGGAACAGCGTCAAGTTGGGGCAATTTACCGGCCGTTGGCACCGCTAGTTGGCCGGTGGGTTGGCCGATGAGCTGTTGGCTGACCCAGCAATAGGCTTTAGCTTCCACGATGCGATCGGTGTGAAAGACCAATTTGATGTGGTGCAGACCCCGGAAAAAAACGCCCTCTCGACGGTCACCGAGCAATTGGGACAGTTGACGCGGGTAGGACGGCCAGCGATCGCCGTGGTCTCGCTCTCGCGCAAAGCCGGGATACTGGAGTAGGGCCTCTCGTTTTGCGGACAAGCACCACCCCTTGGTCACGAGATAATCGAGCAACTGACTCCAGGCAGGATTGAGCTGAGGTTGGGCCGGCAAATAGCATTCCAACCCCAACTTGGTGCTAATACCTTGGGAACTCACATCTAGATCAACATCAATGCGATCGGCTAGCTGAGACTGCATCATCAGACAGGACGATAGCGCCTTTAGAGAGCCCCCCCAGCCCAGCTTTTTCAGATAGCTCAACACTTGCTTAGGGGTAATGTCGCGCAGGCAAATCCGCACCATATTGACCGGTCGGGCCAGCATTAGCCCCACCTGAAATACATGGGAGTCCACGGGCAATGCATCCAGGCAATGCCGGAGTTGAGCTTCTAAAGCCGCATCCATCGGTCGACCCTGCAGTTGCGCGATGGCGGTTTGACTTACCCAACGGTGAAGGGGGGGAGCCGATGGTCCGGTCGTATCGGGCTTCACGCAAATCGTTTGAGAACCAAAAAAACAGCTCGGAATTGGTGGCTCGGTAGAATTCCCGTCGACATCAAACTCTAGCCAGATGTTATTGACATTGGGATAAAGGTCAGAAGATTCATTCAGCCAGGTCTGCGTAAACTGCTGCACCTGTTGCCATACTGGCTCCTTTAAGAGGGCAGGATTGAGGGGGTAACGGGGGCTTTGTCCAGCCAGAATGCGTTGTCCAGCTTCGTCGGTGCCAACAGACAGCAAAAAATCCGCTTGGGGGGTCGGGTCGCCAAGACGACATTCAAAGCCAAAAAAGTTGGTGATTGGGCCGGGGAGCCATTGGGCGATCGCGGCAATATCAGCCCAGTGAGCCGCATCAATCAGCTGCTCGGAAACGTCGGGTTTAATCAGATCGAGATATTGAGCCAGGGAATTTTCTGTAATACAGACCATAACAACTCCAACCCTTAGGGTGAGAACGGCGACTGAGAGGGCAAAGGAAATCCATGGGAGGCCATGACTTCTCCCCAAATCAGCTCAAACTCAGGAATGGTTTGCAGCACATCTGCGGCCAGATTGTATTGCTCACAGACCAGGCTGATGCGGCAATCACTGGTCTGCACCGGATTGACAGAATGGGTCAGATGGCCCAGAAAATACAGCAGAGTATTGGTTGCGGGCGGTAGTTCAGCGACAGGACGTTCCTCTAGTTTGAGCACCAGTTCTCCGCCCGTTAAATCGTTGGGCACTTGCACGTACAACACACTGACTAAGGCCGGGGTCATGATCTGGCCGGGGTAGCCGCCGAGACTACAATCAACATGGGCCTCAACTTGCCCCCCTGCCGAGAGCACCAACGGATTCAAATAGAAGGCATTGCAAGCTGATTTGAGCACCCGCTGCAGGTAGGGCGTAAAGGCTGGAAATTTCCGTTTGACCCGCTCAATGCCCGACCGGGTAAAGACCACCGAGAACCCATAACTGTCTTGAAAGCTGTTGCTCAACTGGTTCTCTGCTAAATAAGGGGAGATGACAATCGCCTGGTGTAAATCCGCTAACTCAGTAGAGGTCAGAAAATTGGGCTTGCGGGCATAACATTTGGGTACTGGCAGCAAGGATTCCAGCTGGAGGCGCTGAGCCGGGTTGGTCACCTGAAGTGAAATTGGGGGAGTAGAAGAGGTGTTCTTCATAGTCAATTGAGAGGCAGCGAAGGAATAAGGTCAGCGAAGCCGCTTGGGGGCTTGACCGGTTGTCAAGGGGCTGTCAGTAAAATGCTGGCCGACACACCATCGACTCAGTTTTTCCAGCCGTCGTGCGGAGGTAGCCATCCCCAATGCGCCAGGGAATTAGTTGGGTGCCGCAGGCTCGCCGGGTCAGTTCTGCCTGAGTGGCTTTGAGCAAGCCTTCGTCATGTTCGGTGTAGTGGCCCAACTCAGCCCAACTGTGGGCGTAGGGGAGGCAAGCTTCGGCTGCCACCAGCTGACAAATTTCTGCCACCCCGGTTGGCCCCAAGGTCGATAGGTAAGCGCCCTCGGCTTTGCCAATGGTGGCGAAGATCTGGGGATTGCTGAGCATCGTGCCCAGAATATCGAGGCCCCAATCGGATAAGTTCGTTCCGATAGAATTAAACGACAGGGGCTGGAAGTTGCTCAACACCAAGTCAACGGCACCAAAGGTTTGCCGAACTCCCCGGGCGACATCCTGCATGGCCCCCATGGGGTCAGTCCCCGCATCGATTAAAAACCAGGCAGTGTAGTCTGCCGTTTCGACTAGATAAGTGTTGCCCCAGTTGCGCAGGTCGGGGTGTTTAGGGGTGTCGTACCGGGGCACTAAAGGCTGCTCACCGTAAAACGGCAGCACATGGACCTTCAGGTCGCCAATGGCAATCGGCTCGGCGTACCAATCCACCGCAATGACCTGTTCAAACCCCAGTTCCCGCAGACGAGCCGCCATGTCATCACAGGTAATTGAGGCTCTCGGTACCTTCGGCACAATGATGGGAATATCTGGCGCAAACTGCATGAGGGTGGGTAAATGCCAGTGGTCGTAATGGTTGTGGGAAATCAAGATGCCATCGACGTAGCCCTCCAACATGGCCCGATTAATATCGTGTTTAAGCCCCGAGATGCTGTAATTGGAATGCAGTTGCGGGTCTACTAGTAAGCCCGTAGTTTGGCTGCGAAACAGTAGCGCCGCATGTTGTAGCCGAAAGACACCCGGCGCCTTGGGGAGGTCTACTCGTTGGGGCGGCTCATCTTCTCGCACGACCCAGGCTTTGATCAGATTGTCTAAAAACTCCACCATGCGATCGCTAGATTGCTCGCAAATCGCCTGATAAGACAAATCTCCTCGGCCGCAGAGGTGTAACACCTGATGCACATCGGCCCAGATGGCTGGATCACGAATGACTTCGTTGCCACCATTGTTGAGAAACTGATTAATTGTGGGGTTTGTGTAGGAGAGGCCCAGCGCCGAATTTTGAGTCGGAAACAGATAAGGCTCTTTGAGAGAAAAGCTCTCTACTGGGTTGTGCGGATCAATATCAAACAGCACCCGAGCAATTTGGTCGTGGTTTTTAGCAGCTGCTAAGATGGCTTTTTCCAGATCGTCTAACTCAACGAATCGATTCAATATTTCTTGGATAAATGGCTGAATCGCCATGCTGTTGTAGTCGCACAGAGTAAATGCCCGCAGTTGGGAATTTTTGACAAAAGAAACGGTTTGAGGCATGGAGCTATCTCTCAGGTGAAAACCACGAAATCTGGCTAGTGCAGACTCAAGACAGAAGGCAAACGATGGGGATAGGCCAACCGCAATAATTGGTAGCCAATACCGGCTCGACCATGGAAAAAGCCTGGATAAGGGATGTCGGCGGGAAAGTTTTGAAACAAGGTGAAAGTCCCAGTTTGTTGGGCGCGGTCTAGCACCTGTTCGGCCGCGTCATAAGCGCTTTGCAATAGTTCTGGCCGACCCAACACTTGCGCGGCTTGCATCAATGTTTCGACTCGGCCCAAGGTGCCCCAAGCCAGGGAATCAGTTCCCCATACGAGCGCGTTTTGAGTCGTGTTGAGGGCCACATCAATTTGTTGACGAATCTCCGGGGTATCGACCACCGTTAGACTATTGATTCGTCCTAGAGCAATGCCTGGGGCGCCCTGGGCCCAGCTCGTTTGGCAGGTGATATCTGATGAACGTAAATCCAGCCAGTTTTGCTGCGCTTCTGAGAATTGGGTTTGTTCGTAAGCGATCGCCTCGACTGCGGCGGCGCGAAAGCGATCGTCCTGAGTGACAGCAAATAGCCGCAGTAGGGCATCGGCAATCCCTGCTGCGCCTTGGGAATAACCGGTTAGTCGCTTTCGCCGCCAGGTTTCCCAGGCCTTAGGGCCATCCTTAGGGCCGGTGCGATGAGCGAGTAAATGATCACCACAGGCGATCGCCGTCTTCAAGACTTGCCGCCGCTGTTCGCCTTCCAAATAAGGCAACAGGGTGAGCAGATGCACTAAGGTTCCTGCCGACCCGCCAACCAAATCAAACTGCTGATCTTTGGCGATGATTTCTGGGGTAATTAGGTTAGCAATACGATAAGCATCGTCAATCAGGGTATCGTCTTGCAGTAAATCACCCATCCGAGTGAGGGTATACATCCCCGATTGCAGTCTATCGGCCCTGCCTAATTCCGACCAATGCAGGGTCTTTCTGAGCAAATCTGCTTGAGGATGATTAAGCGATTGACGCATGCCGGCCACAGAGGCAAATGCCATGTCTCGCCAGGTCTGTTCACGAGTTAACCGGGCCAGAGCCGCAAAAAATAGACCCACGCCGCCACCGCCTGAATAAAGACCAACATCACTAACACCGGCAAAGAAGCTCTGGTTGTAGTGGGCATAACTAATGCCTACCCAAGCGACTGTCGAGTGATCTTGACTCCAAACCGCCGACTGGTAGAGATGTTCAGCCAAGGTATTGGCCGCAGCCAGTAACTTTTGAGAGCGTGTTGTTGTCTTCGTTGTGGCCGTTTTGGCAGCAGACGGTGTCAGCGATTGGCAGCCAGCCTGTTGCTGAGATGTGACTTCAGAGTCAGCCAGAAGGCAGGGTTCTTTCTGATAACGGGAGTACAGCGAGAGTAGAATAATTTGTTTCTGAAATTCCAACTCCTCTTGATTTAAGGTTTGTAGCCTTTTCATTACCGCATCAAAGCTGCAATCGGGAAAAAAGTCCTGGATAATTACTTTCCCATTGCAATACAAATCACAACTGTCAGTAGTACCGGTAAAGGAGGGAATATCCAGCTGCTCTAAGCACTGCTTCTCAGCTTGAAATAATGGCCACTGTCGCGTTTTTTCAGCTTGAGCCAAAAAAGCTCGACTCAGTAAATCTAATTGAATGCTGCGGGCCACTCCTGCCTGCATTAGATTAGGGGTAAAAGACTTTGCTAACAACCGGGAATAAACCACGGTATTGCGAAACAAGACTCGACTTATTTGCCCCCTGAAATTTTTGAGGGGACTCTCAGGCGATAAGAGCTGATCACGATGATTGCTCAGGGTTTGATACATGCTGACAAAACCCTGAGCAATCGCTTCGACATAGCGGTCAGGATAAACTTGCGTTGTGCCTAACAACGGTAGATTTTTTCTCAGATGATGGCTAGTTTCTGACGGTTCGGTCTGAATCGTCATACCGTCGGTGTTGATATTTCGCCAAACTATTGTGACAGAATCCAATTCCTCACCCGTGCCAAGGCCACTAATATCAATCAGTAAGTGATTGCCGTTTAAACTTAAAGACTGCCCCGGCAATAAAGATGTGCGTAAGACCGAAGTGCTTACTTTCAGGCCCAACTCGACATAGATATTTGATTGATCAGCCGCTTGGTTAACCACTGAAGGCACTAGCAGAGTTTCCAGGTCAACCAACATGGGGAACTCCCCACAAGCTAGGATATTTTCGGCGTGGAAATCATTACCTTCAAGAATATCTACCAGGCATAACAACATACCCTGTCGCTGATAGAATCGTTGCACACCTGCTTCGGATTCACAGGGCTGGTAATCGACAAATTCGACCCAGCCATAGTCAGTGTGATCTAAAGTGTCTGGATACCTGAGTGGTAGCAAATTTGAGTGCTGATTGCACCATTCTAGTAACCGATTAAAAGTTACTGCCAATCCCAATGGCTTGGGCTTATACACTACTTTTAAGCCATTATCAAAAGTGATGCTAGCAACCATACGCCTGCCTTCATGCGGATCAGACAAAGCAGGCTGAATGGCTGTTACCTGTTGTAAAGGTTGGCCCGAGGCAAACTGCCGCTCAATTAAAGACCAGTCATGTTTTAATCGGTCTAAAAACTCACCAGTAGCTTGTACCCATAGATCTACTAGAGTGGCGATCAATCGACCTAAAACACTGTATTCAGCAAATAGAGATGACATGCCATCGGTTAGATGTTTCTCTATAAATGCTCGATAAAGGTCAGTCCCTGGCTCCTGTTGCACTGAAGTCAAAAAGAATAAGTGCAAAGTCCCCTTGGTTGCGCGCAACTCCTCAAAGAGCACCATTAATGTGGGGGTGGCGATCTGGGCAACAGCATCTAGCAAGGCGAGATAAACCGTTTCCCAAGATTCTGGAGACAGCAACGATTCATATTCGGCAAACTGAGTTTTGAGCTGTTGCTGGGCAACTGCAATTATCGGTAGACACAAATCTTGAAACGCAACTGGCTCAGGGGGCTGGGGCAGATGAGGGTAGTCCTCGACTCGAAACCCTTGGGCCACTTGCATAATCTGGTCTAAGGTCGTTGTCCAAGCTGGGAGATGAGTCGGTTTGATCTGGTCTCCCTGCAATAGGATGCGTGGCACCATGTCTGGGGCAATGTGGTCCCAGTCGAGCCGTCGCTCAAACTTAAGCTGGTCATCGTTGAATATCTGTCCGCACCAAAAGCTGAGTCGTCGTTCAAACTCTGCCTGCTGCTCCGGCGGTAGAGATACTGTCGACGCTTCAGTCTCCGGCGGCTGCTCGGGATTTTGAATAATCGGAAGAATTTCGGTCAAATAGTGAGCTCTGGCCGCAGCAGACAGAAGATACTGATCAACCACTTCAGCTGAGGCGCGGGCTAGCATTTGGTTATGCCTTAGGGTCTTCAAAGAACTTGCCAATGGGGTAGTCGTCAGAGAACAGGACTGCGAATGCCGAGTCGAGGAAGCCTAGTAGACTGCAGCGTGATTTCACCAACCATTGCCGATGGTTAGGGCCGTGAGGGCAAGGGGGCCAGAGAACTGGAATAGTCGTCTTACTGCTGCCGTGGAGTGCTAGTGACATAAAGTCAGCTACCAAGCTGATACTTTGCTGCATCAAAAGTTGTCACCCCTTGAATTGCAACTTTTTGCTGAAAGCATGGTTGCAGATGAACTTTTCAAAACTGCTAACTCAAGCTATCACAGCTTAAAAACACACCATTTGGATGAGCGTCTCAAGTTACTTAGACGAACGTCTCAACTTCAATCAAGAAGCCCATCTTAGCCGTTTTGACCGGTATAATCCAAGTCAGGAAAAGTTGTTTTTTAGAGAAGAAGCAACTGAGGTTTTTTTGTTTTTTAGTTCTTTTGGTGTCTTAACTATGCGTTATGTTGCGGTTTGTGGCAGCCCTCTGCTGAAGTTCAACAATCATCAAAATGTAGTCAGATCTTTAGAAATTGAGGGCATTAACTTTACCTGCGGTTTACTGCATAGTGAGGATATGCAATTCGATTCTGAATCTCCTGAAAATCATGAAAAAGTTCTGGTCAAAATTCGAGCCTTTTCATCGAATTATCGGGACAAGAGTATTATCTTGAGAGCCGCTACCAATCTGCCCGATCAAAACTTTTATGCCTTCGGGTCTGACTTTGTCGCTGAAGTGCTAACTGTCGGAAGCAAAGTTGATGGACTGCAACCGGGAGACCGGGTGATCAACAATAACCAGTACCCCGATTCAGGAGTAGCAGGATTACTCCCTGGTGTACCCACTAACCATAGTTCTAAAGAACTGCAAGTTTTTCACCAGGCCAAGCTGCTAAAAATTCCCGATAGTATTTCCGATGAAATGGCGGCAGGGTTTAGTATTGGGGCCCAAACCGCTTATAGTATGCTGCGCAAGCTTGACGTTCGACCAGGTGAAAATATTCTCGTCACAGCGGCAAAATCAAACACGTCCCTATTTGTGATCAATGCTCTGAAACATCGCGGGGTTAACGTCTACGCAACCTCAACCTCTCGTAAATTTGAAGATAAGCTCTTGGCAATGGGGGTCAAACAACTGATTCAAGTTGACCCTAATCAAGAAGATTGGTCACACATACCTGAGCTGATGCAGATCTATCGTGAAACCGGCGGTATTCACTGCATCGTTGATCCCTTCTTTGATTTACATATTGGTAAATTGTTACCGATTTTACGCCGAGGGGAGGGAGGACGTTACGTCACCTGCGGTCTTTACGATCAGTACTCAACTTATACCGGACACGACTTTAAATATCACGGCATGGCCCTAAAAGACGTGATGCTGTTTGCCATGATGAATAATGTGCAACTTATTGGTAACTGTGTGGGCAAAACAGCAGATTTACAGCAGGCAGTCAATGACTGCGATCGCGGCAAATTTACGGTGGCTGTAGACTCGATTTTTTCAGGAAATCAAATCGAAGAGTTTGTAGACCGTACTTATAAAAGCCGCGATCGCTTCGGAAAAGTGATTTTCAAATATTGACTAGAGAACGGCTATCGATCTCATAAACAAGATGTTTGTGGAGATGGATTTTAAATCATCAGAGGTGCATTGAGATGTCAACTGCAGCAGTGCAAGAATTCTTGAGAAAAGTTGCTGAAGACGAGTCACTTCAGGGCGAGCTGGCTCAGGCTTTAGAAGCTGAAAACGATCGCCAGGCAGTGACTGAACTGGCTAATTCTAAAGGCTATGAGTTTACCCCCGAAGAACTTTGGGCCGAAATTCAACGGCGGCAGACCGAGTTTGAAAAATTCAAACGGGCTGGTGAGCTGAGCGATGAAGAGCTCGAGGAAACCGCTGCTGGGGCGATTCCCGCGGCAATCGCTCAAGTCGCTTTATCGTGGTAACGGTAGGTACCAAGCTTGCCCCCAGCCGCCATAATTCTGTGTGTTGTCTTAGCGATCGTCACCAAGATTGGCACAAGCATCCTAAAAATGCTGGATTCTTAGACTGCTACGAGCCATTCGGCTTAGCGTCGGAGGCAGCAAACAAAATGGTCACCATAAATTGATCCATTGCCAACGAGATAGAAACCGCAGTTGAGTTTGGAAAACTCAGATGACCTCAATCTCTATGCAGCGATTTTCTTGACGCCACCTTCGATTTTTTGATTTCAACTTTCGCCATATTGTCTATCGCCCAGTTCAGGGTAGCCAACTTCTAAAGGTTTTGATTTGTACCCAGTCAGAGCTATCAAGGTCAATACTTGCTGGAATAGTTAGGATCTCCCCCAGTTTGCTGTGAAAGATTTCAGACGGTGTCATTCCGAAAGTTCGCTTAAATAACCGAGAAAAATAAGCCGGGTCAGTAAACCCCGAAGCCAGAGCAATGCTATAAATCGGCATTCTCGAATTTTCGGGTTGAGCTCTTGAGAGTTTATTAAATGCCTGCTTCAGTCGTTGATTGCGAATATAAGTCTCGACTCCAGACTCTGCCTTAAAGCAGCGATATACCGTTGCTCGCGAACAGTTAAACGCTTTACAAATTTGCTGAGTACTTAATTCGGGCTGATGTAAGTTGCTTTGAATAAATTCTTTCATAGCCTGTAGGGTCGATGTTTGCACACAGTGTTGCTCTTCAGCTGTCCGCTGTTGCTTTGGGATCATCAGACCATTGATTAACCCCACCAGTGCTTGGGACAACCCCTTAGCATTTCTCTGTGAAGTTTCTGGAATGATTTTCCACAGTTCTTTCATGGTTGACGCCAGCAACCGACCCTGGGGCGATCGCGTATGCCAAGACTGAGCTGAAAAATGCTCAATGCAGTCAGAACAAACGAACTCTCTGGGAATGACGAAAGAAATTAAGCTAGCATCTTCAACCGTCGTAAAGAGAGTTTTACGGTAATCGAACAGGTTTACCTGATAGGGCGACATGGCGATGAAATCATCCCCCAGTCGCCCCAGGCCATTGCCAGTTATGTATAACTCCAAGACCAAGTGATCAGTCGCTCCCAGCCGGGCATGTTGGAAAGTGCGATTAAAGGTTTGGGCTTTAAACTCTGTGGAGATAAAAACAATTCCCTCTAGCAAATAGGCTTTAAGGAAGGCTGAGAATTCATTAGGACTTCGTACTTGAGTATCGAATAGAATTTTGGTGACTTCAGTCCAGGTTGCCAAACATTCATCAGTAGCCATGTCTTGCGAACAAGGCTGAACGCTAGGAACCAGGTTGGGAGAAAGTGTAGGAGACTGCATTAGTAGACTTCAAAAATTAAATAGACAGCAACTAAAGCTCATTACAGTTGTGTCGTGACGAATATGCTCAACGATGCCGAGTTAGGCAAGGTTTTACTGTGTTGGGCCAACCGCTGCGGTGTCTATCAGGGGCACTGGCAACTAAGTAGGGATGTCGTGAAACCCTCTTGAGAACAGCATTTCTCTGAGAGACAGCGCTCTGTAAATGAATTCGGTGACGACGGCTGGAGTCACCGGCGTCGATTGAGGTTGTGTCAGATTGATAATTTCCCTTTTGCAGGCGAGGAGAGTACCCCGCGCTGGATAGATTACCTGCCATGCCAGGTGGCCCAAGTCCTTAAGTCCGCATCCGGTGCGGATGCGCTAGTTTGTCGGTCCAGCTTGATTACCTTTGCTATTGTTTTGCTACAGCAAACCTTGAATGCAGGAGAGACCATAGCGGAACAAGTTTTGGAACAGGTTCAGGAAATGTCAAAAAAGCAGGCTTTAACATAGCGAGGTGCGTCCCATCCCTCGACAGTCACTCTTAACTAAGTAGAAAGCCCTAATTATCGTGAATCAAGCGCTCAAAGGGTTTAAAGAATTGATTACCCTCTTTAAATGTGATTTATAAACGCATTTTTTTGAAATTTGCCAAACAATCAAAATAAAAATCACTATCGCGTAGCTGTAAGGAAAGCAGGATTAACTTACGTTAAACTCGCACTAAGTAAAGAACTAGACCTTAGGATTTTAGCAATCAAAATTGCTTTTTTTCTTTTTGACATAGTTTTTTTTGATAGCACTTGTTAAACAAATGAGGGCAAGTGAATTCGATTTGTCAAGTCAAACTTTTATTCTGATATTCAATATGGTTTTCTGAGACGTTCATCCAACTAAGTTGAGACGTTCATTCAATTGGCCAAACTACAGCGTGTGTATATTAAACGAGGTAATCGAAAGTTCTTTATTGAGGTAATTACTCATGTCAATGACTGCCGTTCAGGATTTTTTAGGTAAAGTATCTGAAGATCAAGCACTGCAAAATGATTTGGCCAAAGCTCTAGAGGCTGAAAACGATCGTCAGGCTGTAACCGACCTGGCAAAATCTAAGGGCTATGACTTTTCTCCGGAAGAGTTAGCTGCAGAAGTCGAAAGACGCCGGCAGGAGGTTATTCAACGTCAGGAAGCCGGGGAACTGAGTGATGAAGAATTAGAGGCGGTAGCAGGTGGAGAGTTCGTAGCTACAGCTGTTGCCTCAGCGATCATCGGCAGTTTAGGGCTCAGCATATCATCTGCTCAAACTACAATAGGTATATTCAAGCCTAAGTGGTAGACATTCGTTATAGAAAGGTGGCGAGCAGTTTTTGTTTGTCACCTTTTTAAGAGGTCTAGATCTATCACTGCCAGCGCCCTAAGGAAAAGTTCTTGAGGCGTTGGCCCAACTTGGTGAACTGTCGTATATCTTCACAGAACTAGATAGGGCTGGCTTTTTGAGTCAGAAAATGAATCATTTCAGCAGCTGCTATTCAGCAATTTTCAGATGAGTCAGTTTAGTTTTTAACAAGATATACTCGTCAACTTCATTTCTACAGAATTCCCACTCTACCCAGAACCGTCTTCGTGAAGTTGGCAGCTATGGTCCGGCTGTTTGTAAACCTGTCAGTAGATTTCAGGTGGTACGTAGCCCTAATCAGTATGCATGTAATGCTCAATGCGAATTCAAGAAACCTTATCTCAAGCTTCCACGGGGTTTGCAGTCAACCAATTTGCGGTTGAAGATCTGCTGGCTCCTGTTTCAGATATTCAATTTTCAGAAGAATACTGGGAGCAGCAGCTCCTTCATGTGCCCCGTAATCAGTCAGGTTACTATGAGGCACTGTTTTCAGTCGATGCCTTAGAGCAAGTGTTGCAATGTACCCAAGTCAAATCACCCGATATTCGGGTGGTTAGAAACCAGATTGAGATGCTGCCCGCCCAGTACCAAAAGGCAAACGGCAGCATTCATATGAATCAGCTTTACAAAGCCTATGATGAAGGTCACTCCATCATCATCAATGGCCTACAGCGGTTTTGGCCGGCGGTGGCAACTTTTTGCAATCAACTGCAGCAGGTGCTGAGCCATTCGATTGTCGCTAACTGCTATTTTTCACCAGCAAATTCAAAGGCATTGCAGCCCCATTACGATACTCATGATGTGTTTGTGGTGCAGCTAGCCGGATCAAAGTATTGGAAATTTCATGGCGCTGCTCAACCGGTGCCGTTGCATAATAGCTTTCAGCCCGTTATCCCTGAGCAAAATTTGGGGCCGCCCAAGGATGAGATTCTGGTGCATCCAGGAGACCTGGTCTATATTCCCCGAGGGGTAGTTCACCACGCTGAGACCGGCGATCGCTTTTCGTTTCACATGACCTTGGGGGTGCATCCTACGCAGTGGATAGATCTTCTTCAACAGGCCTTAACAACCCTCAGTCTGCAAGATGAACGCTTTCGTAAAGCCCTGCCGCCTGGTTTTTTAGAAGAGAGCAACGGCGATACTTTAGCAGAGCAGTTTGCAAAATTATTAGAGGTTTTTAGCCATCAGGCTAATGTGCACGAAGCCTTTGGCATGTTAAAGCACCAGTTTTCACAAAATATGACTCCAGCACCGGATGGACATTTAAATCAGTTGAATGAGCTGACTTCTATTACACCTAGAACTTTTGTAGAAAAGCGGCAGACTATGGATTGCCAGCTAATTGATCGAGGGCTTTCAGTCAGTCTTAAATTTCCAGGAAATACTATCGGCGGCTCCATTAGCTATCGCTGTGCAATGGAATTTGTCGTTCAAGCAACAGGATCTTTTCGTGTTGATGAATTACCTGGTTTAGAACAAGCAAAACAGGTTTCACTGACTCAACGCTTGATTAGAGGGGGACTGCTCAAAAAGCAATTTTCATCTGAAAGGAATAATTAAGAGTTGAGAACTCAATAAAAGTCTAGATTTGAGTATCAAACCTGAGACAGAGTGCAGCCCAGCTTTGCAAGTCTGGGTTGCACTCTGTCTTAATAGTTATCGTCGGCAGGTTTCACTTGCTATGTCATTATCATCTCATCGGCGATCGCGATGCCAAAATAAACGGGCTCTTAGAGCGACCTGAATTTGGCTAATCTCGTTTGTGAGGAGGGCGATGTTAGAAGTGTGGTAGCTCCTAGTTCACCGTCCCCCTCATCAACATGTCAAATCCCTTCCAGACAGAGTATTTTCACTTCGCTTGTGCCCCTGTCCCTGAAGTGAGCATGAGTACGATAAGTTCGTCATGCAATTTGCTTACGCTTTAACGATACTCCCCTCACTACCGAAACTGCCAGTAGCGCTATGGCAGAAGTCATAGGTTCTGGAACATCTACGACGTCGTCTTCCTTATCGACTCTAATATTTGTAAGGTTCACGTCGATTTCCGGTGGGCCACCAATTTCCAGTTGAATAGCACCCACATTGGTGAAGTCCACAGTGCCAGAGAAATCGTCAAAAAGAAAAGATGTCGTTAGCGGCGTCGTAATTATGCTATCAAAAGTCTGTGAAAGCGTTGCAACGTTGTTGTTGAGATCGAAGATTGTAAAGTCAAGCGCTAGTCCCGGCAGGTCAGCAAACGCAATATCTACAAAGATGCCGTTTAAATCATGACCATTGTTTTGGGTGATATCAATCCCCCCCAGTCCACCCGTATCAAGCGAGTCGGGGCTATCATCACCATCCCATGTAAGCAGGCCAATTCCATTGGTACTTACATTGTTGGAGAAGTTAAGCACACCATTTGTGACTTGAAGGCGAGTCTCTAAAAAGCTATCGGCATCTCCTGAAGCTTCGATATCCCGAAAACCGCCAAGGATACTACTGCTAGGACCTACCTGACTCCTCGCTGGAATAACTGGATCAATTGGTTGAAGCCCAACATCTTGCTCAACTGAAAAATCATCAATCAGAATCGAATCTGCCTGGGCGCTCCCAGCCAACCCAACTCCGAGTGCAACTGCACTTGCAAGTGCGAGCGAAGTCTGTTTAAACATAGCTATTCTCAAAAAACGACAAAGAGATTATTACGAGAAATCTCGCAATATGTATCACCTCACGTCCAGCGATCATACGGATCTTGCAGTGATGTTTGTAACCGTATAAAGAGCAAGTTCATCCATTCTTTAAATCGAAACCATTTCATCTAAGTATCGGACAGAATCTTTAGAGTTTGACAAAAGCTTCTGCGCGGTATTATTCATCATTTTTCGGCCAAGAATAAGCCAGAAAAAACCAAGAATAAATACTTGGCCAAAAATTTACAGTTGACACCTAAAAATAATTTTTAGTATCAATGAGACGCTAGTCCAAGAATCTTGAGATACTCAATCAAGTCAGCATTTTTAATCCTTGATATTCTTATCAACGTGTGGCAGCGATTTACGAGCAGGCTTGCGATAGTAGTCTAAATCGAGGTATTAAATATCAAAGAGTAAATCCTGAATAATGACCGACTGAGTTTTGGTTTGATACAGCGATCGTTTGCTTCCCTATCCTATGTGCATAGGAACATAGGATAGGGAAGTATCTGCTGGTTCAACTAATTAATATTATTCGAAACTGAGTTTCATGGATTCAAGTAAAATGATCGACTGTTTATTAACATGATTTTTAGTCATTTCTGGTATCTAAGACCCTCATCCATGAAGCCAAGTCTCGATTAAATTCCAATTTTTCATGATGTTGAATGTAATGCACCAAGATACAACTCGTACAGCTCAAGATTTGCTTGATGCTGACTTAGTTTCCTCTGAGCAAGCTGTCGCGATCGATCAGGTTGTGAAAGAGTTTTCGATGGCTGTGACTCCAGACATGATGGAGTTGATTGATTTCAACGAACCAGCTGATCCCATTGCCCAGCAATTCATTCCTAGCACCAAAGAGTTGAACATTCTTCCCGAAGAGTTAGCTGACCCTATTGGTGATTTTCCCCATACTCCGGTCAAAGGAATTGTTCACCGCTATCCGGATCGGGTGCTGCTCAAAACCATTCATGTTTGTCCGGTCTACTGTCGATTTTGTTTTCGCCGAGAAGTTGTCGGTAACGATGGTGAAGGACTCTCTCCTCAGGAATTAGAGTCAGCATTAGATTACATTCGCAACCATCCTGAAATTTGGGAAGTCATCCTGACTGGCGGCGATCCGATGATTTTATCCAAGCCCAAGCTGCACTCTATTATTCAGGCCCTTGACCAAGTCGATCATGTTGGTATCATTCGCATTCATACCCGGGTTCCGGTAGTTGACCCAGGGCGAATTGATCAGGAAGTCGCTCAGATTCTTAGAGTTAGCAAACCAGTTTATATGGCCATTCATACTAATCATCCGAAAGAATTTAGTGAGACTGCCTGCAGCGCGATCGCAACTTTGGCAGATGCGGGTATTCCTTTAGTGAGTCAGACAGTATTACTAAAGGGAATTAATAACGATCCTGAAACCTTGACCCGGCTTTTCCGATTGATAGTGAGAAATCGGATTAAGCCTTATTACCTGCATCATGGAGATTTTGCTAAGGGGACGAGTCATTTTCGCACCACCATTCAAGAAGGTCAGGCATTGATGCGGGCTTTGAGAGGCAAAATCTCAGGACTTTGTCAACCCACATATGTTCTTGATATTCCTGGCGGGTATGGAAAAGTACCTATTGGTCCCAACTATCTGCAGAAGCAGGAAGACAACCAATACTATGTTGAAGATCCTTGGTCTCAAGCACACCTTTATCCACCCAAGGATTGACATAATTGCACAGAATGCGTGCCTTTCTGCAAGAAGGGTATGAATCACCTATGTTCTTATTTGTTAGCCATTTGTTAACCGAGAAAATAGCTAAAGCCTCAACCGAGCTCTCAGCCAATTTAATAAGTGATTCAAGAAAATCTATCATGACATTATCTTATTTAGCTTTGCCTTTGAGAAAATTATTCATATAGTAAATTGAGTGTTTTTAAGGTTTGGCTGTACATGCTTGTTTTGCACTTTCATAAGCTTCGTATTATTTTATTGGCTCTTTTAGAGGAAGAAGTTTAGTAGCTTAATCGCTTATTGCCTCGCTCTTTTTCGTTAGCAAGAACTGTCTTTATCTAGAGGGCTAGAACAGTGTCAAAACTTATATCTATTCATTCTTATCGAGGAGGGACAGGGAAGTCCAATACCACCGCTAATCTGGCTGCTACCTTGGCAAAGTATGGTAAGCGAGTTGCTGTGGTTGACACTGATATCCAGTCTCCAGGGATTCACGTTTTATTCGGGTTTCAAGAAGATCAGATCACGATTGCTTTAAACGACTATCTTTGGGGTCGTCGCTCCATTAGCGAAGTCGCCTACGAAGTCACTGATGCTTTGGGCTCTCTAGCTGATAATGGGGGAAAAATATTTTTGATTCCCAGCAGTAGTCGAGCCGAAGACATTGCCCGAGTATTGCGGGAAGGTTATGACATTGAGTATCTAAGTCAAGGACTACAGGCTCTCATCAATGAGCTTAATCTTGACTATTTGTTGGTTGACACCCACCCAGGACTAAACGAAGAGACACTGCTGTCAATTTCAGTCTCTGATGTCCTATTTTTGATTTTGCGTCCTGATGCCCAAGACTATCAAGGCACTGCTGTCACGGTCGATGTAGCGCGAAAACTCAAGGTGCCAGCTTTATTCATGATAGTGAATAAAGTCCCCCAATTCTTCGACCTGGGTGAACTTAAGTCCAAAGTAGAAGCCACCTATGAAGCCGATGTGGTTGGGGTTTTACCCCATTCTGATGAAATGATGGTGCTAGCCAGTAATGGACTTTTCGTAGTTAAGTATCCAAATGATCCTGTGAGCAAAACTTTTGATGAAATTGTGATTCATTGTCTGATCTGATTGGTTGAAAGGAGAGTCAAACTGAGAAATAAGCTCATGGATACTTTGGCATTCAGAACACAAGTCTTAGAAGCACACGGCGCAAAACTGACGGAGGTAGAAGAGCTTCTGGCTTACAATCGCAACTTGTTTGATGAGCAGAGGGGCTCGATAAATCCTGTTGATTTCCCTCTGGCGAATGAACCTCATATAGAGGTTTGGCGAGAGTATGTGGCATCAGCTCAAAGTCAGGGTGCTTTTAGCGCCTTGGCGAACGCTCTAGTGCAGTTAAGATTTCCGATACAAGCTGGAATTAGCACCCGCGAGGATTATCGGCGCGCCACTCGCAAAGGGGAATTTCCGACTCAGACTATGACCGAGTTAGTGTTGATTGAACCTGAGCAGCTTCAGATATTTATCTACCCCACTTTGGCAGGAGAAATTCCAGTCATTGTGTCAGGTAATCGAGCCGATTTTGTCGCCTTGTTGCAAGCCCTAACTAAGCGCAACGAGCCGGTAGATATTCCTGATTCTATGGGGGCTTGCATTGTGAGTGGGTACAACAATTGGGATCGGGTCAAGCGATATCGCCAGCACTGGGAGTCACAATACCCTGATCACTGTTCAGAGCAAGACTGGCTGGAGGCATTTGCTGACCTAGTCCCTCAAAAAGCACGCTATCAGGACCGATTTATTCTCCTGAGTCGCGGGCCGTATAGTAACGTGCCAGCCACTCAACTAGGGTTAGATGAGGACGAATGGTTGCGCTTATCTTTGGTGATCCGACGAGAACATGAGTCAATCCATTACGCCACGCGTCGCTGTTTCCAATCTATGCGCAATAACGCTCTAGACGAGTTGATCGCCGATTACTTTGGGATTTTAGCGGCTAATGAAGAATACCGAGCCGACTGGTTCTTGCAATTCATTGGTCTAGAACAATTCCCTACTTATCGCGAAAGCGGGAGACTGCATTTGTACTTGGGCGATCCGCCGCTGTCGGCAGGTGCTTTTACCGTGTTGACATCCCTTGTGAAGCAGGCGGCGGCAAACCTAGAGCAGTTTGATCGAACTTATTTGCAGCGGCATCGCACGATCGCGGGAAAAATTGCCACCTTATTGGCGTTGGTTTCGCTAACTCTTGAAGAGCTTGCTTCTGACGCTAGTTTCATGCTGTTACGCAAGGCGATGCAAGCCCACCAAAAACAGTTTGATCCGGCCTTGTCCTGATTTGAGTGTTTACAGGAGATCCTGAATTTTCTGATGTTCCTCCTCACCGTTTAATTCTTGAGAGCAATGGCAGACTTACTTCTTGAAGCCCTACATGATCAGGATATTGACTGGTTGGTGACCGCTGGTCGCCAGCGCACCCTGAGTGAGGATGCGGTGCTCGTTCAGCAAGGGCAATTGGTGGGTGATATTTACATTGTCTTGAGTGGTCAACTGACTTCTGCCGTTATCGATGATCAAGAGAGCGTACTAGGGCGAGCTTTTTCGGCACTTTCCGGCAATGCCAGTCTTGAGCATGTCCTTTTCCCCTTAACGGATGGCGATATTTTTGGGGAAATATCAGTTCTGCACAATTCGCGATCGCCGATGGTGGTCAAGGCCGAATCGGCTTCAACCGTATTAGCTGTCCCCCAAGCTCAGTTGCAAGCCAAGCTAGCCAAAGATCTCGAATTTGCTTCTCGACTTTATCGAGTCATCGCGACCTTACTGCTGGACCGCTACGAGTTCCTGCTAGACAAATTTATCTATCGTCGGGGGCTGCAGCTCGCTGCCATGCGAGACGGGCCGGTAATTTTTGGCGAGCTGTTTGACAGTGACGTGGATTGGATGATCAATCATGGCTTGGTGGTGCAACTAGCTTCTGATGAGCGCTTAATCCAATCAGGTCGGCCGGCAGACACGTTTTATATTGTGCTGCAGGGATTGCTCTCGACTTCAATAACGGGAGGGAAATCGGCGGTACTGGCCCAAATTTTCAGCCAGGTTGCGACCCCAGACCCCTCAGAAGCGGAACTGGGTCGAGAGGTGGCCCGGTCTGCGCAAGGTGAAGTCGCAGGAGAAACCACTCTAATTGACTCGCGGTTGTCAAAGTTTGCTGTCAGTGCGATTGAGCCGTCAGTTCTACTGGCCATCCCGCGGCGAGAACTCTCCATCAAGCTGCAACAGGACTCGGGTATGGCCACCCGATTTTATCGAGTATTGACCATCCTCCTGTCAGAACGTCTGACTAGCCTCATCAACCGTCTTGGCTATGGCCGGGCTTCCTACCAGGTCGGTCAATCGCTCTCTCCGGAGATCCATTACGAAGACGAATTAGACCTTGAGCTGATTGATCATTTAGCCGTCGGGGGTGCCCGGTTTGAGTGGATGCTGAAGCGCTTAAAGGTAGATCCGTCATGACCCCAAAAACGCCGAATCAGGAGCAGGAAAAGGCCAAGAAAAAGATATTTCGACAAGAAGCGATTGATCGCCTAGCTTCTCCTGAGCAGCTGGACCAAATGGTAAAAGTGGTAGACCCAAAAGCTTGGGTGCCACTGGTGGGACTGGGGTTACTGATTTTAGTCGGCGGCTTATGGAGTGTTTTCGGACGCCTACCGCTCAACGTCACTGGGCAGGGAGTATTGGTGCGGCCGCGGCGGGTGGTGCAATTGCAGGTACCTGGCGGTGGGCGGGTGTTGTCTTTAGAAGTCCAACCGGGTGACCCCATTGAAGCTGGGCAAGTCATTGGGACAATCGATCAATCCTCTACGGAACAGCAGCTCGGGCAGGAACGAGAAAAGCTAGCGCGACTGCAGGCCCAAACGGATGAAAGCACGACGCTCGATGCTCGGCAAGTAGAACTGCAAAAGGCGGTGATTGCACAGCAGCGGGCAGCCCTACAGGCAAATCTCGAAACGACTCAATCGCTGACTCCCGTGCTCCGGGATGAGAGTTTGCAGTCGATTCGAGAAAACCGTCGCAGTCTCGACGTAAGACTACAGCAGACTCGAGAATTGCTGCCGACCTTGCAGGAGCGAGTCGAAAGTCGGCGACAGTTGCTCGCGGAGCAGGTCATCACTGGCGATGTCCTGCTGCAGGCGGAGCAAGAGTACTTTAATAGCCTGGCCCAAGTGGCGGATCTGGAAGCGCAGCGACGTCAGCTGGATGTCCAAGAGGCCGAGGCGCAACGCCAGTATCTGCAAAACTTGAATACGGTGCGGGAAATACAGACCCAGTTACAAGATCTCGCCTCGCAAGAAGCGCAATTGAATCAGCAACAACTGGAAACCGGCTTCAATCGCGACAACCAGATCGAACAGGTGCGGGAGAAAATCGCCCAACTCGAACTGCAATTGGAGGACCAGGGCACGATTACGAGTCCTCATACGGGGCGTGTGTTAGAGCTCGCGATTGTCACCGGTCAGGTCATTGAACCGGGCAAACAATTGGCCTCTTTGGAAATTGCGGATGAAGCTAAAGAATTAATCAACCTGGCTTACTTTCCTGATCGGGATGGGAAACAAATTGATTCAGGAATGACGGCCCAGGTCACCCCCAGCATCGTCAAGCGAGAGCGCTATGGCGGCATCGTCGGCGAAGTCGAGTCGGTATCGCAGTTTCCCTTGACCACCCAGGAGGTTGCCGCTGCCGTGGGCAATGCTGAACTGGCTCAAAACTTTACGCGCAATGGCCCGCCGGTACAGGTCTCGATTCAGCTGGCCGCTGATGATCGCAATGGGAGCGGGTACGCTTGGACTTCCTCGGGCGGCCCAAGAGAGGAAATCACCTCTGGAACAACTACGCAGGTGCAGGTGCGAGTTGGGGAGATTGCCCCGATCGCTTACATCATTCCTCTATTCCGTTCCTGGACGGGGGTGTATTAATGTGTGCGATCGCCCGCCATTTCTTTCGCCAAGCTGTTGAGGTGCCGCTCTATGGCTGTTGGTTTCATTAGCAATCTTGTGTCCCAATTGCGGTTCGATCCGAGCCGCACGCCCACCCTCATTCAAATGGAAAATGTGGAATGTGGGGCGGCAGCACTTGGCATTGTTCTGGGCTATTACGGGCGCATCGTCCCTTTGCCAGAGTTGCGCCGCGAGTGCGGCGTGTCAAGAGATGGCAGTAAAGCCTCGAACGTGCTGAAGGCGGCTCGGTTGTACGGCCTGCAGACAAAGGGCTTTCGCCGCAGTATTGAGGAGCTGAAAGAAGTCCGTCTGCCCTGCATCGTATTTTGGAATTTCAACCATTTCTTAGTCGTCGAAAAGTTTGTTGGTGACCAGGTTTATCTCAACGATCCAGCGTCTGGTCGTCGCAAGATTGGTCAGGAAGAATTCAACGCTGCTTATACCGGGGTTGTCCTTGTTTTAGAACCCGGACCTGACTTTGAGAAAGGGGGCAAAAAGAAAGGAATTTTGCCGGCCCTCTTGTCACGGCTGAGCCACTCTAAGCAGGCCCTTGTATTTTGTCTGCTCGCTGGGTTGCTGCTGACGATGCCGCGTCTAGCTGTGCCGGCTTTTACCCAAGTGTTTGTCGATGAAGTGCTGGTGCAAAGTCGCACTGACTGGCTGCGACCTTTGCTATTGGGCATGATTTTCACGGCGTTGATTCAAGGCTTGCTCAGTCGTTTGCGGCAGACCTATTTACGGCGACTCATGATTAAGCTGTCGCTCACCATGTCAGGGCAATTTATCTGGCATACCTTGCGCTTGCCGGTCGGGTTTTACGCGCAGCGCTATGCCGGAGAAATTAGCAACCGCACTCAGCTTAACGACAAAGTTGCCAATGTTATTTCTGGCCAACTGGCAACCACCGTGATTGATACCCTCATGATTGTGTTTTATGCCGTCATCATGTTTGCCTATGATTGGCTGCTCACTCTCATTGCCATCGCGTTTGCCGCCATTAACCTGATCGTCTTAAAGCTACTTTCCGACAGCCGCACCGACGTTAATAGCAAGCTCGCCCAAGAAAGCGGCAAAAGTGTTGGGGTGGCGATCGGTGGCTTGCTCTCCATCGAAAGCGTCAAGGCCTCTGGATTAGAGTCTGATCTGTTCTCGAAGTTTTCGGGATACTACGCCAAGCTGAACAACGCGCAGCTACAAGCGGGGTTACCGAACCAGATGCTCGCGACTCTGCCAGAATTTCTGGCGTCGATTGCTGTGGCAGTCATTTTATTAGTGGGGGGACTGCGGGTGATGAACGGCACCCTCAGCATCGGCATGTTGGTCGCCTATCAAGCCTTGACCACGAGTTTTTTGGCGCCAGTCACTACGCTGCTGAGCTTTGGCAGCACTTTGCAAGATCTGACAGCTGACCTGAACCGATTGGACGATGTGTTGGAAAATCCCCTCGATCCTGAGGCAGAACGTCAAGCTACTCTGAACTTAGAGGTTCCCGCCCATCCGGGACAGCCCTTGAGCCTACCGAGACAGGCGTTTCGCCTGCAAGGGCAGGTGGAACTGCGAGATTTAACCTTCGGCTATAGCCGCTTAGAGCCGCCTTTAATTGACCATCTCAACCTCACCCTAAAGCCAGGGCAACGGGTGGCCTTGGTGGGGGGAAGCGGTTCTGGTAAATCGACCGTGGCTAAGCTCGTGACCGGGTTGTACCTGCCTTGGTCAGGCTCGATTCTGTTTGACGGCAGGCCTCGCGACGAAATTCCCCGCTCGATGTTGGCCAACTCCCTAGCAATGGTTGAGCAAGACATTTTTCTGTTTGCCGGAACTGTGCGAGACAACCTCACGCTGTGGGATCCGACAGTGCCGCTGGAAGATATTGTGCAAGCCTGCAAAGATGCCGAGATTCACGATTTGGTTGCCCTGATGCCAGGTGGATATGACGCCAAACTGGCAGAAGGGGGCACCAGTGTTAGTGGGGGACAGCGTCAGCGTCTCGAAATTGCCCGCTCTCTGGTGCGTAACCCGGCAGTTCTAGTGCTGGATGAAGCCACAAGCGCTCTGGATGCTGAAACTGAGCTGTTGATTGATCGCCATCTGCGTCGTCGTGGCTGCTCCTGTATCGTCGTGGCTCACCGTCTCAGCACGATTCGTGACTGCGATGAAATCATCGTGCTGGATCATGGCAAAGTCGCACAACGAGGAACCCACGAGGAACTTCGCCTGCAGGAAGGCTTGTATCAGGAATTAATCGGTACATCCGATGCTACCGACGATGCGAGCAGCGATCAGAGAGGAACCGTCTAATGGGTCAGCGTCCTGCCTTGTCCCCGTCGCTTACCCTGCAGGGTAATCAACCCCTATTACTGCGGGATGTAAATGCTGCCTGGTATGTCAGCTCTGGTTCACTAGCTCTGTTCGCGGTGCAGGTAGATGCCAATCAAGAACCGATTTCTCAACGCCGATATCTGTTTACTATCAGTGCTGGAGAATGGATCTTAGGCACAGGGGTATGGGCTGGCAAAACCGCGGATTATGCCCTCATGGCTGTCGCCTATGAAACCTCGATCCTGCAGCCTCTGGCGATCGCTGAATTCATGGCTGCGATCGCCGCTGACGATGGCGGCGCAATTACGAATCTCGAAACGTGGATACGGCATTTCAGTACTGGGTTGTCTCAACACCCCCTCGATCTCGTTCCCCAGGGCTATGAGACCGTATTGGTCAAGCAATCTAAGTTTCTCTCCTTACAACCAAATCAGGTATTGGGCCCGGAACGGCACCAAGTTAATTGGGTCAAAGTGCTAAGAGGTCATACCTGGTGGCTGGGGTTAGAGACGCTGGCAGTCGATACGACTAGCTCGGTGTTTCCGGTGACGGCTGACCTCTGGCTCCAGGCTCAGGTGTCAACTGAGTTGGAAATTTTGACATTAGGAGACAACCTGAATCCTAATGTCCTCACCGCTGCCGACCTGCTGTTGGGTATTGAGCAATTTCATCACCATCTTTTCCAATATCTAGAGTGCTTGGAGCAACAAGCCACTAAGCTCGAATTTCAGCAATTTCAAGAACGCCAGCGATTGACTCAGCAAACCATGACTGGGGCAATCGGCGAACTGACCGGCGTGCTGAACACCGCCGCGATCAACCTACCGCAAGTGGGAACCCCACTCTTGGTGGCGGCAGGAGCGGTCGGGCGAGCGATGGGAATTGAGGTGCGGACACCAGCCGCTTCCATCGATTTAGATCGGATTCAGGAACCGATTGAAGCGATCTCCAGCGCCTCTAAATTTCGCATTCGCCGGGTGCTGCTCACCGGTAATTGGTGGAACCATGAGCAAGGCGCTTTGCTAACCCACACCGCAGAGGGAGTCCCTTGTGCCTTATTACCAGAGGGTCGCAGACGCTATGTTCTCTTCAATCCTCTCACTCTGGGTAAGACTCCAGTCGATGCAGCGATCGCGGATACTTTGGGCGTCGAAGCTTACATGTTTTACCGTCCCCTGCCGGAGAAAATCCAGCAGGCCTTCGCCATTCTGCAGTTTGCTGTGCAGGGGCACATTCAGGATATTGGCTGGATTGTGGGTTTGGGGGTTGTGGGGTCATTGTTGGGCATGGTGGTGCCCCAGGCGACCTCGCTGTTGGTCAATGACGCCATTCCGGCGGGCGATCGCGCTTTGCTATTCCAACTTGGCCTAGCGTTGATTGTCTCAGCCTTCGCCAAATCAATTTTTGAGTTCGCTCAGGGATTGGTCTCGTTGCGAGTAGAAACGGCCGCTGACAGCACAGTGCAACCGGCAGTATGGGATCGACTTCTACAGCTCCATCCCTCATTTTTTCGAAACTATGCCACCGGCGATCTGCTGCTTCGCTTGCTGTCAGTGAGCCAAATTCGCCGACAATTGAGCGGTGCTGCTCAGCAGTCTTTACTGAATGGCGTTTTTGCCCTGCTGAATTTGGGGCTCATGTTTGTCTACAACGTCAGACTGGCGATCGTTGCTGTTGGCATCACTGTAGTCACCACAGGAATTACCTTTTTTACGAGCTTTAAATTGGTAAAAAAAGCCCGTAGCCAAGAAGTCCTAGACGGAGACATCAACAGCCTCAACGTTGAACTCATCAACGGGGTGGCAAAGTTGCGGGTGGCAGCGGCAGAAGAGCGGGCTTTAGGAGCCTGGGCGCAGCTGTTTGCCCAACGGACTCGACTGGCAGCCGGCATCCAGCGTTTAAACGACAGCATCACCATCCTGACTGAGGCTCTGCCTCTACTTAGCTCCGTTTTAATTTTTTGGTTTGCCATTTTGACCCTACAAGCTGCCCAAGCCGATGGTCGGGCAAGCTTAACGATTGGCACCTTTCTGGCCTTCAACGCCGCCTATGGCACTTTTTTAGGAGGCGTAACCTCACTCGGCAATACCGTTACCGACATCCTGGGCATCGTTCCCCTATGGGAACGGGCTCAAGTCATTGTTAAAGGCACTCCAGAAAGTAATTCCAGCAAGACCGATCCTGGCCGGCTCACAGGGCAGCTTAGCTTAAACCACGTGACCTTTCGATATCGGGAAGATGGCCCGCTGATTTTGGATGATGTCAGCATCCATGCAGAACCCGGAGAATTCATTGCCTTAGTCGGTCCATCAGGAAGTGGCAAATCGACGATATTTCGAATGCTGCTGGGATTTGAAACTCCCCTTGCAGGAACGGTTTACTACGATGGCCAAGATTTATCCGGTCTCGATATTCAGGCAGTGCGCCGTCAGCTGGGAGTCGTTTTGCAAAATGGTCGTATCGGTGCCGGCAGCGTTGTTGAAAATATTACTGGGGGCGCTCTGGTCTCCCTCGATGAAGCCTGGGAAGCCGCCGCCCTATCTGGACTAGCCGACGATATTCGGCAAATGCCCATGGGTATGCATACCGTGGTCAGTGAAGGGGGCACTAACCTATCTGGCGGTCAACGGCAGCGCCTGTTAATCGCCAGAGCTATTGTCTTGAAACCCAAAATTATTCTGCTCGATGAAGCCACGAGTGCCCTGGATAATCGGACCCAAAGTATCGTCACTCAAAGTTTAGATCGGTTGCAGGCGACTCGAGTTGTCATTGCCCATCGGTTGAGTACCATCCGTAATGCTGATCGGATTTATGTCTTAGAGGCCGGGCGGGTCATGCAAGTGGGGACTTTTGATGAACTCGTTGAACAAGAAGGTATATTTGCAGCCTTAGCGGCCCGCCAATTGGATTAGCGCCATCAATCTTTGCCTAAAACATCAGGCAACCATAATAGAGCCACGACTAGCAAGCAAATCACAACTAGCGCAACAGTATAAGAAGTTGTACCCTGCATAATCCCTTTCCACCTAATTGGAGGTTATATTCCTTAAGCCTTTAACAAGCTTGGGCATGCTTACAAGCACCCTCAAAATCAGTTAACTCTCTTTGCCCTGAGCTTCATCATTGGTTTGTTTCATCGCCGCCCGAATTTTGTTGGACTTCAACTGTAAGTCTTGAAAGAAATCACTGCCAATAATCTTTTGAACCTGCTTCTTTCGTTTCACTTCGTCAATTTCTACTTTGAGCTCTTTAACCTGCATCTTAAGAGATTCTTCTCGCTTCTTTACTTTACCAACCATCAACAAGAAAACCTCAGCGAGGGTGCTCACTTCGTCCTGTAAATAATGACGGCAAAATGATTTCAGATCGTAGGTGTAGTCACCCTCACCAATCTTTGCAGCAGCATTGGTAAGCCTGACAATCCGATGAGTCAGTAAACCGGAAAGGATATAAACCAATAAAAACAGTGATAAATACGTCAACAGAAAACTCAGCATGATACGATTTCGTATTGCAGTTTTGACTTGCTGAACGTAACTAGCCTCAAAATCGACTCCCAATACGGCGATGGTATCTCCCTCTGAATTTTTCAGAGGGAGATAAGTCGTAATCCAACTACCAAAAAGACCATCATTATAGAGCGGGCGATCGACCAAATCATCGCCCCGGAACGCCTCAACATGAAACTCATTCGCGGGAATCGCCTCTAAGAGCTTAGCGGCTTTTGAGGGATCATGAGCGACCCAGAGATCCACCAAAAAAACCGTAGAAAGAGAATAGTTTTCTTCAAGATTTGCTAATCGGTCTTGGCTGATGATGGGGGGACGGTTCTCAGCAGATCCGAGGTTGACATCATCCTCGAACTCTTCAGGCGGCTTGTCAACGACAACAAAGGTATATAGCCAGGCCTGCGGTTCGATATCATTAACTTGCTGAAACAAGGTTAGATGTTTCTGAAATATAGGATCATTTGAGATCGCGCCATCCACTAGCTCGCCATTAGAAGTAATTCCTTTTTCATAAAGTTCGACCACTTCATCCGGATCGATTTTTTTTGCTGCACCAGCAACCGTTTGGCGCATGTCTGTATACAGCCGCTCAGTTGTTTTATCGATGGTAAATGTGTAAAACCAATAGAAAGTAAGGCTAAATAAACCACTAAATAGCAGCGTAAAACCAATCAAAGTTTTAGTTCGGAGACTCAGTTGTCTTGGTATATTGAGTCGAGTAAATAATTCCATGCTTGCCCAACTATGAAAACAATTTATTGCCTATTCTTGGGAATCCAGTTTGTCAAATATACTTTTACTGCGCTGACGCCTTTTTAAGCGCCAGTTAAACAGGCTAGCATCATAAACTGAGCGCATCTTGAGAATAGCAAAAAGAGCAATGAGAGCGACGATGACTCCGAAGACCATATACATGTAGAAATAATCCATGATGCCAAGAGATTGACTAATGATGATGATTCCACCCACGACTAAAGCCGTGATGATTGCTCCAGCTGCCACTAAGTACGAATCCAAAAATAGGCTGACTCGTCCGCGCCGCTCTTCAGGAACAAAAGCCTGAAAAGAACGCCTTGAAGTCTTATCTACAGTGTAAAGCGGTATATTATGCAGCAGCACTGCGACGACCCCGCCCCACAGTCCAGGATTGGTAATTGCTACTAAAGCAGCCCCTACAGCGGCAACAGGACTAAATAAAAATGCATTCTTGAGGTCGAACTTGTTGATTAGAAATCGAGTAAAAACAGATTCGAAAGCTAGGTAGCCAATCACTCGAATCAACACAAATGCACTAAAGAATTTTTGGTAGCTGTTCTGATCGGTAAAAATAGTTCCGGAGATAAACAATAGGTGAAAGTCAAAAATATTTTCGCAAACTACGACTGCCAGGATTGAAATAGTCAAATACCGGAAAGCCGGGATAGATTTCACAAAACCCCATCCCTCTAATAAAGTTTCCTTAAATGGCTGAACCTGCATCTGCGTTTTTCTAAGCTGCACATTTTGTAGGCCGAACAAGAAAACCAGATACAAAATTAGATAAATCAGCGCATTGAAGCTAAGTAGCTCAGCGCTATCACTATTGACTCGTTGCAGCAAATCCTGTGAAAAAGCAGCGATGAAGATGCCAATCAAATTCCCGAATAATCCTAGAGTTGAAATCAAAGGAAATAACCTTTGAGCCTGACGAGGGTCAAACAGGTCATTTGCAAGTACCCAAAATGTCAGAGGGAAGAAAATAAACTGCTGTTCGGAGAGTAAGTAAAAAAGCGAGTTATTCAACCAAGCTGGCGCATTTAGGGCAAACAAACATCTGAGAAATATAAAGGCCAGCCCGAGCCCAAAACAAGTAAAGTGCAGCAGCTGAATTCGATTAAATCGATCTACTAGAAGCGTATGGGTTCCTGTCATTACAATGCTGATCATGCTATTCACAAGCAGCAGCAGCAAAAATTGTGGTGCTCCAACATCAGTGATAAATCGGCTAATTGACTCAATTTCAGCAATTTTCTGGGCTAGAGAATTTCCAAGGAGCGCAAATCCTAAAACCAGTACTAGGTTAAGCTCGCCGGAGCGTAAGTTCCAAACACGCATTAGAAAGGCCTTCATCCTGAAGCAGAAGTTCCAAAAAGATAGAGTGTTACGAGCTGAGTGGAACCAGCGCATAATTGATCATGGAAACGGCGAACCTGCAGGTTCGCTTCATTCGGTTTCCACTTCCGATTGAGAGGCACTGATCCCGACAAATCGTTGTAAAGCAGCCACAGACCGGTTGTAACCTAACGCTGCAGTCTTGACATTTCCCAACGCCTCAGTCAGTCGAAAGTCAGCATCTAAAACATCAGATTGAGTGCCAACGCCAGCTTGAAACCGAAGACGAGCAATCCTCAAGGCCTCTTCTGCACGTTCTACAGCGTTTTGAGCAGTCTCTAGGTTTTCTGTATTGGCCAGTAAGCTGGCATAAGCCTGAGTGATTTCTGCGCGAATCTGGTTGCTAGTTTCAGAAAATTGCAGGTCGGCCACTTCAATGTTGGCTTCTGCGGCTCTGGCACCCGCATTAGCGGCTCCACCATCTAGTAAAAGCCAGCTTACCGAGAGCCCTAACGAGTATCCGTCCCCAAAGCCCTCTACTGAAGAAGCGCGAGGGTCGCTTGTAGATAGATTTAAGACGTCATAGGTGGCGAATAGATTAACTTGCGGACGGGTGCCTGCTAAAGCAGCCCGTCTCTGACCTTCGGCTATCTGTCGCTGGGCTAGTTGTTGGTTGAGTTCTACGCGATTGTGCAAAGCTAAAAAAATCGTTTCTTCTAGCGAAAGCCCCCAGGGATCAACTGTTGCCACGGACTCAGCCGCCGTAATTGCTATCCCTGGTGGAATACTCAGAATTTGGACTAAAGTGCTTTGGGCAGATTGAACTTGGCTTTCAGCATTAATCAGATTTTGCCGAGAAGCATCCAACTCGACTTGAGAGTTGAGTTGGTCTAGCCGAGTCGCTAAGCCAGCTCCTAAAAGCGCCTCAATGTCTCTCAGGCTTCGATTACGACGTTCAATATCTGCCCTGAAAATCTCTGCTTGGGCCTCTGCATCCTGCAGATCATAATAAGCATTGGTGACCTGCAGGCGAATTTCCTCTCGTAAACGATTAACTTCGAGCTCGGTAAAGTCAGCCTGAGCTTCCGCTTGCTGAATACTAGCGGTTCGCCGTGGAGAATACAGCGCATAGTCAACCTGTACTCCTCCAGATAAAGTTGTTGTTGGGTAGCTATTCAACTGACTCAACGTAGTTTGGCTACTTTGCAGATTTTGTTGCAAATCAGAGAGTTGCAGCGTCAATATGATTTCTTCTAGCGGATCGGTAATGCCAGGAAGAGCACTCTCAATGGTATTGATAGCTGCCTCAGTTTCCGCAATTTGAGATGTTAACTGATTGCGTGTAGCGTTTGTAGAGATTTCACTTGAAGGATCAAGTTGACGACTGATTTGGCCCTGCAAGCTCAAGGTGGGATATAGCTGCGCCCTAGCATGGTCAAGTAAAGCATGATCTCGCCGCAGTTGAACTCGGGCAATTTCTAGTGATCGGTTATTTGTCTCCGCGAGGCGAATAACTTGTTCCAGAGTCAGGGAAATGATGTTATCAATTTCCAGTACTTCGGGAGAGGCTGGAAGATCTAGAAGATCTTCATCAGGACTGAGGTCTACCGCTTCACCAGCGTTAGGAAAGAGTGGTGATGCAGAGTCTGCATTGGGCGTAGTGTCTGATTCTTCTGGCTCAGTAGGGTTTTGCTGACTCGCCGGCTCAGCAAAATTCGAGTCTGCGAGCTCTCGTTTTCTTGGTGAGAGAGAATATTGTAAGCGGCTTTTATAATTCGCTTGAGTGCTCAGGTTTGGAGTTGACTGTCGAGGAGATGAAAAATTATCAGGTACAGTCGCCCCAATTGGAGCGATCTCCTTGTGAGAAAAGCTTCGATTTTCCAGCAAACCCATCGCTATGATCAAGGGATTGCTAGCAGTCTCGTAATTTGACGAATTATCCGTCGTTGCAAACTGTCTACTAGCTCTAGCGTTGCACCTTAAGCTAATGCCTAGAGAGTAAGTGAGCAAACTGAAGACAAAAAGTCTAGTCAAGTATAAGCCCATATCTTTTTCAGCTCGTTGAACGCCCTATCTTTGTCAGATAGGTGTGGCAGCGATTCGAGCGAAAACCGTTTGGGTACTCTTGATTCTACAGGAAACTCACACAGGAGTTAATGGGTGTAAAGGCTTGTACGATCGCCTTTAGACTCCTAATTATGGAAGTATGTTGCCATTTTAGCAGCCTTGAAAGAGCTTCACCAATAATTAAGCCCAACCAGCAGGGCAAACGCATGCTCGAGTCAACCCAGTCTTGTAAGACTCACTGCGAGAATTTCCCATTGAGATAAGCACAGCG
>CALCCA010000022.1 GCA_937899725.1 uncultured Halomicronema sp.
GTCGATGCGTCTGATATGAATCATCCTATCGGTTCAATTTCCGATAAGGTCTAATGATCACCGCTTCGGAAATAAAGCACCAGGGGCCGCCCGTAGCGGCGACGGTTTCCATCCAGTCGGTATCTAAAACACTGGCTTCGAGCATGATGCGGCGGGGCTCATCTTGGAAAAACCGTCGCCGCAGCGCCAGTGAATCCGGCAGATCTAAGTCAAACCAACGGGCTTGACCATTATCCAACCGCTCGAATCGAGTGTTGAGGCCGCAGCCAATTTCAACCACGGTGCCGGTGGGATGGTCGGCTAAAAAGGCTTGCACGTCTTGGTCAACCATGCGGGTGCGCAAGGTAGCCGCCGCTAACGTTTTTGACTTTTGCCATTTGGAGAAGTCGTAATCCAGAGCTGCGACAATCTCGACGGCTTTGTCGTCTTGAATGAGGCCATTTGCTTTTTGGGTTTCTGCCGCTCGTCCGAGCAGGGGAATCAGTAGGGTTTCTTGGACGGGGCCGAGGTCAACTGCAATGGGGGACATGGTGACGATACTCCGTGGTAACGGTGACGATCGCGAGTTGTTTTGCCATGATAGCCAGCCGGAGCCGGAGTGATGATCGCGATCGCGTCAGCAATGATCACTGATCCGACGCTGACTAGCAAATCAACGCTGGCGAGATCGCTGTAGCCCCTGTCAGGAAACTATCTCAAGCGTTTTAAATAAGTTCGGGGAGTACTCCCAAATTTACGCTTAAAGGCACTCGCAAAATAGCCCCGATGAGCAATGCCCACGGTGTTGGCGATCGCCTCAATCGTCATTTGATCCGCCTCTAGCAACTGCCGAGCTCGCTCCATGCGGTAGTCGTGTAAAACCCCAAATACCGTGGTGCCAAAAAGCTGCTGAAACCCTCGCTGTAACTTGCGTTCATTGAGACCAACCTGCCGCGCTAGTTCAGTGATGCCAGGGGGATTCGTGATGTTTTGCAGCAAAATGGTTTTGGCCCGATGCAAAGCCTCAATGTCTTTGGGTTTGACGCCATCTAACGGTGCCGGGGCAGAGCAATAATGCGTGAGCTGAGCCATACAAAGCGCCAGTAGCTCTAAGGCTTTGGCCTCTAAATAAAGCCGTCGAATCCCCGCTTGATGAGGGCAATGGAGGATGAGTTGGAGGATATTCGCAATTTCAGGATGGGTATAGTTGGGCTGAAAGTAAGGCGTCGAGGCCGCATGGCGCAACCGTTGCTGCCAATTGAGGGAAAATTTATGCAAATCATTTTCTAGCAGCGTCAGTAATAAATCGGGGGTGATCGCCAAGCAGATGACCACAATTTTTTGCTCCGCTAGCAACTCAGTGGTGCCCGCCGCATCGGGAATGGTGGTAAAAGTGGTTTGGCCAGCGGCGACATTCAACTTCGACTTGAGCCCTGGGAGACTACCCATTGTCCGGCCAGAAACACAGAAGGTGAAATCGATCAGGGAATATTGAGGGGATAACTGCGTAAAGTCGAGGATCAGATCTTGCTTGAGCTCAAATTCGTAAATAAAGAGATCTAAGCCATCGCGTAAGTTCAGGCCGCGCAGGTAGCCTTGCCCTAAAGTGGCCGGTAAACATAAGACCGTTTCCCCGATATTAAGTTGGCGATCGCCCCCAGCCTGCTGCTGAAATGCTTGCGTGGCCTGTTGGATATCGGTAAATGAAAGAGCAACCTTCATACTTCATCATTCAGCAGAAAGACGTCGAGCCATTACTTGGCAAAAGATTCAGTAAGCGGTGGACCGATCCGGTTGATGTGATCCTCTCAATTCCGACTAATGCACTGACAGCACTAGCCAAACACGCTGCTATCGAGCCCAGTGATGCCCGGCACCACGCCGATGAGCTCATTGCCATTGGTGAGCACTAGGGTGCCGCCACTCAGTTCTGAGAGTTTAACCCCGTCAGGCGTCAGGCCACCGAGGCTAATCTGATCGATGCCCACTTCAAAATCGGTGATGGTGTCAATGCCTTGGCCCAAGGCAAAAACAAAGCGATCAGCGCCAGCCCCGCCAGTATAAATGTCGTCGCCCAGGAGGCCGTCAAGCCGGTCATCACCAGCGGTGCCCACTAGTTCATCATTGTCATCAGTGCCGATGAATTCGCCGGGCGGCGGCCCCAGTAGCGGCACCAACTCAGCATCAATGCGCGTATCGCCCACATCGGTACCGGCCGCCTCACCTAAGCCCAAGACTGCCGCCAGTTCTGGAGCCAGTAGCAAATCAGCATCGGCCAGGGTCAAGTCATCATCGGCGGCGAGCAGGCGACCAGGGGTGCTGATGTCGAAGAGAATATCGATGCCCAGGCCGTCTTCTAAGGTGTCGGCAACGAAGAAACCGCTATTGATATCGCTGGCTCGTTCAGCATTAAACCCAACGGCAAAATCACCAATCGTCAGCAGGGCATCTCCTCCGACCAAGAAAGTAATATCACCTGTATGGTTAATAGCACCGCCGATGGGCGTAAACGGCACCGCCTCAAACTGGAAGTCGGTACTGTCGGCAATGGCAAACCCAAGCTGAAACTGATTCGAGAATGGCGTTGCCGTCGGTGTGGCATCTTGAATGACCAAACCCGCCGACTCAAACAGCGAAAAATCTAAAAACAGGCTGGTGACCCCAGAGACGACCTGAAAGTTGCCAGGGTCATTGGGGGGCGGCGATACGGTGATGCGGCTACCCAATGCGGCCAGCCCCGCCTGGGGATTATCGACATAGGTTTCACCGACTCGGCCCGTGGCAATCAGCTCAGCCGTCGTGCGAGTGGGAAAGGCCACGTCCTCATGGGAGCTAAAGCCAAGGGGATAGCCCAATTCATCGGCCCAGTCGTCGATATGGAGATGGGGCGGCGGCACTTCGCCTTGGGAGTTGAACTCGGGGCGCGACCAGAAGTTGAGGCCGCTGAAGCCACCACCGACGGCAGTTTTTTCCCCAGCATTAAAGCCATCCGGCGCGAGGAAATAGCCATCTTGCAGAATTTCTTGAGTCGTGGTGTCAAAGGCAAAGTTGAACTCGGGGAAGGTGAGGTGATTGTCTTCGTAGGTGCGCAGTAGCGTCCCGTCGGGGTCCAAGAACGAGATATCAAAGGACTCCAGATTTTCTTCGCGAACGATGCCATCCTCAAAAAACTGGCTGGCGTCGTAGCTAAATTCGCCCTCAACGCTAAAGCCCGCGATTTGGCCGGTCCAGTCAAACTCGTAGGTCACTGGGTCGGGTGTCGGTGGCTGAATGGTGCGGCGATAGGTGGGTAGCAGGTCGCTGACCAGGTTGGTGCTAGAGCGGCCATTGAGCAGTTCCACATAGGTAATCTCTTCCAACGGGGAATACCACAGATTCGAGCGGAATCCTAAGGTTTGGCCCCGGTGGGCATACCAAAAGCGATTGGGCGACTCCAAAGTGCCAATCCCGAGACCGTAGGTGTCGTAGTTGGGTGAATTGACTGGAATCGTATCAAGCATTGCCTCCAGCGTCTCGGGCTGGAGTAATGCGTCGTCTACCAGCAGGGCATCAAAGAAGTCGGCCAGATCTTCCGTGTTCGAAATAATCGAGCCCGCCGAGCCCGTCCACGACAGGTTCGTGATGCTGAGGTCGTCGAGTCCGCCATCGCTGTTAAAGTCCCAATAGCTGTTGACGTAGCCGCCGGGAATTTCCTCTTCACCAAAAACAAAGGTGTTGTCGAGATCTAGCGGGTCGAGGATGCGATCGCGAATTTCCTGACCATAGCGGTTGCCAGTGACCGCCTCAATCACCAACCCCGCCAAAATATAGTTGGTGTTGGAATATTGCCAATCGGTACCGGGGGCAAAGAAGGGATCAACGCCATCCACAAAGCCGACCAGCTGCTCGGCTTCCCACTCCTGCAAAAAGAGGGTCGGGTTTGACATCGCCTGCGTCACCAGAATGTCTAAATAGTCGGCAATACCGCTGGTGTGGTTGAGGAGTTGCTCAATCGTAATGTCGCCAGCATTGGGAATCAGCGTCGTGACCGCTGGAGCGAGCCAGTCGGTCAGGGTATCGGCCAAGGAGAGCTGACCAGTTTCAGTGAGTTGCAGAATCGTGGTGGCCACAAAGGTTTTGGTAATGCTGCCCGCCTCGAAGCGATCACTCGGCTCCAGCGGCGTATCGTTTGCTAGATCAGAAACGCCGCTAGCCCCAAACCACTCGCCCTCGGGGGTCAAAATGGCCACTGCCGCACCGGGCACCTCGGGCGGCAGATTGCGATCTAGGGCATTATCGAGGGCCGTAATGACGCGATCGGGCAGTGACATGGGGGTATTTTCCTCACTTGGGGCAGATATCTCAAGGTCTCGGGTTCTACGACAGAGGGTAGAAAGGTGCAGGGTTCAAGGGACAGGGAAGGGGCTTGCCACAGGCGATCCGGCAGTTAAACATGCCCCAACCTGCCTAGGGCTCGCGATCGAGGCAAAAACGGTCGCTGTAGAGCAAGATTCAAGGGCGATCAATAGCCCGCGCCATGGTCATAGACCGGTGCTCTGTAACAACGCGCCCCCAGGTTCTATGCTCGCTGGTATACGTACAAAGCTATGATGCAATGTATCATCTTCTTGCAAAAAATTGTCATTAAGGTTGATATCAGGAGTTGCTGAGGGCGATCGGCTGCCACGCACATAAAAAATCCGACTGTTCCCATTTGAGCCAGTCGGATTAATAGTTCAAGTTAGTCTGAGGGTGTCAGTTCGCTCTCGGCCTTCCTCCGCCCTCCCTGAGAAAGACCGAGATCAAGGTAGTGGGTAACAGATGGCACTATTCCCTATTCCCTGTCCTCTATGCCCTAACTAGGCAAAGACGGTGTTATCAAGACTGGTGACGCCCTGGACTACCCCCAGCAGCTCGTTGCTGTTAGTTAGCACTAGGGTGTCTTCGCCAAGCTCAAAGAACTTCACTCCTGCGGGCGTGAGGCCACCGAGGCTGATCTGGTCAATCCCCAGCTCAAAGTCGGTGATGGTGTCAACGCCTTGGGCCAGGTCAAAGACAAACTGATCGGCCCCCGCCCCGCCGGTATAGGTGTCGTCACCTCGCAGGCCATCCAGCACGTCATTGCCGTCGGTGCCTACCAGTTCATCGTCACCATCGGTGCTCGTGCCGGGGTTAGGCGGTCCGCCCGTTGTCAGCGAGACCAACGCATCAATGCGGGCATCGCCCACATCTGCACCGGTCAGCTCCGCGAGCCCCAGCGCTCCGGCCAGTTCTGGAGACAGCAGCAGATCGGTGCCGCTGATTTCCAGTTCTTCGCCGGAGACTGCCGCCGTACTCGGAGCGCTGAGGTCAAACAGGACTTCCAGACCGAGCGGGTCTTCCAGAGTGTCAGCGACGAAGAAGCCGCTGGTTGTATCAGAGACCCGAGTGGGATCAAAGCCAATGGAGAATTCACCGATGGTGGCTTCGGCACCGCCGAGGCCCAGAGTGATAGTGCCGGCGTGCTCGATCGCGCCGCCCAAGGGCGTAAAGGGGACGGGGGCAAAGGTAAAGTCCGTGTCGTTGGCGATCGCAAAGCCCACCTGGAAGTCTTCCGAGAAGGGCGTGGCGTCGCTGTCAACTCCGGCCAGGGTGAGGCCAGCGGCCTCTTCCAGTAATGGTAGATCCAGAAAGACGCTAGTCACGCCTGACTCAACGGCAAAGACCGCATCTTCACCCCCATCATTGATCGTGAGTTCAACCTTGCCTGCCGAACCACTCTCAGAGACAGCCGCGACAACAGGCTGGCCGAATTCATCTAACCTGTCTTGGATCTGGTCAAGATAAGTCTCACCGACCTTACCGTTATCAATTAGATCAGCAACGGTTAGGGTCGGGAAAGAAACATCCTCGTGGGTACTGTAGCCGATGGGGAATCCTAATTCGTCATCCCAGTCATCCACATGTAGGTGCGGTAGCTTGTCATCGCTCGGTCGCGTCCAGAAGGCAAGTCCCGACTGCACACCGATTTCGCTTCTGAGATCCGGATTCCCCACGCCGAGCATGAAGCCATTTCTCTCCAGATTGACATCGTCATCGATATCCCAGGTACCATCTTGTAAGATCTCTCCGGTCTCAGTGTCGAAGGCAAAGTTTACGGTTGGATACAGACTCTGGTCTTGATTGTCGGTGTAGGTGCGCAGTAAATTGCCCTCCGGATCAAAGAAGGACACGTCGAGCGATAACAGATCGTCTTCCCGAACAATGCCAGCTTCATAGGATTGGCTAGCGTCGTAGCTAAACTCACCTTCAACGCTAAATCCAGCGATTTGCCCAGTCCAGGCAAAATCGTAGGTGACCATGGAGGTGACTTCGTATTCCTCTCCATCAATTAGCTCAAAGGTGAATGATTCTGAACCTTCCGTAGGACCATCATCAAAAACCGATAGCTTGATGGAGGCTTGATTTTCGGTGATGGTGGCAAAGAATCCCCCCGCATCGTTGTCGGGTTCAGGCAAGCCAGCTAGGCCCACAAGATCGGTGTCTGGGTTAATGCCATCATCGCCGAAGATATTGAACTCACTGAGACTAGCCGCAGGGCCATCCACAAAAACGGTGAGCCCCCCGTCGGGAATATCACCCTCGACCTCAAAGCTCACGGTGAATTCATCCCCTTCAGCCAGGTCAGTCTGGTCAACCGATAGGCTCACCGTCGGCCCGCCCCCACCAGGCACCCCGTCGGTAAACGTCACCGTTTGCAAGGCACTATCGGGGTCAACTAAATAGCCGTCGCCCTCCAACAAGGTGAAGGTATAGTCGGTATCGGGTTCTTCCAGAATGTCATCAAAGATCGGCAACCCGAAGCTCACCTCTGAGGCAAACAGCCGCACCAGAAGCTCACCATTGGGGCCAAAGCCATCGGCGGTGATGCCTCCCTCTGGAACAATTTCAAAGAGGCGATTGTTGTCGGCAATCCGATTGGCGGGGTCTAACAAGAAACCCACATCGCCGCCGATCGCGACGACCAGTCCATCTACGGGAATTGCGCCCGCCACCGCAAAGACCGCCGTCAGGATGGGGGCATCATCCGCTTCACTAACGACTTCAGGCAACGATACGCTCACCGTGGGTAACGTTGGCGTGGTCGCCAGGCTCGCCTCTAGACGATAGGGGCCAGGCTCAAAGCGATCGTTAAAAGTCCAGCCGCTGCCGCTGCCCGCGACATTGGGGTCGTAGAAGTTGTTGCCCAGGTTGCTAATGCCCGCATAGTAGGTGCCGGTTTCGGGGGCAGTGAATTCGATGTAGGCATCACCGTTAGCCTGGAAAACCTCATCCGGAGCCCCGGCGTTTTCCACGATGGCGAGTTCGTTACCCTCGGCATCGAAGATGCGCAAGATGTTGTCCAGCAGGGAACCGGCCACGCCCGCATCACCGGTACCGCCACCATCGACATCCAGAATCAGGGTTTGTCCCGCTTCTAGATCAAAGGCATACATATCGACATCTTCAGAACGGTCGATCAGGTTGCGGGTGGCCCGAGTCGTGCCAATTTCGCCCTCAATCACAATGGATGAACCATCGAGTGGCAGCTCAATGGCATTCGCATCGGCGATGGTGTCATTCAACTCCATTTCCATCGGCGGCAGCTCATCGCCATCGTCGCCGTCATCGCCATCATCGCCGGGCAGGGGCACTGAGTCAGGGTTGTCAGCAATGGTAACGGTCACGGCGCTCGCGTCGGGGGCGATCGCATACCCGACCCCAGGCTGCACCGTAAAGGTGAATTCCTCAATGCCTTCTAGGGCATCCTCGGCGGGAATCTGATCATTGGTGGTTTCATCAAACGCCGCCAGCGTAATGGTGGCGGTTTGCTCCGTAATCCGGAAGAAGAAACCACTGGCGCGGAAATTGGGGGACGGGAAATCACCGCCCGTAATCTCAGCGTTAAAGACATCAAATTCACCCAACGCCGCTCGCACACCGCTATCCACATTGATCAACACGCCCTCGGCGGGGGGCGGGCCATCTAACGTGAAGGTCAGCGTCGTGAGATTGCCTGCCGATTCCACTAGGGCCGTCTCACTGACGGCCACCCCCACGGTAGGCACATTGGGCATGACGGGGACATCCGCCAGGGTGTCGTAAATCTCTGTCGAGAACGTGCTGTCATCGCTCACCTGATAGCCAGCGCTCGGCTCTAGGGTAAAGGTCACCGTTTCCACCCCATCGGTCGGAGCCGCATCGGGACTATCCAGATTGAGATTTAAAACTGCCGTATTGCTAGTGAGGTTAATCCGCAAGCCCACTGGGGTGCCCGCGTCATCAAAGACCGCCGCCAACACTTCCGCACCGCCGGGGCTAAAGGGTGCGCCTGTACTGAACGCGGTGGACAGATCGAGGCTGCTGGTGAGAAAAACCTCAATACCGTCTTCTGGGATATCCCCTGCCGTGGTCAGCCCCAGGGTCAGAATCGAAGCGCCCTCTTCCACAAACTGTATGAGCGCACTCGCCGTCAGATTGTCATCGCTATCGTAGGTCGCCGGTGAGGCCGACAGCGAAACAGTGGGGCCTGCCCCCGTCCCGGCTGGAATCGCCGTGACGGTCGGGGTAAACTCCTCATTCAACTTCAGATTTAGGGTGTAGTCGCCAAAGCTGCGACCGGTGCCGCTGCCCGCCACATTGGGATCGTAGGGCGCATTGGTAGGATTGCCATCATCATCCAAGAAGAAGTCAAAGAAGCCGTTGCCAAAGCTGCTGACGCCGACATAGTAGTTGCCCGTTTCGGTCGCCGTGAATTCCACATAGGAATCTCGACGGCCCGGTGCAAATAGCTCATCGGGGGCAAAGTCGTCGTCACTGCCCGCGACCTCGTTGCCGCCCGCATCAAAAATCCGCAGCACGGTATCGAGCCCGGAGTCAAACACCGCGGAGTCAGCATCAATCCGGATGGTATCGCCAGCGGCCATCGCGAAGGAGTACATATCGACGTCTTCGGTCTGGTCGACTTCGCGATTGCTGAAGCTAAAGGAAATCGCCCCGTCAATGGAGACCGAGCTGTTGTCAGGGCCAAGACCAGTGGCGATCGCCGTGGCGATCGTGTCGTTCGATTCGGCATCGGTCGCGGGGGTCTGCTCCACAGTATCCACGATTTGGAAACTGGCCGACCCGGCCTCGGGAGCAATCTGATAGCCGTCACCAGCAGCCACGCTAAAGGAAATTTCTTCCAACCCTTCAGAGACGCCATCGTCCACGACTGGCAGGGTAACCGTGGCCGATTGACCGAAGATTTCTAAATCAAATCCGCCTGGGCGAATGGCTGAAATGCCACCGTTTTCCACCTGGAGGCCCAAGATATCTAGCTCGGTCAGGCCAGGGGCCTCAACCGTCACGGTTAATTGGCCATCCGCTGGCGGTGCACTCAAATTAAAGGTATGAACTGCCGCCGTGCCTTCCGTCTCAACCAGCACATCGGCTGAGGCCTCAACACTCACCTGCAGGATCGAATTGGCATCGTCTTGCAGCAGCACAGAGATTTCCCCTGCCCCTTCAGCAATGGTATAGCCAGGTAGAGTTTGTAAGGCCAGCGGCACCTGTTCTAGCCCTTCACTGGCTTCGTCAGCCCGCACAGCCAGCGTTAGGCTCGCCGTCGGCTCAGTGATTTTGAAGTAAAACCCACCGGCATTCCCATCGGGAGCCGGGAAGGAACCGCCCGTCACCTGAGCATTCAACAGGTCGAAATCCACCAGTCCAGCGAAGGCATTGTTGCTGACGTAGACCAACACCCCGGTCGCCGGGATCTCACCGGCCAAGGCAAAGTTCACCGTGACGGTATCGCTGCCCTCCGTAAAGGGACCGGCTTCAGCCAGGGTCATACTGACTTCAGGCACCGCACTCGCCTCAGGCACCTGGTCAATGGTGTCATAGACGGTAATAGCCGCCATGTCAGCATCAGCGGTGTAGCCTTCACCCGCGGCCACAAAGAAGTTGACGGTCTGCGGATCAGTCGCTGCCAGACCCACACCAGGGAAGTTGACCACCGCATTTTGGGACTCTAGACGGAGCTGCAGGCCGGTCGCCGTGCCACTATCGTCGTAGATCGCGCCGATCACCTCGCCGCCAAAGCTGAGGGGCACAAAGTTGGCCCCCGCAATAAACTCGGTGATGTCAGCCAAGTCGGTGTTGAGATTCACCACCAAACCGTCTTCGGGGATCGGACCATCGGCACTGACCACCAGGCTGAGAATCGGCGTACCGCTGCCCGATTCCACCAGATTGGGCGTCACCAGGGTGTCTTCGTCGCTAAAGGTGCCGCCAATCACATCAACCGAAACGACCGGTTCACCCCCCCCGCCGCCATTGCTGTCAGCGGCATCCACAATATTGAGCGTGATGCTGTTGGCATCGGGGGCCACTTCGTAGGCTTCGCCGTCAATCAGCTCAAAAGTAAAGCTCTCGGCAGCTTCATCTTCATCCGCGCCTTCATCGAAAGCCTTCAGCGTAATTGTCGCCGTTGGCTCTGTGACAATCACGAAGAAGCCGCTGTCGCCGTCGGCGGGGGTGGGGAAACCCTCAATCCCGGTTGTTGTGATGTTGCCAACGTCAAATTCAGTGAGGCTGCGAAGCTGACTTTGTACACTGGCAACGTCGTTGATCAAAAGCGGAATACCGCCGCCTGGGATAACGCCATCAACTGAGATTGTTAACGTTAGCGCGTCACCACCTTCCACCAGTGTGGTTTGGTCAACGCTGATGCCCACCGTGGGCTTGATCTCGGTTGTCTGGATTTCGTCAGAAATTGTAAGCGTCGTGCTGGCCGCTGCTGGATTGACCTCGTACACCTCGCCGTTGGCTAGGGTAAAGGTGATGTCTAACGGATCTTCTTCAATGATGTCGTCAAAGACGTTGAGGGCGATCGTGGCCGTGGGCTCGGTAATGGTGACAAAGAAGCTGCCGCCGCTGCCATCGCCGACAGTGGGCACACCTTCGATACCGGTGGTGGAGATATTGCCCAGATCAGCCAGGTCGAATTGGCCCAAGGCACCCGGCACATCACTCTGCACCAGCACCTGTACCCCATCTGCAGGGATATCACCCTCGACTGTAAAGGTCACCGTGAGGGGATCGCCCTCAGCCAGGTTGGCTTCAGACACTGACAGTCCGACAGTGGGGCCAATGCCGGGGCCGCCGTTATCGTCATTGATGGTGAGCAGCGTCGAATTTTGGTTCGGATCGACGGTGTAGCCTTCGCCTGCGGCTAACTGGAAATCAAATGTTTGCGACCCTTCTTCTAAAATGTCGTTGATGATGGGCAGCACAAAATTGCCGTCAGGGGCCGAGAGTAAAATTTGCAGGCGACCCGTATTTTCGTCAAAGTCAACAATCTCGGCGTCATTGAATTCCGCCTCGCGATCGGCGGCAAACTGCTCGGTAAAGGCAATCACATCGTTGTCGCCCAGGGTGTCAAAGTTGACGGTGATGCCTTCCGTGGGAAAGTCGCCAGTGACCGTCCACTGCCAGACCACCTGAGCGTCTGGCGTTTCTTCTGAAACGGCGGCCGGAATCGCCTCAAAACTCACAACGGGCAAGTCACCGGTTGGAGGCGGTGTGACAGTCGCTTCAGAGACATTAAAGGCGAGGCTATAGTCACTTGGGCCATCTAGTTGCTGGACGGCGAAGGTATAAGTCCCCGCTGGGAGTGGGCCAGAAAACCCTTGGCCCCCAAAGCCAGGGCCGTTAGAGCCATTGCCTATGTTGTCCAAAATGTCGGTGCCCACCGCACTAATGCCAAACAGGGAGTAACCCAGGAATTCGCCCAGTACGGCGCTATTATCCAGGGGCTCAGTAAAGGTCGCACCTTCCTGAACCCCAATAAAGGAGACATCTGACTGAGAGTACGCCTCTAACAGGATGGACTCTAACTGCAACCCGTCGGGAACAGTCACGGTGACGTACTCTTGATCGCCGCCGCCCGTGGAAGCGGACAATTGAGTGGTGCCTTCTACTAGCGCTAGGCCGACTGGATTATTCGGATCACCAGAGATATCGCCGCTCACCGCTTCGTCGTAGCCGTTGGCTGGCGGGGGCGGTGGCGTGCCTGGCAACTGGCTGACATCATCGACAAAGAGGACGGTGCTGGTGGCGGCAGCGGGAGCAATCGTGTAGTCGCCGACCCCGGTAATGCTGGTCTGATCGGCTGGGTCAATTTGGTCAGCCGTCACGATCGCAAAGACAGCTTCGACCAGACCGTCAAAGGTCTCGGGCAAAAACGTATCCGGTTCAGCATTGTCAAAGATATCCAGGGTGATCGTAGCGAAGGTCGCTCCAGCGACGATTTCCACGGCCAAGCCAGAGTTATCGAAATTGGTCTGAGTAGCGAAGAGATTGAGATTCTCAAACTGCGGATTGGCGATCGCCGCCGGCAAATCCAGACGATTCAAAATTTGCTCAATGTCGCTGTCAATATAGACCTTCAGGCCACCCACTGGGGCAGGTTCGTCGAGATCGAAGCGCACGGTTAGGGCATTGCCTTGATCCTCGACGAGCGCGTTGAGGTCGCCGTCAAAGTCGGTAGAGGTCGAGAGACTAACTTGAACCATGGGGAGATTACTCCAGTGTGTGATGTCGTGAAGGCCGACAAGGATTGGGGTTGACCCTGACCGGAACGCAGCAGCGATCGCGACCCTTGCCTAAGAATGGATAAACCGGCTTGAAACTCATCAGAAAAACCGGCCAAAGCCAGACACACCAGACCGACTGGGCCGGGCCAGCGGGCAGACGCGTCGTCATTAGCAAAGCCTTAGCGCAGCCATGCCGCAGGCGATCGCCTCTCGGCAAGCGCAGCGCTCTCAGAAAGCAGCCATCGCCAGCAACTAAGCCCACCGCACCGAGCCATCGCGCTAAAGCGCTGAAATCCGGGCTCCTCTAACGAGCAGCTAGATCACCGGTCATTTAACCCTCGTCTTGGCCACCAAGAAAGCCGCCTGAGAGGCCGTTGTGGAATTGAGAAAATGGCTGGCTAGCGACTTACCCAGTCGCACTTAGTGGGAAACCGCCTCGTCCAGTCGATTTTTAGCGCTGTTTAATGAGACTTTATCTCATTAACTTACAGAGGGATGGTATCACCTGACCTGGGTTTAAACACGTTAACTTTATAAAGATAATTGAAACCAATCCGTAAATACCCAGAGAGCCTGAAGCCGCCATTAAGGGCTTGCCAGTCGCGTTAGGCTCGTCAAAAGGCTAGAAAGCTAGGAAACCCGGAACTTTTGTTAGGATCATCAGCACCGCCTGCTAGGCGAGTTTGATCAGAATTTTATACAGAAAAGTTATTGACCAGTCATTGCTTATTGATTATTTGTCTCAATAACTGATGATCGTCAAGCGACTGCCGACTTTTGCAAATTTTGCAAAAGTCGTACGGTTAGGGTGATGGCTGCGACCGCCTATTCGACGAGGCGAGTTTCGATCGCGTGGTCGGGCAGTAGCGTTTCCACTGAGCGTAAGGTACGAAAGCCATAGCCCGCTAATCCCACGATCACCATTAAGGCCGCCATCAGCACGTAGAGCAGAGCCATCCCCGCCCCTGCCCCCGTGCCCACCAGTGGGCCAAACACTCTGGCGAGGGCACCCTCTGGCTGCATCGCGGGCTCAAACACAAAATCAGCGAGAGGCCCGGCGAGCAGGGGGGCGATCGCCCCAATTCCTAAGCCCACCATCTGATCAGCCGCCAGCACCCGCCCCTGTAGCGGCGGCGGCACTTTGGCATACCAAATCGCATTGCTAGAGCTGTAGTAAAGCGGAATCAGTAGAGTAGCCGCCAAGTGCGCGGGTATCCAAACCCAAGCAGTTTGCCCCAAGCCCAAAACAATCTTGCATAGCCCCGTCCCCGCAAATCCCAGCAGCATGCCGTGAATCCGCTGCTTGAATCCCCCTTGCCAACTAAGAAACAGCGCTCCCAACACGCCCCCTAGACCTGCTGCCGTGGTAACCGCCCCGAGAATTTGTTCGCTGCCTCCTGATCGCGCCAAAATCATCGGGTTATACAACGCCTTGCCGATGTCACTGGGCAGGGCAAAGCAAGAGAAGGCGATCATCATGGCCAACAAGCCTGGGGTTTTGAGAATGTGGCGAAAGCCAAAGGTGAGGTTGGCCCAGCTTACCTTTGGCACTGTGGTTTCGGCTTCGTCGCCGCTCGGCTGAGGGATTGTCGCCGTCAGCAGAATCCCAAAGGCGATTAAGAACGTGCTCAGGTCGATCAAGATAATGCCTTTGAGACCGATGAGCGGATAGAGGCTACCGGCCAGAATGGGCGAAAAGATCGCGCCACTGTAATTGACGGCGGCGACCATGCTTTCGGCGCGGGTATAGTTGTCTTTTTCGACCAACAGCGCAATCGACGTGGAATACGCCAGGGTTTGCAGTTGCCCAAAGCAGCCATAGACGGCCACCGCTGCGTACAAATGCCAGATTTGCAGCTGATCGCCCCAATACAGCAGCGCGATCGCGATCGTGCAAAGCATCGCCACCACATCGCCGAGGATCATCAACTGCTTGCGCGGCCAGCGATCGACCGCGATCCCGGCTAGGGGCGTCACCACCAGACGCGGCAGTTGCGAAAAAAAAGTCACCAGGGCCAAACTCGTCGCCGAACCTGTGACCTCCCACACCCAAAAGATCAGGGCAAAGACGGTCATATAGCTGCCGATGGTCGAGACCAGTTGCCCCGCCCAAATTCTTAAAAACGTCCGCATTGATCTAAAATTCCCAACCGACAGTGCCAAAAATAGTGAAAGGGGCACCGGGAGTTACCCGAAACTGATCCCGCGCCCCTTCGAAGTAGCGAACATCAAACAGATTTTGCACATTGAGCTGCGCCCGAAAACTCTCCCGGCGGTAAAAGAGGGACGCATCGGTACGCACATAGCCCGGCAGGGTAAAGGGGGTAAACAGGTCACCATTGCGTTCTCCTTGAAAATAGACGCCGAGTCCTAATCCCCAGCCCGCCAGAGCGCCGTCCTGAATTTCGTAAGAGGTCCACACACTGGCGGCATGTTCCGGCACATTTTGGAGCCGCAATCCTTCCGAAAACTGGTTGTCTTCGCTAATGCGGGCATCAGTGTAGGCATAGGTGGCAATGATATTCCAACCGGGGAGCAGCTCGCCCGCAATATCTAGCTCGACGCCATCGCTGGCTTGTTCGCCCACCTGCACTTGAAACCCCGTGTTGTCCGGATCTTGGGTGGCGACATTGGTGCGGCGCAACTGGTAGTAGGCCAGGGTCGCCGAGAGGCGATCGTCCAGCAAATCCGCCTTCACCCCCACCTCAAATTGGTTGCCTCGCTCGGGGGCAAACACTTCACCGACCTGAGACTGACCAATCACCGGATTAAAAGACTCGGTATAGCTGGCATAGAGCGAGATGTTGTCGAGTGGTTTGTAGACAATCCCGATACGGGGACTAAACGCCGTGTCCGAGGTTTCAATCGGGTCAGGATTCGTGAGGTTCGCCGCATCGACAAAGAACTGATCGGCAAAGTCAATCCGCCCACCCACCAACACAATCAGATTGTCAAAAAGGTTGAGTTGCGACTGACCATATAAGCCAATCGTGCGGCGACGGGTAAAACTATCCGATCGCAGGGCAAAGGCAAAATCGGGATTATCTTCGGGGAAAAACCGCTGCGGATCATAATTGGGTGCAAAAATATTAAACGGTTCGACATCCGGATCGAGAAAGGTCAGGAATTGCCGCGAAAACAGCCGATCCTCCTGAGTTTCCTGAAACCACTCCACCCCGAGCAGGAGGGTTTGATCCATCCCCGCAATGGCAAAATCGCCGACGACGTTGGTGTTTAACGTGTAAGCTTCTCGGTTACTCGGATTATCGAGCCACAGGCGATTGAGGCGATTAAAGTCGATTTGTCCCCGCGATTGAAAGAAGCCCACCCCAGCCACAAAACTGTCTTCAGCCGTATTTTGGAAAGAGGCTAAAAACTCATTTCTCACCTGCCAGGTGTCATTAATTTGATGATCTAGCCGGTAGCTAATGCGAGAGATATTGCTTTCCGTACGGCTAATCTCGGGTTCGCCGGAGTTGGTGCGAATATCCAGCGTGCCGGCCCGAGCGATATCGTCCTCCGAGAAGGCGTCTCCTTCTAGAAATCGATCCGCCAGCGAATTGTTTTCCAGGCCGATCGCCGAAATTGCGGGCAAACCGGATGAGCTTCCCGACGAGCGATTATAGAGGTACTCCACATCCACAATTAAGCTGGTTTGTTCAGTGTCGATGATTTGCAGCGTGGGGGCAAAAAACAGAAATTCACTTTCCTCAAAATCAATAAAGCTGCCGCGATTTTCATAGGCCAAATTGGTCCGGTAGCTGCTGTATTCATCCAGCGGCCCCGTAAAATCGAGGGCAGCCCCGTAAGCGGCATAATTCCCGGCGGTCAGCTCCAGGTCATAGCGCGGGGTACGCAGGGGCACCTCGGTCACCAGGTTAACAGTGCCGCCCAAATTGCCGGAGCCAAACAGCACCGAGGCGGGGCCTTTCAACACTTCAATGCGGTCAATATTGGTAATGCCAGAGCCGAGGCGGAGCGTGTCGTCTCGCAGGCCATTGCGCAGAATGTTATCGGTTTCAAATCCTCGAATAATGGGGGTTGTCGCCCGTGAGCCACTCTCTGAGCGCCCGGTGAACGCCCCACTGACGTTTTGCAACGCCTGTCCCAGGCTGTCAGTCCCCTGATCTTCTAGCACGGCTTGGAGAATGACCTGAATTCCTTGCGGAATGTCGAGGATATCCGTGTCGGTTCGAGTCCCGGCACTGGCGGTGGGTACCTGATAGCGCGGCAGCGGTGACGCCGCTACGATGATCCGCAGGTTATTGCCAAACTGCAGATCGTCAGCTTCAGTCGATTCTCCCGGTGGCGTGGTGGCAATATCGAGAATGAGCGATTCAGCAGCCCGTTCGAGAAAGGCATTGGGGGCGGTCTCCGTCGCTGCGTTCACCGTAATCTGCACGTCGGATGTCGTCACCTGCTCGATCGCAATTGAGGCGACTGAGGGTACCGGATTGTCTTGTTGGAAGCGATCGCCCTCGGGCAGCGCTAACTGCGCCCCCACAATATCGACCACTAGCGTATTGCCCTCCTGAAACTGCAAGATTTCGGGGGCAGTCGGATCACGGGTCACCAGCACTACCTGCAGGCCATCGGCGATCGGCACGAGTTGAATTTCAGTAATTTGCATCACCGGCCCTGTTGGGCTGTCTTCAGCGTCCGGCAGCGTCGGCAATTCCTCAGCCTCGGGTTGATCAGGGCGGTTCTGAAGATCAGGATCAGAACTATCCTGATCTTCAGAACCATCAGGATCAGCAGGCGGCGGCACTGTTTCTTCAGGCACCTCATGATTCGGGTTCTCAGGAGTCTCACGATCCGGCTCCTCTAGACCCTCAGCTTCCTCAACCCGTTGGGCAGTCGGCGGCGGTGGCGTCACGGAGAGAGGCTGGGCAGTAGGCGGATCTTGAACGGTTTGAGTGAAGCCTGGCAGAGGAACGAGGAAGGGGGCGCTGCCCGCGATCGCGAGGCTGATAAATTCAGTAATGTGACGCATTCAAGTCCTTATCATGAGCGATCGATTTCCCTCGGTAGCCCTGCAGCCAGCCAGTATCTTACAGCCTATTGAGAATTGAAATCAACAGGATGGAGCGGCCAGTGCGTGATCGCGGAGCCATCCTTCAGAGTATCGCCCTTCCTAACGCTGACACCGATCCTGGCCAAGCTTGCAAATTTTGCAAATGTTGAAGCCCAGTTCAATTTCCGCGCATCCAAACCATTTTTTTAGCCCGCCAGCGTAGTATCAGAAGACCATTATTACACTCGTAAACTTGCGTACTTTTACGACTTTATGGCTCGGTTACCTCATCTCAGCCATCGGCACTCGCATGGCAGATTTTGCCATTACCCTCTGGGTTTGGGAGCAGACTGGCTCAGTTACAGCGTTAGCACTGACAGGCTTTTTCTACCAGTTTCCGCGTATCTTCACGTCTTTGTTTGCGGGCATCTTAGTCGATCGCGTGAGTCGCAAGCGGTTGCTGATCATGAGTGAAGGGGTAGCAGCCGTTTCAACGCTAGTGCTTTGGTGGCTACAGGCCAATGGTCAGCTTACTATCGGACATTTTTATGCGGCAGCCTGGATAAATGGTGGGTTTGAGAAGTTTGGCCAACTGGCTTACCGATCTTCAATTTCGATGTTAGTGAAGCCACAAAACTATACCCGTGCTAGCAGTATGACTACAGCGGCTAGCTATGGGGCTAATATTGTCGCGCCAGCCATCGGAGGTATTCTCTATCCGGTGCTGGGTCTTGGCGGTATTCTGCCGATTAACTTTGCAACGTTTGTAGTCGCCATCATCACTATCGCGCTACTCAACATTCCTCAACCTCAGCGTGAAGATCGCTTCTTAGGAAAGGCAACTAGTTGGCTTACTGCGGCTTGGCAGGAAGTCACCTTTGGCTTTCGTTACCTATGGAACTCTGTTAACTTACGAACCTTGCTGATGGTGACAGCCCTATTTGGTGCGTTGCTGAAGATAAATGATACGCTCTATAACCCGATGATTTTGGCTCGGACAGACGGCAGTTCTCAAATTTTGGGAGCGATTTCGGCGATCGCCGGTTTGGGCGGGATTACGGGCGCAATTATCGTCAGTATCTGGGGTGGCTTCGAGCGAAACAAAAAGGGCATGCTGCTGGGTTATATCAGTGTTGGTTTTGCAAAAGTCGCGTTTGGGTTAGGTCAAGGCATTGGGATTTGGTTCCCAGCTCAGTTCTGGGCGTTTATGACCTTCCCGCTAATTTGGGGGTCGGAATCGGCACTTTGGATGATGGCAACTCCAGCCAAAGTGCAGGGCCGCGTGTTTGCGGTGAGTTTTTTAGCTGACGATTTGCTGCATACGCCCATCGGACTGTTTGCTGGGGTGCTGAGCGATCTCGTTTTAGAACCGGCGATGCAGTCATCGGTAGTGATGCAAAAGGTATTTAGCCCAGTGACAGGAAGCGGCGCAGGGTCTGGCATGGCGCTATTGTATGTAGGGAGCGCGATCGCTATGATCCTAATAGGAATGTTCGGCTTCAAATTCACTCACATTCAGCAGATAAAGAAATTTTAGTCAAAGATAAAACCTGTATTTATTATGCCTTCAACCAATCCTTTAAAATCATAATTATCAGGTCTCAGCGATTAAATTATGACAATCAGATTAACAGACGATGGACTCTTTTTAGAGCAGTGGCAGACAGCCCCTGAAGAGAAATACGATGCTTTGGATGAACTAGATTACATCTGTAATTTTGACACTCAAGTCATACAAGGATGGAGAAGGGAAATTGATTTAAGAGAGGGTATATCGTTAGTTATCAATCACTATCGACCCAAAGAGCCTTTACAGGTAATCTATCAATCTGAAAGATCGTTAGACGAGATTAAGTTCTCGTTTGCACTTTTAGCCAATGGGCAATGGAATATTAAATCTCACTCTGGTGAAACTTTACTTCCCTGTGCAACTGGCACTTATCTCATCAGAAGCAATGGTTTAACACTTTATGGTGTTGGTGATTTTTCAGATGCCTTGCCTTATGACTTCATAGAAATCTACGTTAAGCCATCATTACTCTATTCTTTTGATGCTTCTTTAGCAGAAGGAATAAATCAAGAATTGAAGGATATAGTCAAACCCTCCAATCAAGAGATTTACTACCTGCAGACCAGAAGCATTCAACCGGCGATGGCAGCGGTATTGCAACAGATTCTGCGGTGTTCCTATAGCGGCGTCATTAAGCGAGCATACTTAGAAAGCAAAGCAATTGAGCTAATCGCTCTGGTGCTAGAGCACGAAAGAGTGATTAAAGCAGGCAAGGGAGCATCAGACATCCTCAAGCCCGAACAGAAAGAGCGAATCTACTATGCCAGAGAGATCCTATTACGAGACTTAAGTAATCCGCCTTCTCTAACGGAGTTAGCGCAGCAGGTAGGATTGAATGCTTCTCTTCTTGGCAAGGGCTTTCAGCAGATATTCGGTACCACTGTATTCGAGCAGTTGCAGACACATCGGCTAGAGATTTCGCAGCAGCTTTTGGCAGAGCAAGATATTAGCGTCACTGAAGTCGCTCACCTAGTAGGGTATGCCAGCCTCAGTTATTTTTCGAGAGCCTTTAAGCGAAAGTTTGGTGTAGGGCCAAAGACCTATCAAAAAGCTTGTAGCTAACAAGCCGTCATTGTGAAATGTCCCCCATCGCCTGCCATGCCAACATCATCGATGGTTTGATCGCCGACTGCTTCTAGTACTCTGTGGCGGCAGTCTCCTTACCTTTGTGAAAGGCTACCCACTTTGAACCGTGACCCTTGCACCCAACACCCTAGCCATCGTCAATGGTGTGCATATTTGCGCCGCACTCTACTGGTTCAACACATTAAATCTCTATTTGACTGGGTTGTGCCCACGGCTGCGTCACCTGCATTAAGGGCAGAATTTAAGGCAAAAACGATTTAGGGCAAAAAAAAGATGATTTAAGGCAAAAAATGACTTTAGAGATTTCGTAAGATTGCTGCGAATGGCTCTTAATAACGATGGACGAGACATCAGAGCGCAAAGACTCTTTCTCCATCGTTCAGAGCTAACAGATCTTTATGGATTTCCAACATGCCCCAAGTTAGTCTGTCTACCTCTACAAACTTTGACGGTGACCTGAACGCGCTGGTCGAAGACCAAGGCACCGCCCTGACCGTTCGCTTTGACCTGGATGAGCCCGCACCCGCAGGTGGGCTGAAGGTCTATGTCGATAGCGAAGTCGAGCAAATTATCAACCGGCTTGACCTGCCAGGATTTGCGTCCAGTCCAACGACTGAAAATATTGACTTCACTAGCTTTGTCACCAACTTCGATAACTCAGGCTTTGCCCTCACGATTAAGGCGGGTGCGACCTTTGGCACCTTCACAATCAATGTGTTCGACAATCCTGAACCAGATACATTTTTGCCAGAGACCTTCGATGGGTTGGCAGAAGTAGCGCTTTCGCTCAGGACTCAAGAGCAGGTGGACGAGGCCGACCAAGGCGACATTACAGGGCTGGGCGAGTACACGATTGATCCAGGTGCCACGAGCAGTACCGTCACCTTTGTCGATGAGGCGAGCCAGCTGACGGAGATGCCGGAACCACCCACGCCGGAGCCGCCCGCGCCTGACGGGCTACAGGTGAGTCTATTTACCGGGCCAGGCTATCTGATTGAGGATGAAGGAACAGTTAGTGCCCATGCGTTTCTCGCGACGAACGGCGTGATTCCGGAAGGGGGGTTGTTGGTGTCAGTCAATGCACCGAACCTGAGCGAGTTTGACCTAGAGAGTGTTTCGGTTGAAGGCGGTGAGATTGCAGCGGTACGTGACGGTGGGTTTGACCTGCTGATGACGGAGTATACAACGCTGGTTAACTTGGCGATCGCAGACGACGGCGAAACGGAAGTAGAAGAGACAGCAACCTTTAGCTTAGCTGCGGGAGACGGCTATGAAGTTGTTGAAGATTACAGCGGTGGTACTTTCGAGCTAGTCGATACGCGGTCGGATATCCCGCAAGGTATTGTTGTTGAACCCAATGATATTGCTACAGTAGCTACAGATACAGGAATTACGCCTGAAAATCCAACATTTTCTGCTACTGACTCCATCTACTTCAACATCGGCAACAGATACCTTAACGAAGACGGCACCTATACCTACATCGATTTCAACGAGGAGGTCGATCTGTATCAGGTCAATTTGAGTGGGGGAGACACCGTTGCTGTCGAACTTTTTGAAGTTGAAGGCAATATGGGTCTCTTTGACATTGGATTCTTATCCAGCTTGACGGTATTTGACGCTGATGGTAACCAGCTTCTTGCTAGTCTGACTGAGCTGAGTGCTGCTGCCCCCGATAAGCTATTCGGTACGGCTAACAATTTGGGTGATGCCTTCAACGAAGATGGAACGGTTAATTTTGATGAAACGGAAAGCTACCTAGAATTTACTGCACCCAAAGATGGGAGCTACTACATTGGTGTTTCTGATCTCGCTTCTGCGACGCCTACTTACGCTGGACAAAGCGTTACCGATGTTGGATTTACCGACGTCGGTTACAGCATCGAAACTCCAGGATTGGGAGACAACAATCGATTAGGCTTTGGTAATTACAACATCGAGATCGATTTATTGACCCCCGATAATCCTCGCAAAACGGGGATGCCCACCCCACCTGTGAGCAACCCCAATGTCACAAATCCGCCAACCCTCTCTTTAGAGGCTAATCCTACAACTGACGATAGCGAAGGGAATGTTATCCCTGGGGTCGTGGAATTTGTCGAAGACGGTGGCATCTCTAGGGTTGATTTTGTAATTCGAGCGGAGGGCGAAATTCCTGAAGAAGGCATCGAAATTGTCCTCAACAGCAACGTCAATTTGTTTGATTATGTTTCGTTGGTTGGTCAAGACAGTCTTCCCAGCACCATCGGCGGACAGTTTTTGAGCACGTTTTATAATGAGGAGGGTATACCGACGGGGATGCGGCTCCGCATTGAAGAGCCCACCATGACCGTTGACTTTGAGGCTGCTAATCGGCTTGAGGGTTTTCCCATAGATTTTACTGGGATGAGGCCTTTTCTAGATGCGTATGAGCCGCTAGAAACCGACGGAGCTGAAGATGTTACTTTCTTTTTACAGGCTGGGGAGGGCTATGAGATTGCTCCCGATGCTGGGACAGCAGAGGTGACTTACTACGATTCGGTAGAAGACGTCCCTGCTGCCACGGGCGGTGGTGGAGACACTGTTCCTGAAGTTGGTATAACCATCAGCGAAACCGAACTCATTGAAACCGAAGGCACTGAGACTACTCTCACTTTCACCTTATCTGAACCACCCCCAGCAGAAGGCTTAACGGTATTTCTTGATAGTGACGACAATACACTTATCGGTAGTCCCATCAGTCAGTTTGATGTTCTTGATGCCGAATTTAGTGGCGGCAGTTTTCCGCTTGCTAATGCCGATGCATCAGGATTTTTCTTTAACATCACAGAACAAACGGCGACCATTACCCTTTCTGTCTTTGATGAGTTAACGGTTGATACAGGTCTACCCGAAGACACTTTTCAAGAGGGTCTCCTCGGTCTTACTTTTGCCCTACAGCCCCAATTAGGCTACACCATCGACCCCAGTGCAAGTGAAGTCAGTCTTTCAATTCAAGATAATCCTGCCTCTCAAATTCTAGTTACTCCCACCGCTGCTACTGTTGATGATGCATCAAGTACAACTTTAATTGAGTCAGAGAACACTGTTGGGCTTCTTAACCTGAGCCTGGGTGCGCTACCCTCAGCAGAAGGCTTAACCGTCAGTGTTGGCACAGATTCTCTGGCTGATTTTGATCAAGGAGCCATTGAGGTAGAAGGTGGCACCATTGCTGCTGTACGGGACGACGGGTTTGATGTCACCATCACCGAACGAGAAGCCACTGTGAGCTTACCGATTCTCGACGATGGCATGAATGAGGATAGCGAAACGGCAACTTTTAGAATAGAGCCGAGCGATAGCTACGAAACTGTTCAGATCTTCAATGAGGTGACTTTCTTACTAAGCGATACGCCAGGACAGGTTAGCGCTCCAGAAGAGATTGAGGGCAACAGCACTCTATCCGAAGCAAATTCTCTAGGATTGAGTGCGGATAACGCTGCGACATCTGTAAAAGGGAATCTGGGAGGCGTTGGAGAAGAGTCTGGTGGAGACTTTTTGGGCTATGCAGAAGATGTAGATTTTTACTCGTTCACTTTAGAAGCGGGACAGGCCATCAGCTTAGATATTGATTCACTCGAAGACTCTTCTGATGTCCTCTTTTACCCAGAAGGATATCTTTTTCAAGAACTGGTAGGTATTCCTCAACAACTCGACGCCGAATTGCGCTTATTCGATGCAGCAGGTAACGAGCTAGCTGCTAACAATGACGGTGCAGCCCCCGATGAAGAGTTCTCCCGCGACCCGTTCATTCAGTACACTGCCGAAACCGCAGGCACTTACTACGTGGGCGTGAGTCAACTGGGCAACCGCAACTACGACCCCAATGTAGAGTTCAGCGGTAGTGGTTGGACCTTCCCAGAGGTGGGCGTACTCTTCGGCTCCTACGAACTCATCGCCACCATCACCGAGGGCAATACCCCGCCGCTCACTGGCGACCTGACCGGCACCGATGCTGCCGATACGCTGGTGGGCGATGCCGGTCACAACATTCTTAATGGTCTCCTCGGCGACGACATTTATACGGGTGGGGCCGGGGCCGACCAGTTTGTCTTGGGCCTAGCTCAAGGCGTGGACACCATCACCGATTTTGAGGTCGGTGTTGACCAAATCAAGCTGGGGGGGCTGACGCCCAACGGCGTGAGGTTCTTCGAGCTGGGTGACGACACCCTGGTGCTGACCAACAGCAACGAGCTGATCGGCGTGGTGCAGGGTGTTACCGGTCTCGACAGCGTGTTTGCGTAGATAGGTAAATAGGGAATAGGTCTTGCCTGTCATCTGTCACCTGTTCCCTGTCACCTAAGATCGACTTGAACCATTCATCCGGCTGTACTCATTTGAGACAGTCGGATTTTTGTGCAGATGGGAATGTCGAGGTGTGGCACGATCTCCCCTGCCCTCCCCACCTAACCATCAGCAATCGCCCTCTGGCTCAGAGCACTGGCCACCCACACCACCTGCAGGCGATCGGCACGAGTTGAATTTGGATGATTTGCACCACCGGCATCGCCGGGCTATCTTCAGTGTCCGGCGATGGTGTAATGGAGAAAGGCTGGACAGTAGGTAGATCTTAAACGGTTTGGGCAAAGCCTGGCAGAGGAATGAGGAAGGGGGTACTGCCCGCGATCGCGAGGCTGATTAATCCAGTACGTGAGGCACGAAAATCCTACGGTTAGAGACGATGGCGTCAGCGTCCTACAGTTTATTGAGAATTTAAATCAATAGGGTTGAATCATCGCTGGGCGCTCGCAAAAGCCGCCAAGTATCGCACTGCTGACCGGGTGATGCCCCCTCAAGTTCTAGCGGGAAAAAGCAATCTCGTACGCTGTCTACAGTGGGTGTTTTTTCTTGCCGGATCGATGTGGGGAAAGCTGAAATTCACTACATTATCAGGCTTTTGGCAAATTTCAGGAGAGTCGAGTTGGCGGTCGCGATCGCTAACCGACCAGTGACGCCCTGAAGCAATTGCCGCTGGCGTCAGTCAATCGGGCTCTACCATAGCAAAATCAGTGTCCCCGATAGCATCAAGCTAGTGCCTAACATCACTTGCCAGGTAAACGGCTCCCCTAAAAATACGGTTGAAAAAATCAAAATTAGCACCAATCCTGACTTATCAATGGGTGCCACCAATGACGCTGGCCCTAGCTGCAACGCTCGAAAATAGCACAGCCAGGACAGCCCTGTCGCCAGTCCCGACAGCAGCAAAAACAACATCGTCTTGTGAGTAATACCGGCCCAGCCCGGCCATTCTCCTCTAGCCCACACAATCCCCCAGGCCACCGCTAAAATCACGACTGTTCGAATCGCCGTCGCCACATTAGAGCTCACCGATTCCACCCCAATCTTGCCAAAGATCGTCGTCAGGGCCGCGAACACGGCAGACAGTAAAGCAAAAATCCACCAGCTTTGATTCATCTCGGTCACGCGCCTGTCCCCGCTGCCGCCCTTAGTTGAAGCGGCATACAGAGGAATGTCCTAGCAATCGGAGCGTCCAACATCTCACAGTTCCACCCCAATACTACGGGCACTAGCACTGCCGCATCATGTCTTAAGCACTTCCCTACGCATTCGTTATTGGAATATGGTCAGACGCCCCCTCAGAGGATACGAACCAACGAACAGGAGCCGTCAAAATTCGGCTCATAGGGGCTGAGTGCTGACTAAAGATATCGTAAAACCGCTCTCCTGTATCGACCAACACTTGAATATGGCAGCATCGTTCCAGCGAGAGCGATGAGGAACTTGTCGCTTTGACCATTCAAAACTCATCTACAGACTCCGCTTCTGGAGGCTCAACCGCTTCGGTTTCCGGTGGCGGCTCAGGCTGGTTTTCTGGCGTTGGCAGGTCTGGGAACGGTGCCTCTAACGTCTCTTCTAGATTAGGGATAATGTCGATATCGGGGGCGATCGCCTCGCCGTTTGCCTCAGCCGCTGCCGGGGTAGTCGCCTCGCGATCGCGCGGGTCTATATCCGGATCGACCTCCAGGTCTTCTAGAGAGTCGATCGGTGCCAGGTTGGGCTCATCCTCGGAATTCGTCTCTGCCTCTGTTGCTGCAGCGGCGGGTGTCGCTTCTTCTAAAGCCGGCTCCCGTTGCTCAGTCGGCGATGCCGCCGTCCCTGGAGTTGTGACCGGCACAATAGATTGCTGCACGGGCAGCTCAATCGCTTCTCGACGACCCGCAGCGGTAGCGGCGTCAAACTGCTCAGAGCCTTCGATCACAAAGTTGACCTCTACCGAGACCTGCCCGCCCAAACCGTAAGGGTCTTGGAACTGCCAGTTGGCTTGGGCTTCGGCGAGCGCAGCTTGGTCAAAGGCGGCGTTGCCACTAGAGCGCTCAATTACCGCTTCGACAATATTGCCATTGGCATCAAAGATGACATTAATAACGGGTTGACCTTCGATATCTTCTCGCCGTTCTGACAGCGGATAGTCAGGCGACGAGCAGGGCGCACAAGTCACCCGGCGAGCCTCTGGGGGCTGGGCTCGCGCGACTTCTAGCACGGGCTCCCGCTGTCGCACATTGGCTGGCCCCACGGGTGCGGTCGGCTCGCCCACCAGGCTGCCATCGCCGCTAATCAAACCGATCGTAGCGGCATTCCCGGCGGCCCCTTGACCGCCTTCGACGCCATCTGCCGTGGCGATCGCGGACTCGGTCGGCACGGTAGCGATCGACTCGGCTGTCGGCGGTGTCGGAATGGTGGATTCAGTGGTTCTCAACGGCGGAGCAGACTCTTCTGAAGCCGATGCTGCTGGTTCGTTATCGGTCGCGGTTGCCGATGGCGGTGTTACCGGCGCTTCGGGTTCGGGTACGGCCTCATCCACCACGATGAATTCAATGGCGTCATCGGCCAACTCCACCGCCAAGTCGCCCAACATCCCATTCACCAACTGCATCACCCAGGGCGCTGACGATAAGTGCAGGCCCGTAGCGGCGATCGCGGCCCCGACGATGACTCGCCGAAAGATGCGTAGTTCCCGGCGGCGTCCCTCAGCGGATGATTTGGAAAACCCCATAGTCGATTCGCCTGCTCAAATTTTGTTGAGAATATTTGTCATTTTAGTGCACTCTACCGGAGCCGACTGAACGGCACAAGCACTGGTAGCCAGATCATGCAGAAGGCAGCCGCGATGAAGTCGGGCCAACTTGAGACAACAGCAATGCCGCCATGACGGCGATCGCCGCACTGAGATAAAACGGCGCTGCCACGCCAACTTGGGTATAGAGCCAACCTGCCACTAAACTGGCTGGTAAGGCGACTAAGCCCACCACCAGGTAAAAGGTACCAATTTCCGCGCCGCGCCGGTCAGGGTGAACGAGATCAGCCACAAAAGCCTTTTGCACCCCCCGTGTCAGGGTGGAGTAGAGCCCATAGAGCATGAACAGCGGCCAAATGGCGGCGGCACTGGGCGCGATCGCAAAGCCTAAGTACACTAGGGCAAAAACAAGATAACCACTCGCCAGCAGTGGGCGTCGTCCCACGCGATCGGACAAGTTACCGGCGGCCAACCCGAGAGACACTTCCACCAGATTGAAGACTGCGTAGAGCAAAAGCACCTGACTGCTAGCGAAACCTAACTCCTGCGCGCGTAGGAGGAGAAAAGCATCGGATGAATTGCCCAAGCCAAAGAGCCCCACAACGAGCAAAAACCGCCGATAGGTCGGCGATAGTTTTTGGAAGGTAAACTGAGGGCGCGATCGCCGGTCTTGACACGGCGATCGCACTTCTCTGACCAGCGCTAGCAGTACCAAAACACTAAGCAAAGCCGGGATGAAGGCGATCGCAAACACCCCCCGATAGTTTTCGGGGAACTGCCACAGCCACCAAAATCCCGCCAAGGGGCCAAGAATTTCACCCATCGTTTCGAGGCTATGGTGCAGCCCAAACGCCCGCCCCCGCTGCTGGGGTGAACAATTCTCTGCAATGAGGGCATCGCGGGGAGCGGCTCGCAGACCTTTACCCACGCGATCGATGATCCGCGCCCCCAACACATGGCCCCAACCGAACGAGACCGCTAGGCCCACCTTTGATAATGCTCCCAACCCGTAGCCCAGCACCGCAAAGGGCTTACGCTGCCCCACGCGATCAGACAGCCAGCCCGAATAGAGCTTGAGAATACTCGCGGTACTTTCCGCAATGCCCTCCACGACGCCCACCGTCCAAGCCGGTGCCCCTAATACGCCGGTCAAAAAGATGGGCGTTAGGGGATACACCATTTTGCTGGCAAAGTCACTCAAAAGACTGACCAAGCCCAAGGCTGAAACTGTAGGATTGAGCCTCTGCACCGAATCAGGTTGCTTCATAAATTAGCGATCGCAGTACAACTCTGATGAAAATCACTCTCAAAAATGGAGCAGTCCCATCCTGAGCTAGGACTCTCCAGCAGCAATATAGCAGAAGGGTGAAAGTTTCAGGTTAACGCTTGCACCCCCAACCTTTCACCCGGCACCCATGCCTCAATATTTACGCCCAAAACCTTGCACCTCCTGATTCAACTGTTGCCCATGCAAGTTGCTGAATCTCTTTGCACTAATAGGAAAGTATTGCAATAAGATTAGAGGAAGTCATCAATGAGATGTAACGCATGACGGCCTTACCCCCTCGCCAACAACCCAATATCCTGGTGCGGATTCTCTTTCACTCCATGACCGACGAAAGTCTGTGGCACCAAATTTTCTGGCTCTTGATCAGGGTCAGTGCGGGCGGGCTGATGATTCACAACGGCCTCGATAAGTTGGCTAATGTCCAAGGCTTTGCTGACAATGTGGTGACCTATATCGGCCTGCCCTATCCGGTATTTTTGACCTACTGCGCGGCCTATACCGAGATCGTTGGGGCCATCTTACTCGCGTTGGGTTTGCTGACTCGTCCGAGTGCAGCGGCGCTGCTGGGCACCATGCTGGTCGCCATGTTCTTCCACGTTAAAGGGAATGGGCTGAAAGTCACGCCGCTCGAAACAGCCGCTCTCTATGCCTCGTTTTATCTGTTCTTTTTGGTCAATGGCCCAGGCAAGTTCGCGATCGATACGTGGCTGTGGCAAAAGCTGACCCTCACCCCCTCGCCTAATTCATAAACTGCTATGGCGCAAATCTGTGTTTCGCATACGCTACTGATTGTGAGTATTCTCCTCGGCCCGGTGTCTTGGTGTTGTGTGATGCTCTGGTTTGCTGTCTTAGCCCTGCAGGGGATGCATCGCCAGTTTGTACAAACCCGACAGATTCAGGCCACACCCTGTTATCGCTGTACTTATTTTTCGGGGTGCAAACAACTGCAGTGTGCGGTTCATCCTGACTCCGCCTTAACCGAATCAGCTAAAGACTGTCGAGACTTTACGCCATCGGCCTCACCCCAAAAAGTCACCTGGTGGTATCAGCAGCTTTAGCACAACTCACCCGGCCAAGCATCCATCAAGTGCTTAGGAGTCGTCCGTAAATAAGTTACCGATTTTGGACAGGGCAAGACCATAAGCTTAGTCGCATAGGTCATGAACATTCCGGTAGTTTAATTTCGAACGGATCCTTAGCCAAGAGAACGTTCATCAGTGCTCCTTTAGCGCAGCGTCACTCAGACCAAGGCAGAGGATCTTGATAGCGTTATCCACGACTCCAGCGAACAATGCAGCACTTGCCAAAATGACAGTCGAACAATGCTAATGAGTAGCTTTGAGTGATGATCTGGAATAGAGAGCAAGGAGACCTGGCAAACCAAACAATGGGGGTGTCAGTATCAAGCTTAGGCACGGCCCGAACCGACGACTCGTCAAAACTAAGATTGACCACCATAGGTTAATTGAAGGTTAAGGCGAATTCGATATAATTGCAGCGGGCTCCTGTTAATAAGAGTCAGTCTTGATAAGGTTAGACACGGAAATTCGATTTTTGGGGTCTAATAGAGGTGCCGGAATGGATCAATCGCTGCTAGCCTTCTTATACCCTCATGTCCGCTGTCAGGGGGTAGTTCGGCCGGAACAACTCGTGTTTAAAGCAAATTTGCAAGCGTTTGCTCAGCGCGTTGGGTATATCAGTGGCTTACACACGGGGGGGCGACTCTCGTCGGATGACGCGGTTGAGCAAATTAGTCAGCTGTGGGAGCAGTTGCAGGCCAGCCGCCAGCAATTGGAGATGGGCCTTTCTGAGGACAAAGGGTGAGAGCCGGCGATTTCATTCGTTTGAAAGCGCCATTTACGCCCCGGTTCAACAGTCTCAATACTTACCGGTTTGGTCAGGTGGTGGCTCTAGTGACTGTGGATGCTGATCAGATGGTCTTAGCGCACCTCTGCGATCGCCCCGGCACCGCTGTTCTAACTGACGAGCAGGGGCAACCAATTCTCTATGGGTTTTGGTTACACGAGATTGAAGATTGGAGTGAGCGTCCGTTCCTGTGAAATCGGCGGCGTAACGGACTGCGGACTGTGGGAAGGCCATCAAGTTTGAAAACAGAGTTTTGCTAAATGCGGTTTGATCGCTAACAAAGACGCAGTATAGTATGCTGGCTATCAAGAATAACTCTCATTAGGCGGGTTTATGCTGGAGATTCAGGGGCTGAGCAAGACCTACGACAACGGTATCCAGGCTCTGAAAAATATTTTTCTCAAGATCCCCCACGGCATTTTTGGCTTACTCGGCCCCAATGGGGCTGGCAAATCATCCTTAATGCGGACGTTAGCCACGCTGCAGACAGCCGATCAGGGTAACGTCACGCTGGACGGCATCGATTTACTCCGAGACCCGCAGCAAGCGCGGCGGTATTTGGGCTATCTGCCGCAGGATTTTGGCGTGTATCCGCAAGTGTCTGCCGCTGAGTTGTTAAATCAACTGGCTGTCTTCAAAGGCTTCGTCAACGCGCCTGAACGGCGGGGGCTCGTCGCAGAACAACTGCAATTAGTGAACCTGTATGACCAGCGCGACCAAAAACTGGGCACCTTTTCTGGCGGCATGCGGCAGCGCTTTGGCATTGCTCAGGCCCTGCTGGGGTCGCCGCGGCTCGTCATTGTGGATGAACCTACGGCCGGGCTTGACCCCGCCGAGCGCATCCGGTTTCAGAATTTGCTGGCCACGATTAGTCGCGATCGCGTCCTCCTTCTTTCGACCCACATCGTTGAAGACGTGGCCGAACTATGTCCCAAAATGGCTATTCTTGATCGGGGCAAAATCGTGCAGCAAGGTAGTCCCCGCACTTTGATGGCGCATTTGCAGGGACGCGTGTGGATGTGCGCAGCTGCCCCCGATCAGCCCATCGATCCTCAGTGGACGATCATTACCACTCGGATGGAACGCGGGGGCCGCTGCGTCCGGGTCCTCAGCGATACCGCGCCCGATGCCTCTTTCCAGCTCGTCGAGCCTGACCTCAACGACGTTTATTTCACCGCGTTGATGGCGCAGCCAGTGGCGATCGCTGTCTGATTGGTTCTTCGCTTTTCGCTCTTGGTTCTTGTTTTTGACCTCCAGGAGCGTTCGAACATTTGAACATTAGATTTTGGCAGTGTCTGAACCAAAAGAGCAGCGACGGTAAGCCACTACTCCTCTACTCCCCTCGCACCCTCGTACCCTGCTACCCTCACACCCCCTACCCCATGTTCTCCGCCCCCGTCTTCACGTTCGAGAGCCGTTATCATTTACGCCGCCCCACCTTCTGGGTCATTACGCTGGTGTTTTTTGTGATCGCCCTGACTGACATGGTGGCTAAGGGCAGCGAAGGCAACGCCTTTTTCTTTGTCAACAGTCCGCTGCAAATCTTTCAGACCACGATTTGGTACACCATCTTTGGCATCTTGGCGGCGGCGGCGTTCGTCGCCGAGACCTTTGTGCGCGATACACAAAATCGGACGGAAGAGTTGATCCTGGCAACCCCCATTCGTAAGAGTCGCTACCTGGCTACGCGGTTTTGGGCGGCTTTTGGCATGGCGCTGCTGGCGTTTTCGGCCTATCTGCCGGGCATGGTGATGGGCAGCTTAATACCGGGTTTGAATCCCTATGCCATCGGACCGCTGCGACTGGACGCTTACCTCTTCAGCTATCTGCTGATTGCCGTCCCAAATCTATTGCTGGTGTCGGCGATCGCTTTTGGCCTGGCCGCTCGCACACGTAGTTTGGCGATCACCTATGCCGGAGCGATCCTGCTGGTCATGTTCTACCTGGCCTCGCTGCTGATGGTCGGGGTCGACGTGATCAACTTTGCGCAATATCGGCTGTGGGCCCTGGCCGATCCCTTTGGCTTCTACGCCTTGGAAGAGCAGGCCCTCGCCTGGACAGTGCATCAGTACAACACGCTGATGCCGCCCCTCAGCGGCACCTTCATCGGTAATCGACTGCTGTGGCTCGCGATCGCCACCGCCATCTGGCTCGGCAGTTATGCAGGCTATTCGCTTCAGTTACCCAGCCGCAAAGGGGGCAAATCGGCCACGCGGCAACGGCCCCCGTCACCCCTCAGCCAGCCTTTGCCCAGTGCCGCCGGGACCCCACAGCAAGGCCGCACGGCGCGGGCCTATTGGGGCTATGCCAGCCCCGGCCAAGATGAAGAAATGCGCTATCTGCGGTGGCGGCGGCCGGCGCTCAACGGCCGCGATCGCCGGCGTCAATGGTGGCACCGCAGTCGCTTTGAAACGGGCATGATTTTGCGGGGGCGAGCATTTTTGCTGTTGACGGCGGGGGGATTGGTCAGTCTGGTGATGGCCGCCATTGGCAGTCGCTCATTCAACTACTCCAATCCCAGCACTGACATTTTGATTCACTCAGCCAATCTCTACTTTGAGTACATTCTGTTCGCCATCATTGTGGTCTACTCGGCCGAGGTGGTGTGGCGCGATCGCACGCTGCGGCTGCAGTCGGTGATTGATGCGACGCCCGTGACTAATGGGGTGCTGCTGCTCGCCAAACTGGCGGCCCTGTTCGTGGTCATCACGCTAAATTTGCTGCTAGCCATGGCGGTGATGATGGCCTATCAGCTCTTGAACGGCTACACCGATTTACAGGTGCCGCTGTATTTGCAGATGCTGTTTTTAGAGCACGGCCCCTACTTCTACATCACGGCCGCGTTGGCCCTGTTTACCCAGGTCATAACCCGCCGCAAATACCTGGGCATGGCCCTGGTGGTGCTGATTTCGCTCTCCCACATTCCGCTGGATGCGCTGGGCTGGTATCACAACCTCTATCGCTTCGCCGCCACCAACGACATTGACTATTCCCCGATGAATGGCTACGGCGGCCTGTTTGTCGGCCATCTTTGGTATGGGCTGTACTGGTGTCTGTTTGCCGCTGTGCTGATGCTGCTGGCGTTCATCGTCTGGCCGCGCGGCACCGAGCAGACCCATCTCTGGCGCACCTGGCGACAGGGCTGGCAACAGGCCCACCGCACGGTGAAGCGATCGCTGGCTGGGCTGGTGCTGCTCTGGGCCGGGGTCGGCACCTGGATTGGCTACAACACCATGGTAGTGAACCCCTATCAGCCTGCTGGGAAAGAGGAAACGGCGGCAGCGATCGAAACCCGGTTTAAGCAGTATGAAAATCTGCCGATGCCCGTCGTCACCGATACACAGGTGACCATCGAGCTGTATCCCGACCAGCGCTACTTTCAGGCCCAGGGGCAGTACACTCTGGAAAATCGCACCGACCAGCCCATCCGCGAAATTCACCTGCTGACGTTCATTAACCTGCAACTCGGCGAGGTGGTCTACCCCGGTGCGACCCTGCGCGCAGCCCATCCGGAGTGGGGCTACTACATTTACGATCTGGCGACGCCGCTCATGCCTGGCGAACAGCAGATGCTGCAGTTTCAGACTGCCACCGCACCCGCTCAAGGCTTTCGCAATCAGGTGGATAGCGATGACGTGTACCTGATCTACCCCAATGACGTCGTCCACAACGGCACCAACCTGTATAGCCCCTTCATGCTGCCGTTTGTTGGCTACACCAAAATGGTGGAGCACAAAAAAGCCTGGCTGCGGGCCAACCTGGGATTGCCGCCGCTAGAAGACCGCATGCGCCCCCACGATGACCCGACTGGCTTGGCTCAAGCTCTGATGGTGAGCCACTTGGGCTGGGGCAGCACGGACGTCACTATCGGCACAGCGGCGGATCAGACCGCTGTCACGGCGGGACGGTTGGTAGATGAATGGGTGACGGGCAATCGCGCTTATTTCCGCTATCAGTCCACGACACCGACGCGGGGCAAGTTCACCGTTTTCTCTGCCCGCTACGACACCTATCGCACCGACGCCTATCGCGTGCCCATCGAGATTTATCACCATCCCCAACATGCTGACAATGTGGCGCTGATGGCCGAGCAGGTGGGCGCAGCACTGACCTTCTATGAAGAGACCTTTGGCCCTTATCCCTTTGAACAAGTGCGGGTGGTGGAGTTTGTCTACTACGACGGCATGGTGTTCTCCGAAGGCGGCACGATTGGCATTCCTGAAGTGCTCGCGTGGAAAAGTGACGCCACCGGCGCGGGCCGGGAGTCCCTGGTGGACTGGGTGAGCTACCTGCTGGCTCACGCCTGGTGGGAAGATCAGCTAATCGCCGCCGATGTAGCGGGGGGCATGACCCTTCGCGAGGCCCTCAGTGCCTATGCCAGTGAGCTCTATCAGCGATCGCAGCGCCCGCCGGAAGAACAGCGCCTGGCTAAGCAGCAGCTCATGCGCGACTACTTTCGTCAGCTGGGCAAAATCGACTTCCAAGAACCGCCTCTAGCTGACATCTACAACGAACTGCCTATCGCCCGCCATAAAGGCGGCATGGTGTTGGAACTGGTTGAACAGCAAATTGGGCAAGAAGCCCTGCTCACTGGAATTCGCAACTTCCTGGCTGACCATCGCTACCAAGCTCCTCCCTACGCCACGGTGTTGGATTTAAAGGATGCGATCGCCGCCCAAGCCCCTGAGGGCGATCAGGCTCTCATCAACGAACTATTTGCCGAGGTCATCACCTATCAGGTCGGCATCACTGACGCTACCTACAAACCCTTTACCGACGGTCAATACCGGGTGCAACTCAACGTCGAAGCGCAAAAGCTCATCACCACCGACCTCGGCCAGCAAACCACTGCGCCGCTGGAAATGCCCGTCGTGATCGCCCTGCAAAACCAAGCTGGCGACGTGATCTACGAAGCCGAGCATTCCCTCGATGGTGCTGAAGATACCATTGAGGTGATGGTGAGCGATCGGCCTGCGGTGGTCGCGATCGATGGCGACTACACCCTGCCCTCGTCTTTCCTGCCAGACAACACCAAACCCGTCCGCCCCCTCGAAGATGAGACATCAATTCAAGAGTAAATTGGGCGTTGCTCAGTGATGGGATGAATGAGATTGCTCGGGAACGACTTTTCCGTTATCAAGGATCTCATGGTCTCATCGAGATGAGGAATCCTTATGCAGTGTCCTGAATGCGGCCATCATCACATCCGCAAGAATGGCCATCGTCGAGGCAAGCAAAATCACATCTGTGTGAACTGTGGTCGCCCGTTTATCGATAGCTATAGCCCCCGTGGGTACAGCAATTGGACCCAGCGGTTATGTCTGAGAATGGATGTCAATGGTCTGGGGTTTCGCGGCATCGAACGGGTTATCGGAGTGGCTCACACCACGGTGATGAACTGGCTGGCTCAGGTCGGCGAATGCTTGCCCGATGCTGATGACCCGGAGGAAATTCCTCGGGTCGGTGAACTCGACGAATTGGAGACCTTTGTGGGCCGAAAACGCAACAAGGTGTGGATTTGGACAGTGGTCGACCATTTCCAACCGGGGATTTTGGGGTGGGCTGTTGGCGACCATAGTGCGGCGACTTTCCGCCCCTTGTGGTCAGGGCACTGTCTTGTTAAAGGGTGAGGAATTCAAAGCCTCTGGGTAAGAGTATTTCAGAGATTCTCACGGGCCTCTGAATGAATCCCATCGCCATAGATGGCGTTGTTCGTTTGCCTAAACTCCAATGGGGCCTCACCCAGTTGTGGATTAGCCGCTGCACATTCAAAGCTCTCTGTAAGCCTTTTAGCTGCTTGGCATAGTGGTTCTGTCGCCTTCGGTAAGCTGTCGCCCGCCGCCTCAAGGCGCTGTTGAAGGCCTCAACATGATTGGCATGAACCTCTGCCTTCGGACTAATCGCTGTAAAGGGATGCTCTTGCTTGAGCCACTCAACTCGCCGATTTCCCTGAGACCCCTTGATTTTCATCGCGACTTCTAATCCCTCACGCCATACTTTCCGGTGGGGATAGGCCGCTGTGGTGAGGTTGCTGGGCAGATGGACACTAGCCAATTTCCAGAGTTCTTTGCCGTAGCGCCGCTCACCATCAGTAAACCACCGTATCCATTCACTCGGCTCTGCCCACTGCCAGGCCCGTTGAACCCCTTGCTCAAACAACTGCGCATCCTTGAGTCCGGCACTGGCTTCTATCCAGTAACGACTCTGGCGTTCAATGAAGCTAATCGTCCATCCCTGTGACTCTGAGGGGGGAAAGGTTCTCTGCCACTCGGGTGTAGAGTTCATCGCCTTCTATCGTTACCTCTCCTTCTTCAGGAGCCGGCGGAGACCACGACGGCAGGTGCATCGATAAACGTTCTTCCCAATTTGTGATGCTGCTGGGTGATTTACCCACGACTCTTCCGGCGGCTCTGACGCCCAGCCCTTCATGCCTGGCGTTCAGGGCCATCTCTATTGTTGTGACTGGGGTTCTCAGGCGGGCCATCGGGGTGCCGCTACGTTCATTGAAGCGACGACCACAGGTCTTACAGAGGTAACGTTGGAGCACTTGATTGCTCTTCAGAGTTTTGCTGCCGTTCTTGACGACCTGTTCGCTCTGACAATAAACACAGTTCATTTCGCTGGGATGTTTGATGTCTGTATATCCTAGCTCTCACCCCCGAAGCTGACAGTGCCGAGAGTTGGGGGACTCTTTGCAAGACATTGCCGCCGATATGGAAATGCAATATGAAACGGTGAAAACCTACAGTAAGCTGGCGCGGCGGGCGATGAAAGCAACGTGAGCGGTGAGCGTGACGGTTTAGCTTAAGGCGATCTCACCCTGCGTCAAACTGCGTCTCAATCCCCACTAGAAAAGGCAGAAATCAGAAGGCAAAAGGCAAAAGGCAGAGGAGTTTGTCTATGTGGCGGCTTCCGTTCAAAGGCTAAACAGAAGTCGGGCATCTAATCTCGTTTTCTATTCATCCTTCTGCCTGCTGCGGCGCACGGACAAGGCCCTACGCACGGGCAAAGCCCTACAGCTTTTTGCCTTGATATATCGTTTTCGTCCCCTTGCGGGGAATTGAGAGTGAAACAGGTTGCCTGGGCCGGAGAGCGAGCCACCTGTGACGTGTGTGGTCAGTTTCCGTCCCCTTGCGGGGAATTGAGAGTGAAACAATTGAGGCGCTGCAAGAACTAGACCCCAACCTTGAGGTTGTGCTGTCAAGTTTCCGTCCCCTTGCGGGGAATTGAGAGTGAAACCACTGCGAATGCTGTTGGGAGTTTGAACGCTCTGAGAGTGGTTTCCGTCCCCTTGCGGGGAATTGAGAGTGAAACGTCGGTTGATTCAGACCCGTGACACTCGCGAACTAGTTTCCGTCCCCTTGCGGGGAATTGAGAGTGAAACACGTCACCCGCTTATCGATCGCTACCAAAAACTACAAAGTTTCCGTCCCCTTGCGGGGAATTGAGAGTGAAACTTGCTTGCAGCGAGTACAAGTGTATGGACGTGACAATGACTGTTTCCGTCCCCTTGCGGGGAATTGAGAGTGAAACGCGAAGTCATGAGCAACGCCCAAATCCCAACTACCTATAAGTTTCCGTCCCCTTGCGGGGAATTGAGAGTGAAACCGGTGGTCCGACGTTGTTTGTGCCACGCATCGGGTCTGGTTTCCGTCCCCTTGCGGGGAATTGAGAGTGAAACCGGTGGTCCGACGTTGTTTGTGCCACGCATCGGGTCTGGTTTCCGTCCCCTTGCGGGGAATTGAGAGTGAAACCGGGCTCGCGAATTGTCGGCACCAGAACGTCCCAGCTATCCTGGTTTCCGTCCCCTTGCGGGGAATTGAGAGTGAAACAAGGGCTTCGTGAGTTTGATATTGAGCCTGGAGTTGACATCAATGGTTTCCGTCCCCTTGCGGGGAATTGAGAGTGAAACACTAACGACCCCAGACCGTAGGTCGGTTGTAAAGAATGACAAGTTTCCGTCCCCTTGCGGGGAATTGAGAGTGAAACCCGTCAACGCCATCTCTGAGTGCGTACCAAAGGGCGCGTTTCCGTCCCCTTGCGGGGAATTGAGAGTGAAACTGAAGGGGATGACCGGGGCTTTACGATTGGGGCAACACTGGTTTCCGTCCCCTTGCGGGGAATTGAGAGTGAAACCCTTCCTGGGTTGCGACGCGACATAAAACGCAGCAGTGATGTTTCCGTCCCCTTGCGGGGAATTGAGAGTGAAACAATCGCGACATCACTACCGGAAAATCGGAACCAGACCTAGTTTCCGTCCCCTTGCGGGGAATTGAGAGTGAAACTCCCGCCGCTAACTTGGATTGTTCAGGACTTGTGGAACGCGTTTCCGTCCCCTTGCGGGAAATTGAGAGTGAAACACAATGCTACAGAGTCGGCAGAAGAAGCTAACCCAGATTATGTTTCCGTCCCCTTGCGGGGAATTGAGAGTGAAACCATCCAGAAAACCTCGCTTATTAGTAGGCGGGGTTTTTTGTGTAGTTTCCGTCCCCTTGCGGGGAATTGAGAGTGAAACCATCGGCGTAAACGCAGGCACGGGCCAGATTATCTCGTTTCCGTCCCCTTGCGGGGAATTGAGAGTGAAACACGACAACACCGTTTCCGGTTTGACGGCCACCAGTATCAAGTTTCCGTCCCCTTGCGGGGAATTGAGAGTGAAACCCTTCAATTTGAAAGCCTTGTGGACACTAGCTTACCGCAACCAAATCCACAGAGGTGTAAAAAATTCTCAACAACCGTTACTTTTTGACAAAAGAACGCTGTCTGAAATCGCTGAAAGCTAGACGGAGTCATCAATCCACAAAGGTTAACGAAGTCATGCAGTTTTCCAGGTTCTCGGCGGGTCTGTGGATAACCGCCACCTAGGAATCCAGTGTATGGAGCAAACTCCGAAATGTCCACCCGCTTCATTAAAGGAAATATGCCTGCGGGGCGGGCTCTGGCAGCGCACTACCAATCGTGAGCGATTGCGCCAATGCTCCCGACGCAATCCAATAAAACCGCACATTGTCTTCCTTAGGGTTCACGCGCCCGGTCACCATTTGATGCAGGCGGCGCATCTCTTCCAGCGTCAAAAAACATTCAAATACGCTCTCCTGTACGCGCCGTCCGTGCCCTTCCAAAAACTTGGCGAGGCGAGTGCGACGGCGATTATCGGCAATGTCGTAAACCACTAGCGCCATCATTAGGTGGCCCTCCGAAACGGTTCATAAGTGCCCCCCGTTGGCAGACACTGTTTGTAACGCCGCAGTTGCAGCACGATCGCCTGTCGGTAGGGCACTGCCTGACTGCTGTCAGGATGCTGAATCTCGCTCATAATGCGCTTTTCAAACGCTGGCAAAAACCGTTTGCGCGCTGAGTCAATGAGATAAACGCCGCCCGCTTCATTCGGCGGGGTGAAATCCTCAGATGAGAACACGTTTTGATTGATTAGCTGTAGGACGAGGGTATCGACGATGGGTGAGCGAAACTCTTCCATCAGGTCAAAGGCGAGTTGGGCCTCGGGGCGATCGCTGCGGTGGAGATTGCCCAGGTAAGGATTGAGCCCCTCGACTCGCAGCAAACTCAACACATTGTTGAACAGCAGCGTGTAGCCAAAGCTGAATAAGGAATTAACCGGATCTGTCGGAGGGCGACGGGTGCGTTTGGTAAAGGTGAAATCAGGATGTTTGATCAGCTGCCCCAGGCCCAAAAAGTAGCGAGTCGCAGCAGTGCCTTCATATCCCCGCAGGCGATCAAGATTATCAGCTTCATAGGTGAGCTGCTGCACCGCCGATAAATCGCGCTTGAGTCCGGCGGCGGCTTCGCTGACCGTGGTGAGGTCACGGCGACGATTAAGCTTAAGCAAGTGTTGGCGGGAGTTCTCAATTTTGCCTGCCACAATCGCCTTGGCGGTCTCTATTTGAAATACCGGATCAGCAAACCGCTGATGCTGCGCCGTTTCGATGCGCTGGTGCTGGTGCTCGGCACTCCACAGATGCCCCTTGTAGCTGCCGGTTTGTGATAGAAAGACGACGGGAATCTGGTGGTGCAGACAGGTGGCGATCGCGGACGTGCTGAGGTGGATGTTGCCGAATAAACAAATATGCTCGACCTCTTTGATCAACACTTCGACTTTGGACTGATCGGGCTGGCGCACGACAAAGCGCCCGTGATCTTTGCGTAGTTGCGTCCCCTGCTGTGTGAGATATAGCAGTGACATGGTGTAACTCCGAGGAATGAACGAGGTCACGATTTCGTTCAGCATGGCCGATAGATCCGTAGATTGATGTTCGGGAAGTTACCCCAAAAACCGGCCTGATACGGATGTATGTGGGTTGGGTTACGGAGAGAGGGAGAGGGCAGAAGGCAGAAGGCAGAAATTTAGGATGCTTTCGTGGAATGGGTACTCTTAGCGTTTTTGATGAGGGTGACGAAGATGGCTGTGAGTTCTTGGGTTTCTTGTGCCAATGGTTGTAGCCGTTGAGTATTGATGATTTCGGCTTCGCTGAGAAGCTCCAGCCAGTAGCTTGTCTCCTCCAATTCCTGAAGGCCGCCATTAAGTTTGCTGACAAATTCAGCAGTGGAGCGGGCGCGATAAGCTTCTCGATAGTGAGCCCCGACAGAAGTACCGCTACGTAAAATTTGTTTGCCGAGCACTTGAGCAACTGTGGTGATAGGCAGCGCCGAGTAGAGCCGAATAATACGCAGCGCAAACGCCTTTGTTCGTTCCTTTAAGTCTCTAGTCATGGGCATTAGAGCATCCTGAATGCTTTTAGGATGCCCATAAGAAAAGGCAGAAATCAGAAGGCGAAGGAGGAAAAGGCTGACTGGTTAGGAATCAGAAATGCCATCATTCAACGCCTA
>CALCCA010000023.1 GCA_937899725.1 uncultured Halomicronema sp.
TGGAACTTCTTTCGAGAAGCGCCAGTTCGGTTTTTTGTTTTAAAGGCAATTGGTCCACCATCCGGCGGAAGAGGCGATGTTGCAAACAAGAGGGTTCGGTTCTCTGAAACCAGACGACAACTCTGAGCCCTTTGCCCTGATCTTGCGTTTTCAAGATTTCAGGGAAAGTCCGATCCCCGAGCAAGGTATCCTCCCTAGGGCCTGAAAGCCGCTTTTATACCGATTCTCTAAAATCTGGCTACACATCCTTTCCCCTTCGCCCCCTTGCTCCCATAGCCCTCCACTACAATCTTGTAGCTCTATTCTGGAGAACTGGTATTAAGGCCCCCGCCGGTCTTGACACAAGCCATCAACAGACTTCACTTCGGGGGATCATTTTCCGGTATTTTTCAGGAATACCCGAATTTAACTGAACTTATCCCCATGGCCGTTACCCAAGGCCTGAGTCACTATGAATACATCCTGTAGACTCGCGTGTGCTCCTATGAGCACGGCCGGGCTGGAACTTCTTTCGAGAAGCGCCAGTTCGGTTTTTTGTTTTAAAGGCAATTGGTCCACCATCCGGCGAGAGAGGGGTGAGGGCGATCGCCCCGACTTTTCGAAATCACCGCTGAGAGACAGGCCGCAACCAAGTGCATCTCACTTTTGCTTGCTAGGGCCTGTCATCATTTAGCGGTTGAGTCCTGATGCTGAAAGCGGTTCAGCCTCTAGCTAGGTTTACGGAGCGGGCGCGGTAATGTCCATCGTCAAAGCGCTCTGGACTTAATTGAGAATGCGCCCTAGGCTTGCTCGCGGGCAAGATGCCCGCCCTCAACACATTGATGGATTTATAAATCTGGAATACGCCCCTGCAAATCGCCTGGTCTCTAAAACAGACTTACTTAAATGAGGTTTGGCGAAGCGCGACTTGATCCCAGTTGGCCAGGTTGGCCGCCGCTGCATAGGTGCTTTCTAAAAAGGCCAGCAGCGTTTGATCGGGGTCGGTGGCTTCTCGCACGGCATCGTAGGGCAGGATGAATTCTCCCATGGCGTCTAAAAAGAACGCGGCCTCTGGACGCACCGGAGCCTCCTTAAATTTGTCAGGAGTGGGATAGGCGTAGGAGTAAAAGGCCGGATACCCCAGCCCCGCCCCCGGCCAGAAACCAGCGCTGCTGACCTCGTGGGAATAGGCTTCTTTGGCCACGTCATCGGGGAGATGGGGCACACCGCCGGGATGTTCTGGCGCTGTTCGGCCCGAAAATCGCGTGACGGCTAAATCGAAACTGCCCCAGAAAAAGTGCACGGGGCTGACCTTGCCGCAAAAGTGGGACCGAAAGTCGCTGAAGACCCGCTCGCTTTGCAGCAAGATTCGCCAGAACCGATGGGCGTAGTCGGCATCGTAGGCCGCGTGGGTTTCATCTTTTTCAAACGCAATGGGGTCAGCGATTTCGTTGGGCAGGGTGTTGATGGCGATCGCGATATCCAGGTTGGCCAGCGCTGCCATCACAGCGGCATAAAAATCCGCGACGGAACGCGGCTCTAGCGGAAGGGTTTGGGTCTGTCCGTCACTGGTTGCAATGATGAGCTGATGCGCGACAAAGTCAAAGTCGATCTGCACAATGCGGTTGCCGTAGGGCATCGTGCTGGTGGTAAGGCCCCGCGCCGTGAGATAGAGCGGTATGTGCCAAGAATGGTTAATCCACGGGGTTTGTACGAGGCGAATTTTGCCAATAATCTGAGTCCACAGGTGGAGGGTAGTGTAGGTGTCTTGCCACGCCTCTAGCGGCAAACTGGGCCAAGCATCAGTCATGAGTTTTGTCGCCATAAGTTGGGGGGATAGACGTCACGAAGGCAGGAAACCGACAGCAGACGCCTCCATTCTAAGGGTGCTGGCGGCTACTTTTTTGAGCGTATCGCCACCAGCATGATTGGCTCTGAGAGCGTGCCTGCTTAAGCATCAATCCGGCTCTACCCGGCCACCCAATGCTGATGAACTCGCAATTTGTGTCAGGGTCTGCAGCAGTTGCTGCATGTGGTGCGGCTCATGGGTTGCCATGACCGTGAAGCGCAGCCGGCTGACGGGGACGGTCGGCGGTCGGACGGCAGAGACCAAACAGCCTGCTTGTTTGAGCTGTTGCCCCAGGTGCAGAACGATCGCGGCATTCGCCACCTCCACACAGAGAATCGGCGAGTCTGAGGGCAGCAGCCGCTTGAGCCCACCGTCAGGATAGTTAATCAACAGCTTCTGTAACCCTTGCTGCAGCTGCTGAACATTGTGCCAAAGGGCTTGGCGACGCTCGGGTTCAGCCTGGACGATCGCGATCGCCGCCTTGGCGGCGGCGGTGTCTGCCGGAGTCAGGCCAGTGGTGTAAATCCAGCTGGGGGCGCGGTTGCGTAAAAAGTCAATCAGGCGGGCGGAGCCGGTGACATAGCCGCCGAGACTGCCCAACGCCTTGCTGAGGGTGCCCATCTGCACGAGAGGACGGCCCCGACAAGCCCAGTGCTCGACGGCACCCGAGCCCGTGGCCCCAAGCACACCCGTGCCGTGGGCCTCATCGACCAGCACCATGCAGTCAAACTCGTCGGCCAGATCCAACAGCTGGGGCAGGGGGCAGAGATCACCATCCATACTAAATACGCTGTCGGTGATGATCAGGGCGCGGCGATAGTGCGATCGCCCCGTGCTGAGCTGCTGCCGCAAATCTTCTACATCATTGTGGCGATAGGTTTGCAGGGTGGCACCACTGAGTTTGGCCCCGTTAATTAGGCTGGAGTGGTTGTATTGATCCGACAAAATTAGGTCACGGGCACTGACTAAAGCGCTGATCGTGCCCAGGTTGGCCAGGTAGCCCGAGCTAAAGACGATCGCGTCTGCGGTGCCTTTCCATTGGGCAATCGCCTGCTCTAGCTGTTGGTGTAGTTCGCGGCTGCCGCTCAGCAGCCGCGAGCCGGTGCTGCCGGTGCCGTAGGTTTCAATCGCGGCGATCGCGGCAGCGGCCAAGCGCGGGTCACCCGCCAGCCCTAAATAATCATTGCTGGCAAAATTGAGCAGCGATCGCCCGGCCAGTTGCATCACTGGCCCTGCTTTGCCCGCCAGCGGCTGCACCGTGCGGTGCCAGTGCGCCTTGTGAATCGTCGCGAGAGCGGGCTCTAGCCAGTCGTAAGCTTGGGTCGTCATGGCTGCCGCGTGTCGGTAAAGCGATAGACCGGCAGGCGTAGGCCCCAAATAATCGCCGCCAGCCGCAAACTCATGATGGCAGCCATGCCCAGCAGCGCCGACGCCGTGTCGCTGACGCCGACCTTTTGCAGTGCTAAGTCGAGGGCCACCCCGGCGATCGCCGCCGTCGCATAAATGTTGCCTCGCTTGAGAATGATCGGAATTTCGACCAGCAGCACATCGCGAATCACACCACCGACTACCCCTGAGCAAGTGCCCATTAAAATCACCACCAAACTGCTGAACTGGGCCGCTGCCGCCACTTGGGCACCGCTGATGCTAAACAGCGCCAGTCCGGCTGCATCAGCAATCAGTAGCGCTCGCTTGGGTGGCCGCCAACAGTGGGTATACAACACGGTCAGCAAACCCGCACCAATAGCAACTAATAGATAGTCGGGCTGCTGCACCCAAAACACCGGGGCGCGATCGAGCAGCAAATCCCGCAGAGTGCCACCACCGAGGGCCGTGACGATGGCAATCACCATGACGCCCAGCAGATCTAAATGTTTGCGCCCCGCCGCGAGCGCACCACTCACCGCAAATACCGCCACGCCCAACAAATCTAAGCCATAGAGAACCATCGATTTTGAACTAATGAGAAAACAGCCGAAAGTACCAGGACTGGGCCGTTTCCTTCACCGGAAACGCCAGATACGTGAGGGGATTAATCGTGACGATAATATTGCGGATGTCGCGCTGAGCCAGGGCCACGATCGCCTTGGCCACCCACGGGGCTGACATCACCCCAATCGGGTTCAAATTGCTTTTGAACGGCCCCAAAATCAGCTTACGAATCATGCAGGGAGCATCTTGGCGTTTGAGGGTGACCAGATCACCCGTCAGGCGTTTCGACACCTCGTACAGAGGGCTAAAGGCAGGCCCGACTTCGGCCTCTGACGTGTTGACCCACAGTTCTTTAGTCGCAGCTCCGGTAGGGGTGTCCACCGTGGCGAGAAAGGCGTCCATCAGCGCCAGCACCGAGAGCGAATTGACCTGCAAAGAGCGCTCGATCGCCGCAGGGGTGCGATCGCCGTGCACATTGATGCCGTGGTTGATGATAAGAATATCGACCTTGCGCAGGGCCGCCTGCAGTTCGCTCTCTTGTCCGGGCTGCCAGGTGAGCACCCGCAGCGACTGCGGAAAGGGGGCCTCAGGCGAAGTCGTGATGGCGACCGGTTTGGCCCCGTGACGGGCCAGCTCAGTCAGCAGGGCTTGGCCCAGCGTGCCCGAGGCTCCGGTGACGGCGACGGTCTTGTTTTTGAGCGAAAGCGCCGTGCCCATAAGCTTGTCTAAAAAGGTGAAGTGGCCCGCGTAATAAGCGTTGACGTTGTCGAAATGATGTTTCCAATGATAGCTGCGGTTGACCCGCCACAAACCGGGAATCTCTCGCAGGGGGCCGGGCTCATGGGTGAGGTCGGTGGTCAGCAGCCAGCCCTGTGATCGCGCGATCGCCCCCCCCAAAAAGCCTGCGCCATACAGACAGCCCACCCACAACCCCGGCTGCCAAAGCAGCGCCATGAGCGCCATGACGCCCATCATCGCCAATGATTCGGGCACGTCATTATAGAGCTGCGCCTTGCTATAAAGTTCGGCACTGATCGGCGTAAAGTCTTTTTTGTAGGCGCGATGATGCCAATTATGTAACGTTTGCAGCGGTGCCCAAAGGTGGCTAGCGATGTGATAAGCGTCTCGCACCATCTCGACGATGACGATTGACGAGATCGCCCACAAGCTTTGTACAATCACTGTCTCCAGCACGATGTTCACGGCCTCACGGGGGTTAGTAGATGACACAGACGTTACAGTAAACGTCTGACAGGACAGGGTAATCTCTCGCACTCAGCATTATCCATGACAGACAGCGCCTTTGCATCTACCGGTCTGACGCCCTATGCGTTGCGCCTCCCCCCGGATGCCGATCTCAAAATCAGCCTGCAAACCTTTACGCAGCAGCACCAGCTGGCCGCCGCCTGCATTTTGACAGCGGTGGGTAGCCTCACTGTGGCCCAACTGCGCTTTGCCGGACAAGCCACCTCGACAGTGCTGCCGGAGCGCTTTGAAATTGTTTCTCTAGTGGGGACGCTGTCGGTCGCGGGCCTGCACCTGCATCTAGCGATCGCTAATGCTCAGGGGCAGCTATGGGGCGGGCACCTGATGCCGGGCTGTCGGATCTACACCACCGCCGAAATCGTCGTAGGGGCGCTGCCGGGCTTGCGCTTTCAGCGATTAGCCGATGAGCAAACCGGGTATCGCGAGTTAGCGATCGCGATCGCTCAGCCTCAGACACTGGAGCCGAATCTCTAGAGGCTGTCATCATTTAGCGGCTGAGTCCTGATGTTGAAAGCGGTTCAGCCTCTAGCTAGTGTTACGAAGCGGGCGCGATAAGGCCCATACTGTAAGGCTTTCGAGTTTAATTAATGACGCGCCTCAGGACAAAAATATTTTCTGCAGGGGTTGGGCAATGCCCAACCCCCACGATCAGGACACGATGTTTGAGCAACTCCACCAGTTCTCAGCGGCTAGGCGGAAAAAGCCGACCGAATCGCTTCAATGCGCTTGCGGTTCACGCCTAGGTCAGACTGGCCTAGCCGCGCGGCTGATCGCACGTGAACCGTACCGGCGGCATCTGTCGGCAGATAAAACTCCACATCATCGACATAGCCCATCAGCTTTGAGGTGAACTCAGCGTAGAGATAGGTGTCGGTTTGCTCGATCACTGCACTGCCATCCTGCGCTTCGATGACCTGGCGCAGGGTGGTCATAGCGGCGGCGGCATCACCGGTGTAGCTGAGGGGCGCGATCGCATGCTCGGCGTCAGTATCGCCCTGGCTCACTACACAGTTCGGGCTTTTCGGGCAGGCCTTTAGCTGGCCTGCTTTAACGCCGATATCGGTGGGGCGAGTACCGCCAAACAAAGCTTTGAATCCAGGTAGTGCAGCAATCATAGGTGAAATCTCAGCGTGGGCAGGTTGGGGAAATCCGAAAAAGATGAGGGCTGCGAAGAGGCTCGACAGCACAACGGTCTGGAATGCCGTGACCATAGAATTAAGGATGAGGACAGGATAGAGATGAAGGCAGAGCGCTCATCAGGCTCATCAGCAGTTTAACGGAACCCTGGCGGAAACTATGGCGATCGAGCTGAATTACGACCCCATTTTAGAAACCTTGCGCCGCGATTTGCCGACGCTGTTTGAGCACGACATTTCCTACGACATCTATACGCGCGACATCTTTTTCAAAGATCCGGTCAATCAGTTCAAGGGCAAGTTGAACTACCGCATCATTTTTTGGACGCTGCGGTTTCACGGTGGGCTGTTCTTTAGCGACCTGCACTTCGATCTGCACGATGTCCGGGTTGAGCAAGACGGCGTGATTCGCGCCGATTGGACAGTGCGCGGCACCCTGCGATTGCCCTGGCGACCGCCGCTGCTGTTCAGCGGGTATTCGCTCTACACGCTCAATCAGGCAGGCCAAATTTACGAGCATCGCGATACCTGGGATCGATCGCCCCAAGCAATTTTGCGACAGTTTTGGCCCCATACAGACGAAAACTCGCTTCCGTAGGTTCCGCAAAACCCGTGCCTGATTAAACACTCATAACACCGAGTTATTTTTGGGAACCCCAGCAAACTTTTTCGGTCAATAGCTTCAAAGGGGCAGGCATACTGCCGTCAGCGATCGCTCTTTTGCACAACCTGACTGTTTTTAAGCCGAGGCTTCACTTTTTGAAGGCTCACAGCTCTTTTTGCCAATTTTTGTTTACACGTGGGTATTTAATCATGGGTCAACTGTTTTATCGTCTTTTGTTGAATGGGACTTCTTTAGCAACTTTGGTCGCCATTATGGCACCCCTATCGACCGCGCTAACGGCCCTCACCTTCACCGCTCAACCCGCCTCAGCAGCCACCCTCGCAGCTGACGCTGAGGCGACTCAACTGGCGGAACTATCCGACCAGCAGCTGAAGGATGACGACGATGATGACGATGATGACGACGATGATGACGACGACAAAACTGAACACCAGGAAACGCGCGAAAGCACGACCACAACCACCACGACGACCACGACCACCGTCACCCAAGTCACCTACACCGACGTCACCACTGACTATTGGGCCAGCGAGTTTATCTATCGCCTCGCCTCGATTGATATTGTTTCGGGCTACCCCGATGGTGAGTTTTTGCCCAACACCTATCTCACCAAAGCTCACTACGCCGCCATGGTCACCAAGGCTTTCAACAAGCGCGCCGTGCGAGAGACCGTCAACATTCGCAACGTGTCTCAATTTTATTGGGCCTACAACGCACTAGAAACGGCCTATGCTCAGGGCTTTATCGACTTAACGTCGGATAATACCTTCGACCCTGAAGCCAACATGACCAAGTTGGAATTCTTTGTGATGCTGGCTCAGTCGCTGGACTATACCGAAGTGACGTCCACCACTTACACCGTTGAAGAGCTGCTCAGCGTGTTTAGCGATGCGGATACGATTCCCACGGAATACCGCGTCATTATTGCGGCGTTGGTAGAGAAGGGCGTCATCGTCAACTATCCCACTCTGACCCGGCTCAATCTCTTTGAACGAGTCACTCGGGCTGAGGCCAGCTCGTTTATCTACCAGGCGATGGCGAGCAAGAGTTTGGTAGAGACGATCTACTCTGAATACATCGTCGATGTGGTGGGTCTGTTTGAGGAAACCACCACCACCGAGACCACCGTTGAAACTGAAACGACTACAGATGTCACGGTTAGCGGCGACGACGACGATGACGATGATGACGATGACGATGACGACGATGGTGATTAACGCCAGTTCGGGTTAAGCCAAACCCCACCTTAGGCACCCCGCCCCAGAGGGGATGGTCGCCTCAACTGGCGGGTCAGCGGGCCTCATGCCCTGATCCCGAACTCAGTAAATTGCCGTCGGGCAATCAATAGGCGCTTCGGCGCTTAAAAAAGCCTCTGGATTCCCTTATCTGTCAGGAATCCAGAGGCTTTCTTTTAGTGGTTGATCGACAGGCAGGCAACTCGCGGGCGGCAGTGACAAATGCACAGACCAGAGGCGCAGCTGCCGTTGAGGTGATTTGAGGGGCTAGCTAAATCCAGCGAGAATGAGTAGCACTCCCGCTCCCAGAGCAATCAGGGCCAATACGAGGCCCGCATTGGGACTACCTTTCCAAGAATAGTTTTTTTCTTTGGGCATCGTGATCCCTCTGACAAAGTGCTTTCCCTATTGTGACATTAGTGTTCTGTACTGCATCCATTCGTTGGTTAGAGGCAGCATTAGCGTACTTCAGTCATCCGCTGGCGACGGTTGGGCTTTCTCCTGGGAAGACGCCTTGAGCACAGGGCCTGCGGTTCAACCGGCATTCACCGCAATTTTCAAGTCAATTAGGAGAACTTGGGCATAGAGGCTTTTAAGTCAGTTCGGAGATGAGATGGCTGGAGGAGCGATCGCCCCTGCACTTGCCCCCAAACTACGGCAATCAGCCCAATTCGGACGGTTAATTCGACCCGTAACCCCAGCCAGGGTTTCACGCTGGCCACAGAATAGAGAAGAGAGGGTGCTCAACCTTCACAGCGCTGGAAGCAGACCGGTTTTCAACAGCGCGATTTTCGCTGCATTACCGGGAGTGAGGGGCGCGATCGCGCGCTGAGACCGCTCATTTTTTTTACCCGGCCTGATGCCACCCATTCACCGGGGCCAAAACCTCATTGTGAAAGTGTGAAAATTTGCATCGAATTAGACATCAAAACAATCTGAATCGGTAGCGTCAGGCCAGAGGGCTAAGCCCCCAATCAAAAGAACCTCCTGTGCTTTAGCGGCGGGCGCTGGTTTGTCTGCTACATTAGCTCGATGTCTTACTTTAGAGGTAGGACTTTACGGATACATACCCCATACCTTTCTCAGCCGTCATGGCTTGTCATCATGCTAGATGCACTCATCCTATTTTCCTTTGTGATTGCCGGGGCCGGCATCGGCTTTTATGCCCCTGAGCTGCTACCGGCAGCCACCCTCAAAGAGGTCAACAGTCTAGAAGGTCTGAGCTCAGTCACGGCGGTATTTGGTGCGCTCATTGGCACCGGCGTCGGCTTAGTCATGCAGACCAGCTATCGCCGGTTAGAGACCCAAGTGCGAGAGCTGCCGCCCGATCGCCTGCTGAGTCGCGCAGCGGGCTTAGTGGTCGGGCTGCTGATTGCCAACCTGATGTTGGCCCCGTTGTTTTTGCTGCCGATCCCCGGTGAGTTTGGGTTCATCAAACCGCTATTGGCCGTCATGGGCAGCGTGATTTTTGCCGTCTCAGGCATGAATCTGGCCGATACCCACGGGCGATCGTTGCTGCGGCTGGTGAGTCCCGGCACGATGGAATCGACGCTAGTGGCCGAGGGCACCCTGAAGCCTGCCAAAACTAAGCTACTGGATACCAGCTGCATCATTGATGGCCGCATTGAGGGCCTGCTAGAAACCAGCTTTTTAGAAGGGCAGGTGTTGGTACCGCAGTTTGTGCTGCAAGAATTGCAGCAGGTGGCCGATGCCTCTAACGATCAAAAGCGCATTCGCGGCAGACGCGGGTTAGACGTGCTCAACCGCATCCGCGAAACCTATCCCAGTCGTGTCGTCATCACCTCGATGGATTATGACGAGATTCCGACCGTGGATGCCAAGCTAGTCAGGCTCGCTCAAGAGCTGAATGCGATGCTGCTCACCAATGACTTTAACCTCAACAAAGTCGCTAGCTTTCAAGAAGTCGAAGTGCTCAACATCAATGAGCTATCCAAGGCGATTCGGCCTAACTTTTTGCCCGGCGATGATATGGGCTTGAGAATCGTGAAGGAAGGTAAGGAACCGCAGCAGGGGGTGGGGTATCTCACCGATGGCACGATGGTCGTCGTGGAGGAAGGTCGCGAGTTTATTGGCGGCGAAATTGATGTAGTGGTCACGGGCTCGCTGCAAACCTCGGCAGGGCGGATGATCTTTGCGCGTCCGAAAGATTCTGTCCTCGCGACTTAGCGGGGGGGTATGTCAGGTTTGCGAAAGGTCTTTCGGACTGCACCTCTCCGCCTGCGGTACCTCTCCTTACGAAGGCTACGGCTTATACATCAGTTATTCTTTGGCCCATGCATTGGGCTAGATCCCCCTTAAAAAGGGGGCAATCCAGGTTTGAATTTGAACAGAGCCCCCTTAAAAAGGGGGTAACGACAGCGGGGGATTGGCCTTTTCGCTGAGTTCTAGAGATGTATATAAGCGGCAGCCTTCGCAAGGAGAGGTTTAAGAATACTTCGGAGCCTCTTCTTCATAAAGAGAGGTGAGGTTGCCTCGGCCAGCCAAAACCGAGGTTTTCCAGGTCGATGTGGTTTAACTCAAGGTCTGTCTCCCCAACTTCTCTTACCGATGCACCGGCCCCAGTCCGCCTACATTCACATCCCGTTTTGTCGCCGCCGCTGTTTTTACTGCGACTTTCCGATCGCGGTGGCGGGCGATCGCGCACGGGGTGAGACGTCGCCCCGCATCCAGACCTATGTCGAGACCCTCTGTCGAGAAATTCGGGCCACGCCTGCTATCGGTGAGCCGTTACAGACGGTCTTTTTTGGCGGGGGCACGCCCTCGCTGCTGGCGGTGGCCCAGGTGGAACAAGTCTTGAAGACGCTGACCGCTCAGTTCGGGCTGGCACCCACGGCGGAAATTTCGATGGAGATGGATCCGGGTACCTTTACCCGTGACGGGCTGCGCTCGCTGCAGCAAGTCGGGATCAATCGCGTCAGTTTGGGCGTGCAGGCCTTCAACGACGAGCAGCTTGCCGCCTGTGGCCGCACCCATGGCGTTCAAGACGTGCATCAGGCGATCGCCGATTTAACAGCAGTGCAGATGCCCGCCTGGAGCCTCGATTTGATCTCGGGTCTGCCCCATCAAACCCTGACGGACTGGACAGCGGCGCTGGAGCAGGCAATCGCCTACGCTCCGCCCCATCTCTCGGTCTACGATCTCACGGTCGAGCCGGGCACCGTGTTTCACCACCGCTACCGTGCAGGTGAGTCACCGCTGCCCAGCGATGAGCTAACCACCAAGATGTATCGCCTGGCCCAACAGCGGCTGACTCAAGCGGGCTATCAGCACTACGAAATCTCCAACTACGCCCGCCCCACCTATCAGTGCCAGCACAACCGCGTCTACTGGGAAAATCGACCCTTTTATGGCTTCGGCATGGGGGCCGCCAGCTATCTGCACCAGCAGCGCTGGCAGCGACCGCGCACCACCCACGCCTATGAAGCCTGGGTAGACGAATACTGTGAGGCCAACAGTGCGGCTGAGACTTTACTCGGTGCAGCGGCGACACTGGACGATCGCTGGCTGGATCGCCTGATGATGGGGCTGCGCCTGAGTGAAGGGCTGAGTTTAGACGCCTTGACCCAAGAGTTTGGCGGCGATCGGGTCGAGCGTCTGCGGCATTGCCTGCAGCCTTACCAACAGCAGCAGTGGGTGGCGATTACCGAGCCCCCGGCCCCCGTGGTTCAATTCACCGATCCCGAAGGATTTCTGTTTTCTAATGTGGTCTTGGTCAACCTGTTTGAGACCTTTGGTGAGGCCTAAAATGCCCCCTTCTGGCCAATCGCCAAAGCGCTGCCCACCGCTTTGAGCTTAGGTCTGACTGCGATCTCGCCCCCGCATCAGGTCGAGGCGGCAACCTCAATGCGGCCCGCCTCATCCCCGCCCCTGATTGACCATGGCGCTGAGTATCCGCCGTGTCGGGGTTGCAGTCATAGAGTAAAATGACACCTGGAAAATTCCTGCAGCAACTGATTTTCAGCCGCTCCCATGAGCAGTTTAAAAACCCGCCAGTTGAGTCATTTTTCCGACTCCACAGCCCTCATTCTTTATCCCTGACAGCACTATGCCCAAGGTTCTCGTATCCGACCCCATCGACCAAGCTGGCCTCGACATCTTGTCGCAAGTCGCCCAGGTTGATGTTCAGACCAAACTGCCACCCGAAGAGCTGGTCAAGATTGTGGGTGAATACGATGCCCTCATGATTCGCTCGGGCACTAAGGTCACCAAAGAGGTGATTGAAGCCGGTCAAAACCTCAAAATTATTGGCCGAGCGGGGGTCGGCGTTGACAATGTGGATGTCCCCGCCGCCACCCGCCGTGGCATCGTCGTGGTGAATTCGCCAGAGGGCAATACCATCGCCGCCGCCGAGCATGCCCTGGCCATGATGCTATCGCTGTCGCGCTACATCCCCGTCGCCGATAAGTCGGTTAAAGCGGGCAACTGGAACCGCAAAGCCTTTACCGGCGTGGAAGTCTACAAAAAGACCCTCGGCGTCGTGGGCCTGGGCAAAATTGGCTCCCACGTGGCGACGGTGGCACGCGCCATGGGCATGAAGCTCTTGGCCTATGACCCCTTCATTTCCGTGGATCGAGCGGAGAAGCTGGGCTGTCGCCTGGTCGATATTGATTTGCTGTTTCGCGAAGCCGATTACATTACGCTGCACCTGCCCAAAACGCCCGAAACGACTAATATTGTCAACGCCAAAACCCTGGCAGCGATGAAGCCCACGGCCCGCCTAATCAACTGTGCGCGGGGCGGCATTATTGACGAAGTGGCATTAGCTCAGGCCCTCAGCGAAGACGAAATCGCCGGAGCCGCGTTAGACGTGTATGCCGAAGAACCGTTGGGGGAGTCGCCGCTGCGGGCCTTAGATCGCAAGATCATTCTCACGCCGCACTTGGGCGCATCAACCGAAGAGGCTCAGGTAAATGTCGCTACCGACGTGGCGGAACAGATTCGCGACGTGCTGCTGGGGCTGCCGGCGCGATCGGCGGTCAACATTCCCGGTTTGCGGGCGGAAGTCATGGAGCAGATGCGGCCCTATCTGCAGCTCGCCGAAACGCTGGGCAATTTGGTGGGGCAGCTCGCCGGGGGCCGGGTCGAGTCGCTCAACGTGCAGATGCAGGGCGAGCTAGCGCAGAAAGATAGCCAACCGGTGGTAATTGCGGCGCTGAAAGGATTGTTGTCCCACGCACTGCAAGAGCGCGTGAATTATGTGAACGCCAACATTGAGGCCAAAGAGCGCGGCATTCACGTGATTGAAACTCGCGACACCGACATTAAGGACTACACCGGTTCGCTGCGGCTAACGGCCATGGGCTCTCTGGGCGAGCATTCGGTCAGCGGGGTGCTGCTGGGCGGTAGCGAAATTCGGGTCACCGATATTGATGAGTTTCCAATCAACGTGCCGCCAACCGATCACATGCTATTCACGCTGCACCGGGATATGCCGGGCATCATCGGCAAGATTGGGTCGCTGCTCGGCAGCTTTAACGTCAACATCGCCAGCATGCAGGTGGGGCGCAAGATTGTGCGCGGGGATGCGGTGATGGTGTTGAGTATTGATGACCCGCTGCCGGAAGGCATTTTGGATGAAATCACCAAGGTGCCGGGCATTCGAGATGCCTATACTGTGGATCTGTAAGGGCACAGATTGAGGAAGAATCGGTCGGGCGATCGCTGCTGTTTGGAGATAGTCGAGCACTTTGGTTAATAGCTGGTGGGAGATTCAGGTTCTGTGTGATCCGGCTTTGGAGGATACCGTTTTTTGGCGGTTTGAGACCTTCGGCGGTCACGGTACGGTCAGTCAGCGCCGCAAACAACAGCGACAGGTACAAGCCTATTTTCCTCAAGTTGATTTTGAGCTGTTAGATGTCGCCGCGATGGCCCTGCGCATTCGCCAAGATGCCCTCTGCGCTCAGCTCCCTAATCCCCAGACGACCTGGCAGCTAATCGAAGACGAAGACTGGGCCAAAAGCTGGAAAGATCACTGGGAGCCCCAGCCGATTGGCGATCGCTTCCTCGTTAATCCAGCCTGGCTAGCCGTGCCCGCCGGAACGGAGCGGCTCGTGCTGCAGCTCGACCCGGGCGCGGCCTTTGGCACCGGCACCCATGCCACCACCCAGCTTTGCTTAGAATCGTTAGAGATGCGCGTCGGCAGCGATGACGCCAGTCGCGTAGTCGCTGACATTGGCTGTGGTTCAGGCATCCTATCAATTGGGGCACTGTTGCTGGGGGTCACGCGCTCCTATGCGGTCGATGTGGATACACTGGCGGTGCAGGCCACAGCCGAAAATGCCGCCCTCAACCAGCTCACCGCCGACGATATCAACGTGCAGCAGGGCAGCCTCGAAACGCTGATGGCAACGCTATCAGAGCCGGTTGATGGCATTCTCTGCAATATTTTGGCGGAGGTGATTGTTGACCTGATTCCGCAGTTGGGAGAAATTGCCCATCCACAGACCTGGGGCATTCTCAGTGGCATTTTGCTAGAGCAGTCGAAGCTGGTCGCCGACACCCTAGAACAGCATGGCTGGGTCGTGGCGACGCTCTGGCGTCGCCAGGAATGGTGCTGTCTCAACATCAGGCGGGCCGGATGAGTCAAACCACCGGGGCAGCTCAAATCGGTTTTGTAGTGAAGGTCATCGGGCTCTCGACCCTGATTGCGATCGCGTTTAAAACCCTGGCACCGCGCCTCGCGATTCCGGCCACCACCGCCGTCAGTTTGGCTCTGGTGCTAACCCCTTCCCTGCTGTTAGGAGCCTTTTTGACCTGGCAACTGAGGATAGCGCGTCCCCATTCCCAGTGATCAGACTCCCGAGACCATCCGAGAAACGCTGGGAAACTCAGGAGGCAGGGGCTAGCGTTGTCATCTTTTTCTAGAGAGCTGGTGTAGCCATGTCGACCCAACGCACCCTCGACGCCATTAACGAGCGCATTCGTCGCCAAACCATCGTCGTCGAAACGGCCGAAGCCTTCAAAGCGCGAGCCGCTGAGGCGGGGGTTACAGCCGCCTTTGAGGCAGTGGATATCGTCACCACCGGCACCTTCGAGCCGATGGAATCTTCCGGGGCGATGCTCAACCTCGGCCATACCGACCCGCCCATCAAGATTCGTGACTGCCGCATTGACGGCGTGCCCGCCTATGCGGGCTTTGGCGCGGTTGATCTATACATTGGGGCCGGTCAAGCCACCGAGAACAGCCCGAACGACAGCAGCCCGCTGCGGGAGCGCGGCGGTGGTCATGTCATCGCTGATTTGATTGCGGGCAAAGCCTTGCCATTGCAGGCGACGGGACAGGTTACCGATTGCTATCCTCGCGGTCGGTTAACCAACACCATTACCCGCGAGACGATCAACCAGTTTTATCTGTTTAATCCGCGCAACCTCTATCAAAATTTCATCGTCGGGGTCAACGGCGGCGATCGCCCGCTAGCCACCTATTTAGGCCCGCTACAGCCCAACCTGGGCAATGCCGTCTATGCCAACTCGGGGGCACTGTCCCCCCTGATGAATGACCCAGAACTCAACGTGGTGGGCATCGGCAGTCGCATCTTTTTAGGCGGCGGGGTCGGCTACATCGCCTGGGAAGGCACGCAGCATTTTCCTAAACAGCGACGCTTGCCCAATCAGACGCCGATCGGCCCCGCCGCCACGCTGGCCCTGATTGGCGATGCCAAACAGATGCAGCCGCAATGGGTGCGAGGCTGTTATTTCAAGGGATATGGCCCTTCTCTGATGCTGGGGGTGGGCGTGGCGATTCCCCTGCTCAACGAACGGATTGCCACCCACTGCGCCGTGCAAGATCAAGATTTGGTTGCCCCCGTGATGGATTTCTCGATTCCCCGGCGGGTGCGGCCCACCTTTGGGCTGGTCAGCTATGCCCAGTTAAAATCGGGGCAGCTCACCCTCAATGGCCAAAAAGTCCGCACCGCGCCCCTGGCCAGCATTTACCTGTCGCGGCAGGTGGCTAGCGAACTCAAAGATTGGCTCACCACTGGCCAGTTTGAATTAACGCAACCGGTCGCGCCCCTAGCCCGCGATCGCGCCTTTCTTTCCCAAGACACCTGGAATCCGCAGACTTGATTGCCCGGCCATCACAGCGGCGAGCTATCGGCCACAAACAGCGCAAACTCATGGGCTGGCATGGGACGCGACCACAAATAGCCCTGACCGTAGCGGACGCCCTTTTTGATCAGCGTCTGCCGTTGCGCTTCGGTTTCAACGCCTTCGGCCACCACCGTCATCTGGAGGCGATTACCCAGATCGATAATGCCCTCTAACACCGTAGCCGTTTGGGCCGTGACGTCACTCCCAGAGACAAATTTGCGATCAATCTTCAGATAATCCACATTCAGCTTTGACAGGTAATTAATCCCGCAGTAGCCAGAACCAAAGTCGTCTAGCGCGAGCTTGGCCCCGCAGGCCCGAATACTCGCCAGTGCCTCAGGAATATGCATCTGGGCATCCTCAACCAACACATTTTCCGTGATTTCAAACAGCAGATGCGGCGCTATTTCTGGATGGGTTGTTAACAGGCTCAGAATGCGCTTGCTATGAGCCTCTGAGGTGATCTGAACCGGTGATAAATTAACGGAAATGTAGAGATGAGGATTTTTTTTCAACAGGTCTGCCTGGGTTTGCAGTACTTGTTTGATCACCCATTCCCCAATTTTGACAATCAGCTTGGTCTTTTCCGTTAGGGGAATAAAAGCGTCCGGCAGCAACAGCCCCCGCGTCGCATGCTGCCAGCGAATCAAGGCTTCGGCCCCGACGCACTGCTCCGTCTCGATATCTAATATGGGCTGATAGTACAGTTCCAGCTCATCACTCGCGATCGCCTTGCGTAAATCTTGCTCCATCTGGGCTTTGAGCGCCACAAAATGACCGGCGGCGAGCGCCATCAGACTGCTCGACAACAGAGCGATGGGCACGCCGAGCTGAAAAAAGCTCCGCCAATCTCGGAGAATCCAAGCTCGCGAAACATTGACCACAATCGTCACGCCAATGTCGTCTAGAGACTGACTCAGCTGCAGGCGATCGCGGGCCGGTTGAGCCGATAAAATATTGCCCTCACGGGGCAGCTGTCCGGCGCCGTCGATAATCTCTTGGTCAGCCGTTCTGACAAAGGCAATATAGCCGTCAGGGCCTAATTCTAGGCCGTTGATTTCCAGCCAATGACTCAAGAGAATGGGGTCTACCAGAATGTTGATTTCCCCTTGGCCTTGAGTTGGCAAGGCTAACACCAAAGACCGTTCTTGCATGACCTGCGTGGTCAACGGCCCTAGAATCTGCAGTTCTTTTTTCGACAAGTCGAGGCGAGCCCGGTCTTGCAACAAGATGGGCGGCTCGATAAATCCCAAGCTCGTCAAATATAAGGCACCCGCTTCATTGACCACACCAATTTCTCGAAAGCGCGGATCACGGTAGACCGTTCGCTGCAACAGCTGCAGGTGCCGGGCATCATTGAGTCGATCTTGGCTGAAGTAGGTTTCTAGATCCTTTAGCGTGATTTCGGCGGCCCGAATCAGACTCGTCATCTGTCGAGCACTCAACGACGCGATGGACTGCAATTCGTTGCGTTCGTAAGTCAGGGCGTGAACATAAGACAGTCCTAACAAAGCCATCTGAGGCAAAAGGGTAATCCCAAAAGCCCCCAAAGCCAATACCTTAGAACCCCTAAACCATCGATAATGCAGGAGCTTTTGCAGCATCATTTAAAAATCAATTATTGCTGATAAAAAAGGATTGCTCTTAGTGACGCTACCCACGGCACAATACCCACAGACTGATGCTCCTTTGCGCTATCGGTCTGCTACCAAGTCAAAAAATCCCAACAACAATTCAGCCCATACGGGGGGTGAATATTTAGGAAATCGCTTTGACCCTTTTCAAAATAGGCAGACAAGGAATAATTTGAAGCTCGATGCGGGTCACTGCCCCGATTCAACGCCCGGTTGACAGGCTCTAGCCGTTGAACGTCCAGTTTTTTCGACACCTGTGATCGGGCTTAGGGGAACGCCGTCGGCAGGCGGGTCAGCGATCATAGGATTTTTTCTTCTAGAGGATACTTATCCTTTAGCCCTACTATCCTCAGTGATTACTGATCGATGTCTGGTGATCTAAATCACAAATAGATGAGTAGAACTCAATGACTAATGCCTCCCCAAAATAGGCTCAAAATCAGAGCCCGGCTCTTGCTCAAAGTCGAAGCAATTTGTGTAGATGCGAGATGGCGGTCAAGTTTATGGGTCAAATGTTAATTCTGGCCGCTGTTCTAGAATAGCCTGCACTTTTGACCACAGAAAATTCTCTTGCTGATAAAGCCTGAGCGCTTCTAAAGCCGCTTTTGCATCTCTCAATGAGCCCTCAGCCAGCAGCTGCAGCAGCCACTGCAGGGCATCATCTTGGCGCAGCGTCGCGATCGCCAGCAGGCCCGTTTCACGCAGGTCGCGGTGAGTAATTGTTTGCCACCAAGTTTGCAGCACCGGCAGCGCGGCGGGCAGGCGCGACTCACCGAGCACGAGGGCAATCACCTCGGCTCGTTCGATCACCTCGCGCGGATCAGACTCTTTTGTGCCTGCATGGAGCAATGTCGCCGCCAGGGGCAGGGTGTCGGGCACCGATAGCTGCAGTAATGCCGCCATGCATTCCCCAACCACGGTGGGGGTATCGCCCACCTTGATGCGCAACCGCAGCAAAGCTACCCCAAACGGATTTTCGCTATAGGCGATCGCGCGGGCGGCCCCGATGCGGGCTTCGACTTCGGGATCGGCGAGCAGGTCGGCCAGTTCGATCAGAGCGTTGCCGTAATTCATGCGCACCAGTCCCAGGGCACAGAGGCCGCGCAGCTTAGGGGCCGTATCCACCTGTGCGCCCCAGGTAGGCTCCCACTGCACATGGCGAATCCCCTGCAGAAAGAGCCCCTCGTCGGCGTGCTCGAGCCGATACAGGCTGTCGGCGATCGCCGCCTTGCCCCGGCAGCCCGGATCGCGGTCTTTGGCTTTGACCATCAGTCGGTCAAAGGCGCTCACCAGGTCAGGCATGAGGGCGCGAATTTCAAACTCCCCCACCAAGCGAGCCGCCTGAGCGATCGCAATGCTATGGCGACTAGCCATGATTTGACTCAAGGTAGCTAGGCCCAGCTCAGAGGTGGGGGCAGAGCGAATTTGGTTGAGTTGGGCGATCAGCGCTTCGAGCTGGCGTGACTTGGGCATGGTTCACAGGGGGCAGTTGTGAAGACATGACTCCAGCATAGTTCATAAGTACTTAATCCGGAATGTCTAACGCCGCGTTGACAGTCACGTCACCGGAGTTTGGGATAAGAATAAGTAACGCTTTTACCCACCGATGGAGCCTCAAATCCCCTCTCGGGAGGGGCAATATCCGGCTTCGGTTTTAACCCGAACTGACGTTAGCATCACCTCTTCTTGCCCCCTAGCTCCCCGACCCCCAGCGTTAGTCCGTTGCAAAATTAATGATGCTCTGTACGAGGGAGCGCGATCGCGATGATCTAGCGCTGGCCCGAGCGGCGGCAATGCTGAGGTGGATACTCTACCCGTCAACCTAAATCGGGTAGGATGGCCGCGATCGCGGCGGATAGTAGAGGGTCGAAGTCGATGCTGCAGTTTGGCCGAGAGATTTGTGGTGACTTAGCGACGGCAACGACGCGCGAATGGCTGGTGACCAATGGCATCGGCGGGTATGGCTGCGGCACGATCGCGGGCGTGCTCACCCGCCACTATCACGGCCTGTTAATCGCCGCGCTGAAGCCACCCGTAGGCCGCACGCTGCTGGTGACTAAGCTAGAGGAAACAGCGACTTATCAAGACCAAACCTATGCGCTGCACTGCGATCGCTGGGCTAGCGGCGCGATCGTCCCGCAGGGCTATCGTCACCTGGAACGGTTCGCACTGCAGGGCACCATCCCCACCTGGGTTTATGGGCTGGCCGATGCGCAGCTCGTCAAGCAGGTGTGGATGGAGCAGGGCGCGAACACCACCTATGTGCGTTACCACCTGCAGCGGGGCAGCGGTCCCGTGCAGCTAGCGCTCAAGGCCCTGGTGAACTGTCGCGATCACCACCACAGCACGCGGGGCACCGACTGGCGCATGCCAATTACGGCATTACCCCACGGCGTAAAGGTGCTGCCGGCAAAGGACGCGACGGCCTTTTATCTGGTGAGTGATCGCGGTGACTGCACGCCCCAGCACGAGTGGTACACGGGTTATGACCTGGCGGTAGAACGAGATCGCGGCATCGACCCTCACGATGACCACCTGCACGGGGCGACTTTTCGAGTGACGTTGGCGGTCGGAGAGACAATTACCCTTGCCGCCACGACCGCACCGCCGGCAACGATCGCGTTTCAAGACGCCCTGACCCGACAGCACCAGCACGAACGGCAGCTCTTAGCAGCCTGGCAAACGGATTGGCCCTCGCCTGACCCAGCCCCGACTTGGGTATCGCAACTGGTGCTGGCAGCCGATCAGTTTGTGGTGTCGCGATCGGTGGCCGGGCACGCGGGTAAAACGGTAATCGCGGGTTATCCCTGGTTTGGTGATTGGGGACGCGACACAATGATGGCGCTGCCGGGGCTGGCGATCGCGACGGGGCGACCGGACATCGCCCGCCCAATTCTGCACACCTTTGCTCAATATATTGATCAGGGCATGTTGCCCAACACCTTTCCTGAAGCGGGAGAGGCTCCGGCTTACAACACAGTTGACGCCGTGCTCTGGTATTTCGAAGCGCTGCGCGCCTATGTCGCCGCCACCGCTGACAATGCACTTGTCGAGGAACTGTTTCCGGCCCTCGCCGACATCATTCGCTGGCATCAGCAAGGCACTCGCTACGACATTCGTCTCGCCGCTGACGGTCTGATTCAGGCGGGGGAACCGGGTTCACAGCTCACCTGGATGGATGCCAAGGTGGGCGATTGGGTTGTCACCCCGCGCGTGGGCAAGCCAATTGAAATCAATGCCCTGTGGTACAACGCGCTGCTGATTATGGCCCAGTTTGCCGAGCAGGTGGGCCGCGATAGTGCCCCTTACCGCCAGCTGGCCGCCCACACCCGCCAAGGCTTTCAGCGATTTTGGTCAGACGAGCTGGGCTACTGCTACGACGTGCTTGATGGCCCGCAGGGCAACGATGGCAGTCTGCGCCCCAACCAGATTTTAGCGATCGCCCTACCCACGTCCCTCAATTCACCCGAGACAGGAATCACCGCCGCCCCATTGCTCTCACCGGCCCAGCAAAAAGCCGTCGTTGATGTCGTCGCGCGTCAGTTGTTGACGTCCTATGGGGTGCGATCGCTCGCGCCCCACCATACCGATTATCAAGGCCACTATGGCGGCGACCCGCGCACCCGTGACGGCGCTTACCATCAGGGCACCGTCTGGGGCTGGCTGATCGGCCCATTTGTGCAGGCGCACTGGCAGGTTTACCGCGATGCGGCCTTGGCGAGCAGTTTTTTGACACCGTTTACCGCTCATCTCCGCAGTGGCTGCATTGGCACCGTGAGCGAAATTTTTGACGGCGACCCGCCCTTTGCCCCGCGCGGTGCCTATGCTCAAGCCTGGTCAGTGGCTGAGGTGCTGCGGGCCTGGCGATTTTGTGCCGCCATGGAGCACTTGTCGGACAACGAAATTAAGCATTTCGTGTGACCCAGGGCCATCAATTCTCAGTGATCGGACGCTCGCTGCCAGCTGGGCCATGCCGGAAAGCACCAGTTCGACAAATTACAGCGACACAGATAAGTCGGCTTTCTCCCAGTAGGAGACACTGCGTGTTGGCCTGGCCTGCCCGTCGGGCTTTCGACTCCGCTCAGCCGACGTTCCTTGAGCGGAGTCGAAAGGAAAATCTGTAGCAAGGAAGATCGGTAGTCCAGCTGCAAAGAATTGGGATTGGGGACATCCGGCCGATTTATCGGCTTGTTTTCAGAGCATCGTGATAACGTCACGCAGTTGGCCGATCGGATCCAGGGCTATGCCGCCCATAGAACTTGTCAGTTTCTCAGCCTTGAGAAAGGTAAATGATCCGCCTTATGGCAGTAAGATGACCCCATAAAGCTCTCCTTTGTGACGTCGCTGCTTCAACATCATGGTCAATCTGCCCCCTTCTGGCTCCGACCCCAACGACAGACAACCCCCAGCCCGCCGCCGCGACAACGATGAAGCGATCGCAGTGGCGATCGCCTTCTTGTCAATTGGGACGGTCCTTTGGTGGGGGTGGAGCCGGGGCTCACAATCATTTCTATCGTCATCGCCGTTGCCCACCGTCTCAGCGCCGGCCTTAGTCGAGGAAGGTCCCCTCACTGGTGGGGGGGAAGACGCCGAGCGCCTGCTGAGGCCGAGCGATCGCGACTCCGCCCGCTTCGACGCGGCCACTGAAGCGGATGCAGAAAGGCTAGAAGCAGACCGCCGAGAAGACCGGTCGCTGTTTACTCCGGCTCCCCAGCAGGATAACCGGGCCAGGGTCAACACCGATCTTGCCGCACCGTCGGACGCTGTCACCGCGCCCCCGCCGAACCTCTCCACCTCGGAAGCAGCCATTGACAGTGAGCCCTCAGCGACTGACAGTGAGCCCTCCGAAACCGCCACCCCACCGCCCCTCGATATTTCTGACATTGCCCCCGACTATTGGGCCTATCCTTACATTGCCAGCCTTTACGAACGCGGGTTGCTGCCTGACCTGCCCGAGGGGCGACTCAACCCTGACCAAGAGATGACCCGAGCCGAGTTTGCCGCCCTGCTCAACAGTTCCTTTGTAAAGGATGAGCCGACCCAGCGATCGCTCAGCTTTGCTGACATAACGCCAGATTTTTGGGCAGTGTCCGCGATTGATCAGGTCGTTAATGCTGGCTATATGTCGGGCTTTCCCGACGATACCTTCCAGCCCGATCAGTTAGTGCCGCGTTATCAGGTGTTAGTCACACTCTCGACCGGCCTCGGTTTAGCGGCTCCGGGGGACGTGGATGGCCTGCTGAACCAGTTCAACGGCGGTAACGACCTCCCCAACTGGTCAAAAGCCAAGGTAGCTGCCGCGATCGACCAAAACGTGGTCGTCAACTATCCCGAACCCCAAGCCTTAGAACCGCAACGACCCGCCACCCGCGCCGAAATCATCGTCATGATTCATCAGGCTTTGTTAGCACAAGGGGAAGTCGAGCCGATCGAATCGCCTTATGTGAACCCAACCAACGAGTGATCTGTCAGGCTTGATGGGGTCGGTTAGGTGAGCGCTAGCCCTGTCATCAGCAAAGTGGGTGGTCGTCATTATCGTCGGGTGCATTGTTGTTTAACGACGGCTCTCGATCGCAATTCAGGCGATCGATCGTGATGCTTAATCGTCTTAGGGTACTCAAAAACTCCCCTGCCGATGGGCTCAAAAAGAATGTCCACTGAGTTGATGTGGTCAGACAAACAGGTTGATTAAGATAGAGAGCCGTAGCTGTGGAGTCACATCTCGAAAGCCATTTTCGATCAGCAAGTGAGACCAACCACCCCACTCAGATCATGGATGGGCTTCGGCCTATTGCTAGCTTTATCGGCTTGTACGCGGGGCCCGTCTGAGCCACCAACGGCCCCCGCGACTCCAGCATCGGAGAACAGCGAGAGAGCCGACGCCACCAATGAATTAACGCCCCAATCTCAAGTCACCTTTGCGGGCATCGGGCCGATTCAAATTGGCATGACCGTTGCTGAAGCCGAAGCAGCAGCCAATATCGAGTTGGTCGTGAGATATTTTGACTACGCGGGAACAGGTGAGCCCAGCCGCTGTGCCTACGCCAGACCGACAGCGGGGCCACCCGAGCTGGCTTTGATGGTGATAGAAGGTCGCAGCACCCGCGTCGACATCAGTTACCTCACTCGCCAAGAGGTCGATGGCCAACCGGTTGCCGTTGAGGTGGAAAGCAGCCAAATCACCACCCCCGAAGGGATTGGGTTATGGACCTCAGAAGCTGACGTGAGCGCCGCCTATCCAGAAGCAGAAATCACGCTGCATCCCTACGTCGAGGGCCATTGTCTCACCGTGATCGATCCCAATCCGCCGTATCACAGCCTCATCTTTGAAACCAACGCTGACCAGGGCAATCAGGTGATGAATTTTCGGAGTGGGCGATCGCCCGAGGTGCAATGGATCGAAGGCTGTAGTTAAACCGGTAGGAGGCCATTATGCTTGCCAGCAATAGACTCGCACAGGTTTAACCATACCCTGACTTTTTCTCCCACCTTTAGATTGGCGAATGACAGGAACCGCGCCAAACCCAAGGAATCGCATCGGCATGCGGGGGGCGAAACCCAAACTGCGAGTAAAAATCGGGGACGCCGCTGCAGTCATTCAACGTGACAGAAACGTAGTTTGACCGCCAAAGATAAGCCAGAACACCGAGCATGCAGCGGGTCGCAATCCCTTCACGGCGATAAAGCGGGTGAGTCATCACGTCCAAAACTTGAGCGACGTAAGGGTCACCGCAAACTCGCGCAAACCCCACTAAAAGATTATTTTCGGCGTAAGCGGCAATGTAGTAGTGACTCAGCCGCAGCATCTCTGCTGTTTTCTCGTCGGTTCTTTGTTCCCCGGCATCCCAGTCACAAATTTGATAGAGAATGTTCAGCTGCTCGACATCAACCTCTTCATTTTCGACAAAGATGACATCGGTTCGAGTAACGCAGGCTTGCATGGTATTACACCAGTCTGAAACAACAAATGGGCTAACGGGCGATCGCCGCCACAGGACGCCGAGGGCAAAACAAATCAGTGTGTATCACCATAACCAGCGCCCTTGGGGCTAACGGCCCAGTTGCTAAATCAGCAACGACCGACCGACGATAAACTAAGTAATGCTACGGGCATCGTCAGACCCGGTTCAGCCGTTTTTTGACGAGCCCAGCGATCGCCAACTAGCGCGATTAACGCTCTCAGGCAAACACCGACACCGATGAAGGCTGGCCCAGGCTAGTCACCCGCGATCGCCGGTCAACCGCTGGCTCAAAACCGCCTTCACCCAGGAGCCAAGGGGATTGAGGGCAAAATCTGCTAGGCATTGCTCCCCGCCCCAAGGCTGAACTGCCAGCTGATCAGCAGAACTGTCCTCGACTAAAGCCGACAGGGCCAAGTCTGGCCCCCTCTAATACTTGAGCAATCTTAGAGAAATTTACTTATGTAGCAAATCACCCAACTGGCTATTTTTGGCATCAGTTGGGTGAGTACGGGTAGCAGACCTCTCCTCTGTAAATTTCTTGATCACGCTAAGGGGCCAGAGGCCAGGTAGCAGATATAGCAATCACCAGTCCGGTTAGGACCAGACTTTTGTAGCTTAGATGCTGCCAGGATGGGGCTGTCCCAATACCGTCTCCGAGGATGTTCGGGTTGACTCCAAATTTCAACCGTTCTTTCCATATGCTCGAGTCGGTGTCCCGTCAGTGCGAGACGCCGCGATCGCCCAGCAAAGAGATAGCCACGAGCAGTTGTCTTCTCGACCGGTCCTCGGCAGACTGCTGAATCGCTACGGTCACCGACATCGAAACCCCTTAAGACCCAGTCGTTGCCGGGCTCGGCTGGGACAAATCGAGCGGGAGTTCGCTAGAGTCATTTCGTAAGCCGGAAGCATTTTAAGGAGCCCCCATGAAAACGCTGCCCTTTCCAAACGGTGATGAGATGCCCATGCTCGGACTGGGGACCTGGAAATCTCAGCCGGGCGATGTTTATCAAGCCGTCAAAACTGCCATTCAGCTGGGCTATCGACACATTGACTGCGCCCTGATTTACGGTAATGAAGCCGAAATTGGTAAAGCCCTCACCGAATGCTTCCAAGAGGGGCTGGTGACGCGTGAGCACCTGTGGATTACCTCCAAGCTGTGGAACGATGCCCACGCGCCGGAGCATGTGCAGCCCGGAATTGAGCAGACTCTGGCGGACTTGCAGCTTGATTATCTAGACCTGTATTTGATGCACTGGCCGGTGGTCATCAAACAGGGCGAGAGCTTCCCGCTGACGAAAGAAAAGCTGCTCTCGCTAGACGAGTTGCCGATCGCCACTACTTGGAAAGCGATGGAAGCCCTCGTGGACAAAGGCTTGACGCGACACATTGGCGTGTCTAACTTTAGTGAGAAAAAGCTTCAGCAACTGCTAGCCACGGCTCAAACTCCGCCCGCGATGAACCAGGTCGAGCTGCATCCTTATCTACAGCAAAACTCGCTGCTGGAATTTTGTCAGCAGCAGCAAATTCACCTGACCGCGTATTCCCCACTTGGGTCTGCCGATCGCCCCGATTCCTTAAAAGCCGCCGATGAACCCGTCCTCTTGGCCGATCCGAAGATTGGTGAGATTGCCCAAAAGCACGGTATTACCGCCGCTCAAGTATTGCTCGGGTGGGCGATTAATCGGGGGACTGTCGTGATTCCCAAATCGACTAATCCTGATCGCATTGCGCAAAATCTCAAGGCGGCCGACGTGACGCTGACAGAGGCGGATATGACCGCGATCGCCGACCTAGATCGTCATCGCCGCTATGTGGATGGCTCAATTTGGGTGGTCGCAGGTGGCCCTTACACCCTCGAAAATCTTTGGGATGAGAGCGCGTAGGGGATGCTGTTGGCGATCGCTTAAGCCCTCAATTCTGGCCAGCGGGACTGAAACTTTTGAGGTTGCACTTCAAAACACCGGTGAGCGCTCCTCGGTGTTCTCAGCCAAGTGGGCAGCGCATAATGGCACCACCGCCTAAATCAGGTTTGGGTTTCCTGGGTTTGCTCTCGAATGAGCGCACTCCAGTTGTCATCACTCATAGCGGCAGCCAGATCAGCTTGAGGATTGGCAACATCGCTGGCCGGGTCCGCAGTCGGCTGGGTGGCCAGGACGTCGTCGGCCATTGCCCGCTGGAGCTTCAGCTTTTTTGCTTCGTAGGCTTCTTGCTCGGCGACAGACATCACCTGGGTTGCGGCTTCGCGCACGGTACTGGCCCAAGTGCCATCAACATTGCCGGGTGGGGGGCTGGGTAGGGTCGCAATCCACTCATCGCGCAGAACGGTCATCGCATCTCGTTTGGGCACCTTGAAAGTCTGCACCTTGACTAGGGCGCAAACCGTGTCTCCTTTTTGGGCAAGATGGCCACGTAAGGAGAGCGAGACGTTACGAGAGAGGCCAATAAACTGGGTTTGTCGATCGCGATCAAGCACTGCATAAACGCCCGCCACTTTCGCATTTTGAGCTTGGTCACACCAATCCAAGATCGGCATCTCATCGGTTGCTAACACGGGAGCAGCAGTCGTATCGGCAGCATGTTCGTCAGCAGCGCTATACAAAAAGTCGTGGAGACCCTGGTGGGCTTGAGGAATATGCTGATGCTCGATCGCGTCTGATTTTTGGGGATCCACGGCAACTGCTGCAATAACGACAGATCTCTATTATCAGTGGAAAGCGTCTGATCGCCACATCGACGGCGACTGATGCTTTTTAGCGGGCATTACGGTGGGGAAAGGCGCAGCCGCAGGCTTGGCCTCATTGCCCATAGCCACGCACAGGCCAAGAGGGGTGGTCGTCAAAAAACTAGCGGGTACGCTGAGGGAGAAATGAGCCAAAGCACTAGCCCGGCAACTTGGCCAGCTTCGACAGAAGAGGATGAACCATGCCATCTGCACTAAAACTAACCCTGGCCGCCAGTGCGATCGCGGCCAACCTTCTGGGGTGGAGTTGGCCCACCGCCGCTCGACCTTACCCTGATCGCTTAGGCATCTGCTACTTCTATGAGGGGGAGAGCCAAGAAACCCTAGAGCCCTGCGTCATTGGTAGCGGGTACGGGGCCGGAGCCCACTACACCACCTTGCATTGGTCAGATGGTGTCGTCACCCGCATTGACCTGATTAATGCCTGCGAGCCCGATGAGTTTGATGCCCGTGGCTTTTGTGCATACACCGTTGATGACTCTGTGGCCGCCCCCTATGAACGCGACGTTTTCCTAGAAATCACAACGGTTGAGGACCCAGATAATTTATCTTGCTACCGCGTGATCGAGACCGATAACAGCGTCTGTTTCCGCTTTGAGGGATAACTGACAGAGCGCCCCATCAGAGATTTGCTCAAGTCGCGGCGACCCTGGGGGGCTTGAGGAAGATTCTGGTAGGCGATCGCGGCTGATTTTTGAGGATTCAGGGCAGCGGCTGTCATGGCCGCAGGATTTCATCATCGGGCGAAAACAGCTGATTGGCTGATGGGGCATTAAGCGACATTCATTCAGGCCCATAATTCAGACTGATTTTGAGGCGGCGGCAGTTCAAAATCAGGGAGCAGCGATCGCTAGAATGAGGGCAAAGACAGCGGGCACTCGGTCATGAAACTGCATCAGGGGTTATTGATATTAGGCATTGTGGCGATTGGGGTCGGCGCGCTGGTGCTCTGGACCTACAGCGCCGCCTCGGCCCCGTTGCCCGAGGGCTTTCCACCACCGACAGCGGCAGGCGCGATCGAGATTAAGCAGTATCCGGCTTACCGCGCTGCCACCGTGCAGGTTACCGGCGATTTGGCGCAGGCGCCCTCGCGGGGCTTTTCACCGCTGTTTCGCCATATCAGCAGCAACGATATCTCGATGACCGCGCCGGTCGAGACTCGGTATCCCATTGCCACACTAGAGGCTGAAGCGGCGACCGCAGGCGATGCGACCGTTTCGTTTTTATACCGCAGCTTAGAAATCGTGCCCGAAGCAGTGGCCCCAGATGTGCAAATCGAGGACATGCCATCCATGACGGTGGTGAGCGTCGGCGTTCGCGGCGGCTATGGCTATGACGTTTACACTGGCGGTATTGAGCAGCTGCAGACGTGGCTAGCCGCGCATCCTGACTACGTAGTGACCGGGCCGCCACGCCGGTTTTTCTATGATGGCCCCTATGTGCCTGATCCGCTGAAGCGAAGTGACATTCAGATTCCCGTTCAGCGCCAGTGACTGGCAGCTTGGCCTAAAGGGCTGAAGATGAGGGAAGAAGCAGATGTATCCGCACAATTTACCGCGATCGCCGGCATCAAACAATTTTTTCCTGGCCGCTTAGAATAGGAAGGCTTTGCCAAGACATTGACTCACTGACCGATTCACCGTTTGAGCAACGGCATTCTGCCGCCGCTTTTTGTCAACCTCACGATGATGTCAGTTCGGCATCAGACGCCGCCGCTGTTCATCCCTATTTCAGCTCAGAATTTGGTGAGCGAAATCTGCTTTGCCCACCCATTTGCCCCCTCCCCGAGAGAGAATTCTTACGCGGCCTTGTTGATCACAATTGCTTGAGGATAGCCCCCCACAATGTCTAAGCCCGCCATCTTAACCGTTGATGATGATGCTGAAGTGCTGCAGGCGATCGCCCGTGATCTGAGACAGCAATACGGCGATCGCTATCGCATTGTCCGCGCCAATTCCGGCCAGGACGCCCTCGAAGCAGTGCAGCAGTTGAAGCTGCGCAACGACACGGTAGCCCTGTTTTTGGCCGACCAACGGATGCCTCAAATGAGCGGCGTCGAGTTTTTAGAACAGGCCACAGCAGTGTTTCCGGAAGCCAAGCGGGCGCTGCTCACCGCCTACGCTGATACCGATGCCGCCATTCGCGCCATTAACGCCGCCCATTTGGATTACTACCTGCTGAAGCCCTGGGATCCCCCCGTCGAAAAGCTCTATCCCGTGCTCGACGACCTGCTGAATGACTGGTTAGCCCATTTCCATCCCGAGTTTCAGGGCATTCGGGTGATTGGCGATCGCTGGTCGGCCAACTCCCATCGCATTAAAGACTTCCTGGCTCGCAACCAAATTCCCTACCGCTGGCTCGATGTTGAACGCGATGCCGATGCCCAAAAGCTGCTGACCTATGCCGAGGCGAAGACGCCCTGTCTGCCGCTGGTGCTATTTGCCGACGGCGAGGCGCAGCCCAACCCTGACAACTTGCAAATTGCCGAGAAAATTGGTCTCCAAACCCAAGCCGCCAATCCGTTTTACGATTTAGTCATCGTCGGGGGTGGACCAGGGGGGTTGGCCGCCGCCGTCTATGGCGCATCCGAAGGGTTACGCACCGTTATGATTGAGCGCGAAGCCCCCGGTGGGCAGGCGGGCACCAGCTCCCGGATTGAGAACTATTTGGGCTTTCCGGTCGGGCTGAGCGGCAGCGATCTGGCGCGGCGGGCGGTGACCCAGGCCAAACGCTTTGGCGTCGAAATCCTAACGCCGCAGGAAGCCACTGGCATTCGCCTCAAAGATGATTATCGAGTCGTGACCTTAGCCGACGGCAGTGAGCTCGCCAGTCATGCCGTCATTTTGGCCATGGGGGTCTCTTGGCGACGGCTCAACGTGCCCGGCACCGAGCGCTTGACCGGTGCCGGGGTGTATTACGGGGCAGCTCAAACTGAGGCGATCGCCTGTCAAGGCGAAGAGGTGTTTGTCGTGGGCGGTGCCAACTCCGCCGGGCAGGCCGCCATGTATTTCTCGCGCTTTGCGAGCAAAGTCGTCATGCTGGTACGAGGCGAATCGCTCACCAAGAGCATGTCGCAATATCTGATTGAGCAAATTGACGCCACCGACAATATCGAAGTCTGGACTCATTCCAGCGTGATCGAGGCCAAAGGGGACAGCAATTTAGAAGCGCTGACCATTCAAAACTCGCAAACCGGCGAGGCCCAGATTCTGCCGGCCAAGTCGCTGTTTATCTTTATCGGGGCCCGCCCCTACACTGATTGGCTGGGCGAAGCTATCACCCGAGACGAGCGCGGCTTCATTCTTACCGGGCCCGATCAGACCCTCAGCCACCAGACCGCCGCACCGTGGCAGCTAGAGCGCGCGCCCTATCTGTTAGAAACAGCCGTACCAGGCGTCTTTGCCGTCGGCGATGTACGTCATGGCTCGGTCAAACGCGTGGCCTCTGGTGTGGGGGAAGGCAGCATTTGTGTGCAGTTTGTTCACCAATATTTGAGTAATCTCTGAGTTCAGAAGCCGGGGTTGGGAGTTCGGAGTTCAGAATTAGGAGTGCGGCATTAGTGGCGGCGTAGCGGCACTAATGCCACAATAAAACCCTCCCCAATGCACCGTAAAAGCCATTGAGGAAGGCATTTTAGACATTAAATCAGGCTAGCACCCTGATCAGCAGCGACTAGCCTTGGGCGCGATCGCGTCATTCAGCGGGGCGATAGGATTCGGGCTTAGGAATGCTTGCCGAGGACCTGATCTTTCAACGCGGTGAAGTTTTCCGTCAGCTCTTGCCGGTTCGCATCTTTGAGTAAAAAGCGATAGACAAACCAACCGCTATAACCTAAACCCACCAGTTCAAAGGTCGGTGCCAGCAAAGGCACCTCGTTGACGGCATGCAAAATGGCTAGCAGCAGCTTGACCGAAACGAACGCCGCCAAAATCAAGCCCACTGTGATCAGCGGACGCTGGTATTCCTTAAAGAAGTCCGTCACGTAGTCTGGCAGATTGGCCAGAATCCCGGAAACTTTGTCCAGAACCTGCTGCACCTGAGGGTTGGTGCCAGTTTCTTCAAGGGGTTCGGTATGCAGCGATGGATTTTCGACTTCGGGAACTTCGGGGATTGTCGTCTCAGAATTAATGTCTGTGCTCATATTTGTACGGTAGCTCACTACCCGGAATGACGTCTCTAAGAATAGATATTCCCTTGCAGTTAGACCAAAAACGGTAACGTTTCTGTACAGACTCACGAGGGGCTTGGCGATTACCGCAAAGCGATAGCAGATTTATAGTCTGAAACCGTTCAAATTTCAAACCCTATTGTGAGGAAATGTATGGAAAGGTGAATTAAACGCCACTTCATTGAGCGCGGCCAAAAGTTTCGTAAACGGGCTGGATCGGCCCTCTGAGAGCCTGTTTCAGGCGACTTTTTACCTCTATACCGGCCCGCTTTTGCGGCCCCGGCGGCGGCGCGGCCCCAAGGCACCCCACAGCAAAATTCCATTAGGATGGGATTCAAATCCATTTTGCGAGGAGAGTCAGGACTCATCGAGACGATTTACGGCGACCTACGAGGACTCAAGCCCAACCAGCTGAAGCAACTCCAGCGACTGTATCATCAGCGCTTACCGGGCGATCGCTTCACTACGCCAGAGTTTGCGCAACGGTTGGCGGCCATTAGCACGGACTTAGGCCAGCCGCTCTGCCTCTATTTAAACCGCCGCGGGCAGGTAATTCGCGTTGGGGTGGGCTCACCTCGCCAGACCCAGATTCCCCCCATCGAGCTGCCCCGGTATGGTGCCGAACGACTCAGCGGCATTCGCTGCATTGCCACTCAGCTCAAGCAAACGCCGCCCAGTACCAGCGACCTGACCGCGATGGCCATGCAGCGGCTTGATGCGCTGGTGTTAGTCACCCTATCGGGGGAAGGCTTTGAGCGGCGCGGTGGTGGCGCCACGGGCTACATTCGCCAGCTGTATCTGGCCCATTTGATCCCCCATCCCGAAGCGCGCTGGACGGTCTCAGACGCGCTCAGTCTGGAAACCGTCGCCCAGCAAGATTTTGTCGAACGCACCGAAGCGCTCGAAGCCGAGTTTCGCCGGGTGTTTGTGGCCCAGCAGGTCGATACCGACCATGATCGCGTCATCGTGGTCGGTTTGGTCACTGGCAAACTGTCGAAGTCGCAGTTTCGCTACAGCCTGATGGAAGTCGAGCGCCTGGTAGAAACGGCGGGGGGTGAAGTATTAGAAACGCTTTCTCAGCGCCGCGATCGCCCCCATCCGCAAACGGTGCTCGGGGCCGGTAAGGTACAGGAAATCGCCCTTGAAGCGCAGACCCTGGGCGCGACCCTGGTGGTGTTTGATCGCGATCTATCACCGGCTCAAGTGCGCAACCTAGAGCTGCAGATGGGCGTGCGGGTCGTCGATCGCACCGAAGTCATTCTCGATATTTTTGCGCAGCGAGCCCGCAGCGGCGCGGGCAAACTGCAGGTCGAGCTGGCCCAGTTGGAATATCAGCTACCGCGTCTGACCGGTCGGGGCCAGGCCATGTCTCGCTTAGGCGGCGGCATTGGCACCCGCGGCCCCGGTGAGACGAAATTAGAAACTGAGCGGCGGGCCATTCAGCGCCGCATTTCACGCCTGCAGCGAGAGGTCAACCAGTTGCAGGCCCACCGCGATCGCCTGCGACAGCGCCGCCAGCGCACCGACATTCCATCCATTGCCGTGGTGGGCTATACAAACGCGGGCAAATCGACGCTGCTCAATGCCCTGACCAATTCCGAAATCTATGCGGCTGACCAGCTATTTGCCACCCTCGATCCCACTACTCGACGACTCAGCATTCTCGATAGCGCCACGCAGGTGCAAACCCAAATGGTGCTCACCGACACGGTCGGCTTTATCCGCGATCTGCCCGAGTCGCTGGTCGATGCCTTTCGCGCCACGTTAGAAGAGGTCACCGAGGCGGATGCGTTGCTGCATGTCGTCGATCTATCCCATCCGGCTTGGCTAGATCAGATTCGGTCAGTCATGACCATTTTGGGTGAGATGCCGATTACGCCAGGCCCCATTTTGCTGGCGTTTAATAAGCTGGATCAGGCCGATAGCACAGCGCTCGCGCTGGCGAAAGAGGAATTTCCTCAGGCGGTGTTCGTATCAGCGCAAGATCGCATCGGGCTCGAAACGCTCAGAGCAAAGCTGATCGAGCTGTCGAGCTACGCCCTTTGTCAATAAGTTTTGCTGTTCAGCCATAAACTCCGGGCCGGCCACCCGACTCTCGGAAATGTATGGGGTAACCTGGGTTAGGGTTATGACGTAGCTAGACGTTTTGAGCGGTTATTTGCATGGATTTGCTTCGGGTAGGCGATCGCATCCTTCAGTCAAACGACCTTGTTCCGCTGCTGAGCAAGACCAATCTGCTGTCACGGGTGATTCAAGAAATCATCATTGATGACGCGATCGGCGATATTGAACTGACCGCTGAAGAAATTCAGGCCGCCGAAGTTGCCTTTTGCCAGCGCAATAAAATTACCAGTGCCGAAGAGGCCAACGCCTGGGCGCAGCAACAATATGGCACGCCCGACCTGATTCGGACGACCGCCATTCGTGAGCAAAAGCTGGCCAAATTCAAAACGCAGGCCTTTGCCAAGGAAGTGGATTCCTATTTTCTGCAGCGCAAAGGACGGTTAGACAAGGTGCTGTACTCGCTCATTCGCACCAGTCAGCTAGGGCTCGCCCAAGAACTCTATTTTCGCGTCCACGATGATGGACAATCCTTTACCGAGCTGGCTAAGGAATATTCCGAAGGGCAAGAAGCCAAAACCGGTGGGCTCATTGGGCCGGTTGAACTCAGCGTGCCCCATCCCGCCTTGGGGGGGCTGCTCTCGGTCAGCAAACCCGGTCAAATTTGGCCCCCCAAACGCATTGGTGAATGGTACGTGGTGGTGCGCCTAGAGAAGTTTTTTCCGGCTCAGATGGACGAGCCAACCAAACAGCGGCTGCTTGATGAAATGTTTCAAACGTGGATGCGCGAGCAACTGCAAAACTCGCCCGTCAGCGTCCCCGGTAGCGACACCCTGGCCGTAGCGGCTCAACCCGTGCCGCCCCCGGCAGCGGCCGCCATCCCGATGAATCAAGCCGCGATCGCGAAAGATACCGTCTCTAAGCCCAAAACACTGACGACGACAACCCCTCCCACTCCAGAGTCGTCCCCGACGGCAGCCAGCCAGCCACCGGCCTCAGACCCGACATCGGACAAGTCTGATCCCTGGTCTTAGGGATTTGGCAATGCCAAATCCTTGCCAAATCCCTTCGCCAGATATCCCTTAGCAGCGGCATGGACTGATGACGTAGCGCTGGCTATTTGCTAAGGCCATCGAGGAGCACTCTGAATCCTGTGCACATCCGCAAAGTGGCTCCGCAGTCTTGTCTGAACTGAACTAGCGACTGCGATATTGGCCGCTTAAGGCTTGTTCATCGCGTTGAACCAGACTCTCGACTGCACCTCAGGCAACGGAGATCAGACAAGACAAAAATCGGTTCCCTGAGAGAAATCTCAAGGAACCGTCATGACCGTCAGTATTTGATTTATCCAGTCGGCACAGAGGGCAAACGCCAGTTTAAGACTCTGCTTCTAACGAGGTTGGGAGTCCCCAACCCCAGAGATTGGCGGCTCTTTTAAGGCCAGCTCTAAGCTTCGTTCCAACTGATCACAAAGGTCAACGGTGGCGCCTCAGCGTCGCCCAAGCGAATTTCTAACGGATACGCTACACCCGCTGCGGGCGTGGGCAGCACCAAGGTAACCTCACCCGCCTGAGTTTGAGTCTGCGTCTGGCCAAGGCTCGGCAAACTCAGTTGACCAGCTTGGGGCACTGTGACCACCAGACTGATTTGCTGGGGCGCATCGGTCTGTAGCTGCGCTGACAGCGTCACCGGGCCTGCAGTGGTGAGCCACTCCCGCTGGCCGGAGGGAGCCTCAGGCGTCAGCGTTAGCGTCAGGGTATTGAGGATATCCTTCGCCGCGAGCATGGTCAAAGTGACTTGCTGCTGCGGGTTAGCCCCTGCGTAACCATCAGGGAAAGCGGCTTTCAAAGCTTCTGGATCGCGCGTAGCAGTACTACGCACGGTGGCATCCGCCAAGACCAGCCCAGCAATTTGATTCATGGCTTGGGGTTGGTCAGGAAACAGATGCTCGACCGCTTTAACAAGCTGAATGCCGGGCTGTAGGGACTCCGCGACGAGTTCTTGGCAGCGGTTGAGCAGGCCCACCAAGATATCTTCGGGCAGATCCGTCGGTAGCTGCAGCGATCGCAACTGCCGCATCCAGGGTAAGGGGCTGAGGGCAGTCAGTTCGGCGGGATATTCCTGCAGTTGTGATTCCCAAGGAAACAGGGGGGGATTTTGACTGATTTCGATCTCGAGCCGGCGTTTTAGCACCGTTTGAAAATGGTCTTGCACAGCAGGTAACTCTCCAAGTTCAGAAATGGGGGGCATTTCGATGGACATGTCGTTGATGAAGGTTGAGGATACGGTCTCGTCGGCCGCCAGGTTGGAAACACCTTCGGCCTCGGGACGAGGGGGATGCATAGTTTCGGGAGAGAGTTCTACTTGCGAGGATATTCCGTCTAAATCGTCAACCTTCCCTGATGGCGAGGAATCTGTCCGACTAAAGTGCTCAAGGAGCCCAAGTAGAAAACTCCGAATCATATCTGGGTCACTTTTCATCGCACGTAGGCCCCCTTCCGGACAATTCAAATCAAGAACACAAAGAATACAAATCTCAGGAACACGCCGCCCTCAGATAGCCGCTACAGATTACGAATTTCCCAAGCTTGCTCCAGCAGCTTGGTCCACTGCTTTTGCAGCTGAGTTGAGCTGATCCCCAACAGCTTCGCAATTTCGGTGTCATCATTGCCATCTTTTTTTAGATGCAACAGCTTCGTCTGAGTTTCGTTGATGGCTTGGTGCAGCTGATCCCACTGCTGGGGTGCCAAGCCCAGATTACGTTCCAAATCGGCTTCCAGCCACTCATGCACAATGTCCCAGTGATGAGAGAGGGCAAATCGCACCAAGTGATATTTAAACCGCTGCTGCAAATAGTCTCTCTGACGGGGGGTAAGTTTGAGCAGAGCTTCAATTTCTACCGTAGGCAGATCCAATAGACGGAGGGTGAAATAGTCAGCACAGTCTTCCTGATTGCGCTCTTTCAAATAGCTCAGCAAAGCTTCAATGACCCGATTGCGCAGCACCTCTTCTGGCAAGCTGTCTTGCTGGGCGACCAATTCTTCCCGCAGCCGGCGAATGGGCACCGAATCTCTGATGTCCTCAGCATCGCTGCTGCCACCATCGGCCGCCTGCTCAATGTCAACGGTTGCTTCTGGCGGCTGCTGTTTGGCAAAGGTCTGTGCCCGCAAGATCACTAACTGCTGACTGCGGCGACCCGGCAGAGGAATTCGGCGCTTGCCGTATCGCTCGGTGAACGCCATATACTCCGCTAGCTCTAGCAGCGTGCGAGGTTGATAATCAGTCGAGGTTTCCGTTTCCCGCCGAAAGGCGTTGAGCGCCTCCAGGTAAAAATTCTGCAAAAAGTCTTCAATCAGGGTGAGGCGCGCCTGATAGCTGGCTTGGGCATGGGGCAGTGAAATGTATCGGTATACGATCGCACTGAGGGTGCTGTGTAGTTCTACGCGTCCCTTAATCGAGCCCAATCGGTAGTACTTAAGACATTGATTGAGGCGATGCATACCCAGGTTTTGCGCCCAAGTTTCCACCTCGCCAGAATCTTGAATGCGCTGACTCTGGGTACAGATCCGCTGTACCTCTTCACTTAATCGCTCTGCCGTGGCTCGGCTGCTTTTATCAGAAGCCCGAGTGGCTTGCTTAAGCTCTTGGTAAAGTTTGTCTGAAAGTGCTTCCACGCGTCGGAAGATCAACCCCGATGCAGATGATCCTTCAAACACTAACACAGGAAACTTTATCGAGGGTAATATCTTTAACCGCTGTGCGGAGATCCTCATATTGCACGCCATGACTGTCGCGATCGCGCCGGGCTTTCCCAATAGCCGTTGGCCACCGCGCCTTCAGTTCCCTGCCGCCGATGCTTGGTTCCGCGAGTCCTTACTATCTTTTCAACCATGGCCTTAACCCTTAACGAGATCGTGCCTTGGGGACGCTCCTATGAAGAATATCAGCAGATGTTTGCGCTCACCGACATCGAACTCGGGCAGCGGATTTTAGGCTGCGCCGATGGCCCCGCCGCTTTTAATGCCGGGTTGACGCAGCGCGGGGGGCAAGTGATTTCAGTCGATCCGCTTTATGCCTTTACCGAGCTGCAAATTCGCGATCGCATTGCCGCCACCTACGATACGATTTTGCTGCAGCTGCAGCATTCTCAGGCCGATTATGTGTGGGAGGCGATCGCCTCGGTCGCAGACCTGGGCCGGGTACGCATGGCGGCCATGACGCAGTTTTTAGCCGACTATGAGGCGGGCAAACAGGCGGGCCGCTACCGCCCCGGCAGTCTGCCCGCCTTGCCGTTTGAGAATGATTACTTTGACCTAGCGCTGGTCTCGCATTTTTTGTGGCTTTACAGCGATCACCTCTCTTGCGAGTTTCATCAACAATCGCTGCGGGAGCTGCTGCGCGTTGCTCGTGAAGTGAGACTTTTCCCCCTGCTCACCCTCGACTGTCAGCTTTCACCGCACCTATCCGCCGTCACCGCACAGCTGCTCAGGGACGGGTTCACGGTTTCTCGACAGCGCGTTGACTACGAGTTTCAACGTGGGGGCAACGAAATGTTGGTCGTTCGGGCGGCTTAGCGGCCTCCAGCGGCAAACCGCCCGGCCCCCAACTATCTCCAAGGGGAAATAAGGGTTACGCTGAAATGCAGCGTTTGCAGACTTGGTCAACCCCTATGGATTCCAACATCGCCCCCCAGTTGCCGCTCACCCTCCGCCGGGTGACGCTCTTTGTGATCACCTTGGTGGTGGGCATCGTCATGGGGAGCAGCCTCATTGCCAGCTGGAATGAACCGCAAGTCGCGAGTCGACTAGAACTCTACCAAACTGATTTGCTGCTGCGCACCACCGCTTGGGATGGTGGGAACCTCTCGGACGAGCAGGCGATGCTGGTGCGACAAAATTTGCTGGGCGACCAGCCCCTGCAGGATGCGCAAAAAACCTATGATTCGGTGCGCACCACGGCCCTCAAAACGATTGCAGACAACACCGCTGAAACCGCTACGGTCGCGCCCTCACCCCGATTGCAAGCCGCCCTCACCGAGCAAGCCGAACTCCTCGATCTGCTCGATTTGCGATTGGGCATTCTCAATGCCGAACAGGGAGATATCGCTGCGGCCCAAGCCAACTGGGAGGCCGTCAAGGCCCGTCAGGCCAGAGGCGATGACCTGTGGCGCACCGCCGACACGCTGAACTTGCTGTGGCAAGGTGACGCCGTGCCCGCTGACAGTGCCGCGCTGCTGCAATCGACGCTGCAGGGCTGGTTTCGCGATCGCGCTCTAACCGAACTGTACAATCGCACCGCCGCCGCCGAAGCCCTAGCCCAGCTGGAGCAAACGGAAACCACCACCGCGCAGAGTCTCGTCGTCACCTTGGCGGCGGTGGGGGTCGTGCCTGTAATCGGCACAGTGCTCGGAATTGGGGTGCTGATTTTCGCCGGCATTCAACGCTTACTCAAGGGCGCCGACTCGCTGCTAGCTCAAAATCGCGATCAAGGCTGGGAAACCCCGTGGTCGGTCGAAACCGTATGGCTGGTCGTGGTCGGCGGCTTTTTATTTATGGGCCAGCTGATCGTGCCGCTCCTGATCATGCCCCTGAGAAGTCCCCTAGCGGCCTTTGGTATTCGCGGTCAGGCGTTGTTTGCCCTCGCCTATTACCTGATGATGTCGGCGGGGGCGATCGCAGTACTGTTTTTCGCCATTCGCAGCTATCGACCCCTACCTAAGGACTGGTTTCGCATCAATCTCAAAGGCGGTTGGCTGCTGTGGGGACTGGGTGGCTACCTGGCGGCGCTGCCGCTGATGCTGACCGTTTCTCTGCTCAACCAGCAGATCTGGCAGGGGCAAGGCGGCAGCAATCCGCTGCTGCAGACCGTTTTAGAAGCGCAAGACCCGTGGGCGCTGGCGATCTTTTTTGCCACCGCGTCTCTCGCTGCGCCGCTGTTTGAAGAGTTCTTGTTTCGTGGCTTTTTGCTACCGTCGCTGACGCGCTATCTGCCCGTATGGGGGGCCATTCTCGTCAGCAGTCTGGTATTTGCGATCGCCCACCTAAGTCTCTCGGAGATGCTGCCGCTCACTGTACTCGGCATGGTTTTGGGGATTGTCTACACGCGATCGCGCAATCTGCTGGCCCCGATGCTGCTGCATAGCGCCTGGAATAGCATCACGATGCTGGGGCTATTTTTGCTGGGCAGTAGCGCCAACTAAGCTAAAACCTACCGAACTTCTCAAAAGTGTGAAGTTCACTGAAACATTGAGGCTTTCTCCAGAGAGCAACAATATTTATGTCTATGTACATCTCAGATTTAAAGTACTTTGTTTTCTGCGGTGCCGTATTAATTCTGCAGAGCTGCACTAGTTCTTACGAAAATACTTCCTCTACGGAAGCTCTGTTGACTGCTCCTGCCATAGAAAATGAACAGGCTGCTGTCTCTGAGCAGATCTATCAACAGGCAACTCAAGAGAGCTTTTCCCCGGATGTCTCTGAGGTTTCTTTACTTAGTGTAAGACTGCTCAACTATTTAGCTCAGCAGAACGACAGAACCCGTCTATGCGAGGGAGAAACTTATGAACTCTTGCTGTTGCAATACTTTCCCAAACTGTATAAGCTCACCTCTCAAAAATATCTTGTAGAGCAAATTTGCGGTTCAGGAACATACAACACCTCGTATACAGCGTTTCTCACTCTGGCGAGGTACAGTAACAGCAATTTGTGAACCAGTGT
>CALCCA010000024.1 GCA_937899725.1 uncultured Halomicronema sp.
CGGATGTTTGGCATCGACCCCGTCGCCAAGCAACGCCTGGCCCCCACGACCATTCATCGGCCTGGTGATGTGGTCAATAGTGGTCGCCAGGTGATGACGTCGGCGTCCCCTAGGGTCACTAACCCCGTAATGAATCCGCCCCACTACTCCCAAAGCCCGAGCAACGGTCACGGGCAGCGCTTGGCTGACGAGGTGGTGCAGCAAGTGCGGCAACTCGTGGGGCAAGGCTATCGCATCAGCCTAGAGCATGCCGATGTGCGGCGCTATCGCAGTGGCGCTTGGCAAAACGGCGGCGTTTTAGAGGGGCATAATCCGTCAGCGGTGCTGTCGGCGTTAGAGGCGAGTTTGGCTGCTCATTCCGGCCAGTATGTCCGCCTCATCGGCGTTGACACTCAGGCGAAACGCCGGGTGCTAGAAACGACTATCCAGCGTCCCTAATTGCTCTCGCTATTGTGCAGACACCGCAACCGCTAAGGATGACCAGCTTCTATGTCGGGGCCAATGTTGAAGTCGGGCCTGAGGTCGTCATCGCGGCGGGAACGGTGTTGGAAGCGGCACCGGGGTCTCGGCTGATTGTTGAGGCGGGGGTGTGCATTGGCGCTGGGGTCGTCATCCAAGCCTATGGCGGCGACTTACGACTGGCGACCGGGGCCAATGTGGGCCAAGCAGTGCTGCTGTTGGGCACCGGGACGATCGGCGCACACGCCTGTATTGGTGCCGAGAGTACGCTGATTAACCCCGCTGTGGCGGCGGCGGCGGTGGTGTCGGCCCGATCGCTGATCGGCGATCGCTCTGCCGGGCCACCTGCCAGTCCTGCTGAGACCAATGGTCATGCGCCCCCGGCGACCAGTCAAAACGGCAAGACACCGACCCCCACTGCAGACCCAGAGCCTGCCGCCAACAACAATGGTCAGGCAGCCAGCAATGGCCATGGCCTGGTGGCGTATGATCCGGTTTACGGACGCGAGCAGGTGAGGCAGCTCATGAAAACGCTATTTCCCCATCGCGATGCGCTGAACGTCGAAGACAACTCCACCTGATGTGACGATTTCTCGGTTCTCATCGCCGCTTCCGTCAACTGTTCTTACAATGTAAACAGCGCCCGTCAACCTCTGTGAGACCCCGCCATGGTGGCCAGCAATTCCAAACTCTCCCTGTCGCAACCGTCGCCGGAAGCTCGACGCTGGGCGTCTAAGCTGAAAGGGGCCGCGCTCGGGTTAGTTTCCACAGAAAGTTTTCCCGCAGTGGTGGGCACGGCGGATGCCATGCTCAAATCATCCGACGTCACGCTGATTGGCTACGAAAAGACGGGCGCCGGTCAGTGTACAGCGGTCGTTCGGGGGGGGGTGGCAGACGTGCGGATGGCGGTCGAAGCGGGTAGCCAAACCGCCAAACAGTTTGGGCAGTTTTTAGCCTCTTCGATCATTGCGCGACCGTTGCCCAATTTAGAGGCAGTGTTGCCGATTTGCGCCCATTTAGATGAGCTGGAACGCCTTGGTAAAGGCCGCATCGGTAGCGGGGCGTTGGGCTTGCTAGAAACCCGAGGGTTCCCCGCGATGGTGGGAGCCGCCGATGCGATGACGAAGTCGGCTGAAGTGCAGGTGGTGGCCCACCAGTCGATTGGCGATGGCCTCTGTACCGTGATCATTCGCGGGTCGCTCTCGAACGTGGCGATCGCGGTGGAAGCGGGGATGCACGAAGCCGAACGCATTGGTGAACTACATGCCGTGATGGTGATTCCTCGACCGTTAGATGATCTCGAGCATTCCTTGCCCATGGCGGAGGAAATGGAGACCGAGCAGCCGCTAGAGTTGCCGATCAAGCTGGAAGAGAAAGAGAAGGAGCTGGTGGCTCTGCCCGAACCCGCTGTGGCCGAGGTGCCTCAAGAACTCGAACTTGCTTTACCGCAGCCTGAAACAGCGGTTCAAGAACTCGCTTTACCGCAGGCGGCAGCTGAATCCTTACCCCAAAAAGTTGTGCCCCAGCCGTTACCGCTGGAAGCTGGCGAGCTGGATTGACCCAGCGACGATCGCGCGATCGCTGCTAGGTCAATGAGCTGGGCCCCCAAGTGCCAGCCGCTGGCTTTAGTCACCTTGATGGGGAACAAGTATGCCAGTGGGGTGCTGTCGATTCAATGCGGGTGCTCAATGCTCTCTAAAAAGCCATCGACTTTTGCCCAGACCTGATCGAGCAGCGTTGCTGCGTGGGCATCGAACCAAGCAATTGGGCGTTTGCGGAACCAGGTGCGCTGACGTTTGGCAAACTGGCCGGTATGTTGCACAATCAGCTGCTCGGCCTCAGCCAGAGAGTAATCCCCGGCCAGGTAACCCAACACTTCGCCATAGCCTAAAGTTTGCAGCAGCGGCAAATCCGCCCCGTAGCGATCGCAGAGCATTTTGACCTCTTGCACCAAGCCCTGCGCCAACATGTGAGCAGTGCGTGCTTCAATTCGCGCTTTCAGCCGGTCGCTATCGCTATCGAGCCCGATATATAAGATCGGGTAGGGGGGCGGATGTTTGCCCTGCTGCCGCGAGAGGGGCTGGCCCGTGACATAGGCCACCTCTAGCGCGCGCTGGGTACGCACCGCGTCATTCGGGTGGATGCGATCGCCCGCGAGGGGATCGACTTGCCGCAGTAGGGCATGGCACTGCACCTGCCCCAGCTGACTGAGCTGCGATCGCAAGTCGAGCTGCGGCGCCACTGGGGGAATTTGCAGCCCTTCCACCACCGCAGCAATGTAAAGTCCTGTGCCGCCGACTAAGCAAGGCACTCGTTCTCGACTATCGTGTAGCTGCTTGATCAGCCTCTGGGCCTGTTGCTGATAGGCGGCCACGGTCATCGTCGTCGTGGGATGACAGATATCAATGAGATAATGGGGTGCTTGCGATCGCTCAGCCACCGTCGGTTTGGCGGTGCCAATATCAAACTCGCGATAGACCAGGCGTGAATCAGCGCTCAAAATTGAGAGCGGTAGGCGCTGCGCCAGCTGTAGCGATAAGCCCGTTTTGCCCGTGGCCGTCGCGCCGCCAATCACAATTAGGCAGGGAGGATGCATCTGGCCCTGCATGTAGCGTAGAACGGATGTATTTTCCGCATCTTGATTGGCGACGGCAGAAATAGGTGATGTCATCCCCCTTCAAGCATCCTCAGAAATGGCTCTATGCCCTGCATGAGCCTGTTTGTGTTAGAATTTTAGGGTCATTTGACTTTAATGACGGCCAAAGGCGCTAGAACGCCTTTTTAGGAGTAAAAGATTTATGGCGACCAATTACGGTGCTGAGCAGATTCAGGTACTAGAAGGACTAGAGCCTGTCCGCAAGCGACCTGGCATGTATATCGGCAGCACCGGGCCGCGCGGCTTGCACCACCTAGTGTACGAGGTGGTGGATAACTCTGTCGATGAAGCGCTGGCGGGGCACTGTCGCTACATTCAAATCGACCTCAATGCCGATGGTTCGGTCACCGTCCAAGATGATGGCCGGGGCATTCCCACTGATGTGCACCCCCACACAGGTAAATCAGCGTTAGAGACAGTGCTGACGGTGCTACACGCGGGCGGCAAGTTTGACGGCAGCAGCTACAAAGTTTCCGGTGGCCTGCACGGGGTCGGGATCTCCGTTGTGAACGCCCTGTCGGAATGGGTAGAAGTAACGGTGTGGCGCGATCGCAAAACCCACCTGCAGCGGTTTGAGCGCGGCATTCCCATTGGTGAGCTGCAGGTCAGCCCCGCCAGCAACAATCAAACGGGGACATCCGTTAGCTTTAAGCCCGATAACACGATCTTCACCACGGTTACCGAGTTTGACTACGATACCCTGGCGGGCCGCATGCGTGAATTGGCCTACCTGAATGGGGGCGTCGACATTACCTTTACCGACAATCGCCTAGAGCTACTCAAGGCCAATGAACCGAGGGTGTCTCACTATCTCTACGAAGGGGGCATCAAGGAATACGTTCAATACATTAATAAGGATAAGCAAGAGCTGCACGAAGAGATTGTGTACGTGCAGGGCGAGCGCGATGGCGTGCAGGTGGAAGTGGCGCTGCAGTGGTGTATCGATGCCTACTCCGATACGCTGCTCGGCTTTGCTAACAACATTCGCACGGTTGATGGGGGCACGCATTTAGAGGGTCTCAAAACCGTCCTCACCCGCACGTTGAACAACTTTGCCAAGAAGCGGAATAAGCGCAAAGATAATGACTCCAACCTCAGTGGCGAAAACATTCGGGAAGGGCTGACGGCGGTGATTTCGGTGAAGGTGCCGGAGCCAGAATTTGAAGGTCAAACCAAGACGAAGCTGGGCAACACCGAAGTGCGCGGCATTGTCGATACGCTGGTGGGCGAAACTCTGACGGAATATCTCGACTTTCACCCCAGCGTGGTTGACACCATTTTGGAAAAGGCCATTCAGGCCTTTAATGCGGCAGAAGCGGCGCGCCGAGCGCGAGAACTGGTGCGCCGCAAGTCGGTGCTAGAGTCTTCGACGCTGCCGGGGAAGCTGGCCGACTGTAGCAGCCGCGACCCCAGTGAGTCCGAGATTTTCATTGTGGAAGGGGACTCAGCCGGCGGCAGCGCGAAGCAGGGCCGCGATCGCCAGTTTCAGGCGATTTTGCCGCTGCGAGGCAAGATTCTCAACATTGAGAAAACCGACGACGCCAAGATTTACAAAAATACTGAGGTGCAGGCGCTGATCACTGCCCTCGGGTTGGGCATCCGGGGGGAAGAATTCGACGAGTCACAGCTGCGATATCACCGCATTTGTCTGATGACTGACGCCGATGTCGATGGGGCGCACATTCGCACCCTGCTGCTGACGTTCTTCTATCGTTATCAGCGCGCCCTAATTGATCAGGGATTCGTCTACATTGCCTGTCCGCCGCTCTACAAAATTGAGCGGGGCCGCAATCACTGGTATTGCTACAGCGATCGCGAGCGGGATGCCATTCTGAACGATTTCCCTGACAATGCTAACTATGGCCTGCAGCGCTTTAAGGGTCTGGGTGAGATGATGCCCGTGCAGCTGTGGGACACCACAATGAATCCCGAAACCCGCACCCTGAAGCAGGTGGAAATCGAGGACGCCGCTGAGGCTGATCGCATCTTTACGGTGTTGATGGGCGATCGGGTGGCCCCTCGCCGTGAGTTTATCGAAACCTACGGTTCGCGCCTGGGTCTTGAAGATCTGGATATATAGATTGAATCATCTTGATCGACTGTTGAAAAAGATTGTTGTGTAAAGATCAATCTCTCCTACTATTCAGAATCTCTATCTTTGACGCAGCGTAGGGTTCCCCATAAAATACAGCAGCAAGCAGCAACAGCTAAAGTTGAACTGCTTGCTATATTCATGCGTTTTGACTCTAAAATTAGCGTATGCCTGGCTCAAGCCCGATTTTCATTTCCTATCGTCGAGAAGATAGCAAACCTGAAACCGAACGGATCTATGAGCACTTAATTGCAAAATTTGGCCGTACCAGTGTGTTCAAGGATGTAAACAGCATTCCTTTAGGTTCTCCTTTTGTTGAGTCTTTAGAGCAGGCACTTGGCGAATGCCAAGTGCTCTTGGTAATTATTGGTAAGCATTGGGCAACAATAAAAGATGCAAACGGCAGGCATCGCCTTGGAATTCCTGATGACCCTGTTCGCTTTGAAATTGAGTCAGCTCTGCGCCGTAAAATTCCTATCATTCCTATCTTTCTGGAAGGAGTGAGGATGCCATTGCCATCGCAGCTACCTGAATCTTTACATAACCTGCCTCTCCAAAATGGGACTCAAGTTGGTCAAGACCCTAGCTTCGAACCTGATATGGCTCGTTTGATTCAGGCACTTACAGAGATTATGGTGCAAACAAAGCCTGGTGCACATGTAGAAGTTCTGCCCAATAATACTTCTTTGGAAATGATTAAAGTTCCTGGAGGAACCTTTGCCATGGGATCTTCTGAAGGTGAAGATGGTTGGAAAAACGATGAAGCACCAAGGCATTCAGTAGAAATTGCTTCTTTTTGGATGAGCAAATTCCCCATCACTCAAATACAGTGGGATGCTGTTGCAAATCTCAAGCCTATTACATATGACCTTCCTCTCAATCCCTCCTATTTCTCTGGAAATGAAAATCTTCCAGTTGAATCAATAACCTGGTATGAAGCCTGTGAATTTTGTGCCCGCCTATCAAAAAAGACAGGTCAATCATACTGGCTACCCAGTGAAGCAGAATGGGAATATTCTTGTCGCGCCAATACGATAACTCCCTTCTCTTTTGGAAGGACAATAACAGAGAAACAGGCAAACTTTGACAATCACGTAAAAAGAACCACAGAACTTGGGGGATATCCTATATCAAATAATTTTGAGCTTTTTGATATGCACGGGAATGTTTGGGAATGGTGCCTAGATCACTGGCATGAAAACTATAGAGGAGCGCCTAGTGACGGCGAGGCTTGGTATACAAACAATAAGGATAAAGAGCGCATATGCCGTGGAGGCTCATGGAATTATGACCCAATTCACTGCCGTTCGGCCTCTCGTATGTGTCATTCACCCAATAAAAACTCCAAGACAATTGGTTTTCGAGTTGTGCGAAAAACTTGAAGTACTGGTCAGCTCAGGAGGGGCACTTCAAATCTCTCAGAACTGATCAACCCGCGCCTTGTAAATGGAGGGGAGATAAACTCAATCACTCCGAAGAGAGCTCGTAAACGCGACATAAAGATTACGTGTGTACTTATTGAAACTCCGACTGCTGTTGCTGCGGCAACGATAATCATGAATCAGCGCGCATCTATAATTCGTCCAGGAATCTTATGAAATTATTTAGATAGTCTAAGCAAATTTGATTTCATTCTAGTCTTCTAGATAATTTAGAAAAACTGTGGGGGGTATAAATCTATGATAGGGCCAGGCTTTTTTCTATTATTCCCTTTATATATGGGGGTTTTTCTTGGATACAAAAAAGTATTCGACGAAACACTTACGACGAAAAAAAAAGCAGTGTCATCGAAACCTGACATCGAACTCACTGGCTACAACACATGTGTTGAAAAATGTCGGCAACAGTATATTGAGTAATTAGATATTGGTCAGCATCTGATGCGATTTTAGTTTTAGTTGTTGGTCTATTAGGAGAATATATTAGTTAAAAATATCTTGATTCCATGGCTAACTGTTACATTCTGAAGCTGCCTTGCTGAGATCATATGTCTCTGCTAATAACGCACTTTATTTGCTTTTGCTTTATGTTCTTTTCTTACAGGATCATCGCTGAAGAGCTTGAATTTGAATTAGTTAGAGAGATGAGTCCCACATACACGGGGGAAGTTAGCCATCAGTCATCGAACCTTTGTAGCGCAAATATTCGCCGAGCGCGGCAATCATGCCGGAGGCGAGAATCAGCAAGACGCTGAGGGCATTCATGTCGGGTTTGACGCCATTGCGAATGCGACTAAAAATTTCTAACGGTAGGGGATTCGCACCTCCGCCCGCCGTGAAGCTAGAGATCAGGAGATCATCCACGCTCAACACAAAAGCGAGCAGACATCCCGCCACGATCGCGGGCATGAGCTGCGGCAGTAACACCTGAATCAGCGCTTGCGCTGGGGTGGCGCCTAAATCGAGGGCGGCCTCCTCAAGATTGGGGTCGAGACTGCCCAACCGGCTGGAAACCACCACGGCGATATAGGCCAGACAAAACACCATGTGGGCGGCAATAATCGTCCAAATGCTGAGGGGAATGGCCAAGGAAGCCAGAAAGACCAGCGTGGCGACGGCGATCGAAATATCCGGAATAATCAGCGGCAGATAAGAGACACCCCGATAAACGCCCTTACCCGGAAAATAGTATTTCGCCAGCCCGATTGCCATCAACGTGCCCAGCACTGACGAGATCGCCACGGCTACAATCGCGACAAACAATGTATCCTGCAGCGCCCGAAAAATGCGCGTGTCTTGAAACAGACTCTCATACCATTTGAGGCTGAACCCCTGCCAAACCGACGTATAGCGAATGGAATCATTGAAGCTATATACCGTCAGCACCAAAATGGGGCCATACATAAAGGCAAAGAGGGCCGTCGTGAGCCACCCCTGCCAGGTGCGGGGTAAAGGCCAGAATGCTGGTAAACGCATAAGCCGCTCGTCCTCTCTAGGCCTCTTTGACCGAATCGCGATCGCCATACTTCAGCAGCAGCGCGATCATCAGACTGACCGCCAGGATCATCACCATGCTCAAGGCTGAGCCCAGGCCCCAGTTGCGCGTAATGCCCAAAAACTGGTTGTAAATCAGCCGCGAAATCGTCATGCTAGAGGCCCCTCCCAGCAGCGTGGGCACGACAAAATCGCCCATGCTGGTGATAAACACCAGCAGACAGCCCGCCGCAATCCCCGGTAGCGTTTGGGGCACCGTCACCTGCCAAAAGGTTTGCCGGGGGGTCGCCCCTAGATCAGCCGCCGCTTCTAGCAAAGAAATATCGAGCTTTTCGAGGGAGGCATACAAAATCAGCACCATGTAGGGCAAGAAGTTGTAGGTGAGGCCAATCAGGACGGCGGCAGAGGTGTAGAGCCAGGCCTGCTCAGGCAACTGCACGCCGGGCAGGCCACCGCTCAGCCAACCAATGAAGCTGTTCAGCAGGCCCGAAGGGCGCAAAATACTAATCCAGGCGTAGGCCCGCAGCAGAGAGGAGGTCCACAGCGGCAAAATAAACGCCACCACCAAAAAGTTACGCCAGCGGCGCGGCGCCATCAGCGCCAGCCAATAGGCCACCGGAAAACCCATCAACAAACAGGCTAAGGTGGTGCCTGTGGCGTAATACAGCGATCGCCCAATCACCTGCAGATACACCGAGTCAAAGGCCGCATCAAAGGGATTAAACACCCGCGAATAGTTGCCTAAGCCATACCCATCGCCGCTTTCGCCGGGTCGTAGGCCGGGCACCAGACTGATATCTAAAATCAGCAGCGTCGGCAGCACCAGAAAGAGGATGAGCCAGAGTCCCGGTGGGGCCAGCAGCGTCAGCGCCCCCAGCAGACGTTTGAATTGCTGGCCCAGCTCTAGTTGCGAGAAGCGCCAGCGCTTTGAGGTGGGAGAAGCGGTCATGGATGGCCCCCTAGGCGCTCGTCACCCGCGTCCAAAACTCGTCATACAGGGCCGTGGCCTCACCGACGGGAGCGATGCCTTCGCAGCGATCGAGCACCTCTTGCGGCGGGAACAGGTCGGTATTGGAGATCAGCTCGTCAGACAGGTTGTCAAAGGCCACCTTATTAGGCGTCGCGTTAAACAACATTTCCGTGCTCATCTGCGAGATTGCTGGATCGAGATTAAAGTTGATCCACTGGTAGGCGGCATCGACGTTTGGTGCGCCCACGGGGATGATCATCGTATCGGTCCATACGGAAGAGCCACTTTCGGGCACGAAATATTCCATCCGCTCATCTTCTAGCGTTGCGGCGATCGCATCTACCGAGTAAGCCATCACCATATTCAGGTCGCCGCCAAACAGGGCGTCTTCAAATCCGAAGGACATAAAGGAGGCGATCGCGGGTTTCAGCTCGATCAGGCGGTCAAAGGCGGCTTCGATCTCCGCCGGGTCAGTGGAATTGTAGGAATATCCCAGTGAGCTAAGGACGGCCCCCATAGTCTCGCGGACGTCATCTAGGAGGGTGATCCGCCGTGATAGGTCGCCCTGGTTTTCCCAGAGGTATTCCCAATCGGTGGGAGTCCCCGACACGACCTCTTTGTTATAAAGCAGACCGGTGGTGCCCCAGGCGTAGGGAATGCTGAAGGTATTGCCGGGGTCGTAGGCGGGGTCTTGCCACTTGTCGAAAATGTTGTCGAGCCCCTCAATGCGGTCTTTATCGATGCTGGTAAGCAGGCCCAGCTCGATCATCTGCTGCACCATGTAGTCAGACGGGTAGATGATGCTGTAAGCATCGCCGCCACCGGCCTGCATTTTGGCCAACATGGTTTCATTCGAGTCATAGACATCCACAATGACATCGATGCCGGTTTGTTCTTTGAAGGCTTCTACCAACGCGTCGTTGGTGTAGTCGGCCCAGGTGTAAACGTGCAGAACGCCTGGTTCTGCGCCGCCGCCATCAGTGGGTGCTGCATCCGTGGTTTCATCAGTCGCGGGCCCTTCAGCAATATTTTGGCGACAGTTGGAGAGGGTGACGCCCGCGATCGCGGCAGCTGACCCCTGTAAAAACCGGCGTCGGGTCGGGCCGAATTGACGAAACTGAGTGGAATAAAGCGATCGCTTCCGGGGCACGGCAGGAATCCTCCTTAGTAGAATCGTGACTGCAAATCAAAGCCTATAAAACAGTGACCAACCACATTGTTCGACGAAGCACAGTTCAACGGCGATCACCCGATTTTGGCTAAGCCGCCAAGGCCAAACAATCACTGGGCAACCAAGAAACATAAACGGGGGTTTCTGGGGTGAGTGACTGTTCAGAGCGATTTGGCTGCATCACCGTCAGGCGTTCGCCAGTTTGAAGCTGCACCACACAGTGCAGGTGCGTTCCAAGATACATAATATGTTTGACGTAGCCAGAATAGCAGTTTCCCTCGTTCAGCGGGGCTTCCTGACTCAAGCGAATATTTTCCGGGCGCACGCTCACGACGGCAGTTTTGAGATCGGGCAAGTTGGCCTCAGACCGGTTCACTAACACTGTCGTGCCTTCTGGCGTCAAGAGCCGCAACATCTGACTGTCGGCAAATTCCACCTCGCCCTGCAGCAGGTTAGTTTCACCAATAAAGTCGGCGACAAATGGCGTTTGAGGATAGTCGTAAATTTCGCTGGGGGTGCCGATTTGCTCAATATCGCCGTCCTTCATCACGGCAATCCGATTCGAGAGCGAGAGGGCTTCTTCTTGATCGTGGGTGACCATCACAAAGGTAATGCCCAACTGCTGATGCAGATTGGTCAGCTCGACCTGCATCTGCTTGCGCAGTTTCAAATCTAGTGCCCCTAAGGGTTCATCGAGCAGCATCACGGCGGGGCGATTGACTAACGCCCGCGCTAGGGCCACCCGCTGCTTTTGTCCGCCCGACAGCTGCTGCGGATAGCGATGGGCAAAGCTTCCCATTTTGACCAGCTGCAGTGCATCGGCGACACGCTGTTCGCGTTGCGATCGCCCCATGCGCTTGACCCGCAGGCCAAAGGCAATGTTATCTTTCACCGTCATGTGGTTAAACAGGGCGTAGCTCTGAAACACGGTATTCACCGAGCGGCGATGGGCCGGCGTGCGGCTCATATCGCGCCCTTGAATCAACACCATGCCAGCGCTGGGCTGCTCAAACCCGGCAATTAACCTGAGGGTGGTGGTTTTGCCGCAGCCTGACGGCCCCAAAATACTAAAAAATTCGCCCTCGCGAATTTTGAGATCAATATCCTGTATGGCAGCTTCTCCACCAAAATATTTCGACACCTGCCGCAGCTCAACATCTAAAACTTGCTGAGTTTGCGGTGAAGCGATGGAAGGAGAAACTGTCTGTGACATGAAAGGTAATCCCCCGAACGGCAGCAGAATTGCCTAAGGACATCTCCACCAGAGGATGCCCGACAGATACTTAGACAGCATCATTGCATACTGACCCACCCTTTTACAGCCCTTTCCCTGCATCAATTGATATAGATAGGGAAGGAATAAGGTATAGCAATAACGAAAAAACATCGCAAAAGAGGGGGTGTGCATCTTGAGCTTGCGGATCGCAACGATTGCGATAGACATTCCACGGTAAGCGACAGGCAGAGCCGTTCACTAGCTTCGAGAGAGTAGAAAATCGAGTACCTGATCGCTGCTGACATTGACCCCAAGAATTCTTGAGGAATGAGGATTTAATAATGAGCCGGTTTTCCCCTCCCAGGAGGGGAAATGGCATCCCGCTTTGCCTCAAGCCAAAGTTTGGAATTTATATAATCCTCATTCCTTAGGAAGTTCAGTGATGCTCTCGATCTGACGCTCATGTCCTCACAGCAAGCTGGCGCACCTAGCCACAGATCGAGAGCATCACCTCTTTTCCCTCGTGGAGTAAGCTGTGAGCCCTTTAATCTGCGCAATAGATGAATGGCGGCTGGGGTCGGGGCAGGCGAGGACGCCTACCCAACGGGTTTTTCTCACTTGGAGGCCAGGATACCGATGAGAAAATACGCAAAGTAGGTGGGTTTTAGCTTACCTGAGACGTACAACGGCATCAATATCGAGTAGCAGTGCTAAGGCGTACTTGTTTATGAAGCGCAACTTCACGGTGTCGGTTTTACCAACAAGATTTCATGAATACGTTTCTAAATCGCTTCTGACACTGCATGGAGTTGCGCCATAGATCCCTATCTACCTAGGTATGAGATTAATCCTTGTACGTTCTTTACGGAATTGAAAATCATGATCAAACAAACTATGCTGGCGCTGGCTGGTGCAGCAGCTTTAGGCGTTGGATTCGCGGGCAGTGCTGAGGCGGGTACCCTCACATTGGATTTTGAAGAGTTCTCTTTCTCAGGTTCATCTGTTTCTATCTCAGAATCACAAGGATTCACGTTCACACCCGCTATTGGTGATGAAACCATCGTCTTTGCAAATGAACAGCCGAATATCCCCAATACTGGCTCTAATACATTACTTGCTAACGGAAATTTTGGTACTGATACTCCGACTGAATTCAGTCTGAGCAAATCTGACGGAGGGACATTTAATCTTATGAGCTTTCTGGGAGCGGAGGGACGAAACACAAATGGAGAGTTTTTCCCATTGTTTGGATCAACAACTATTGAGGTGGTTGGAACATTCGTCGGCGGTGAAATAATAAGCCAGTTATTCTCGCTAGATGGGTTTGCAGAGGAAAATGACGCTGAAGACTTTGAACTCTTTGAGTTGAATGATTTTAACAACTTAATTTCAGCTCAATTTATTGGCGGAGGTGCTACAAGCGGATATGCTTTTTCCTTGGATGACATAGTTATTAGCCATCCCCCCGAATCCGTACCTGAACCCGCTTCTATGCTGGGTCTATTGGCCATTGGTGCTATTGCTATGGGTGGAGCACTTAAGAAGAAAGTAGCTGCTTAAGTTCAATGATCTTCCACTGAATGTCACGACCCCAGGTTCACCGCTTGGGGTTTTTTATTGGTCAGCCTGTCTCACCATAAATCCTGTGAGTCAAGGTGCAGTGCTGATGATGCTCTAGATCTGTGGCCAGGGTCACTACCTTGCTCTGAGGACAAGAGCTTCAGAAAGAACATCCACGGGTCTAGACACTAATCATCTTTTCCGCCGTGGAGTACCTGAGACGTACAACGGCATCAATATCGAGTAGCAGCGCTAAGGCGTACTTGTTTATGAAGCGCAACTTCACGGTGTCGGTTTTACCAACAAGATTTCATGAATACGTTTCTAAATCGCTTCTGACACTGCATGGAGTTGCGCCATAGATCCCTATCTACCTAGGTATGAGATTAATCCTTGTACGTTCTTTACGGAATTGAAAATCATGATCAAACAAACGATGCTGGCGCTGGCTAGTGCAGCAGCTTTAGGCGTTGGATTCGTGGGCAGTGCTGAAGCCGTTCAGATTACCCTAGGGAGCAACGATTACGAAGTTTCTACCCTGACAGGCACGTATAACGACCTCCTGGCCGATTTGTCGATGAATCCCTGGTTTACCTCTTCCGCACTCGCTCTAAGTGCAAGGAGACAAGCGAACCTAGGGTCGAGTGTTTTCTTTGCTTTTGACGCTGGTGGTCTTGAGGGGGTTGGGTATTCGATTCCTGATCGTACGTTCTTCAATAGACAGATTTTTGACCCTGGCTACTTCACACGGGTCAACACATTTGCAGTCGGCACCCTGGTTGAACCTGAACCTGAACCTGTACCTGAACCCACTTCCATGTTGGGTCTATTAGCTATTGGTGCTATCGCTGCAGGGGGAGCACTTAAGAAGAAAGTAGCTGCTTAGGTTCAATGATCTTCCACTGAATGTCACTACCCCAGGTTCACCGCTTGGGGTTTTTTATTGGCTACTCTGTCTTGCCACGAGTCCCATGAATCAATGTAGCAGTGCTCATCTACCCTAACCTCCACCGAAAGGGAATCATTCTCAGGGCAATTCTGCGATCACAGACCACTTAGGGTAGCGCTAGGGTACGCCGGAGGTCATCGGCGGCTAGAATGTAGTTGGTGGGGCACTGTCGAGTAAGTTTGAAATGTGCTTAGAAGGCCTCATTACATACTGACTCGCGATCGCCACAATAAATCCACCGATTTTTACGGTTTAATTGGGTTCGATGCAGCTCCTGTCGTCACGGCTGCTCTTGAGCCCCGCTGACTCGACTAGATCAATGGAGTGGCAACGGCAGACATAGCTAATCTCAATTCAGTTAATAGAGTGGAGATCTGAACAGAGCGATTGCATGTCAAAAAGGCGCTTTAGCTATGGCAAGGGCTTCAGCGTGATGGCTCTGCCGCCTAGCCCAGGTTCGTCAGCGACTCGCAATTCCCCTTGTATTACACGGGGCTTCGGGTTTGCCAGCGCTGATGACTCAGCGATCGATTGAATTGGAATCCTGCAAGTTTAATGTCAACACTGAAGTTTGACAAAAATATCTCCAGTTTTGGCGAGAGTATGGCAAAACGGACTCTAAATGCGACCTCTTAGATTGTCAAAAAGCTGCCATGTCTGCCATGCAAGAAATCATTGCTCAGAAGATCAGGTCATTCGGAATTGCAGGCAAAGCTTAGCCGGTGTTTAAAAAGATTTGGCAACAAATAATCAATGTATGATGACAAAAAAATCCTGGAGCAGCTTAGATTTCATGGGCTTCGTTTTCGGCTTGGCTTAGCAAACTGTTCGGAGCTTCGTCAGGTTGCAGACGCAGCATTAAATGCAGGAATCTACTCACCGTCACTTGTAGATGCTGCACTAGATGCTGAGGAATGGTTATGGGAAATTGGCATAGCTTTTCAGAAAGCATTGAGCGAGCTATCAATCACTTTGTCTGACTCTAAAGAAGAGTGCTGCTGGGAAGTCCTGCGATATCACATAGGGCAGATTGCTAGTCAAGAAGTCGAACCATTTGCAGGATTGAAAGGAATAATGCAAGTTTATTATGGTTGCCAAGATCTCATTCAAAGCGATCGTTATATTGGTGATTCACATGATATTCACGAATTAATTGGAGCCTACTGGGGCTACGACGATTTGATTGAAGGTTCTCAAGAGATATTGACAGACAAGGACACCTGCTTAGAATTAGATCAAGCGGTCGTGGAGATTTGTAGGGCTTGGCTAAATAAACACTCTATATCACGATTCATGTGAGCAGTGGAAAATACCCTTCACTATGCGCCAAACATGGCAATCCGTTCCAATTTGATTGTCTGTAGCCAGATTTATTGTTCATTGTGTACACTCCGCTGCTGTCTTCCTAATTCCAACGTCAAACCAGCGTGCAAGGCATCGTCAACCCCTGCTTCAGCAGCTTGCGATAATCGCGATTGCCAATGACGTAGGCCCCAAATCGTGCTAGGTGAGGATTCATCATTTGCGCGTCAAAAAAGAGAAAGCGGCGCGATCGCAGATGCTCCACCAGCTTTACCATCGCTACTTTGGAACCTTCGGGAATGCAATAGAACATCGACTCACCGATAAACGCCCCGCCAATCGACAGGCCCAAAATTCCCCCAGCCAGCTGATCATCCTGCCAAGTTTCGTAGCTGTGCGCCCACCCGGCCTGGTGCAGCTCCCAGTAGATTTCTTTCAAATCATCCGAAATCCACGTGGTGTCGCGGTTCGCGCAGCCATCGACAACGGCTAAAAAGTCGCGGCTAATCGCCGTTTCAAACCGTTCTTGGTTGATAGCTCGGCGCAACGACTTTGGATAGCGAAAGCGATCGTCCAAGGGAATCAGCGTCCGCTGACGGCTGGAATACCACCCCAAACCCTGGCCATCGTCATCAGACATCAGGAAATAGCCCTTGGCGTATCCCTCAATGATGGCGGTGATATCGTACTGCGATGGAATCAAGATCTTCTATACCAAAGCCATGGGCGAAGGCAACATCAGGCACTTTGCTCTCTATCAGCATAGGCCGCATACACCCCCTGCACGTTGTACCAATTGAGAAATACGCGCGCAATCTCTAGGGCCAGCTGCGGGCGGCCCCGATCAATCAGCCACTGCAAAAGTGGGGCCATAGTTCGTTCATTCAGTCTGCCGCCGAGGGATAGCACGCCCCACAGCACGCGATGCAGCCAGGTCATCTGAATCATCATGCGCACGTCGCGCGTCGGATGCTTTTGGTAAAACAACACCCCCATGCGCCCCCGCTGAATTTCTTGATCAATCAGGCGCGGCACCTGATCTAACGAAAAGGGCGGATGCCAGTGGTAGCCGACGGCGGCGGGCACTTTCACCAACGACAGGCCCAGTTTTTTGAGCCGGACGCCAAGTTCCAGATCTTCCCAGCCATAGAGTTGAAATTGGGTGTCAAAAAGACCGGCTGCTTCCAGCCAATGACGAGCGATCGCCACGTTGCCCGTGGCAAAAAACGCCTGAGAATAGTCCGTCACCTTAAAGGGCTCTGAGGTCGGGTCGTCAAAGTTGCAGGTGTTGACCACGCGCCCATAGGTAAAGACGCGATCGCTGCCCTGATCTCGATAGGCTTTCTGCAGTGCGGTGCCGTGGTGATGCAGAAAGTCGGGCAGCACCACCAAATCGCTGTCAATAAAGATAATGGTGTCGCCTTTGGCCTCTCTGACCCCAAAGTTGCGGGCGATCGCGGGGCCTTTGTGGTCTTGCTCAAACAGCCGCACATGGGGAAATTCTGCGGCGCTTTCCTCTAGCCAACGCACGGTGCCATCGGTGGAGCCATCATCCACAATCACCACCTCGTAGCCCTCAACCGGGCTGTTCGCCGGAAGAGACTGCTGCTCCATCGCTCGCAGACATTTCTCTAAAATGGGTTGGCGGTTGTAGGTTGGGATGACAACGCTGAAAAACACAGCACACCTCAAAACGGCAATCCCATCCTACTGTAGTTGTAGCCGCCTACCCTAGACGAGAAAACCGGACACCTTGGCGTCGCACTACATTGAGTAAAGACTGGAGCTGTTGCAACCGGACAAGATTTCACTCTCAAGTCAAGTCTCAAAGCAGACCGAACTTCGCCGATCCCAACGACAGACCTTATGAAGGAGAGGAACCAGAACCTAGATAAACCTCTCCTTCACAAGGAGAGGTGCCGTAGGCGGTGAGGTCTTTCTCTGTAAGCGGAGTCTAGAGCGTTAGGTAGACGGCATGATTTGCGCCAGCGATCTGTCGGCGAACTTAAACTTCGAGAAGAAGATAAACCAGAACCTAGATAAACCTCTCCTTGATAAGGAGAGGTGCCGCAGGCGGTGAGGTCGTTCCCGGTCAGCGTAGTCTAGAGCGTTAGGCAAACATGACTGGCGCCAGCGATTTGTCGGTGCCCCTAAACCTCACTCGGCAAAGTCGGCATCTCTTCTCCCTGATAGTCGCGTGTCGGGATCTCAAAGCCACAGGAGGTGCCATCGGTGTAAACCACCTCATCTTCCCAAGGCAGGCGATAGTTGCCGTCCACCATATCTTTCATATAGGTGTAGGGGCAGTCTTGAGCGCCACCCTTCACCGCGACATAGCCCCGGTGACCAAACTGGTAGATGTTGTTCTCTACACCCCAATACTGGCGGGCTTCGCGCACCAGGTCAGGGCGCACCTCAGCGGTAATGATTTCATCGGGGCGGTGGCTGCCCATCACGAGCGGTTCGCCGTCAAAGTTGACGATCATGCCCTCCCCCATCGAGTCAAAGGTGCCGTCAGTGCCGCACATGCAGACCGAAGCCGTTACCATCAGATTGCTAAAGGCATTCGCTTGATTCGTCACTCGCCAAGACTGGCGAATCGGAGCTGTATAGCCTGCCGTACGAATCATGATTTCCGCCCCTTTGTAGGCACATTCTCGTGCCATCTCGGGGAACATGCCGTCGTGGCAAATAATTAGCGCGATCGTGCTGCCGTTCGGCCCTTCACAGACCGGAATACCAATGTTGCCGGGTTCCCAAGGCTCCACTGGCACCCAGGGATGCAGCTTGCGGTAATACAGCTGCAGCTCCCCTTTATCATCAATAATCAGCCCGCTGTTGTAAGGGTTGCCCTTAGGGTTGAATTCCATAATGGAAAAGCAGCCCCAGATCTGGTTGTCGATGCAGGCTTGGCGAAAGGCCGCAACTTCCGGTCCGTCCAGCCGACACATGATGTCGGGGTTAGTATCCATCGACAGCCCGTGCAGCGAATACTCGGGAAAAACCACCAAATCCATCGTGGGCATATTGCGGCGAGCCTTGCCGACCATCTCAACGATGCGTTGGGTTTGGGCGGCGAGGTCGTCAGGGGTGACCACAGTGGGCAGTTGCGCCTGCACCATTCCCAGCACGACACCGTTCGGGGTTTTGTTTAATCCACCGAGTCCACTCATGGCCACCTCTTAAGCAAATGTTTAGGAACATCGCTAATGTGCCATTGGCTGACCCCCATTTTTGTGGCGATCGCTGCAGCTCACCTTGACAATTCCAGGAATTCTCAGGACGCGTCCTTAACCCTGACGGCGAATGGCGTCAATCTGCCTGGCAATATAATCGTGCGCTCGATAATCCTTGATATAGCGGAGCTGATGACGCAATTCACTAATCTTTTGCTGCTGCAACCGTTGACGTTCTTGAGCATTGTTTTTCATAACAGGAACTCGCTTGGGCCTATGCCTTACACATCCGGCACCTGAGCCTCATCTTTAGAGCGCATGTAGGGCGTAAAAGCCGCTCTATGACTCAGGTATCCATTTAAAGCCTGCCGCCAAAATAGTAGCGATCGCTACTTTCTACACAAAACGAAAAATCCATCCGTTCGTGGGGGCGTCGCGATCTCTGTGCTGCTCACATCCCGATTCCGGAGATGAGCGCCGCCTCTCTTTTTGGCCCCCTTGGCACAGCGGTGTTCATGGCAGCTGGTCGGGAGGCGATCGCTCCCGACGCCACCATTGTCCCCACAAATTGCGTAACCCTGGCGTGTAAAAGTGAAGGAAAAAGGTAATCACCATCGTCAGTCCGGCGTCAGTCGCTTTGAGAGAGGATACGACTGACGCAGAACCGTACCAAGTCGGCCCCCAGACCTGACACAACACAGAGCGCTTGCCATGACCGAGACTTATTTGACCATCGCTCGACAGGGCCGCAATGCTTGGTGGCGTTACCTTTTGAGCCTGATATTGGCTCTGGGGCTAACCCTCAATGCGATCATCTTTGTGGCCTTTCCCTTTTTGCTGGTTGCCACCCTGCAAGAGCTGCCGATGCCGACTGATGACACCTGGATGAGTCAGCCAGTCTGGTTTTTTGGGATAATGGCTGCCGTGACTAGCCTCATGACGTTGGGGCTGATCGTGGCTATTCCGGCCCTGCACCAACGCCCCTGGCGGACGGTGATGAATTCTCAAGGCCCCATCCGTTGGCGACGGATCGTTCAAGGGTGGGGCGTCTGGTTGGGCTTGATGCTGTTGAGCATTGCGTTGTTTGCGGTGTTCGATCGCGATCGCTACACCGTCCAGGTCACGTCAGGCTGGCTGTGGCGCTGGATTCCCACGCTGCTGGTGATGCCCCTTCTGGCTTTGATGCCGAGTCTGGTCTATGGCTATTTGTTGCAGGGCTTGGGATTGCTGATCCCTCGACCGGTGCGGTTAACGGCAGTCATGGCCGTGCTGATTGGCCTTTTCAATGTCGTGTCGTCCCCCACGCCCCCCACAGTATGGGACTGGGGATTTGGCTTAATCACGGTAGGATTTTTTGTGTGGATCATCTTGCAAGATCGCGGTCTGGAACTGTTTATTGGCCTACAAGCGGCCAACGCGTTGGTACGACTACAGCTAGTGCGATCTCCCGACACTACCCCCACCTTTCCGGCGTTGTTGACCCGCAATGGGGTGGAAAGCGCTTGGCTTGATTTCGTCATCTGGCTTGTGATCTTGGGCTTGTTTTACGCCATTTGTTTTTACGTGTGGCCATCGTCTAGAGTATTGGCCCCAAATTCTGCTACCGCCAGCAACTCACCGGAGGAACTCAATTAGTCTGACTATCGTTACAAGCCCGTAGAGGCTGTTGTTATCAACGCCTTGTCAAAAGGATGGTCAAATAGCGACTTCAGACCTTCTCCAGGGCCTCTAACTGCTTCTGTGCCCATTGTCGTAGTTGCTCATCAGGGTCTTTGGTGGCTTGGTCTTGAAGGAGTTGAAGAACCTCAGGCTCCTTTGGGTAACAATCAAGTAGAATCATCAGAGCAGTTTGCCGAGGATTTTTTTCTAAATCAAATTCACGCCTAAAGCAGTCAGAGATTATGCATTCTTTAAAGAACTCGATTAATTCGTCGTTTTCAATTAACTTTCTTTTAAGTGCCTCAAATGCAGCATTTCTCACGCTAGCTTCAGAGTCCTTTTGAGCATGAGATCTAAAGATCTCATGCACCTCAGCATTTTCCCAAAGTTCTCTCAAGCTTATCAGTGCATTCCTGCGAGTAATACAATCATCACTTCGAGTACTTTTTTTGAGAATCTCTAATATTTCTAAATCATTTTTGCACTTCTTTCCCAATCCTAAAATTGCACTATGCCGAATTGAACTTTCAGTACTTTGGCTAGCTGTCTTTAGTAACTTCCAAGTTTCGGGCATGTCGCTCCAGTGCACAACCAGCTCTTCCACAATGTAGGGATAAAGTCGTGAATCCATAGAATAGTGAGGATAGAGATTTTCCTGAAGGAATGCAAAGAAGCTTGGATCTCTTGTCCAATTTTTCTTGAGTAAATCGAATATTTGAAAATGCGTTTCGTAAAACATAACTGTATGAATATCTGCCACGTACACCAAGTGCTCAAAAGCTGTGACAAGTGTTCGAAAAACTAGCGAATCTGTTTGTGCAGCTGCTGCACGATTCTTGATTTCAAAGAAGCATTGTGTTGCCAGGATAACTTCGGGACACTGCAAGTCAGTAGTCTGTTGTTCAGTCATATATTCAACAATCTGACAGGCATATTTGATATGTATTTCCCCACAAATGAGGCAGAAGACTTCATGCCAGGTTTTATCTTGCCAGTGGTTCCCAAATATCTCATCACGGAGTTGTTCGAAAGTAAGAGTGCGCTGTTTCTCGAAACGATGAACGATTTCAGCGGCGCAGAAATACTCCAAAAAGGTGCGGTGCATGAAGCCATAGGTGTCAGCTCCGCGATAGCAGAGGATGAAATTGCGCTCCCGCAATTGCTGAATTAGGCGACTGGCTTTTTCTCGGGGCTCGCTGAATCCTTGATCACGGAGGTAGTTGGTGAGGATACGGATGAGACGATCGGCGCTAATTAGATTGCCTTTGAGTCCTGCTTCACCCGCCTGCATGTCATAGGCAATCAGGCCCAGCATTTCCTGTTTTTCTCGCCGCCCGATCGCGTCCATGGGTAAATTCAATCGCTTGTGATCCACATCCCAATGGTGAAGCAGTACGCGAGATGCCTGGTCGTAGAGGTCGACTCTGTCGCGGGGCAATTCCTGCCGTCGATTCAGGATAGCCATCATGGTCAACAGCAGAGGATTGTCGGCTAGATTGGAGATCGCTTTGGAGTTGGCAATGGCATCTTTCAGTCGCTGCTTTAGCCTCACCTTGTCCGGGTTGCTGCCCATCGAGAGGTCGTACCAGCGATCGATGAATTCATGAATCTCGGTTTCATCCAGCGGTTGCAGCGTGAACTGCTGGAAGTCAGCATGTTGAAACCGTTCTGGAGTGTAGCCGATGATGCGAGAGGTGACGAGCACTCGCGCCCGAGGATATTGCTGAGCAAAGCGGATGATGTCGTCAATGATGGTGGCTTGGGTAGGGTGATCGAACACCTCATCCAGGCCGTCGAACATGACCAAAGTAGGCTCCTCTGACAGATGCTGATACAGCCGCTGCTGGTCAAATTGCCAGTCGGCCCCGCGTCCGCAATGGAGGAAGTCTAGAAAACTGGTGGATTGCGCCAGAGCGTATTCTCGTAGCTCAATCAGCAGCGGTAATTCCTCAGTTTTGCTCTCTACCCAATCCAGCGCCAAAAACTGTAACAGTGTCGATTTCCCCGCCCCCGGATCGCCCAAAATAACGGCGTGCTGAGAGTCGGCAATAGCCTCTAAGACCTTGCGAGCAGGCTGTTGAAAATAGTCGCGGCGATACAGCTCCAATGCTTCAGCAGAGAGATCGGTTTCAAGCTGTCCGTTTTGCTGAAGTTGGCGCTTGAGATCCAGCGGCAGGTCGAAGCGGGTAGGGGGCAGGGCTTCACGCACCGTTTGCTCAATGAACATGCGCCAGATTTTGACAGAGTCGGTGCGATCTGTACTGTCGAGGGCGTAAAGCTTCAGGTAGCCATAGCTGCTTTGCAGACTATTTCGGTAAGCAGTGATATCAAATCCGGGAGAGAGTTGCGCGGTATTTTGAGCGATTTCTGCCAGCAGATCAGTTTCTAGCAGTGCCCTAAGTTCGGGATCAGCCTTGATGATGCCCTTTACCTGCACCACATATTCTTTTGCTATTCCCCGCCAGTCAAAGTCCTCTGTGGGAAACTGCCAGCCCGATTGCTGATACCGCGCTGTCCAGGTCACTTTTAGCTGTGCATAGTCAATCTTTTTGCAGCCCGTTTCAAAAGCCTTGCCGAGGATGACACAGACGACTTTATCGCGCACGAATTGCTTGAGAGTCGCTTTGTAGTGATGATCGATGCTGGTATCGGGGACATCGCAAAACTGCAGTTCTTTGATAAAGCGCTGGATGAAGAAGCCGATCGCCTCGGCCATGGGTTGCTTCAAAGTAGAGACTTTCAGTTGCGCGACGCCACTATCCAGACAATCCTTAAAAAAGTCCTGGACGTAGCTTTCTAAAACTGGCTTGCTAAGGTCAAGAACTTGCGTCAGCACAAATTTGCCAAGCCCAATACCTGCCGGGATAGCTAATAGTTCCAACATTGTGAAGGATCAGCCCAGATGAAACGAGTCTTGCCCTTCACTATCGCACTCTCTCTCCGAGAGGTGCCAGTCGTTAGCTCGGTTGTTCAGCTTTTCGTGGCGGCTAGCGATGCTTGATAAGCGCGCCATCCGCCAAACTCAGTAATTTCTCGTTTGCCGACCACGGTCAGCGGTTCACCAATCACGCCCAGCACCGTTTCCCCCTCGGCCAGCTTCACCTTGCCGATCGCCAACCCCGGTGGTTCCTGCATCAAAATCACGCCCAGACCCGCTAGCGGTACGTCCCACACTTCCACCGCGATCGCCACCCCCGCTTCTGCCACCCGCACCATCGCTGGATACTGGTCATCAATCGTCCACAACCGATAGGCAGGCTCAGTCGCCGTTGCACAGTTAAAGGTGGCCCCAACCTTCAATAAATTCGGATTCAGCGTCAGTCCGCGCATGAGAGTGCCGTTGACTGCTAGTTTCAGCGTTTCGGTCATAATTTTAGAGAATGGTCAAATAGGTCTCAGTTGAAGAGATGGGAAGTACCCGCAGCCGCTGATTTTGCCGATCCGGCTCCAGACCCAAAGCCTCCATCGGAATCACACCCAGCAAAGGATTTTGCCCCCCCGGCAGTTCGAGGCATTCAAAAGTGCCTTCCCGCCCACAGAGTGAGATTTTGGCATCTTGAAAAATGCGCGCCGTCCCGATACCATTCGCCGTCGAAATTTGCACCTCACGCAGTAGTTTGAGGCCCAGTTTGACGATAGTTTCAGCCGGTAAACACAGGGTCGTTGCGCCAGTATCAACCAGGACATCCTCTAATTCAACTGCGCGAACTTGATCGGTTGAAAGCAGGCCATCCTCTGCTTTCGCCTGGTCAATTCGATTGATGACAACTACCTGTGCTAAAACTCTGCCCATTGTGTCCAAATTGATATGTTCGGTCGTACTGAGCGCCATCGTAGGCTATCTCCGGTGGTGAAGGTGAGTTCACGATGATCCTAACGAGTGAGCACGCAATCTATCTAAATTGAAGAGAGGGCTTAATCTTCTTTCCCCAGCGCCCCCGGTGCTCCGACTAGAGTCCGTTTCGGCGAGCAGGTAATGATCATAATTAGCAGCGTCAGAATGTAGGGTGCCGCGTTGAATAGATAGTAGTAAGCATTGATGCCGACCGACTGAAAAGCCGGACCGAGCGCCTGGGCACCGCCAAACAACAGCGACGCCCACAAACATTGCAGCGGGTTCCAGCGGGCAAAGATCACCAGCGCCACCGCCATTAATCCCTGCCCGCTGGAGATACGCTCAGTCCACACGCCGGGAAAATACAGTGACAGGCAAGCGCCGCCAATGCCCGCCAAAAAGCTGCCCGCCATAATGCTCAAAAACCGCACCTTAAAAATCGAGATGCCCATGGCCCGCGCCGCCTCGGGGCTGTCGCCCACCGCACGAATGTACAGGCCCCAGCGCGTTGAGCGAAAGAACCACTGCATGATGGGGGCGATCGCCACCCCAATCAAAAACAGCGGACTCACCTTTAACGCCGACTGCACGGCGGGGGTGCTGCTCCAAGCGCCCCACTGAAAGGTGAATAGCTGCGGCGCTTGAGGCTGAATAAACGGCTTACCCAGAAAGAAGGCTAAGCCACTGCCAAAGATGATCATCGCAATGCCCACGGCCACATCATTGACGCGGGGCTGTTGCGCCAGCCAACCGTTAATCGCGCCTAACGACATACCCGCCACGCCCGCCGCCAGCACTCCGAGCCACGGAGCCCAAAAATCGCCCAGCGTGCCTTGACTCAGGTAAGCAACCCCGTAGGCGCTCATCGCCCCCATCAGCAAAGTGCCTTCCAAGCCTAGATTGATTTTGCCGCTTTTTTCCGTCAGGCATTCGCCCAAACTCACAAACAAAAACGGGGCACTGCCCCGCAGGGTACCGGCCAAAATGCCGAGGGGCACGCCCCACCAGCCCAGTGCTTCAGTTGCCATGTCGTAACCTCATCGGATGTCTGTGAAATGGATGCATAGGGGGCCGCTCAGGGCGACGCAGATACAGTCAGGCAAGGCTAAGCCACTGGCTTTTCTTGGAACCAGGGCAGACGACCATAAAGCGAATCGCTGAACAGCACACAGAGAAACACGATGCCTTGAAACACTAGTACGGTGGCATCGGGCAAATCGTGCGATCGCTGCAAAATGCCGCCACTGGCCAAAATGCCCCCCAGCAGGACCGCCACCAGAATCGTCGCCAGCGGATTATGACGCGAAACAAAGGCCACCAAAATGCCCGCATAGCCATAGTTCGACACCAGTGATTCGTTAATGCGCTTTTGCACGGCGGCGACCTCGACCATGCCCGCCAGCCCCGCACAGGAACCGCCCAAAAAGCAAATGGCCAGAGTCAGTTTGCCGACGGGTAACCCCGCTACCCGGGCGGCGCGAATGTTGCCGCCTGCCGTGCGCGCCGCAAAGCCAAAGGTTGTCCGCTGAATCAAGACGTAGGCAATGACGCAGGCGATGAGGCCATAGACCAAACCGTAGTGAATGCGGCTGCCCGGCAGCGTGCCCATCCACAGCGCTTCATTCAGTTCTGCCGATGACGGCTTGGTGACAAACTCCGCATCACGCATCGGGCCTTCGACCAAATGGTTGATCAGAGCGATCGCGATGTAGTTCAACAACAGGCTGCTGATGGTCTCATTGACGCCGCGATAGTGGCGCAGGGCACCGGCCAGCATAATCCACAGGCCCCCGGCGATGATGGCCGCGATCGCCATCGTGCATTGCCCCAGCACCGGCGGCAAACTGGCGCCCACCGTCAGCCCCGCGATCGCCGCTGCCAAGCCGCCGATGACCAAAGCCCCTTCGTTACCAATAATCACCAGCCCCAAGCGGGCGGGGAGTGCCGTACACAGCGCCGTCAGCATCAGCGGCGAAGCGCGAATCAAGGTATTTTGCCAGGCGCTCCAGCTGCCAAAGGCGGCTTTGTAGATCGAGGCGTATACGCCCAAGGGATTGGCTCCGGCGAGCGTGCAAAAGATACCAAAAATCACCAGGGCCACCAGCAGCGCCGCCACGGGCAAAAAAACGGCCTCTAAGGGGCGTCGCCATTGATAAGACTTTGCGGCTGATGCCGGTGCGATCGTCATACTGAGATGCTCAATTTACCAACATTTAAACGTCGTTGCGGCAAGCGATGGGTCGCGAGAGATGGTTGCAGATTTAGCCGCGGCCAGCCCGCAAAACTGACCGACAAGTGCCCGCAAAACCGGAGTGTTCGTCACCCTTGATTGGCCCTAAGCCTATAGCAGCAGGCTGATCAACGCCTAGCACCCAGCTACCGGCAAACGCATCCCGACCCACCTTAGGGAAAATTAGCCCTAGGATAATCCCCTTATCCAGTCGCCAGAGACGTAGCACTGGCTACCAGACCTCCCCCAACATCCACTCCAAGAATTGATTATTGGTTGTTCAGAGTGAACACTAGCCTACCGTTGCCGCCTCATCCGTCTGGGTTTCGGGGTCTGGCTCTAGCCGTTGAAAGCCTGGCCAACCCTCAGTAGCATTGCGTAAGAATACAGCACCGAAACGAATGTCAAACGAGATGATAGGGTTTAATAAATTCTTGTGTTGATTCTTCCTTAATGAGGGGATTTAAGTAGATGAAACGTTTGTTGTTAGGCCTAGTGCTGACACTCGGGGTACTAAGTACTTGCTTCGGTTGGCAGGTACGCCCTGCCGCTGCCGCTACCAGTGTCAGTCTCGAGTACACACCAGTCTTAGCCGAAGAGCTACGCAACGCCGTTGACGACAAGCTGAGCACTGAGTACGGCTCTAAGCTTGATTTAAACAACGCCAACGTTCAAGCCTTTGTGAAATATAAGGGTATGTATCCGACGATCGCAGGCAAAATTCTGAAAAGCGCTCCCTTTGACAATGTTGAAGACGTGCTACAAATCTCTGGATTGAGCGAGCGCGAGCGCGACATCATCCAAGCAAATCTGGATAGCTTTACCGTCACCGTGCCCGACCCGGCACTGGTTGAAGGCGCTGACCGCTATAACAACGGCGTTTACCGCTAAACGCGCCAATGCTGCGGTCGGTCCCAGCGTTGGCCCAGCGACGAATCTCGGAGTTAAATGAAACTAAGTCGGCAGAGGTATTTTGATCTCTGCCGACTTTTGCCTATCAGCCCCATCGAGCGTGAGCACTAGCGTTTGCACCGCCGCCTGACCTCACCGCTTGCAGCCCCTGTCCTAAGCCCTTTGAGCAGGCTGCGCCAACAGTCAGGAAAGGTTTGGAGAGGTGGGCTCAGCAGGCCACAACCCAGGTTTTCAAAGAGGAAAAGTATTGCCTACAGATCCGTTTGATGTGCTCGTGATCGGCAGCGGCGCGGCTGGACTTTATGCGGCGCTCTGTCTGCCTGACACCTACCGTGTGGGCCTCGTCACCAAAGATGTGCTCAGTCAGTCGGCCAGTGACTGGGCGCAGGGTGGCATTGCCGCCGCGATCGCGCCTGAAGATTCTCCCGTTTTGCACCAGCAAGATACGCTGCAGGCAGGAGCCGGACTGTGTGAGGCCGAAGCTGTTGAGCAGCTGGTCGAGCAAGGGGCTGACTGTATTAAATCGCTGGTCAACTTTGGTGTGCCCTTTGATCAAGACCAAGGCCAACTCGCCCTCACCTTAGAAGCGGCCCACTCTCGCAAACGCGTGCTGCACGCCGCTGATGCCACGGGGCGCGCCGTCGTGAGTACCCTGGCTGCCGCCGTGCGCCAACGCGCGAACATCACGGTTTTTGAGCAAACCCTCGTGCTTGATCTGTGGCCTCGGGGCGATCGCGGTCAGGGCGTCGCCGTCGTGCATCAGGGCACACTCGCCTGGTGGACTGCCGGGGCCATTGTGCTAGCGACCGGTGGGGGCGGTCAGATCTTTTCGCAAACCACCAATCCCCCGGCCAGCACGGGCGATGGTGTGGCCATCGCCTGGCGGGCCGGGGCGCAGCTGCGCGATTTAGAGTTTTTTCAGTTTCACCCGACGGCGCTAAAAACCCCTGGCGCGCCTCGGTTCCTTATTAGTGAAGCCGTGCGAGGTGAAGGGGCGCATTTAATTGATGCCAAGGGCCATCGCTTTGCCTTCGACTATCATCCTCAAGGCGAACTCGCTCCGCGCGATGTCGTGAGCCGCGCCATTTACCGCCATTTGTTAGCCCGTGAGGCTGATGCCCCCGATTGTGTCTGGCTAGATCTCCGGCCCATCCCCCCCGAGCGAATTCAGTATCGCTTTCCCAACATCATCGCCGTCTGTCAACGCTGGGGCATCGACCCGCTACAGCAGCCGATTCCCGTCTCACCCGCTGCCCACTACTGGATGGGAGGCGTCGTCACCGATCGCGACAGCCAAACTTCGTTGCCTCACCTCTACGCCGTCGGCGAAACTGCCAGCACCGGCGTCCATGGGGCTAACCGACTGGCCAGTAACTCACTGCTCGAATGCCTGGTCTACGGTCGTCAACTACAACATCTACAGCTCACCGCGCCGCCACCTGCGCTACCCACCCAGGTCGCAACCGCCCCCTTACCGTCTGTAGCCACTGCCGAAACCGCCACCCTCAAGCAGATTCGCGCCGAGCTGCCCGATCTTGTTTGGCAGGGTGCCGGGATTAGCCGTGAAGGCAAAACCTTGACCACCGCCGCCGCTTCTGTTGCTCAACTGCGATCGCGCTTTGCCGAGCTGCCCATCACCCTGGCCATCATCGAGAGTCTGCAACATCCGACTCAGCCGACGCCCGCCGGCGATACCGAAACGCTGCGCCTTTGGTCAGAGACTCGCAACCTTTTGGACTTGGCCCACTTGATCCTCAAAAGTGCGGACTTTCGTCCAGAAAGCCGAGGGGGTCACTATCGCCATGACTTTCCGGAGACGGATGCGGCTTGGCAGGTGCATACCCTTGTGCAGGGCGATCGCTGGTGGAAATCGCAGTAATTAGTAGAAAGTTCTCGTTAAACAATGCTGCAGAGTATGTCTTGGCGGTAGCCCAACGCACCATCGCTGTCAGCGTTGGGACATCACGCGGGGTGATGATGCCCTCTACGATAATTAAAGTCCCCGACTTACCCATGCTCTGAAACAAGACGACCAATCGGCTCCCTCGCCCCTCGCTCCCCGACATGTTCAGAGCATCAAACACCCTCTGAGGGCATCGCAGCGGCTATTCTTCTGCAGTGTCGTCGCCCACAAACTGATCATCATTGAGGGCCTGGTCAAGCAGGTCGGGCGGCAGATCGCGAATCAGACTCAGCGGCATCAGTGGCGATCGCGCCACAGTATCTTGAGCAAACTGAGACGTCAGTGCTGCGTCATATCGTTGGTCTTGTTTCAAATGCCGCTGGAAAAAGGCCAGACTCAGGTTTTGTAAGTAGTCTTGGGCGAGGTCTGGGCGGTCACCGAGGAGGGCCAGCGGCACCGGAATCGAGGATTCGACATCAGAATTCCAATCAATCACAGAAAAGTGAGTCGTGCCACTGACTAAGGCTAAATAGCGATACTCGTTTTGCAGCCAGGTAAACGGTTCGATCTGCTCGGGTAGAGCGGGGGCCACCGTGTCACCAGTGGCAGCCATAATCATCACCGGCACCTGCAATTGCCCAAAGCCGGAAGCACCAAAAATGCCACTACCCACCGGATTAACCACAAAGATGGCTTGGACGCGATCGTCCTGCAGGGGCGGTGGGTTAATGGCGACGCTATCGGCCTCACACTGCAGCAGCAAAGAAGGATTGAGGTAAATCGGCTGAGGGGCACAGGCCGCCTCAAGGGCCTCAGCATCATAAGTTGCCCCGGCCAGCGCGAGGGCCGTATAGCCGCCAAAGGACTGACCAATGAGACCGACGTTGCGCGTGTCTAACCGAAACCGAAATCGCAGATCGCGACTGGCAAACCGTTGAATCTCATCCAACAGAGCTGAAACGTCGGCGGGCCGGTCTAAGAACTCTCGACTCTCAATGATATTGGGGGAAAGCCCCGCTAAGACCTGGGCAATTTGGGTACTGTTGCTGCCGGGATGATCGAGGGTGGCGACGGCAAAGCCGCGGCTGGCCAAAAAGGTGGCGACGTACTCATAGCTTTCTCGCTGATCTCCCAGTCCGTGGGAGATCACGATCACGGGAATTTCAGCCGGTAGTGACTGCCCTGGACGTCGGGGTTGGGGCAAAAAAAGCGTCGCCTGGACGGCGCGAAAGGGTAAGTTTAAGGGCTCAGTGACCACGGCAAACTCTGGCAAATCGTAAACCAGCTGCCGGGTTGCGGAAAGATCGCTGAGCGGGCTGACCAGAGCGGCTTCTTGGGCAAGCGCTTGCACCAGAGCGATCGCCCGTTCAGAGTCCCCCAGCTTATCGGTGACGGTCGTCGCAATTTCCAGTCCCTTGCCTAGATCAATGCGAATGGCGGGAGTAGGATACTTCTTAAGAAAATTCAGGATGGTCAGGCCGCTCTCAGCATCGGCGGCAGCCAAGATCAGCCCGCCGCGAATGGCAAAAAATCCCGATTGCCGAGTGGGGGTTTGAATCACCTCACCGATGAACTCCAGCAGCGTTATGCCCTGGGTGCCATATAGAAATCGAGAGACATCGACTTCGCTGATGTCAGCTCTTTGACTGAGCACCGTCTCAATGGTCATCAACTCGGATTCGGTGAGCTCTAAGGTCTCGGCATATTCTGAGAGCTGCCGACTCAAGCCTTCTCCATTGGCAAAGGCTTCGAGATCAGCGATCGCCACCGTGCGTTCAAAAAAACCATAGGTAAAGATGATCTCTTCGGCGCTACGAACCGGTAACGCCGTAGCCATGAGCCCCAGACCCGTTAACGCGATCGCCTGGGCTAATCGGTGACGAAGCCCGCGCCTTGACATTGGCCTCAAAAATCCCAAATCATGCATAGCTGTAGAAGAGAGACTAATCCAGCGTTCCCATCTGGCGGGAGTTGTTCCCCTCAGGTAGAGCAAATTGCACCAGCCTAGAGACAGTTACACGCCGCGCGGGGCTGACTCCTGAAGCACAAACTCTAAAAATCCTTCACAGGCATCCATCAATAAGTCAATTACATAGCGGAAGCCTGCCTCCCCACCGTAGTAGGGATCGGGCACCTCAGTATCCGGGTGATGACGGCAAAAATCGCAAATCTTGCGCACTTTGTGTTGGTAGTGGCCTTGCGGATCTAGCCGCAAAATATCGCGATAATTAGCATCATCCATCGCCAAAATCCAATCGAAGCTGGCGAGATCAACGGCCTCTAGCTGCCGTGCTTGCCCCTTTAAGGTGATGCCCTGGCGCTGAGCCGCTTGCGCCATGCGCCGATCAGGCGGACTCCCAATGTGATAGCTCGACGTGCCCGCTGAGTCACAGCTAATTGCCGACGTGAGCTCACGGGCTTGCAGCAGGTGTTGCATGATGTTTTCTGCTGAGGGTGACCGACAAATATTGCCGAGGCAGACAAACAACAATCGGGTTGTCATAGTGCGTGACCCACAGTTAAACCAAATCAGAGGATGACAGTGATATATCTCATCATCTTTATCCGCCTCGCCACTGCCGAGCTGGCATATTCAAGCGAGCCGCCGGTAAGCCAAGCTGATCGGCGTGAGAGACCCGTTCACCTAGCCGAGGTTGGGCAAGTTAAGACCGCCGGTGAGGCCTTCCATCCGTTCCCGCATGGTTTCGGTTGATTTTTGGTAGGCGTCTTGCATGGCCGCCCCGACGAGATCAGCAAGCACCTCGGCCCCTTCATTCATCGCGTCCGGTGAGATTTCGACCCGGCGCGGTTCTTGGTTGCCACTGACAAAAACTTTAACTAAGCCGCCGCCCGATTGACCTTCGATTTCCATCGCTTCGAGGTCTTCTTGCAGCTGCTTCGCACCCTCCTGAATCTGTTGGGCTTTTTTCACAGCATCGGCAAGCTCTTTCATCTTGCCGAGACCAAATCCAAATCCTTGCCCTTGAGACATTGCGGTTCTCTCTCTTACGACTGAGTGCATTGCAAAGCAATTTGATTCTACAGTGCTTTGCTGAGTTTCACGGCGGGGGGAAAACCGTCTCAGCGATCGCCACCTCGGTCGGCGACTCACTCAAACCCATCTCTGCAGTCCACACAAGTCTGGCATGACATCCCGGCAAAGGCCGATGAGCTATCCGCTGGTCAGGGTTTAGTGGGTAATCTCAGAGGTCGGCGTCATGGTCGCTGCGGTGGCCACAGCGTCAGCGAACAAAAATGACAGGGGGTAGCTCATGTTTGCGGCAAAGCCCAAAATGCCGCGATCGCGATGCTCGTAGAGCAGTTGCCCCGCAGCATCGAACAAAAAGGTGCCGCCACGCTGGGTCATATACCGCGCATCGGGCACATAGGTGCCCCACTTGCCCAGCACCTCGGTCATGTTGCGCAGACGTAGGGTGGCGAGTTCAAAGGGGCGTTGCCAACCGTGCCCCCCCGCCCGCTGAAAAAAGGCTCCTTTCAGGGTAGGCAGGGGCGTATCGTCAATTACGGTGTCATCATCGATCAACTGAGGGGCCGTGCGATCGCCGGTGTAGCCGCGCAGCACTTCGCGCAGGGTGCCCGGGCTGGCAATCCCAGCACACATCAGCATCAGGTTTACCCAGGCGGTTTGACTAGGCTTAAGGCCGGGCCAGTTGATCGATAACCCTGCATACAATTCCAGTTCACGATGCAGCGTTGCCGTCGGGTCCACAAACAGCGCCTCTGCCGGAAAGCCGGTGAACTGAGCGAACTGTTGGCCCGCCGCACGATCGCCAATGCCGATCGCCCGCACGACGATGCCCGCGGCCTGTAGCCTGGCCCAGTCTCGTCGCAGCCACCAGGCATATTCCAAACTGTCAAAGTCTCCCAGTTGCGACCAGACCAACAGCAGCACTCGCGAAGCGGACTCTGCCGCTGGCCATACCGGGGCGATCGCCCCATCGCTGACCCGTTGCCGATGCGTTTGACGCAGCTGTTCGTAGACATTCATAGCTCAGCTCCAAACCGGTTGAATTAAAGACACCCCAAGCAAAGGGCAAGACACCATTAGTGGGTGGCTCCCTCAAGAGCGCTTGCGCGCCACAAACAGATAGTTCTGGCAAATCATCGGCAGCAGCCAGCCCAGCCCCCGGTCAAGCTGATTGTAAGCCGTGGCGATCGCGGGGCCGAACCCTTCATCGCGCAGTGCTGACGACTGCCAAATGTTGCGGGGCAACAGCGCATAGCGCCCCATCTCCAGCAGGTCAAACTGGGCTTCCTGCACTAAGGCACGAATATCAGCAGCGGTGAACAGATAGGGATGCGAAAACCGCTGGGTAAATCGAGCCAAAAACTCGATCCAGCTATATCGATTGGGAAAGTGATAGCAGAGGAAGCAGCCCCCTGGTTTGAGGATGCGGTGAATCTCCTGCAGGCTAGCAATTTCTTGACCCCCAGTTTCGCGCACATGCTCTAACACCCCGACGGAAACCACGGCATCGAAAGTGCCGTCCCCAAAGGGTAATTCCACTGGGGTGGAAGGACTGCCCTGCTGATAGTGATAGGTGACGGACGGCAGGTTTTGGCAAAACAAAGGATAGTCACTAAAGCCAAAGCCGCTGGGCTGATAGCCTGCTTGCGCCAAAAAATAAGAGAAATGCCCGGAACCCGTGCCCCAATCCAGCACCTGGCTGCCGGGCTGGACGTACCGACGCATCAGGTCATAAAGCCTGAGATATTGATAGGCACTTACATAGGTCGCAAATTGTAAGGACTTGTGGTCATGCCCGTAGCGGCTAACGAGGGTTTGAAGAATTTGCTGGGGGCTAACGCTGTCCATGCTGCTCAGTTGACGCACTCAATACACACGACGCTGCAATGATCAGGGCTTCCCAACGGAGACGCCCAACCAACCGCTCCTAAGAGGACGCGCCGGTGACCATCAGCTTATCTTGCCATTGTGACGCCAACGGATGAGCAGATGGTTCAAGAGCATGGCGCTTAGGGGCGATCGCGCGGCTTTGTCGTTGGCGTAGAGGCCGACGAAGCCGCGGCTGCCGGGGTTGTAATGCGAGGCAAACGGTGCTTAAAGCTGCACAAAATTTCCCAAGATATGGTGCCAGTCAAGGTCGCCCACTGGTCAGCGGTGAGCGTTTCTGCGCCCTCTCGGCCCAACAGCGTGACCACACTGCCTTCTTGTAGATGGGGCACCTGGGTCACGTCGATCATCAGCTGATCCATGGTAATTGCGCCAATTTGCGCCACCCGCTGCCCCTGTACCAGCACCGACATTTGGTTCGACAACGCGCGGGGCACGCCGTCGGCATAGCCAATGCCCACTACCGCGATTTGCATCGGTTGGGTGGCGACAAAGCTGTGACCATAGCTCACACCCGTACCGGGCTGAATGGTCTTGAGATGAGTAATGCGGGCTTTGACCTGCATCACCGGTTTGAGCGGTAGGGTCGGTTGCAAATGGGGCGCCGGGTACAGGCCGTAGAGGGCGAGGCCAACCCGCACCAGGTCGTAGTGGAGGTCGGGATAGCCCAGCGTCGCCGCTGAGTTAGCCAAGTGCTGCTGGGGCTGGACTAGTTTCTGGGCGGCAATTTGAGTGATCGCGGTTTCGTAACGCTGATGCTGCTGGCGCAGAATGGTCGGGTCAGGGTCATCGGCGGTCGCTAGATGAGAGTAAACGCTAGCGATCTGCAAATGGGGGAGGCGCTGCACAAACTGCACAAACTCGGGAGCTTGCGACCAGTGCAAGCCCAATCGCGACATGCCGGTGTCAATTTTGAGATGCACCGGTAGGGGAGAGCCTGAACGTTGTCCCAGCGCTGCCGAAAAAATCAGGGCTTGCTTGGGCGAGACCAGCGTCGGCTGCAGCTGCCATCGGGCGATCGCCCCCACCTCTTCGGCACTATTGACGGCTCCCATGATCAAAATGGGCGCGTCAATCCCGGCTTCTCGGAGTTCTACCCCTTCCGGGACTGTCGCCACCCCCAGCCAGCTAGCGCCAGACGATAAGGCCGTTTGTGCCACCGCGATCGCCCCGTGACCGTAGGCATCCGCTTTGACCACGGCCATCAACGCGGCCTTTGGGCCCAAATGCTGCCTCAGCTGTTGAACGTTGTGCTGCAAAGCGCCCAAATCAATCTCCACCCAGGCCCGACAGCGCCGCATCGTCGCCAGAGCCGGTGTTTGGTCCCAACTCAACATGTCTCATCTCTCCTTAAACCACACCATAAGTTGAGCCAATTGTGCATCAACTCAGGTGATTTCCCAGAAAGAATTTATCCCTGACCTGCTGCTTTGGGCTGCCGCTCGCGTTGGCGGAACCATGCCAACGGCATTCGCTCAACACACTGCAGTCTGCGGATCTTTACTTCCCGGACAACGCCTGAGGACACATGATCCATGCCGAAGCCTAACCCTGCTTGCATTGACGCAAAATGGTCCGTGCTAACATCGAAACTCAACTTGAGGCATGTTCAGCCCCAACGCCCGAGGCACAGCCGCTAGCCCGCTAGGAGACGGTTAGCGCTCAGGCTAGGACGATTCAAGATTCTGCAGGGGGTTGAGGCGATCGCCGGCCCCAACAGCCCCATTCATCGCCTCAATCTATTAACTTTTGGAATTGCCTTAGAAGTTCGACAAATGGCTTGAGGTCATCGACTTTACGGACACCCAAATAACACTGTCCCAGTCAATCGAGAGACCGGCATAACGGGGCAGTTTCACGGCAAATAAATTGCGTAGGATCATCGCTTAGACTGATCAAAAGTGGAGTCTGATTGCTATCGGATCGAATCCTCAGAATGCATCCCGTCAGGCGAGGAATCCGCCCTGGCTTTTCTGATCGCAGAATGGTACGTTTAAGTTTTGTGAATGCAGACTCGCTGTAGTTATCTTCATGCGCACAAGCTGGATGGATGCTTTGACAGTTCAACCAGGAGCTACCTACTTTTGTGGCTCGTCCAGGTACTCAATGGTGCCCAATGCATTAGCGCAGCGGCGATAGTATTCGACATTTTTGAAGCAGTTGTTTTGGTTTTTTAGTGAAGACAGATAAAACTCTATGGAAGACGTGATCAAAAAGTCAGATTTCAGCTTGTCGCCCTACATGAAGAGCAACGATCTTCGAGCGACTTATCAGCTTTTAAACACGCTGGTGCCCTACGTCTTTCTATGGTTTTTAGCCGTCAAAGCGGCGGCGATTTCGGTCTTTCTATTGCCACCGATTATGGCGCTGCTGGTGCTGTTTTCGCTGCGCTGCTTTTCGCTTATGCATGACTGCGGCCACTACGCGCTCTTTCGCTCTAAAAAAGTCAATCGGGTAGCCGGGTTTATGCTGGGTTTGGTCAACGCCATTCCTCAACATTGGTGGTCACGCGACCATGCCTATCACCACAAAACCAACGGCGACTGGGAACGCTATCGCAGTATCGGTGACTTTCTATCTACCGATGAGTTTGCCCAGCTGAGCCCGTCTGACCAAAAGCTTTATGGCATCCTGCGGCAGCCTTGGATGGTGTTTCCAGGCGGTTTCTTTTACTTAGCGTTCAAGCCCAGACTGATTCTCATCGCCGAAACCTACGGCTTTTTGAGGCACGCAGGGCGCCATCTTACGCAACAGGGTTTTACGGGGCTCTCACCCATCGTGGCGACCTATAAACCCAAAAACTGGTCTACAGCGGGTGAGTTTTGGGATGTGTTGCTCAACAATATTTTTGTGGTGGGCGGCTGGATTATCCTTTGTCGCTGGCTCGGTACGGCCTTTTTCCTAGGCACTTACTCCCTCGTGTTGATGTTCTCGGCGGCCATCTTTATCTGCGTCTTTTTTGTGCAGCATAATTTTGAGGGCGCCTACGCCCACGGCACAGAAGGCTGGGATTATCTGCAGGGCGCGATCGCCGGTAGCAGCTATCTTGACATTCCAGAAATTTTCAAATGGTTTACGGCAGATATCAGCTACCACAGCATCCACCATCTGTCAGAGCGGATTCCTAACTACAATCTGCGCGCCTGCCACGAAAAAAATCGTCACCTGCTGTCTGCGGTCAAAACGATTCGCTTCAAAGATATGCCCGCCTGTTCAAAGCTAATCCTCTGGGATGCTCAGGCCAACCGTCTCGTTTCGATTCAAAACTTTCAACGGCAAACCGCCTCGGCGCGTAGCTACGTTTAAGGGTTGGGCAATGGCTGAGCCACGTCGTTTGGCCGCAACCTCGGTGCGTCAGAATTAGAGTGCGATCGCTGGGGCTTGATCCGACCCAAGCCCGGTTCCAATCTTTGGCTGTCTTGCCCCGATGCTGATGCAGAGTTGGGTGGATTATGGTGATCGTTTCGGTCTCTTAAATGAATGCTGCCAGTGGATGCGAACTCGATCTACAATCATTAAAGACTTGATTAAATAATGTTAAGGGTTTCTCTCAATGTTTGTGTCTTACGCCCTCGGGTTGGTTGTGCTGTTGTTAGTGGTGGGGCTTGTCCTTTACCTGACTACCGCCCGCAGCTACAAATCTTCTAAAACCGTAGCTAACTCTTACGACCAATGGACCCAAGATGGGATTTTGGAGTTCTATTGGGGCGAGCATATTCACTTGGGGCACTATGGGTCGCCGCCTCGCTCAAGAGACTTCTTGAAGGCTAAATCAGATTTTGTGCATGAGATGGTGCGATGGGGCGGTCTCGATACGCTCCCTCGCGGCACCACGGTATTGGATGTCGGCTGTGGGATTGGCGGCAGCAGCCGAATTTTGGCTCGCGACTACGGATTTTCTACCACGGGCATCACTATTAGCCCTGGGCAGGTGCGCCGCGCGACGGAACTAACGCCTCCCGAACTCACGGCTAAGTTTCAGGTCGACGATGCCCTGGCGCTGTCATTTCCTGACAACAGCTTTGATGTGGTGTGGTCGATTGAGGCTGGGCCTCACATGCCCGATAAGGAACAGTACGGCGCGGAGATGCTGCGCGTGCTCAAGCCGGGCGGTATTTTGGTAGTGGCCGACTGGAACCAGCGCGACGATCGCCGCAAGCCTCTGAACTGGTGGGAGAAGCCAGTGATGCGCCAGCTATTAGACCAGTGGTCGCATCCTTCTTTCTCGAGCATTGAAGGGTTTTCAGAGCAGCTAGAAGCCACCGGTTTGGTTGAGGGCGAAGTGGTCACTGCCGACTGGACTCAGGAGACATTGCCCTCTTGGCTCGCTTCGATTTGGCAAGGCGTGGTGCGGCCCAAGGGCTTACTGATGTTTGGCGTCTCGGGATTCTTTAAGTCACTCCGGGAAGTGCCCACGTTGGTGCTCATGCGCATCGCTTTTGGGGCCGGATTATGCCGTTTTGGCATGTTTAAAGCCCGCAAGGCCGTCAATGTATCGCCGTCTCGTGAGGCTTCTCAAAATGAGGTGCTACGCGCTTAAATCGGCATTTTATCGGCCTTAAATTGAAAGCTCTGCCGCCGGTTGATTGCCGATTTTGAGGCAGAGCTTTCAGTCCTTTAAAGCCCTGCTGAGCCTCGGCATCGCCGAGAAAATAACGCTACAGTCAATTTAGGGCGTGTCATCCATTAAACCTAGTAGTCTTGCAGGGCAAGCCTTATCGAGCCCGCACTCACCCAATAAACTAGGGGCTGCATCCCTTTTACAGAAAGGATTTGACCGCTAAATGATGACAGCCCCTAGACCTGTTGATTTAGTTTTTTGATATTCGTTCATGATGCAAGCTGTGCCTGCCGCTCAAACGTCCGATCAAGCGCCGCTGTATGACTGCGACGTGGCCATTGTCGGCGGCGGCGTTGTCGGAGCAACTTTGGCCGCCGCCCTAAAAGATTCAGGCCTCAAAGTTCTGTTGATCGAAGTGAATTCGTTTGAGCAGGCGATCGCCCGCGAACGCGGCTACGCGCTGTCACCATTGTCGGGGCAGATTTTGGCCGGTATCGGCGTCTGGCCCAGCATCTTTCCCCACATTGGCAAATACCGCCACATCTATCTCTCTGATGCCGATAACGTGGGCATGGTCAAATTTGAGCCTAGTGATCTCAAGCGCGAATTTTTAGGCTACGTGGGCGAGCATAAGGTGATGTTGGGGGCGCTGCAAGCGTTTATTAACGAGCAGTGTGAGCACGTTAATTGGCTCTGCCCGGCTCGCCCTACCCGCGTACTCTATGACGAAGCGGGAGCGGTGATTGAGTTAGAAATGGCAGGGCAGGCGCGGCAGATTCGCACCCGGTTGGTGGTGGGAGCCGATGGGCCGCGATCGCAAATTCGCCAGTCCGCAGGCATCAAAACCAAGGGCTGGAAGTACTGGCAGTCGTGCCTGACGTTTATGATCACCCATGAAGCACCGCGCAATGACATTGCCTTTGAGCGATTCTGGCCCGATGGGCCGATGGGCGTGCTGCCGCTGACGGAGAATCGCTATCACATCGTTTGGACGGCTCCCCACGCCGAAGCAAAGGCACTACAAAATCTCGACGAAGCGGAGTTCCTGGCAGAACTCGAATATTACACGGGCGGTTTTTTAGGCAAGCTGAGCCTGACCAGCGATCGCGCAGTCTTTCCGGTACAGCTGTTTCAGAGCGATCGCTACGTACAGCCGCGACTGGCACTGGTGGGGGATGCGGCTCATCGCTGTCATCCCGTCGCGGGGCAGGGGCTGAATCTGGGCATTCGCGATGCGGCAGCGCTGGCACAGGTGCTCTCTGAAGCCTATCTGCGCGGCGAAGATGTCGGCGATCTGCGCGTGCTCAAACGCTATGAGCGCTGGCGCAAAAAGGAAAACCTGGCAATTTTGGGCTTCACTGATTTCCTGGATCGGATGTTTTCTAACAACTGGTGGCCCATTGTGAAACTGCGGCGCTTGGGGCTGTGGCTGCTGCGCACCGTGCCGCCGTTAAAAGTGCTGGCGCTTAAGTTTATGACGGGTTTTTGGGGGCGTCGTCCGGCTCTGGGCAAAGGGTAAGCCGGACGACGAGACGGTGGGCCGTTAGTCGTTGAACCGTTTGCGATCGCCGCGTTGAAAAACTGCCGCATTAATCCTGCTTGCCAAGAGTTCACTCACAAACCTTGCCCTCGTATCCTTTGCCCCCAGCCCTTTCACATTTCATCGGTAGTTCCAAAATTGAAAAGCAACTATCAGTCCTCACACCAGTTATCAGCGATCGAACTCTGGTGTAATCCTTAAAACGCATGGGAGCTGAGGGGCAGGGGAGTGAGATTTTGAGTCTTGTTTCAGAGCATCGGGATTACTCCAAAACACAGCGCATCGTTAGCGGCTTGACTCAACGAAATCTTGTATCGACTTGACAAAGCTAATAGCGTTAATCGAAGCTAATCGAGTTAGCTTTTGACCCTCTCAAGCAGAGTTGAAGCGATGTCACGACCCAAAGGACAAACGCGGTCACGCCAAGACGTGGTGGATGCGGCTATTCGCTGCTTGCAGCGGGATGGCGAATCCGGTTTGGGCGTCAATCGGGTGGCCCACGAGCTAGGCATTCGGCCTCCTTCGATCTACAAACACATCAATGGCAATGACGCTTTACGGCGGGCAGTCGCCATCGAGGGCGTATACCGCCTGACCGATCACTTGAGCCATCAGGTGCAGGGCATTGCCGACCATCGCTTGCTCATTCGAGCGATCGCTAACGGCATTCGCCAGTTTTTCCATCAATATCCGGCGCTTCATGCCATCACTACAGCCGCGCCCATTGATGATGATCCTGATTACGAAGTAGCCAAACAGGCCTTTGTCGCCTTTAGTCATGAACATCTGCAGCCCTTCGGCATTGAGGGCGACGAGGTGATTCATGCGATTCGGGTCTTGATTTCGGCCTGTCACGGATTTGTGATGTTGGAGCGATCGCAACGATTTACCGCTCCACAGTCTTTAGACGACAGTTACGAATGGATGATTGACACCCTGATTTTCACCCTCGAACACCGGCCACAGAGTCGGCCCGTGGAAGCTGAATAGCCCAATATCCGAGTTCTCATTGCCAAGGACGCAGCCATGGAACTTTCTGCTCAATACCTTTTGTTTAACGCCTCGATTGTGCTTCTGATCGCCCTGCTCTGTGGCGTGCCTTACGGACAGGCCATTACTAAAAAGAGGTAGTGCCCAAGATGTAATGATGGAGAAGTAGAGTTTCTTGCTATTTGTTTCCT
>CALCCA010000025.1 GCA_937899725.1 uncultured Halomicronema sp.
CGCTCGGGTTCCTGTCGCAGTATGAGACTGCTTGAAGATACTGCAAGATGTCAGTAGTCCAGTTTCAGAGAATTGGCATAACACGCCAATCGCTTCCTAAGCAGACCGTCATTCGCAGCAATTCGCAGGCAGCAGCCGTAGAGTCGCTGCCGTCACAATCGCGCCCAAATCATCCAGCCCAAGCTGTGATCGTGCTACTCAAAGCTGCGGCCAAAGGGAAATAGGGCCAATATCATCAGCTTGAAGTGCTGCTTGGCAAAGGGCAAACCAATGATGGTAATGGCCAACAACAGACCCCAAAGCAAATGATTGAGGGCGATCGCCCAGCCAAACACCACAATCCAGACGACGTTGAGAATTTGGTAGAGGGCGCTGTCCGCTTCGGGACTTTTTTTGATTTCGCGGCCAAAGGGCGTGAACGAGGCGATGCCCACTTGAATAGTAGCTAGCCCAAACGGAATGCCAATGATGGTGAGGCAAGTACTCAGACCACCGAGAATGTAGCCAACACCGCTGAAGAATCCACCAAAAATCAGCCAAATAATATTGCCTAACAAGCTCATGGGGGCATCCTTGCGATCGCCGCAATCTTTGATGTCACCAGCATATCCTGCCGGTCTTATTCTGCAGCCGTCCCCCCGATGGGGGATTCCACTCCAGTTGAGAGAGAGGGCAGGGGGGAAAGGGGGAGAGAGAGCGCGCACCGTTGCCTGACTGGCAATTTGCCACACTTACTCCTGGGTTACCGGAACTTGGGATTATCGCTATTTCTCGCCAAAGGGCTGTAGCCACTGCCACCGCAAAGCCAGGTTCAGCGCGATCGCGCAGCCGCCAAACAGGACCAAGCTTTCACCACAGGCAGCCAGAAAGGGCCAGAAGTTTTGTGCGATTGCCGACCCAGCATCGACCTGGGCCAAGCCGCGCACTAGCGTAAACGCCAGCACCACCCCGGCTTTGAGCTGAGGATTATCGTCGCGGCGAATGGCGTAGCGATAGGTCAGGGCAAACAGCGCGCCAGACAGTAGGGCGATCGCGCCGGTCACCAGCAAGGTCAACCCCGCCAAACTAGAGAAGAGGTCGCGCAGCGGTGGCAAACGGGTCAACGGCGGCCAGCGATGACTGAGCAGTTGCGCCAGACTGAGCAAGCCCGCGCAAATGGCACCGCAGAGGGCGGCCTTCAAAGATTCAAGGCGCTCAGCGGGCGTAAAGGGAGAAGCCTGATTCATTGCAAAATCGTCACGTCTGCAGGTGGGCTTTGTTTTATCATGGATGATGCACTGTGAATTCTGGCAATAAGACACTTATGGATATTTTGACGCTGGGTTGGGTTTCGCTGCTCGTAGTTTTCTCCTTTTCGCTCTCGATGGTGGTTTGGGGACGCAACGGCTTCTAAAACCAGGCCGGTGAAATTCCGCCTTGATCGTAATGGCTGTGACGGTGGGTAAATCATGAATACAGCGTTTGAGGCACAGGCCTTTTCGGTGTTAGCCGTTTCGGCTGTGTTGCTGCTAGTGGTGGTCACCGGTGGTGTGGCTTATCTAACCACGGTGGAATGGCGCGATCGCCGCCGTCGGCAGCGAGAACAGCAGGCGGCGGCACCGCGCGTCAAAAACCTCAAAAATAAGAACAAGAAAAAGGGCCTTGCTGAATAGCCGCTGGTTGACGCCACGGTTCGCCCGTGACGTCAAGGGGGTACTCGCACATCGCCTCCTTGATCGTTGGGGTTTAGCACTGCCAAACCCCGACCGCAATTGGCCAGCCTGGGGAGATAATTTAAGCGCCGCTCTCTCCGGGCGATTGACTATTTCTGGCGATGGGGAATCAGCCAGGCCAGCAGACGTAATTAGCCGTTGAGTACCGTGTCGACTGAAGTGAATGCGAACGCTCTCTCGCCAGCCCGCCAGCTGGCGTTTGATGCTTTAAAGGAAATTTATCGGGGCGGGTTTGCCGACGTGGTGCTGCACCGCTTGTTGCATCAGCGACGACTGAGTGCCGTCGATCGCCCCTTTGCTACCGAGTTGGTGTACGGCACCGTTCGGCGTCAGCGCACCTTAGATGCCCTAATTGATCAGCTGGGCAAACGCGCCGCTCATCAGCAGCCCCTCGATCTACGCATTGTGTTGCATCTGGGCTTATATCAGCTGCGATTTTTGACTCAAGTGCCTGAGTCAGCGGCGGTCAACACCAGCGTTGAGCTGGCTAAAGCCATTGGCAAGGGCAAACTAGCGGGCGTGGCCAACGGCATTTTGCGCCAATACATTCGCCTGCGCCAATCGACAGCCGACCCGCTGGTGGTGCCGAGTGATCGCCTGCAGGCCCTCGCCATTCGCCACAGCTACCCCGATTGGATCGTCGCCCTGTGGCAGCAACAGCTGGGCTGGGCGGAAACCGAGCAGCTATGTAACTGGTTTAATCAATCACCCACGATCGACTTGCGCGTCAATCAGCTCAAGACGACCGTGACTGATCTGGCGCAAACGTTTTTAGCTGCCGGTATCGAGACGCAACCACTACCGCACTTACCCCAGAGTCTGCGCCTGACCCATCATGCCGGAGCCATTCAGCAGCTGCCTGGCTACGCCGATGGCTGGTGGACGGTGCAAGACGCCAGTGCCCAGCTAGTCAGCGCCTTAGTCGATCCGCAACCGGGCATGGTGGTAATTGATGCCTGCGCGGCACCCGGTGGCAAAACCACCCATCTGGCCGAACTCATGGGGGATGAGGGCCTCATTTGGGCCTGCGATCGCACCACCTCACGCCTGAAAAAAGTGAAGCAAAACCTGAAGCGCCTGCAGCTCACCAGCGTTAAACCCTTTACCGGCGATAGTACGACCCTGACGCGATTTGCCGGACAGGGCGATCGTGTTTTAGTCGATGCGCCCTGCTCGGGACTGGGCACACTGCACCGCCATGCCGATGCCCGCTGGCGGCAGACCCCGGCAACCGTGGCTGAACTGACGCAGCTGCAGGGGCAATTGCTGGCGCAAGCCGCCACCTGGGTTAAACCCAGCGGCACGTTGGTCTATGCCACCTGTACCCTACATCCAGCCGAAAATGAGGTCGTCATTCAGCAGTTCCTCGACGCCCAGCCCGACTGGCAGATATTGCCCCCGCGTGCCGATGAAGCGGCGGCGGCCTACACCATGCCCGAAGGCTGGATTAAAGTGTGGCCCCAGCGCCAACAAATGGACGGATTTTTTATGGTGCGGCTAGGGCGAGCCGACGACACTGCTCAGTAATCCGACTTGCCAGACAATCTTGGCCACGCCAAGGAGCCGAGGGCCAGGGAGCCAGATTCGTCATCTTGTTTCAAAAAAGTCGGTATTCCACTCCCCTACTTCATAGACATGGCCAAGCACACAGCAGGAGCATAGTTGAGGATGCAGGTTAGTCATCAACGCCTTCAATCGGCGCAAAACCTTGGCGCTGCACGTTTTCGCTGACGTGGCGCGGTTCTAAAAACTGCAGCAGATAGTCGGGGCCTCCCGCTTTCGACCCCACCCCCGACATCTTGAAGCCCCCAAAGGGTTGGCGAGCGACGATCGCGCCAGTGATGCTGCGATTGATATAGAGATTGCCGACGGCAAATTCGGCCTGCGCCCGCTCAATGTGAGCCGGGGTGCGGGAATACAGGCCCCCCGTTAACCCGTAGTCAGTGTTGTTAGCGATCGCCAACGCCTCGTCAAAGGTTTCCGCCTTAATCACCGCCAGCACAGGGCCAAAGATTTCTTCCTGAGCAATGGCAGCATCAGGGGCCACCTCCGTGAACAGGGTTGGCCCGACAAAATAGCCCGATTCTGGGGCGGGCAGGGCGAGCGCTAAAGTCGCGTCTTGCTGACCGCTGGCGATATAGCCCTGAATTTTGGCTTGGGCCTGGGCATCAATCACCGGCCCTACTTGCGTTCTTGGCTGGGCGGCATCGCCCACATTCAGCGAACGGATGGCCTCAATCAGGCGCTGCACAAAGGTGTCATACATTGACGACAGCACAATGACGCGCGAGCAGGCCGAGCATTTCTGGCCGCTGTAGCCAAAGGCCGAATACACCACCCCCTGCACTGCCTGATCGAGATCGGCACTGGCGTCAATAATCAGGCTATTTTTACCTCCCATTTCTGCTACGACGCGCTTCAGGTGCTTTTGGCCAGGTTGCCATTGGGCAGCTTCGGCGTAGATGCGGCAGCCCACCGCACGGGAGCCGGTAAAGGTGATCATCTGCACGTCAGGATGCTGCACCAGGTGCGCCCCCACAGTGGAACCGATCGCCGGTAAAAAGTGCAGGACGTCTTGAGGAACGCCCGCTTCGTAGAGGATTTCCACCAGTTTGGCCGCAATCACGGAGGAATTTTCTGCTGGCTTGAGCAGCGTGCAGTTGCCCGCGACTAAAGAGGCAACCGTCATGCCTGCGGTAATGGCGAGGGGAAAGTTCCACGGCGAAATTACCACCCCGATACCGCGAGGAAAGTAGCGATAGCGGTTGGTCTCACCGGGGTAATCGTAGGCATAGCCCGTGTCTAGGCGCTCCATTTCGTCGGCATAGAAGCGACAGAAGTCGATCGCCTCGGACACTTCGGGGTCGGCCTGTCCCAAAGGCTTGCCCACCTCCAGCACAATCCAGGCGCTGAGTTCGTGACGACGAGCGGTCATCAGGTCAGCAGCGCGCCGCAAAATCGCCGCCCGCTCTTGAGCTGGAGTCGCTGCCCAGGCGGGAAACGCCGCTTTGGCAGCAGCCAGTGCCTGATCCGCCTGGGCCGCACTCGCGAGCCCCACCTTGCCCACTAACTCCGCCGGGCTAGACGGGTTCACCGAATCCAAGCTGTCATCAGTGCTCACCGACTCGCCATTGATAATTGGCGCGTAGCGCTGGCCCAGCTGTTGCCGCACGGTTTGCATCGCGGTTGCCGCCGCTGCCCGGTGCTCAGAGATCGCATAATCAGTATCTGGAGCGTTGGCAAACGGGGGCCGCCAATCGCCCAGATCCGCCGCCTCACCCACCTGATCCACTGCTGCGAACGTGGGCGCGACAAGCAGTTCCTCACCCGCCGTATCTTCTAAGTTCTGTCGGACAAAAGAGCTGTTGGCCGTATTTTCCAGCAGACGGCGAATCAAGTATGACATGCCGGGAATCAACTCCCCAAAGGGCGTATACACCCGCACCCGATAGCCTTGAGCGGCCAGCGTTTTGGCCAGCTTATCGGCCATTCCATAGAGTACCTGCAGTTCAATCTGGCGCTTAGGAATTTTCAGCGTTTCGGCAATCGCCATCGCATGGGCCTGCGATCGCACATTGTGGCTGCCAATCGCCGCATACAAAACGTCGTGATTTTCCAGCAGCAGCTGAGTCATCCGTTCAAAGTTGGCATCGGTGGAAACCTTCTCCCGATACACGGGGCTGGGCCAGCCGTTTTGGCGAGCCGTAATCGTTTCCTGATCCCAATAGGCGCCTTTCACCAGGCGCACGGTGACGGGGGTACCTCGTTCCTTAGCCCAGTCCACCAGCGCCTGCAGATCTTCATAACTATCCCGCAGATAGGCCTGCAAGGTGACGCCGATATCGTCGCGCTGGCGAAATTCGGGTTCCAGCAAAATGTCCTGGAGAATCGCTAGCGTCAGGTCTTTATAGCGATACTGCTCCATATCGAAATGCACCATTACCCCCAGCTCAGCCGCGCGGCGCAGCAAGGTGCGAATGGGCTGACTGACGGCTTGACGACTGCCCTCGGCATCCAGCGGGTCAAATTGGGAATAGAAGGCAGTGAGCTTGACCGTCACCTGCACTTTCGACAGGTCCTCACCGTCAGCCTGATCAATCGCGGTCACCGGCTTCCACTGCTGCGCCGCAGTCGATAACTGCGTCATCAAATCCAAATAGCGATCGAGGTAGGCTTGGGCCTCCGCTTCCGTGATGACGGCTTCGCCAAGCAAGTCCATCGTGAAGGTCAGCTTGTCTTTCCGCATCCGTTCGATGGCCTTGATCGCCTTGCCCATGTTTTCGCCAGAAATGTAGCGATAGGCGAGAGTTTCCACGGCTGGAGCCACTGTTGTCGCAGCTAATTGCCCCGGCACCGAATCCGGATTCGTGAAGTTCAGCAGGCTCTTGAGAGCATTCGGCAGTTCCACCGCATCTGCCGACAGATACTCCTGCAGGTGCCGGGCAATCGCCGATTTGCTCCGCAGAGCCGGGAGCGTATCAATAAAGCGAAACAGCTGAACTTTGAGGCCGGGATTGGCCATGGCAAAATCCATAATCTTGTCGTCCCACCGCATCTGGTCACGCATCTGGGCGAAAAAGTTTTTTTGCTCGCGGGTGGCTTTGAGCAGCTTTTGGGCGATCGCAAGGGTTTGGGGTTCGTAGTCGGTCTTTTGGAGTTGAGCAACCATGATTGTTGAGGCCGTTATGGACGTCGTGGGGAGACTGCGACTCGGGCAAAGGGCACACACCGGCGCTACCGGCACGGAGCAGGCATCGGACAACTGACAAAAACAGGAATGTCGGCGACTCTATCAAAGTTTTGCGGCGGAAACTGTTACTCAGCAGCCACTTAAGCGATATACGAAGCCACAAATCAGCAGGCATCCTCACTGGCGCTGCCCGCTCAATCATGAGCTGCCGTCACCGTTCTCTGCCCGTAGGGCGGACACGGCATGAACAACCGTCACTTCAGGGAAGTTGGCGTCGACAGTAGCCCAGCTCCCCAATTTCTAGCCCTGATCTAGCCAAGAGCCGACTTGTTCAATGGCTATCGGGGATTTAAACAGACCGTTTTTATCCTGGTCAGGCGGCCCTCAAGTGCTGGCTGAGTCGGGTATTCAAAGAGAAGGCGATCGCTGACTTGCGGGTACCTGCAGGTTCACAAACCGCTAGCGTCACCGGCTTTCCCTCCATCGCTGCCATCTCTATTTTACGACAGCTGATTTTGGTGTTATTGCCACCGGTCTAGGCCACTTCAGGAAGTTGTTTCCAAATAGCTTCTCCGATCGCAGGGGTTTGGCACTGTCAAACCCTTTAGAGGAAATTGTTTGTCCTGGGGACATTATTTAAGCGTAGTTCCCCAAATGCCTTGAGTTCTGGGGATATCTCAACATCAGCGGTTGGGCACGGCGGCTTTGGTCGACGTGGTCTGAGATGACGGAGCCGTAGTGTCTAAAAAGGGCGGAATCGGGCAGTCGAGGGTAATGACGATCGCTCGCAGCAGCTCAGCTTCGCGAATCGTCACCGACTGATCGACAAGGACCGCATGGGCCGCAGCATCGACAATGGCCTGCTTGAGTTTCGGTACGGCGGGCTGCAGGCGCTTTAAGCTCGGCCCCAAATGGGCCAGGGTAAAGGTGGGTAATGCCTGAGGCAAGGGGCGTTTGCTCGCGCCCGGCAGGCTGGATAAAGCGGACTTAAAGGCGTAAAAGGCGTCATCGGTGTTGGTATGACCGATTTTGGCCAACAAGGTGAGCACGACCTGGCAATCTTCCCAAAGCGGGGCCAAGCTGGTCACCGCCTTGGGTTGCTCTAGCCGTTTCTGAAAATGGGGGCGCAGCCGCTTTTGCACAATCAGCTGCAGCACATATTCTGACAGGCTCAGTCTGCCATCGGCCTTGACCAAGGCCTGAATTTGCTTAAAGAAATCAGCGCACTGCTGCGGGGTGATTGTGCGCAGCACCGGAATCGACAGATCGAGCAGGGGCAAATATTTACGAGCATCGAGACCGCTCAGCAACTTGGCGAACTGCTCAACCTGGGCAGGCTCAATCGTTAACGGTGAGGCTTGCACCAGCGTCAGCTGCCGCGATCGCACCGCCGGACGCGCATCCAACAGTAGACTACACACTAAAGTCATAGCCCCCGTGGGCGATCGCAGTGCCTCATTCAGTTCCGGCGGCAGCGACTGCAGCCAGGCCTGGGCTTTGGCCAAATGCTGGGGACTGGCAGTGCCCACGCTGGCCATAAACTGTTCGACTTGGGGAATGGCGACCATTGAGCTCGCGGGAGTTGAACCCGTCGGGGGAGTGCTTTGGCCAGCTAATCCCATCGCGCCCGCATTAGCCAGTCCGCTCGGGGCGGCGATCGCCGGTGACGATACCGGTGCCCCTGACCGGCCCGTCATGCGGCGAATGCGTTCACTCAGCGGCGGGTGGGTGGCCATCCAGCCCTGCAAAAAGGTGGGCTGAAAGACGGCCCCAAAAAACATGTGACTGGCCGATTCCGCTTTGGGAGATCGCAGTCGCGAGCCGGTGCCATGCCCGCCAATGCGCCGCAACGCCCCGGCTAACCCCAGCGGATTGCGAGTGAACTGCACTGCCGAAGCATCGGCCAAAAACTCCCGCTGCCGCGAAACGCTGCTCTTGATCAGGCGACCAAACATGAGGCCAATGCCCCCCACCGCCATGATCGCCAGACCAAAGCAGACGATCCGACCATCGCGGTCACGGTGCCGAGAACCTGACGAACTGCTGCGGGTCAATATCCGCCCCGCAATATAGATGTAAAGCAACCCTTGCAACACGCCCATCAGCTTCAGGTTAAGCCGCATGTCGCCGTTGAGAATGTGACTGAATTCATGGGCGATGACCCCCTGCAGTTCGTCACGGCTGAGCTGCTCAAGACAACCCCGAGTAACGCCAATGACGGCATCATCGGGCGCGTAGCCCGCGGCAAAGGCATTAATACCGATTTCGTGATTGAGCAAATACACCGTGGGGATGGGGGTGCCGGAGGCTAGGGCCATCTCAGCCACGACGTTTAACAGCTGCTGCTCTCGAAAGTCAGTCGTTTGCGGATCAACTTTGGCGCCGCCGAGGCTTTCTGCTACTGCTGGGCCACCGCGCCGCAGCTCGACCATTTTAGTCACGCTGCCCGCCCCAATCATGCCGAGCGTGCCCACACTCACAACTAGCAAAACCTCGGGCTGCCAGAGCTGTAGCGACACCTCAAACAGCCAAATAACAGCGACGATCGCGATCGCATACAGGCTAGCAATCATGGCAATGATGGCCAGCCCAAACAACCCAATCAGCTGTTTGGTGTTGCGTCGGGCTTGATCCTGATGTTCAAAAAAATCCATCACGTGACGTCGATAAACTCACAGGCGTTGGGGGCGGGCAAATTGCTCTGACTGACCGTGGCTAAAAGGAAACCTGGGGGGCAGCGCGCATTTCGGGAGATTCGATCGTCTCTAAGAGTTCTGCCGGTTGAAAGTTAAAGCTGCCCGCGATCGCACTGTTGGGAAACACTTCGCGCGTCGTGTTATAGCGGGTGACGGCATCGTTAAAGGCCTGTCGAGCAAAGGCCACCTGGTTTTCGGTCGTTTGCAGCGCCTCAGTCAGCTGCGCCATATTTTGACTGGCTTTGAGGTCAGGGTAATCCTCGGAGAGCGCAAACAGGCGGCCTAAAGTGCCGGTCAAGGCCGCTTCAGCGCCAGCTAACTGCTGCATGGCGGCGGGGTCGCCGGGGGCCTGAGCGGCTTGCTGACTCGCGTTGACCGCGCTGTTGCGGGCGTTAATGACAGCTTCTAAGGTTTCTCGCTCGTGCTTCATGTAGCCTTTGACCGTTTCCACCAGGTTGGGAATCAGGTCATAGCGGCGGCGCAGCTGAATATCGATTTGCGAAAAGGCGTTTTGGTAGCGGTTACGCAGGGTGACGAGCCGGTTGTAAATGTTGACGGTAATGATGGCCAACACCACCACAATCATCACTAAAAAAATGAACAGGCCGATGAAAGCGCCCATAAAGTAGTTGTCTCCTTGAGGATGATGAGAGGCTAAGGGTTAGCTACACTGCAGCCCCGCCAATTCTCTGAAATGGCTTTCTTTGGCCGTAGAGTGCCCGGTCGATTTTCCTAAACCAACACAGCGGCTGCGCAAAAGTGACGTCTCTATTCGTTGATGTGGCTGGTTTCACATCTATCTGGGTTGAGCCTGAAAATCTTTAAGCTCTCAATTCTGGCGTGCCTGGCAGGCTTTAAGCCTCTTTTCTTGCATGCCTAGAGGGCTGGCTATCGGCAGCGAGGCTGCTGAATATCAGAATTCGCCAGTGTTGAGGCATCAGGATAGGATCATACTTTTTGCTGCTAGCATTGCTAATGCTTTTTCCTGTACTGATACTTTTTCCTGTAAAGAATCCTTGTTGATCTCGACGGGAATTTTCATCGGCATCACTTTGCAAAGACGAAGCGATTACCGTGGCCCTCATAGGTCAGCGGTGCCACGAGTTGGTAGAGCATCGTGGCTATTTCCAGAGTTTCCCGTCAGAAGACTCCACACCCACCTCACAAAGCGGCGGCAGTCTACTGAGTGGACGCGATCGCGACCGTGTCATGCCTAGCTGTCAACGACTGTGCCCGATCGGTCAGGGAGAAAGCAGAGGGGCTTCAATAACGGGGACGTTGCTCTTAGACTAGAGGCGGGAAAGAGTCAGCGAGGTGGTTACGGGTTGGTTTTGCCAACTTGAGGAAAGTCCGGGCTCCCGAAAGACCAGACTTGCTGGGTAACGCCCAGTGCGGGTGACCGTGAGGAGAGTGCCACAGAAACATACCGCCGATGGAGCTTGGCTCACAGGTAAGGGTGCAAGGGTGCGGTAAGAGCGCACCAGCAGCATCGAGAGGTGCTGGCTCGGTAAACCCCGGTGGGGAGCAAGGTCGCAGGGGTCATGGTTGGTCTTTTTCCAGCCCCGCTTTTGGTGTACCGCATGAGGCGTCTGGTAACAGCCGTCCCAGATAGATAATCGCCCTCTCGGCTTGGCCTGAGAGAACAGAACCCGGCTTATGTCTGGCTCTTTCCTACTTTTTGAGGCTGTCTAAGGCGAGCCGTAGCTGGCCCTGGTGCGCCTCTAGGCAAGCGTCTGCTGCCGCTAAGGTCAGCTCACCCCAGTGCATTAGCAATGCCGACTTGACTCGCTGCTGGCTGCGATCAAGCAGGTCAGCCGCCGCCGCCCGCTCAAGCCCAGTCAAGTCACTGAGCATGCGAATGGCGCGATCGCGCAGCTTAGTATTGGTCACAGCCACATCAATCATACGGTTGCCATAGACCTTGCCCAACTGCACCATGACGCCGGTCGAGAGGATGTTGAGCGCCATTTTGGTCACCGTCCCGGCCTTGAGGCGGGTCGAGCCGGCCAACACCTCGGGGCCGACCAGCAGGCGAATATCCACGTCGTAGTGGGCCGGTACCTGTTCAGGCGGCACGCAAGCCATGAAAATGGCGATCGCTCCGCGTTGTTGGGCGGCCTTGAGGGCACCATGCACATAGGGGGTAGTGCCCCCGGCAGTAATGCCAACCACAACGTCGTGGGGGCCAATGCGATGGTCGTGAATCACCCTTTCACCATCGGCGGCAATATCTTCTAACCCCTCTGAACTGCGCACTAGGGCCGCTGCCCCTCCAGCGATGAGGCCCTGCACTAACTCCGGTGGTGTGCAAAATGTGGGCGGACATTCGGAAGCATCTAACACGCCCAGACGGCCACTGGTACCGGCCCCCACATAAAAGAGGCGGCCCCCCGCCCGGAGCGCCGTCGCTGTCTGCGCGATCGCCTCAGCGAGGGCTGATTTGGCAGCCGCGATCGCCCGCAGGGTGTTTTGGTCTTCGGCATTCACCAATTCCACAAAAGCTAAGGGCGAGAGCTGGTCTAAAGACTGGCTGGCGGGGTTCGCCTGCTCAGTCAATAAATAGCCGCGATCGGTGAGGTCCTCGGGCTGAGAGGCAGGGGATGTCACAGGGCGTTCTCCAAAGCGGCGGGGAATCAGGATGACCAGACGAGGCCGGTCGGGCGCAGTAAGCAGCAGCTTTCTGGCCAGCAGCGACGCGGTCAGCGACCGGTCAGGCTTTGCCTCGGAACTGGCTGCGACGGTGGGCATCACGGTCTGGTTAGAGCAACTTTTCTAGCTGTTGTCGAATGCTGTCGAGTTCTTGATTAGACAAGCGCGATTCGTCAGCGGTGGGGGGCACTTCTTCGACGGCATTGCCGTCTGGATCCCAGGCTGTCTGATCAACGCTGTTCTCTGGCGGCACCATCAGCGCCCCCGAGGCCACGAGTTTGGCTTCAAAGCCCGCTTCGGCACAAAATTCTTCAATATCGCGCTGATCAAATTCTTCGACTGTGGGAGAGGGAAAATCTTGAGCCTCTAGCATGAGAGCAAAGCGGGTGGCATCGTCTGCGTCTTCAAAGATTAGAACGGTGTTTTTGCCGTTGGCCTGCAACGAATGAATACCTTCGTTGTCGGTTCCCGCGTTGAACAAGAGCACGTAGACTTGCATGAGTCTGTAATCCGGTTTTCATCTGTAAGCGTTAATTTTAAGTATCTTATGGGCAGCGAGACGATTTAAGTCAGGATGTGGGCTTAAACTTAGTGACCAAATCAGTCAGGGAAGACGTTAGACCGCTCAAGAGTTGGTAATGTTTTTAATGGCCGACGGGACTTTCCCGACCGTGAAATGCGTCAGACAACACAGTTATGAGGGGTCATGAGTAACGGGTCATCGCCAGAGCCGGAATCGACTAATGCGAAACAACGGCGGCGAATTTGGAAGACGACTGGCTTAACGATTGGCGCGATCGCGATTCTCGGTGCGGCTGGAGGCACCTTGGCCGCCTGGATCTTTGTGAACGAACGGCTCTCGCCCTGGGCCTCACAGCTGCTGAGCGATACCCTTGACCGCCCAGTTTATCTGGGTGAAGTCGAACGAGCCTCGCTGACCGGCGTGCGGTTTGGTCAATCGGCGATGCCAGCGACTGCGGATGACCCCGATCAGCTCGTGGTCGAGACGGTGACGATTCGGCTGAATCTGCTGCAGCTGCTGACGCGCACCCTGCGACCGCGCATTACCTTTGAAAATCCGATGGTGTATGTCGAGCAAAATGCCCAAGGAGAATGGCTGGACATCGACTTTGACTTCGACGAGGAAGACGATGATGAGGAAGACGATGATCGCGATCCCTTCATTCGCATCAGCCCCATCGTCGAAATTCTGAACGGCGAACTGACGGGCCTGCCCCACAGTGAAGCCCCGGCGACAGCGAGTCCGCTCAACATCAACGCGATCACTGGTTCGGTCGAAGTGGCCCAGGTCGAGACGACTGACTTTAGCGATCAAGAGACCTTAGTCAAAGCGCAAACGATTACCTTTGACGTCAGCGCCGAGCCCGAGGACGCCGGGACACTGGTCGTTAGCGGGGTAATTCAGCAGCCGGAAAGCGATGAGGACGATGAGACGGCGTCCGCGATCGCTGCCAACCTGGCGCTCCAAGCTCAAGGCCTAGATTTAGGCATTCTGTCGCCGGTGCTGCTGGCGAGTCTGCCCCAAGATCTGCCCTTCGACGTGACGTCAGGTCTGCTCAACGGCAACCTGGAGGTCAGCCTGGCCCCCGAGGCCGAACCCAGCCTGACAGGTACCGCCAGCTTGCAGGATGGGGCGATCGCCTTTGACGCCCTGACCACGCCTTTCACCGATATCAATACGCAGGCGCAGTTTCGCGATAATGGCGTCCGCCTAGATGAGATCACGGCTAACTTTGGTGAAATGTCTGCCGTTGCCACCGGCACGATCGACGCGCGTAACGGCTATGATCTGACCGGCGAAATTTTTCCCGTAGCGCTGGCCGATATTGCCGCAGCCTTCGACTTTGAGCCGCCCATTCCTGCCGAAGGCACGCTCAGAGCCGAAGCGGTAGAGATTACGGGGCCGCTGGCGCAGCCTTTGGTGGCGGGCAACATCCTCTCGACGGATGTCGTGACGCTCGACAAAGTTCAGTTCGCGAATATGGCCACCCGGCTCAGCTACAGTGCTGCCGGCTTAGCCTTTACCAACTTATCTCTAGAGCCCTTAGCGGGCGGCAGTCTCACTGGTGAGGGGGCTCTGTCTTTTGGTCGGCCAGCGACCTTGGCCTTGCAGCTAACTGGCCAAGACTTGCCCGCCGATGCCATTGGGCAGGCTTACGGGTTGCCCGACACGGTAGTAATTGGCCCGGTGGCCTTAGAGGCTGATATTACCGGTCCGCTGAATGACTTAAATGGCTTAGTTACCTGGAACGCCCCAGCCGGGACGTACCCCACCAACGGCACGGCAGAAATTGCGGCCAATACTGTGGTGGTGCAAAATGCCGCGATTGCCGGGGGTACGGCTTCGGGCACGGCCAGCCTCAACGCGGGGCAGTGGACGGCGGACGTCGCGGCCCAGGGCCTGCAACTCGGCGTATTTAATCGCTCGCTAGAAGGTGTGATTGGCGGTGGTGACGTGCGGCTGGCGGGCAGCACGGCTGATTTCTCCCTGCGGGGAATTCGCGGTGATGGCGCCATCACCGCCGCGCTGCTCGGGGGGACGCTCAACAGTCAGGTGGCCTTAGCCAACGGCGCGTGGACGGCAGATGTGACCACCCGCGACTTTCCCGTCAATCAATTGGTCGCGAATATCCCCGTTGATCGCATTAATGCCGATGCGCGACTCTCAGGAACGGTGGATGACTTTAGCCTGGCGGCGCTACAGGGTGAGGGCACGGTGGCGGCGGCGATCGCGGGCGGTACGGTCACCAGCGATTTTCGCTTGGCCAGCGGGGCGTGGCAGGCTGACGGCCAAGGCAGCGGCCTGCAGTTGGGGCAGTTTTCACCAGAGCTGCAGGGGACGGGCGACGCCACCTTTCAGCTGGCGGGTAATTTGGACGAGCTGACACCGGCTGGGGTGCGGGGTCGAGCCAATATTCGCCTGTCCGACGGCTTGGCGACCCTGGCGGGCACCAATGCCGCGCTGGCGCAATCGCGATCGCCCCTCGATGCTAGCCTTGCTTGGGATGGCCGCCAGCTGCAAATTGAGCGCTTAGAAACGGCGGGGCTGTTTGCCAGCGGCACTGTGACGCCACAGTTCACCGGCCCCAATGCCCCCGGCATCGCCGCAATTGACTTGGGGCTGATCGCGGAAAACTACGACTTAGCCACCTTGCCCATCGATTTGCCGCCCGTGTTGGGACTCGAAGGCCAGGCCGATTTTCAGGGTCGCCTCACGGGCACACCCAGCGCCCTGAACTTTGCGGGCGATCTGGCCCTGGCTAATTTGGCCCTCAACGACTTGGTGTTCGAACCCTTGTTGACCGGCGACGTGGATTTCTCCTCCCAAACCGGGCTCGTGGTTTCGCTACTGGGTGTAGAGGATGAAATTTCCGTCACCTTTGATCCACAGCCTCGACAGCTCGATGTGACGGTGCGCGCGGGCGAGTCGCTGGCGATCGCCACCACTGAGGGCAACCTGCTGCAGGCGCAGCTTTACAGCTTCCCCATTTCGGCCTTAAATCTGCCACCGGCCAACTCTGCATACGGCACGCTGCGCGGACAGGTCGAGTTTGCCAATGCCACCGTCAATCTGAACGATTTCAGCACGACGGGCCAGTTTGATGTGCAAAATCTGGGCATCGGTTTCTACAGCGTTGATCGCCTCTTCGGCGGCTTTTCCTACGCCGACGGGGTGGCCCGGTTGGCCAACGGTCAAATCCTGATGGCCGATCGCGATGCTCGCGGGGTGGCGATCGCCACCCGCACCTACGATGTGTCGGGCCGCTACGGCTTTAACCAATCGCCGCAGCTACAGGCCACCCTATCGACTGAAGCCGGGGAACTGCGCGACGTTTTGGAAGTGCTCAAAATTCAGGAACTGGCCGATTTTAGGCGTGGCTTTAAGCCCAACGAGGGCTTCATTCCCAACTCGCCGGAAGAAGCTGAAGCTATCTTGGCCACGACGGCGGCGGGCAATCCCAACGGCACTCTGCTCGATCAGCTGCGACGGCTCTCAGAAATTATGGAGCTGGAAGTCCAGGAAGAGATTCAGGCCAGTGAATCGACCATTCCGCCCCTGAGCGAGTTGCAGGGTGTCTTTGATGGCGTGGTGAATGTCTCGGCCGATCTGCCGGAAGATCTGCGAGTCACCTTTGATCTCAACGGACAAGCTTGGCGCTGGGGGCCAGACATTAGTGCTGATGTGGTGTTGGCCCAGGGCGGCTATCGCAACGGCCTGATCACCCTGGCACCGCTGCAATTTAGCTCTCAGGGCGAAACTGAAGTCTCCTCTGTCATCCTGGCCGGTGAGTTTTCCCTTGACCCGGCGGATAATGAAAACCGCCTCATGACCCTCGAAGTGGTCAACCTCCCCAGCCGCCAGCTAGAAGATTTGGCGAATCTGCCCTTTGCGTTGACCGGCGACGTCAACGGCACCGCCGAGCTGCGGGGCCGCTTGAGTGCGCCCAACCTGTCAGGTCAGCTGCAGATTGCCAATGGCACCCTTAACAATGCCCCGATCGAACAAGTAGAAGCGACCTTTTCCTATGTCAATGCGCGGGCAGGGCTCGATGCTGAGCTGCTGCTCGTTGGGTCTGATGACCCGCTGACGCTATCGGCACGGGGGCCTTACCAGCTGGGCTTTGTGGCGCAACCACCGACTGACACCAGCTACCGCCTCGTCGCCAATGTCAAAGATGAAGGGTTTGCCCTGTTAAATCTGTTTACCCGTCAGATCGCCTGGGAGTCGGGCGAGGGCACGATGATTTTGGATCTGCAAGGTGATACCGCTCAGAATAACGGCATTCCCAGCGAATTTCAGGGGCTCGTGACGCTGACTGGCGCCACGATCGCTGCCGCTGCTTTGCCGGTGCCGATGACTGACATCACCGGACGCATCCGGCTATCGCCCGCTAATTTTGGCAGCATCGTCGTTGAAGATCTCACCGGCCAGTTTAGTGAGGGCCAACTCATGGCAGAAGGGGTGTTTCCCCTGTTGGTGCCCTTACCCAGCCAAGAGGCGGCTGAGGCCGATCCTGACGCTGATAGTCCAGAAGCAACAGTGAATGCCCCACCACCAGAAGACGGTTCAGACATTGAAGACACCTCAGAGACCGCAACTGCTCCACAGGCTGATGACGATTCAGAGACCGCAGCTGCTTCAGAGACTGAAGATGACAATAGTTTCTCCGCTCAGATTCAAGACAGCTTTGATGCCCAGCCTCTGACTCTAGATCTCGAAAACATTGCCCTTAACCTGCGGGGGCTGTATGACGGGCAAGTCAATGGCGAGACACAACTGCTGGGCAGTTTATTGTCAGGGCCGGTGCTCTCCGGTGCAATTGATCTCACGCGCGGCACGATTACGATTCCTGAGGGCAACGATGCGGCTCCCGTCACGACAGCAACGAACGATCGCTCGACGCGCGAAAACCCACTCCCCCCCCTGCGGTTTGATAACTTGCGTTTGGTGCTAGCCCGTAATATCAACATCGTGCAGGGTAATTATCTAAATGTGACGGCGCGGGGAGGGCTGCGGCTGGACGGCACCATTGATAATCTGCGGCCAACAGGCACAATTCAACTGCCGTCGGGCCAAATCGGCTTGTTTACGGTGGCGTTAAGACTGGCTGGCGATAACGATCGCGCCGAGTTTCGCGGCAGTTTTGATTCAATCCTGGATGTGACTCTCCAGACCTCTCTGCCCGATGCGTCTTCCTTTAGTCAGGGCATTGGGGTGACGACGAGCCCATTCCCCCAAAATGAAGTGTCAGATAACACCCTTAATGAGATTGGCCTCACTCAACAGGGCAACACCCTGGTGCGCATCAATGCTCGCTATACCGGCAAAGCCAGCGAACTCGCTGACCTGACGACCGATTCGAGAAATTTGGAGTTAACGAGTTCGCCCTCACGGTCTGAACAAGAAATCATCTCGCTGCTCAGCGGCAATGTGATTGGCGCATTAGACGCATTAGGCAACAGCGATGATGCCCTGGCTGGGCTGGGAACATTCTTGGGCTCGGCGCTGTTAAGCAACGTTCGAGACTTTTTGGGTGACACGATTCCTCTGAGTGAGTTCCGCATTTTTCAGGTGAACGAGAGCAGTGGTGGGGTCAACGACTCAGAGGATATCGGCGGCGAAATTGGCTTCGACGTCACCTCTAACATCTCTGTGTCGGTACTCAAGGTTTTGACCGATGACACCCCCTTTCAATTCAACACTCGCTATCGATTAAGTGATCAGTTCACCCTGCGTGGTACCACCAGCTATCAGGATTTCAGCGAGCGCACCGGAGTCTTGCTAGAGTATGAAACGCGGTTTTAAGCAATAGGTGGCGATGAAATCCTCCCCAGATGACTCTCCGGTAGCGGCGGCGGAACCCGCTAGTGAGCCCGCGACGCCAGCCGCACTGCCTCGCTGGCGTCGCCTGTGGGCCAGTCAGCAAGAGAACGTCCGCATTCTGGCGATCGCGCTGCTGGTGGCCATTGTGCTGCGGATCTTTGTGGCGGAACCCCGCTTTATCCCCTCCAACTCAATGGAACCAACGCTCCATGTGGGCGATCGCCTGCTGGTCGAAAAAGTTTCCACCCATTTGCAAACGCCCCAAGTTGGCAACATCGTGGTCTTTGAGCCCCCGCCGCAGCTCCGCCAGTATGGCTACACTGGCAAGCAGGCTTTTATCAAGCGTGTGATTGCGACCCCTGGCGAAACGGTCACGGTGTCCGACCACCAGGTCTTTGTCAACGGCCTGCCCCGACAAGAAAGCTACATTTTGGAACCGCCCGATTATCTGATGGGCACTGTGACCGTGCCCCCCGGCAACATTTTTGTCATGGGTGACAACCGCAACGACAGCAACGACTCCCACGTCTGGGGCGTACTGCCTCAGGAGAATGTCATCGGGGTGGCCCGCTTGCGGTTTTGGCCCTTGTCACGAGTCGGTGCGGTCTCGTAATTCACCTGAAGTTCAGAATTAGGACTAAGGCCCGCTGAGCGTCAGACATTGAGATAATGCATCCACTGGCTAGTTTGGGCAGCGGATAGGCGGAGTCGATAATGGGCGTCGCCCCAATTGAGAAACGGCGATCGCCGCCTTTCATTAATGATTTGCTCGGCTACTCGGGCTGACATGCCCGGTAACGCCATCAATTGCCCCACAGTGGCCTGGTTCAGCGACGTGGACTGAGCGACGACTAAACTCTCGGGATCGTAATAACAAAAAGCCAGAACGGGGCTCAGCGGCTCTAGAGCGCGACTAGAGATGCCCAACGCGGCGGCGATATCGTCTAAGCCACAAAACACGACGCCATTTTGACTCAGCGTGGCCAGGGTGCGCGCTTGATGAATCGACAGGCCCGGCAACCGTAACCAATCATCAATGGTGGCCTGATTAACATCAATGGTGATACCCAAATCAGCCGCGATCGCCACCTCTTCGAGGCTGTCAAGCCGCGCCAAGGGGTCGCGCTGCAGTCGTGATCGCGCCGGATGAAACTGTCGCAGCCAGGCCTGTAGGGGGCGACGAGCTGGCTCTTGGGGAGGTCTAAAGTGGTTCGCCATGCCCTGCTGAATGCATCGCTAAATCACTCTTAGTTTAGCTTCGCTAGCAAATTGCGCCGCTTTTGTTCAAACTCTTGCTCTGAGAGCAGTCCCTCTTGGCGCAGCTGCTCCAACTCTCTGAGCGCCGCTGCGATCGCCTGAGTTTGCTGCGAGGCCGTGACGCCGGCATCACTCACCGCCGCGCCTGTCGCCTCGGGCAATTCGCCCCGGCGCGACTTCGACAGCAACCAAACCGCCTCAACAGCACAGGCAATTCGCGGAATTTGCGTCCATCCCAGCAGCAAATATACCCCGCCCCAAATAGGCTGTCCCAGATAAAACTTATGGAGCCCAGTAATCGGGAAAGGACTGAGCGCCCCAGCAAAGGCGAGGGCGGCAGCAATGCGCCATTGTTGCGATTGCTCTCGGGGCGTTTTTTGAGCAGTGCTCGATGCAGTTTGACGACTCGTCATAGGCACCTCAAACCATCCTGTTGCCTGACTCTGACTCTGTAAAAGTTAAAGCAGAGCGGACCCGCTGTCAGCTTCCCCATAGCCTAACGTCTAGCTGGCCCAACGATCAGACTCTTGTGGTGAGCCAGCCCCATCTCGTCAGCCTCAATGGAGGTCATTAAACTCGTCGCAAAGCCGCGACCGTGCAAAGACTCTTGAAACACAAGGGCAGCCTAGCGGTTTATTCATTAATATGGCTGTTAGGCTCGTGTTAGCTCACAGCCCTGGATCGAGTGAGGATGCTCTAGTCGCCACTCATTTCCTTCCATAACCGGTCTACAACGTTAGTTTAGGGGCACTCCGGCTTAGTCAGCTTACGGCTCTGTGGCCCCCCGCTCAGAACGGCCAGAAAAATATGTCCCTTGTTGATTTCCCCGTTTGCCCCCATCTTGTTCGATTTGCATGACACCACCGGTTTTTTCACCCGACTGGCTTAAACAGTTTTCTGATCCCTATGCGGTATTGGGGGTTGCCGTTACGGCTGACGAAAAACGCATCGCCAAGCGTTATCGACAGATTGCTAAATGCTTGCACCCGGACCAGCAAATGGGGGCTGAGGCAGCCGCTCGCGAATTTGCCAATCAGATCCTCACTCGCTTGATCAACCCGGCCTATCAACGCCTCAAGCAAGATAAGGGGCGCGCCGAAACCCTGGCGACCTTGCGTTTCAAAGTACGTCGCCTGAACCGAGAAAAAAAATTGACCAGTCAGGCCAGCCTTTCCAAACAGCTGCTGGCGATCGCTGAGCCCGAAGTCGAAGTGTTTTACGAGAAGGCCCTCACGGAACTTTCCGAACCGCAACACACCTCAGTCGAATCATTTGTCACTCAAACGACCGCGATCTCTGAGCTCAATTTGATCTATCTCCGCCGCAAAATGGGCGACCCCGTCATTCGCGAAAAACGCACGGGGCTGGTCGCGTCCGCCACAGTCAACAACGGGGCGACCGTCACCACGGCACCAGTCCCTCCCAAGGGCACGAATAAAGACGCGCCTGCGGTTGATTATGCGCAGCGACATGTGATGCGCGCCAAAACCTACATTGCCAGCAAATCTTTTCCGCAAGCGGTGCAAGAGCTGCGAGATGCCGTTCGCATCGAGCCCGAAAACAGCAATTACCACACGATGTTGGGACAAGCCTACCTCATGCAAAAAATGGTGGGTATGGCCAAAGTGCATGTCCGTCAGGCGCTTAAACTTGACCCCAACAATCGCATTGCTCACAAATATGCCAAGCAGCTCCAAATTGAGATCGTGCCTCCTAAAGCGCAAAGCAATGGCCAACACAATGGCCGCAGCCAGCCCCAAAAAGGCGGCTTCTTCAGTTTTTTTACGCGTAATCGAGCCGCTAAGTAGGGTTATCTCGCCTTGGCGACGCGATCGCGCCACTTTTAGAGTGAAGTTGTAATCACGGAGGTTAACCAGGGGTTTAATCAGGGCTTGAGAGATGCTCTCAATGATGTGCCTTGTTAACCGGCTGTTCTCTAAAATTACTGTGGTAACCAGTTTCTTTTTCAGCAGAACATATTATTAAGCACTCGGTGAAATGGGAATTTTTGATTCTGAAATTGTTCAACAAGAAGCCATGTCACTGTTTCAGGACTATCAGAACCTGATGCAGATGGGCAGTGGCTATGGCAAGTTCGATCGCGAAGGCAAAAAGCTCTACATCCAGCAAATGGAAGATGTGCTGGAGCGCTACCGCATCTTTATGAAGCGGTTTGAGCTATCAGATGATTTTATGGCCAAGATGACCGTGGAGCAGCTCAAGACTCAGCTCAGCCAAGCCGGTATGACGCCGCAGCAAATGTTTGACCAAATGCACGTAACACTAGAGCGAATGAAGGCTGAAATCAAAGAGTAAACCGGAGGCATCCAGAATCCACGACAACAGGCCCGCAGGGATCGGGTTTGTGGATGCTCGGCATCAATGAAATTAAGGTGTTCGTTCAACTCGCCCATACAGTCAGTCGCAAACCGTCATTAAACCAAGCTGGCGGTGGTGCGTCACGCTAAGCGATGACGCACCCTATGATAGTGGTGGTGATCTACTTACACCGATTCTCTGAAACTGGACTACAGATCTTCCTTTCGACTCCGCTCAAGGAACGTCGACTGAGCGAAGTCGTTCGCATCGCGTCTCCCCGAGGGAGAAAGCCGACTTGTATGGGTCGCTGTAATTTGTAGAACTGGTATTACCGATATCTTCTGGCCGGGCAATCGCCTAAGTGTTTGGTTGGCCGTTGCCAAGAACGTTGGGGCAATGGCGTTTCACGAGAGGCCGCCTATCAGCAACAGCTCGCTTGGCAGAGCGCTCGTCTGACCGCTACTCCGGCAGTTTGTACTGACTCACAATTCGCTTAGCAAACTCGGGCACATGAGCCGCCAGCTTCTCAGGATAGTGGCGCTTCGTGTAGAGATAGTTACGGGTGAAGTGAGAATCGATCGAGAAGCGCGCATATTCCAGCCCTTTGGGCCCGATACGCTCAATCACCACGCCCATCAGTTTGGCCGCCCACATCGGCAGTGTCACACCCTTATCATAGGCCGGAATGCTCTGCTGCACCGCCGCCTGGCGATCGCCCGTCGACATGACTGGCTGGGTATCGAGCTGATCCATCACCAGATCGAGCATTTCTTGGCCGCGATCGTTGCGCACGGTAATCCACTGCCAGCCAAAGGGTGCCCCCATATAGCCAACGACAATATCCGCCAGGCCATTCACATAATCGAAACAGGTCATGCAGGAGGGGGCAAAGACATCCTTGAGCTGATCGGTTTTTAAGCCAAAGAAGGGCACCGTCTCAGTCGAGCCGTCTTCGTGCTTAAAATGCACTCGGAAATCCTGCATGAATTCGTAGTGCACGACGGTCTCGGGGGAACGACTGGTGGTGTCTAAAAACTTTTGCAGGCCCGCCCGAGTGACATTATCCACGCAGGGAGTGCCCAGCACGTACAGCTTTTCTAGCCCCATCGATTTTTCTACCGCCCGCAGCGCCTGAATCTGGCAGCCGACACCGATGACGAGCAGCCGTTTCATGCCCGACTGTTCTACCTGTTCCAACACCGACAGGTTGGGCGATAGGGTGGGTTTGTTGACTTTGGCCGCCAGGATTTCTGCCGGCGTAGTGGCAATAATCGGCTGGGGTTGGAACCGGTCTTCTGGCGTATTCTGCACGCAGACAACGCCTTCGACCTTGCCCTGAGTCAGCATTTCAATCGCAATCGTGCTCACAATCCCCGTCCACTGAGCCCCTTCAATCGGCTGCTGCTTGCGCGCCGCCATCATGTCTTGATGAACACCAAAATATTGCTCGTTTTCATTCTCCAGATCGCGATCGCGCCCGTGGGTTTGCGCTTCTAGCGCCGGAAACTGCTGGTTTAAAAACGCGCAGGCTTCTTTGACATAGTGAATGTAATAGGTGTCGCAGAGGCCACATTCGCTACAGAGTTCTTTGGCCGGACGGCGCGCCCCTGGACGAAGGGCTTTGGCTTTTTGGTGAGAGGGCTGAGCCAGCGTCATAAGATGTGTAAAACGTATTTCGCAAGTGTCTGCTAATCACCATACCGCAAGGGTTTGGCCCTCTCCTTTTTCGGTTTCTAAATGTAACGAAGGATGGCCAAAGTCTATTTATAGTTGCAGAGTTCTCAATGGCAAACCCATCACCCAAACTGGCGGATATGGGGTCAGCAGCAAGGCGAGGTGGGCAATGTCGCCGCTAGTTCAGGCGGTCAGCCTCCCGGTGCCATTCGCCTTTAATTGACTGACCCAGTTGCCTTAGCTGCCAGGCCTCTCTCGGATATCACTTTTGCCGTCGGGGTGGGCAGTATTAAACCGGGCAATTGGGAATGCTATTGGCGGCAACTGCCTGGCTAGCCGCCAATAGCGGAGGAAATCGGGCGAGAAAATTTTGAGAATTTCACCGAATGCGCAAGGCTTCAGAAATTCTAGACTATGCTTAACGTTAAGTTGAATTGAGCGACTGCCCAGTGCCGCTGGTGATGCCAACCCCAGTTTTCAGCGGTAGAAGAAAATTCTAGACTGGTGAGAGCGGCGGCCCAGGTCTCGGCCTCACTTCTGGAGTCATTGCTGACGCGTAGTGCTGGCTAAGTCCTCAAGCCCCTGCGTTCTTTTCTAAGAGAGGCGGCTCCGACTACGAGCAACGCGTGCGATTTTGCCGGAGACTTACCGGACTGAGCTGCTGAATGATTTCTTGTCTAAACCCCCATTGCTCCCATCCTGATAATCGCGACACCGCCACGGACTGTCGCAATTGCGGTAAGCCGTTAGTGAAAATGCTGCGGGGCCGCTACTATCCCGAAAGGCTGATTGGCCGAGGTGGCTTTGGGCGGACCTATTTAGCCCAAGACAGCGATCGCCTCAATGCGCCCTGCGTGATCAAGCAATTTGCGCCCCAAACCCAGGGCACTAAATCTTTTCACAAAGCAGTCGACCTGTTCAATCAAGAAGCCATACGGCTGCATGACCTGGGGGAGCATGTGCAGATCCCTGCTTTGCTGGCCTATTTCGAGCACGATCAGTATCTATATCTGGTGCAGCAGTTTATCGACGGCAAAACCCTCATCCAAGAGATTGTGGAAAATGGGCCGCTGGACGAGATCGGCATTCGGGATTTGCTCAACGATGTGTTGCCCGTTCTAGATTTTATTCATCGACACAACGTCATTCACCGCGATATCACCCCCACCAACCTGATTCGCCGCGACACCGATCGCCGCTTGTTTGTGATTGACTTTGGCATTGCCAAGCGCTTTGGCGAAGCCCTTGCAGACGGCCCCGGCACTCGCATTGGCACCGAAGGCTATGCCCCAATTGAGCAGCTGCGGGGCGGGCAAGCCTATCAGTCGAGCGATCTCTACAGTTTGGGAGCCACCTGTTTGCACCTATTTACCGGGCGCAAACCCGATAATTTATACGACCACATGGCGGGGCGCTGGCGCTGGCGCGACGTATTGGCCAAGCAGCACCGCTCGATCAGTACAGAATTGGCCGCTGTGCTGGATCGCCTAGTGCTCGATGCCGTGGGCGATCGCTTTCAGACCGCGCGCGAAGCCATGGCGGCGCTGCAGGCACTACCGACTTTTCAAGGTGCGGTGCCGGGCTGGGTGCGGCAACACCCATCAGGCAGTCTGCCCTCTTCGGCAGAGATGCTGCCCCAGCCAGCGGGGGTGCCTGCCGTGGCGATCGATCCGGTGCCCGAGACGGTGCCGCCGCCGCCGACCCCGACCCTCACAGTCCCGGCACCACTGACGCCGGCTCCCGTGGCGGCTCCGCCCCCAGAGAGGTCAGCCGTCACCCTCTCTTCCGCCCCGACCGTTGCTGATTTTGCCCCTTCTGGCATCCCCGAATGGCAGTGTGTACGCACCTTGACTGGGCACCAGTCTTGGGTGACTGCCGTGGCGTTTAATCCGCGCTCGGCCACGCTGGTTAGCGGCAGCCTGGATGACAGCATTAAAATCTGGAACCTGCAGACTGGCAAGGTCGCAGCCACGTTACAGGGCCATCCACGGGGCGTTAATGATTTGTGCATTAGCACCAAAGGTCAGGTGTTAGTAAGCTGTGGCGATGACGACACGGTGAAAGTGTGGAACCTGGTGGCCGGGCGGTTGATTCACACCCTGGAAGGGCACGTGCGCGATGTCACCAGCGTAGCGATCGGCCATCAGGGCTGGACCTTAGCGAGCAGCAGTAAAGATAAAACCATCAAGCTTTGGAAGCTGGATAAAGGCACCCCCATTGGCACTCTGTTAGGGTCGCCCGCTGCGGTGAGAGCGGTGGCGATGACCCCCGATGAGGCCTTTCTCTTTAGCGGGGGCCTCGATCATAAAGTTCGCCTGTGGGATCTCAAAACTGGGGAGATGGTGCGCTTCTTTTCGGGGCATGTGAGCCCGGTCAATGATGTCGCGGTGAGCCGGGATGGGCTGGTCGTGGTCAGCGCCAGCAAAGATAAAACCCTCGTGGTGTGGAGTGTGGGCACCGGCTCGATTATTCACGTGCTCAAGGGCCACAGCAAAGAGGTTAACTCCGTCGCCATTGCCCCCGACAATCGCACCATCATCAGCGGCAGTAGCGATCGCACCGTCAAAATCTGGGATGCCCGCACCGGCAAACTGTTGCATACGCTGATTGGTCACAGTCATACGGTGAATGCGATCACCATTCATCGCACCGGGCGGCTCATTGCCAGCGCCAGTGCCGACAAAACCATTCGCGTCTGGCGCTTTGGCTAACGGTAGCGGTGAGCCCCGAGATTTTCCGCCGTGGTCAGATCAAACCTCGTACAATCACCAGTAGAGTCAGAGTGCCCGACGTATCGTATGCCAGCCTCTGGTCGGTAGGGAGAATGCTCTACCCGATTCGGTGCCCCACTGCAGTCTTAACCTCATCGCTGTCTCATTTTTTACCCCTATGGACTTTGCGCCCGCCTTGCCCACGTTTTTTGTCACTCTGCGCGAAGGGGTGGAAGCTGCCCTGGTGGTCGGAATTGTGCTGGCCTGTTTGGGCAAAGCGCAACAAAGTCGCCTCAATCGCTGGGTGTATTTGGGCATTGGGGCGGGGCTGTTGGGCAGCCTGCTGACGGGCATCATTATCTTCAACAGCGTGGCTCAGGTGGAGCGGGCGTTACCGACGCTAGAGCCCATCGTTGAACCGCTGTTCGACAGCCTGTTTTGCGCGATCGCCATCATTATGCTGAGCTGGATGCTGCTGTGGATGACGCGCCAGGCGCGATCGCTCAAGTCAGAGCTAGAGGGTTCCGTCACGGCGGCCCTGAGTGAAAATGACGCCGCCGGTGTCACCATCTTTAGCCTGGTGTGCATCGCCGTGCTGCGTGAAGGCATTGAGACGGTGCTGTTTATCTTTACCAGCGTGCAGCAGAGTGGCGCGGCAGCGATTGGGGCCGTGGGTGGATTAATCGGGGCCGCTTTGATCGGTTTGGCGCTGTTCAAATGGGGCCTGCGCATCAATCTGCGGGTCTTTTTTCAAGTCATGGGGGTGCTGCTGCTGCTGATTATTGGCGGTTTGGTGATCTCGTTCTTTCGCAATTTGGATGCAGCCTTTTTCGCTATCAGCAGCTTTGACCCGGTCAACGCCGATTTGTGCATCGCCCAAGACTCCTGCATTCTCGGGCCACTGCTTTGGGATGCCCATGACGTTCTGCCCGACAAGCAGTTTCCGGGCATTTTGCTCAAAACGCTGTTGGGCTATCGTGATCGCCTCTTTGCCGGTCAGGCCCTGGCCTATGTGGCCTTCCTCGTGACCGTGGGCAGCACCTACTTCCGGAGCCTCAATGCGCCGCTGCCGGCCCAACCCAAATCGGCCTCTAGCTAACCTGCAGATTTTCCCCATCCGGGTCGCCCATGGCTGTCTTATTACCCGCAATCGCGCCGGTGGCCCTGATCGTCTTCATCGGCTTCCTGGCGGGTCGCACACTGTCCCTAGAGCGCACCACTCTGTCGCGGTTGAGCCTCTACGTGCTGCTGCCCGCGCTGATTGCCAGCAGTCTCTACGGCATGACGCTCTCGGTGCGCCAAGCCAGTGCGATCGTGGCGGGCTTTTTTCTCAGCTCGGCGATTTTGGCCGGTCTGGTCTACGGCCTCTGTCGGCTGCTTAAGGTCGATCCGCTGACGCAAAAAACCCTGCTGGCCACCAGCCTATTCGCGAATACCGGTAACTTGGGGCTTCCTTTCATTAGCTTTGCCCTGGGGGCCACGGGGCTAGAGCGAGCCATTGTTTACCTGATCAGCAGCAGCATTTTGTTGACCACGGTGGGGCCAACCTTGCTCAAAGGAGCGGGATTGTGGGTGGGCCTGCGCACGACGCTGCGCCTGCCAGTGTTTGGGGCGATGCTCGCCGGACTCACGCTGCAGGCGCTCAATCTTCCCCTGCCGCTGCGGTTAGATGCCGGTCTAGAACTGCTGGGAGGAGCGGCGATCCCGGTCGCACTAGTGACGCTCGGCTTGCAGTTAGCCAAAACTAAGCTGTATGTAGATCGCGCAGTACTGGTGGCAGCAGCCCTGCGGTTAGGGGTGGCACCGGCGATCGCCCTCACCGTCGGCGCGATGTTGGGGCTACAGGGACAGGATTTGCAGGTCTTGGTTTTGCAGGCAGCGATGCCAACCGCCGTGAATACCTTTATCTGGGTGACAGAGTTTGGGGGGGACGCTGATCTGGTAGCGCGGGCGATCGTCCTATCCACTCTGCTCAGCTTCATGACCTTGCCGAGCCTGTTGTGGGCGCTGGTGACCTGGAGCTAAGGGCAACTTGCTCCTAGGATGAAAATTGCCGCGATCGTCCCACCCTCTCAACTCAGAGGATATGATCAAGTTACCGTCTCCGCCAAGTTCGGTAGTTACGACCGAGCAACTTCGGCTTCATCCGACATCTTTCGCTCGTAACACTTTACAATTAGCAATGCTGCCAATTTTAGACTTCAGCGTCGGTGTGTTCTGATTGTCAGAGTGCAAACGCTCCTAAATTGACGTAGCAAGCACTTCCTTTGAGCCATCTCAAAGAAAGCCAGCAACGGTTTGTCGCACAGAAACTAGAGAGCAGTTATGAAAAAGGACCTTACACGCTATCGCAACATTGGCATTTTTGCCCACGTAGATGCTGGAAAAACCACCACTACCGAGCGGATTTTGAAGCTCACGGGTAAAATCCACAAAATTGGTGAGGTCCATGAAGGTGCGGCAACTACTGACTTCATGGAGCAAGAACAAGAGCGCGGGATTACGATTCAATCCGCCGCGACTTCCTGCTTTTGGAACGAGCACCAGCTCAACATCATTGATACCCCTGGACACGTTGACTTCACCATTGAGGTCTATCGTTCACTCAAGGTACTGGACGGCGGCATCGGCGTATTTTGCGGGTCTGGTGGCGTTGAACCCCAGTCTGAAACCAACTGGCGCTATGCCAACGATTCCAAAGTGGCGCGGATTATCTACGTCAACAAGCTCGATCGCATCGGCGCTGACTTTTTCCGCGTGGTCAAGCAGGTAGACGAAATTTTGGCGGCCAAGCCGTTAGTCATGGTGCTGCCCATTGGTGTAGAAAGTGACTTCGTTGGTGTCGTCGATCTCCTGACGGAAAAGGCTTGGGTCTGGGATGATTCGGGTGAACCGATGAACTACGAGATTCAAGATGTCCCGGCAGATATGAAAGAACAGGTGAAGGAATATCGTGAAGCCCTCGTCGAAATGGCGGTTGAGCAAGATGAAGAAGTGCTGATGAAGTACCTCGAAGGCGAAGAGGTGACCATCGATGAGATCAAGCACTGTATTCGCAAGGGCACCCGTGAACTGACCTTCTTCCCCACTTACTGTGGTTCCTCTTTTAAGAATAAAGGGGTGCAGCTAGTGCTGGATGCCGTTGTCGATTACCTGCCCGCGCCGGACGAAGTGCCGCCGCAGCCCGAAGTTGACCTCGAAGGCAATGAAACTGGCAACCTCGCCTACGTTGACCCCGAGAAGCCTTTGCGAGCACTGGCGTTCAAAATTATGGACGATCGCTTCGGCGCGCTGACCTTTACCCGCATCTATTCTGGCGTCATCAATAAAGGTGACAACGTGATGGATACCGCCACCGGCAAGAGTGAGCGCATCAGTCGTATTGTTGAAATGCACGCGAACGATCGCCAAGAGGTGGCCAGTGCTCAAGCCGGTGACATTGTGGCGCTAGTCGGGCTCAAAAATGTGCAAACGGGCCACACGCTGTGTGATCCTAAAAATCCCGCGACGCTGGAACCGATGGTGTTCCCTGAGCCGGTGATTTCCGTTTCCGTAGGGCCTAAGACCAAGGGCGACAACGAGAAAATGGGCGCGGCGCTGAGCAAGATGGTGCAAGAAGATCCTTCTTTCTACGTGGAGACGGATCAAGAAAGCGGTGAAGTCATCATGAAAGGGATGGGCGAACTGCACCTCGACATCAAAGTCGACATTTTGAAGCGCACTCACGGGGTCGAAGTTGAAGTGGGCAAGCCGCAGGTGGCCTATCGTGAGTCCATTACCAAGGTGCTTAACGACAGCTACACCCACAAAAAGCAGTCTGGTGGTTCCGGTCAGTACGGCAAGATCGACTACACGATCGAACCAGGTGAAACGGGGACAGGCTTCCAGTTTGAGTCCAAAGTGACCGGCGGTAACGTGCCTCGGGAATTTTGGCCCGCGGTACAAAAAGGCTTTGAAACCAGTGTCGACAAGGGGCCGCTGGCCGGCTACCCAGTGGTTGACCTCAAAGTCACGCTGACTGATGGGGGCTACCACGCGGTTGACTCATCCGCGATCGCCTTTGAGATTGCCGCCAAAGCCGCTTACCGTCAGTCTTTGCCGAAGGCTGGTATTCAACTGCTAGAGCCCATCATGAAGGTCGACGTGTTCACGCCTGATGACTACATGGGCGATGTCATTGGTGACCTCAACCGTCGTCGCGGCATGATTCTCGGTCAAGATACTGGCCCCACTGGGGTACGCATCAAGGCGGAAGCGCCCTTGAGTGAGATGTTTGGCTACATTGGCGATCTGCGCACCATGACCTCCGGGCGTGGCCAGTTCTCAATGACCTTCTCTCACTATTCACCCTGTCCGAACAATGTGGCAGAAGTGGTGATCAAAGAGGCCAAAGAACGCGCGGCTTAATCACTGACCATCCACAGCTTTGACAACTGTGGAATAAGGCTTTCAAAGGGGCCAGAACGGCGATCGTTCTGGCCCTTTTGAGTTTTTGGGTGAAGACGACTGGGATGCTTCAAAACGATTGCCGACACTCCGAACCCCCAACTCGAACCAGTACCCACTACCGGCCAATGTTTTCGATGAAATTGAATTCAGCTTTGCTTTTAACCGTTGACCAACGCTACCGGTTATGACCGTCATCGGCGTAACCAGGTACAGGAGTATCTGGTTTGGCGGGTATATGACGGAGAGTTGGATTGGTTTCGCCTGCAGGCAGGCAAGTATGTGCCGCTAGCGGCCAATGAGGCTGGCATTCTCTGTTCGATCGCGTTTCCTGGACTCTGGCTCGATCGCTCTGCGTTGCTAGCTGGGGATTTGACAACTGTGCTGACTATCTTGCTACAAGGGCTCGCAACACCGGCTCATCAAACCCTTGTAGAGTGCCTATCCACCGCTTCAGAATAAATCAATCTAGAGCGGCGAAGCATTACAGGCCGCATCGCTGCCTGGTTGAGCCATTGCATCTGGCAATCCACAAAAATCGCAGCTTTAAGCCCGGTGCCCATGACAGCAGAATTCGTTTCAGTTTGCAGGTACTGAGGCAAAGCGCTTGGCTGGAGGCCCTGAGTTCAAAGCAGATTAAAGACAGAGCCGATAAACCAGGCATAAAAAATGATGAACAGCCAGCCTTCCCAAATGGTGACCTTATTGTCTTGAGCAATAAAGAACGTCATCAACGAGGCTGAGATCAGCGTCGGCAAGCCCGGAATAATCACCGCATCGGGGACTGGCAGCGGTTGAATCAAACCGGGAATACCAATCACCACAAAAATATTGAAGATGTTGGAGCCCAACACATTGCCGATCGCGATTTCTGCCTTGCCCTTAGAAGCCGCATTGATGGTAACAATGAGTTCTGGCAACGAAGTGCCTAAAGCAACAGCACTCACCGCAATCACCTCTCGCCCAATATTCAACACTTCAGAAATCCGAATCAGGGAATCAATCGTATATTGAGCGCCTAAAAAGATAAAAATACCGCTGAGCACTAACACCAGCCCTTCTCTCATCTGGTCGGCGGCGCTGATGGGGATCGCCATGCCATCCGGTGGCGCTGCCTCCGCTTCACTAGAATTCTGGGGTGTGAGCACCTCGCTCGCGGCTTCATTACTGCTCTTGAGAATGTAAAACAGATACATGATGTAGCCGATGACGAGCAGCAGCGCTTCGCCTCGGCTAAAGGTTTGATTCCACGCCATCAGGGTAAATAAAAACGCCGAGCCCATAAACAGAGGCAAATCGACGCTCACCAGGTCATACAAGACCCGTATGGTGCGCTTGCTAATGATGGCGGCAGTGCCAATGACTAAACAAATATTGGCAATGTTTGAACCCACCACATTGCTCACAGCGACTTCTGGTGCGCCCTGAAAAATGCCAAATAGGGAGGAGAGCAGTTCGGGTAAAGACGTACCGACAGAAACGATGGTAACCCCAACAATGAAGGGAGGCAGTCCCATGGCGAGGCCCAGTTTTTCTGCTGAGTTAGTGAAGAAGTCTGAGGCTTTGACCAGCGTCAATAGGCTAATCGCGAAAATCAACAGCAGCAGCAACGGACTAGTCATAAAAATTGGCAGACGGGTGAAGATAACTGAAGACGTTGATATTAAAGAATTTGACGCAGCAGCCCAGGGCTACTGTGTGCCGAGGCTGGGAGCCCCTCGATTCTAGAAGGCTTAAACCTCAGACGTTAGCCGAAACAGACCAGGCTCCTCAGTGCTGATTCGCGCATCAACGGGGGCGGCCCGCCGCACCGCTGTTGACGGAGTCGCTGGGCATAGATCAAAGCCCCCTTCTCTGAGCTTGGACTCCCCATAAAATTGCCGTGGCGCTCCCTCCCTCCCCATCAAAAGGAGACAGCTCAATCTAGGTGTGGAATAATCGCTCCCTTTTGGTGGTGCAGCCTGCCCAGAGGGCTTAGGGTCAGCGACAGCAGGGGATCTACGATCGATAGCGCTATTTTGCAGAATTGGTCTGAGGGGCACAAACAGCATAGACGTCATCAAAGCTTACGCCATTGATGGCGCGATCGCTGCGCTGAGCACCCGGTAGACATCGTCAGCAGTCATGGCAGTTTGAGTGGGCATCTATGTTTCACGCCGAGCTTTGCCAGCTGGGTCGGTAGCAAGTAGTACAAGTTGCCCCAACACGTCACCGCGCTCAATCATTTCATGGGCCTGTCTGGCCTGGGTTAAGGGCAGTTTCGCTGCGATCGCCGGTTTGATTGTGCCTTGAGCCAGCAGTCCGAAGAGCCAGGCTAAATCTGTTGCCAAGCCTTGGCCGGTGCCAACCGACGACGGGAAAAGTTCTATTCTTTCTCTCCCTCTTATCGTCTCTTGGGATGAGAGACGCGGCGCGGCTTCAAGCGCCGGGGGCGCACCTGATGAGTAGCCGACTCATCCCAGCAAGATTTCCACTATTGGTCCTACCAAGGCTGGCAAAAGTCGAGTAACTTGGGTTCGGCGTCCGCAACTGCTAAGGGGCTGTGTGATGCCCTCAAGCCTGCTGTTGGTGGTGCATGAGCCTCAGGCGGCTTTGTCACACTACAACAGATTCAAAAGCCTCGTTTAATCGACCTCTCAAGCAACGGCTCAAGCTCGTCATAAAAATCAGCTTAAATGATTGACAGATATCGCTAAAACTTCTATTTCAAAGAAGCACCTTAATTATCTTTATATTCAACATAACCATTTCTAAACCCGCAAGAGATCGCGATAAAAACATGAGGTTTTGGGGAATACCCAACTAACCTCACCGAGTCTCTCTGATGACTAGCCAGTTCAAAAATAATCCACCTGCGATTTTTATTTACAGGATGGAATCTCCAGAAATCATACCAAGCATTTTTGCCAAATAATCCTGAAGCGTTTACCTCATGAGCTTTAGGGGAAAACTCATCCTCGGCATCTCTGTCAGGCATCCAGGACTACACAAGAGCTTGCAGACGAAAAAATTTCCTTATGAGTAGAAAAATGACCTGAAGTGCTGGCTCTCGATCATGATCGACAAAGACAGGTTGATGTTTTAATTATGTTAATAAATTCCCCTGACTCATTGTCGCCTGTGTGAGGATAAAGGGGCTTCCTCCTGTAGAAGGGAAGAGATTTTCTATCTTTCCGATTAAATATCGGATTGTAGTTTCTTTAGCTAGAGCTGATTTGAAGACTCAAGAATTTAAGCTCGTTGCGCTTTAATTTAAAACCCAATTTCAACATAACAATGGAGAAAATCAGATGGATGTCAAATTTTTTCTGCGTGCATATAGCCAGGGCGATCGCAACTTTCAGGCCGCGATTTTGCACGGGGTTGACCTGAGCAACTGTAACCTGAGTGGCATTGATCTCAGTCGCGCTGACCTCAGCGGCGCTAACCTGAGTGGTGCTAACCTGAGCCGCGCTAATGTAAAGTATGCCAACTTGGCTGGTGCAGACATTAGCCACGCTGATCTCAGTGGCGCTCACCTCGAATCGGTAAATCTCATTGGCGCTGCCTTAGACGGCGCAAAATTAGTGGGCAGCAATTTGACTCGCGCTGATTTGCGCACCGCTGATGTCGAAGGGGCTGACCTCCGCGGCGCTAATCTCACTGAAGCCGACGTCAGCGGGGCAAATTTCCGCCAGGTGGATCTGGCCAGTGCTTGTTTAGAAGGCGTAGATCTGCAGGGAGTGGATCTAGACGGAACAGATATCTCCCAAATTCTCTCTCGAGCTGAACAGGAATCGGCGGGGATTGCTCGCGATTGGGTCAGTTGGGGGGCTCATTAGAGCATCCACACCGCTCAAGCCGAGTAACGCATTGCTCGCAGGTTGAAGCTGCTCAAGCAGGGGATTGGCCAGTCCCCTGAGAGCATCATGGCCTTGATTAACGCCAGTTCGGGTTAAGCCAAACCCCGTTGCTTTCCCCTCTGGGGAGGGGCTAATGGGGTGGGTCGAACCATTCTCAGCGAGAGGCTCGACACCCACCCCGCCTTGGGCACCTCTCCCCAGAAGGGATTGTCGCCTCAAAAGGCTGGTCAGCGTGCCTCATGCTCTTATCCCGAACTCAGGTTTGATTAGTCATCTAGGGTGACCTTATCAAATAGCGGCTGGCCATCCCGCTCACCATCAGCTTGCTGAGTCAGAGAGTGCTCTCTCAGCTTCGCCGACCTAGAGGCCGACCTCAAGGCCTGACCGCTGGAATGTCCAGTTTTGCCTGAACTCCAGTGATGAGCCCCCCGCCGCCAACGAGCCCGACTCGGTCGGTGAGCCAATCGCTGAGCGATCGCGTTATCACGGCGATGGAGAAAGACCACTCACACTGTCAACTCACATTGTCAACGATGTAGTGAGGCCAGTGAGCTGTTAAGAATGCCGTCATGGCCTGACTATCTAAGGGGCGACTAAACCGATAGCCCTGCATCTGCTGACAGCCCAACGCTTGTAGGCAGTTCATTTGTTCAGTGGTTTCGACGCCTTCGGCCACGAGGCTTAGGTTCAGCGCTTGGCCGAGCGCGATGACGGCCTTCAGCATGGCCACGTCTTGCGCATCATCGGGGATGCCATCGACGAATGAGCGATCGATCTTCACCCCTTGAAAGGGCAACTGTTTGAGATAGCTGAGGGAAGAATACCCGGTGCCAAAATCATCCATTACAATGCGTGTGCCCAATTTTTGCAGCTGATTGAGCGTCACCACAGAAGCCTCTAAGTTGGCGAGGGTAGCGGTTTCGGTGATTTCTAATTCCAGACATTGAGGGACAAGGGCAAAGGCGCTGAGCACTTGCTCAATTTTGTCTACTAGCGCCGAGTAATGCAGCTGCCGAGCGGATAAGTTGATCGCGATTTGCAGCTGCTCGAATCCTTGCTGATGCCAGAGCTGTAGCTGACAGCAGGCTTGCTCTAACACCCACTCGCCCAAGGGGACGATCAGGCCAATTTCTTCAGCGATGGGGATAAAGTCCTGGGGCGGCACTTCACCTAGTTCTGGGCTAAACCAGCGAGCGAGGGCCTCAATGCGACAGATTTTGCCCGCTGCCAGGTCAATTTGCGGTTGAAAGTGCAGTCGAAATTCTCGCCGCTGCAGCGCTTGATGGAGATGCTTTTCTAGCACCAGCTGCCGTGAGGCCGCCGAGTTCAACAGGGCGTTGTAAAAGCGATAGGTATTGCGGCCATCCCCTTTAGCGGCGTACATCGCGGCATCAGCATATTGCAGCAGCGTGGTCACCGTGTCGCCATCGTTAGGGTAAACAGCAATGCCAATACTGCCGGTAATGTAAAGTTCGTGATGTTCAATCAGAAAGGGGGGTCTGAGTTTTTCGGCGAGTCTTTCAGCGACGTTTGCGGCCTCATCAATGGAGCTGAGATCACGCAGGATTAAAGTAAACTCATCACCGCCCCACCGGGCCAGCATGTCGTTGCGGCGGAGCCCTTCGATCAGGCGCTGGGTTGCTTGCACTAAGAGCGCATCGCCGATCGCGTGACCGAGCGTATCGTTGATGTTTTTAAAGCGATCTAAATCTAAAAACATCACGGCAATGAGGGTTTCATGACGCCGGGCAGTCGCCATCGCCAGGGGCAGTTGTTGATTGAAGGCTGTGCGATTGGGCAACCCCGTGAGCGGATCATGAAACGCCTGATAACGCATCTGCTCTTCGGTGTGGCGTCGTTTAAAAGCGCCACCAATGCTGGCGGCAATGGTAACTAAGATAGATTCTTCGCTAGGGGTCCAATCGCGCATCTGACGACAGGCATCGAACCCGATGTAGCCCCACAAATCATGGTCAATAAAGATGGGCACCATGACCAGTGAGACGATGCCATCCTGCGACAGCAGTTGCTGCTCCACCCTGGGAAAAGTGGAGACTCGTCCCCGAATTGACTGACCCGCTTGAAAAGCGCGATACCACCGCATGAGGCCATGTTCGGCATAGCTCTGATTTTGCCAGTGAGGCTGATCAAGGCGGGGGGGAATGCCGGTCTGCATCCATTCATGCCGCATACTCATGCCGGGGGCGTCAGTTTTGGCATCACGGTGATTTTCGTACAGGTAAGCCCGATCAGCCGCCGCGGCCTCACCCAAAATGGCCAGAACCTGGGCAATGGATTGTTCGATATTGAGATTGGTCAACAGGTACTGGCTGCTTTGAGCGACCCCCTGTAGCAAGCGATCGCGCCGATATAGCTTGAGTTCGCTGCCCTTGCGCTCGGTAATATCTTCAACGGTGCCCTCAAATCCCACCACGGCCCCGTTGGCGTCGTAGGTGGTTCGCGCCGATTCGGAGATCCAGATCACAGTGCCGTCTTTTTGGTAAACAGCGGACTCGTAACCAATAACCGCTCCTTGAGTCAGCATCTGCTTAACAAAGATTTCGCGCCGCCCGGGCTCGACATACAGCTGCTGCTCGATATCGGTGAGGCTGGTGATGAGTTCTTGGGGCGAGGCATAGCCATAAATCTTGGCCAACATCGGATTAACGGTGAGGTAGCGACCACTGGGCGTGGTTTGAAAGATGCCCTCAACGGCGTTTTCAAAAATGCTGCGATATTTAGTCTCGGCTTGGCGCAGGGAGATTTCGGCTTGAAATCGTTCCGTCGCGATCGCCACCGCATGAGCCGCTACTCGCAGCAGATTGACCTCTGACTGCGACCAAATTCTGGCCGCCTCACAGTTGTCAAAGCCGATCAGGCCGCTGAATTGACCCCGCACCTGCAACGGCAATAGCAAAATGGATTTCACGGCAGAGGGTGCCTGACCCAAAATTTGCTGCAAGGGTTCAGGAAACTGATCTAAGGTCTGATTAATACAGTTTTTCTGACTGAGTTCAGCCACCCAATCCGCGATCGCTCCCTGCATATCAAACGTTGCCACACTGGGGTGCCGATAGGTCGAGACCGTATCCGCTGAGGTCCACTGGGCTCGTTGCACCAGTTGATCCGGCAGCCGCTCATACAGGTAAACTCGATTGGCTTCAGTGGCTAACGCCAACGGTTGCAACGCCACACAAAAGCGAGCGTTGTCCCAACTGCTATCGAGGTCTAACAGCTGACGTTGGAGTTCGACTAACGCAGTTAAATACTGTTCTCGCCGGTTGAGATTTTTTTGAAAGGCAATGCGATCGCTCACATCCTCCAAACTCCCCAACACGCCAATCACCTGTTGGTTAGCATCATGAATCGGAAATTTGCTGCAGTTGATCCACTGGTTCAGGGGTGCTTCCTTGAACTCTAGGGTGTTGATCTGGGGCCAGTTGGCCTGCATGATACGACAGTCTTGCTGACGATAATAACTAGCCTCTTCGACTGAATAGATCGGCAACTCATAGTCCGTTTTGCCCACAACCTCAGCCGAATTTTGTAGCCCGACGCTTTCGGCAAACGCTTGATTGCAGCCGAGGTAAGTGCCTTTATGATCTTTCCAAAACAAGTGTTGGGGAATGCTGTCGAGCACGAGGCTGAGAAACTTTTCTCGTTCCATCAGCGCCTGCTCTGCTTCTACCTGCTCAGTCACGTCGCGAGACACGGCCAGCACCTGGCGAGCGCTCAACTCACTAGGCTGGTTAATCATGCAGCCAATGGTTTCAAACCAGCGATAGTCACCGCTGCGATGCCGAACGCGAAACCGTAGCGTGGGCCCTGCCTTAAGGCGCAAAAATTGCCGATAGTGCTGCAAGACGCGCGGCTTGTCTTGGGGATGAAGAAACTGCTCAGGAAAGCGGCCAATTAATTCTTCTGGGGTATAGCCGAGCAAATTGTGACAGGCGGGTGACACATAGTGAAAGACGCCGGTCAAATCATGTTGCGAAATCAGATCTAAAGAGCCTTCTGCCAACATGCGATAGCGGGTTTCGCTCTCACGTAAGGCCGCCTCAGTCTGCTTCAGCGGCGTAATGTCGGTGATAAAGCCTTCTAGAGCGATGATCGCGCCAGCGTCGTTCAAAACCGCCTGCCCCTTTTCCCAGACCCACTTTTCTTCACCATTGCGGGTGATGATGCGATATTCCACCTGATAAGGCTGGCCTTGGTCCAAGGCTTGCTCAATCGTTCTGACTACTCGGCACAAATCATCGGCATGGGTGATGTCGTTATAGGAAACGGGACGGTTGTCGCCAACCAATTCCTCCTGGGTATAGCCGATGAGACGACTGCAGCCGTCGCTCAGCCAGCGCATCCGCCAGTCGGGTGGCCCCGCCGCCTTAAACACAATGCCCGGTAGCGTATTAATAACGCGTTGCAGTTGCTGCTGATAGGCCGTTAGCGCCGCTTCTGTTTGCTTAAGGCGGAGAATTGAGCCCACTTGTACCGCGATCGCCTCAACGAGTCGTAAGTGGTCGTGATCGTAGGCCTGCACCTCACTCATGAAAAAAACGAGCACCATCAAGACCTCACCATCCAAGGTCACCGGGACGCCCAAACCAGCCCCTAAACCGTATTGCTGCGCTAAGTCTCGCCGGTGAAAGGTCGTTAATGAACAGTGAGCCGTATCGGCCAGCCATTCGGCTTGACCCGTGGCATAGACGCGCCCTGGCAAGCCCTGACCCCGGGCGAACTGACGACGATAACTGTCCTGATCAAACTCCGCCAGGTGGGCTTCCGTGGTGTAGGAAAGGCCGCTGTGAACGAGCTGTTGAGCTGTTTGCGGCAGCCAAACTTCGCCAAACACCCACCGGGTAGAAGTGCAAACCAACTCTAAAAGCAGCAGCAGCGCGGCATCGAAATCAGGCGATTGACTGATTGCTGTAGCGATCGTTTGCAGCAGATTCAAGGCCGCAGCATCGAGACCAGAAGCATCGCTCCTAGATGAGTGCAGGGAATCAACATGCGTAAAATGAGTCATCGATCGCTCGTAGAAGTCTCCTCAAACACCAGACAAATTGAGCACCTAGGGCAGTTAAGCGCCTAGGAAGCCGAGAAACTTGAAACGTGTAAATCCAACCGTTACGAGTTCTAATCTTGCATGAGCGCTCGCAGCTTGGCCATTTGACGCTAAGGGGCTGTTTGACATTAGGTTTCCCAACACAATCCATCAGCTGTTGAAATTGCAAATTTATCGCAATTTAAAGTTGATGACTGCTGGCTAGATAACCAAACCTCCAGACTGTCAGCCGTGAGCAATGGCCAACTCTGAGGCGGAGCATTTCAGTCACCTACAGTGGGCTAAGGGGGGGGCGAGGTTCTCCAGTGGGACGTTTGACACGAGCTTTAGGGCATCGCCCAACTCCACACAGCGAGACACTGCATCCAGTTTATTTTCAGCACATACCGCATCGGCAAGATTGGAGAAATGACTAAGCAAAATAGTTCGTTCATCCCTTCAATGAATGCGGGGCGCGGGCGTGGTCATGTCTGGCCTCAAAAATCTTAAGCTGTTGATTGATGGCGCCCCTAGGGCATTAATTAATGGCAGGCATCAGTCGTCACCGAATCCCGCCGCTTGCTCTGGCAATTTCGCTAACTGAGTGAAGTTACTGACTTGGCATCGCTCACCGAGTGAAAAGCCCACGAAATTCAAATCACGAACTCGCTTAGAACTGCGTAAAGCTATCAATAGTTGTAAGTACCTGGAGGCAAACGTTTTCGCGATCGCCGGCCTACAACCGGGGCTTGAAGATTGGCTTAGCCCTGAAAGGGTGACAAGGCGACTCTAGCCTATGTCAGGTAGAGATTTGAGAGAATAACAAGGCAAAAAAATAGGGAACCTTCTGAGGCTCCCCCACAAAAATATGTTGCCTGCCTCATACCAAAAGACGCTCCGGGCTCATCTGAGCG
>CALCCA010000026.1 GCA_937899725.1 uncultured Halomicronema sp.
GAGACTCCATTTTAGATGCCCTATCTGTAGCCGGAATCTAGAGAATTGGTATTAGACGTTGGATGATGAGTTAAACGCGTCAATGGCTTGAGAGTAGCGCGATCGCCTCATGAGCCATTGCCTGGAAAATAGACCCACATGAGATGAGTCGCTTCCCCCACAGCTCTCCTGCCCAGCTCCTGCCCAGCTCCTGCCCAGTTCCTGACCAGCAGACCATTTGACCCACTACACCATCAGCAACGAACATTCGCCTAACGATCGTTGGGAGTGTGGCGATCGCCTCATGAGGAATTTCTCGGCAAATCTCTTCCCAGCAAGCACACCGATGAGCATGCAAGATGACCCGCGACCTGATCAACGAGCACTATAGCTTCAGTAGTCTACGACTCCGCTCAGCCGACGTTCCTTGAGCGAAGTCGAAAGGAAGATCTGTAGTCCAGTTTCAGAGAACTGGTATTAGCCGCTCTTTAAGGCGTTCTATGAGTCAACGCTGGTACTGAAGAGCATTAGCAAGGCGCGCCACCAGGGCAGACGGGGCAAAGTCGCCATACCCAGAATTTGATTAGCCAACGATCAACTATCCGTTTGCCAAAAGTCGTTATCCCAACGAAAGGGTCACCACCCAAAAGCCCACCAAAAAGCCCGCAATCGTGGAATAAGTCACGGTGCCGCCACCAAGTTCGTAGGCTTCGGGCATCATCGTGCTAGACAACATCGCTAAAATTGCGCCGCCCGCCAGGGATTGAGCTGTGCCCAAGACCCAGTTATTGGCAAAGGTGCTGAGAAAATTGCCGAGCATGGCCGTTAGGCCACTGAGCAGCACCGCCCCGCCCCACAGGGCCAAAATGCGCTTGGCTGGCGTACCCGCCTGCTGCATACCCACAGAACTGGAGAGCGCTTCCGGAATGTTAGAGATGAAAACCGCCATTAAGAAGGAGCTGCTGAGATTGCCTGCCCCCGCGTTGAAGCCAATGACGAGCGCCTCAGGAATGTTGTCCATCAGCGTACCGACGAGAATCGCGAGGGGGGCCGAGCTTTTGGCTAGTTGCTGAATCTGCTGCTCCGATAGCGGGAAATCCACTTCAACGCTATCTAGTACCTGCTGTCGCCACTGACCATCAGAGGTTTCTTGAGCCTTGGCCGTAGATTGAGTGGTCTCGCGTAGCCGCCGCGCGAGAATGCGGCTGAGGCCGCTAGCTAAGTGTGGCGATCGCGTCAGCATGCCGTCAAAATCCGACTTGTCCAACTCATACAGCCGCATGGGCGTGCGCGCCACCACGCTCGCTGAGCGCTCTTCGCCTGTGAGGAGGGCCATTTCGCCAAACATTTCGCCGGCTCCCAACTGAGCCATCAGCTGCGGGCCTTTATAGATATCGGCTTCCCCATCCACGATGATAAACATGGCATCCCCAGGAGCGCCTTCTTGACACAGCATCGTTCCCGGTTCAACCGAGAGCGCCTTGAGTAGCGGAATAATCGCCTGCACCTCCGAAGGAGAAAGATTGTGCAGCATCTCTACATGGGCAATTTCGTCTAGCACTTCGGACGTTTCTTCTTGCCGGTGGTGGTAGAAGAATCGCCGCGATGAGGAGGGATGGCGAATAAATCCCCCCTGATCATCGATGTAATTAATAATGATGGTGAACAGAGCGCCGCCCAGAATAAAGCCGATCAAAATCGGCCAGAACCCGGCTTTCTCGTAAACCGGTTGCGTAATGTCGAAGGCGATCGCCGCCAGCAGGGTGCCACTGCCAAACGCCATGATGGCTGCTGTGATCACCCGGCCAGGTTTCCAGCAAATCCCCAATCCGGCCCCGATCAACAAGCTAGAGGCACCTAAAAATCCCTGAAATAATGCGTCCAAGGGCATAAATTCGGTATGTTCACAAGCCTACGATAAACCCGTAGCTCCCTATCACAGCAATCTTTTTATTGAATTTATCGTGTAAACATCGATTAATCAGTCTCAAGGGGCAGACCCGCCTGTCGCCAAGCCTGGATATCACCGTCTAGGGTCAAAATCTGTTCAAAGCCGGCCTGCTCTAACGCCAATTCTGCGATCGCGGCTCTCACCCCCACTTCGCAGTACACCACAATATCGGTCGTGATGGCCTGAAGCTCATCTAGGCGCTCTGGCACCTGTCGAAAGGGCATATTGATCGCACCGGGAATATGCCCTGCCGCAAACTCCTCCGCTGAGCGGACATCCAGCACCAAGGGTGCTTGGTCGCTGGCTAAACGCGTCATCAACGTCTGAACAGAGATGGCTTCGGGGGCAGACCAGCCGACCGGGGTAAGCGTCAGCGCCACCCCTAGGGTGGCTAACACAATGAGGAGTTTGAACTTTCGCGATAGGGTGAAGGCGGTGCGGTGCATGGTTAATTGCCCTTAAGTCAATCCCGAGCCAGCGGTGGCAGGCTTGTATACTGATGTTCAGCTTAAGGCTTCTTTATGAGTGTATGCTGAGCCCATTTGTTAATTGGGCTGCCGTCTTCACGTTGGGGGCATGAGCCCTTGGAATTTAGTATGGCTTCCTCTCCTCGTCCACAACGCAAACTCAAGATTTGGCGGCATGCTCGTCGACGCCCAGTGCCCACCGGTCGCATCCCCTGGGGTTGGCTCTGCTTAACCGGCATTCTATACACCACCATGGGCACATTGGTGTCGTCTTTTCCGGTGCCCTATTGGGTTTGGTATCTCGTTATGGGTGGGGTGCTGGCTCAAGCTCTAGCACTCGCGGGGCCGCGGGCTCTGGGGCGTTATCGCTGGTGGTGGGCCAACACTTTAGTTTTACTGACTATTTTGGGCACGGCAGCGATCGCCGTGGCGCTAGGGTTGGCGATGGGATTTGTCGGCACTGACAATTTGGATGCAATTGAAGTCAAAGCCACCGCCTTTGAAGTCATCCGCGTGAGTTTGGTTGCCCTGATGATGCCGGCTTTGGGGGCCATCATCGGCGCTGAGACGGGCGATCGCCTGTTGGGATGGCTCAACCGGTGGCAAACCTCAGCGGTGCTGGCAGCGACCTGTGTATTTGGCATTGGCCTCGGCAGTCTGATGAGTCTATTGCTGGTTGAGTGAGGCGATTGCGAACTCCAGGAATGGGGACTGATTGCCGTCATCGCTGTTGGCGCGTCAGAGATCGCCCTCAGCCGCGACAGAGGGCTAGCAAGACTGACGACGCTGGGAGCCCAGCGAAAGTCACCTTTGGCGATCACCGAGTCTGATCACGAGCATAGTGGCATCGAGGCAAAGCTTCTTGTCAGTCATCTTCCCCACAACAGGCTGCGCTGATTGCCAATTTGAAATCCTTGAAGCGATCTGTTGTCAATCTGCTTCCCTGCAATCGATGCCTTTCTGATAGCAGCAAAGCGACACAACATCAGTGACATCAGAGGCGATAGCAAGCCATCGTCAGAGCCCTCCGGATCGCATCAGTAGAGCTCTTGATCTATCCGTGCCCGCTCCGTATGCGGACAGATCTCAGCGCTGATACTTACGTGTGCTTAAGCTAGTACCTAAATCATCAGCAACCCTGGGCAAAAGGCTTGAGATCCTTGTGGAAAAATATTTACAGGGCTAAGTCTCCACTTTCTTAGACCGTCTAGGCAGCATTGTTAGCGGCCTCTGCCCTCCTTCAGTCCGTAGATTTACGCAAAAAATACCTCGGCAGATTGAATGCCCTCAGGAGAGCTACGGGGGCAAGTTTTAGCCGTATTTTCCGATTCCTTGTCGAGAGACATCGGTCACAATTGATTCAGAATGTCGAACAAAACGCGATTTTAGCTGGCGACCCATGGGTGACATTTACATGGCCCAAGCTAGCGGCCCATTGACGAAGCAATGATTGTCCCCCACAGGAGTAAATAACCATGAGCAAGATTCTGGTCATCGAAGATAACGAAGCCGCGAGAGAAAACATCAGTGACATTCTCCGACTAGAAGGCTTTGAACCCCTCGTCGCAACCAATGGTCAGCAGGGATTGGAGCTCGCTTTTCAGCACACTCCAGACTTGATCATTTGCGATGTGATGATGCCAAAGCTCAACGGTTATGAAGTTTTAGAGGCCCTCGGTAAAGACGAGCGACTCTCCACGATTCCCTTCATCTTTTTAACGGCTAAAGCAGCCCGATATGATGTGCGGCAAGGGATGACCCTCGGCTCCAGCGACTATCTCACCAAGCCATTTTCACCTTCTGAGTTGGTGGCGGCGATCAAAACTCAGCTCAAGCGCAAGGAAACGATCACGCAGAGCTATGCTCAACAGATTAACCATCTGCAGCGCAGCATTGATCAGAATTCGCATACCGATGAGCTAACTCAGCTGCCTAACCAAGCTGCCCTCAGCCAAACGTTAGAGCAATATCTAACTGAAGACAAAGACTTTTCTCTATTTATTATTTCGGTCGATCAGTTCAGCTTTTTGAGCAGCACCTTAAGTACTGCCGACACCGAAGAGCTGATTAAATTGATTGCCCAAAGAATTCAAAAAGTGTTTCCTCACTCGATGGCATCAGAAAGTCTAAAAGACACTTTTCGCATGGGGCAAAATCAATTCTCGGTCTTGACTGATCAGGTTGATCCAGACGGCGGGCAGCTACCTCGTACGGCCTATCGGTTCCTCAATCTTTTGAGAGCGCCCTATATTCTCAACGGTAAAGCCGTCAACGTGACCACCAGTATTGGTATCGCTTCGACGACCAACATCACGGATGCTTCGCGACAGGTTTCTAGAGTTGAGAGTCTACTGCAAGGGGCAAAAACTGCTCTTTATAAAGTCCAGCAAAAGGGCGGTAATGATTACTGTTTCTATCGTCCTGAGATGATATTCAGTGCTTTTGAGCGGCTAGACGTTGAAAATGCCTTGTACTATGCGCTTCAGCAGGACGAACTGGAAGTTTTTTATCAGCCCCAAGTAGATATATCGGCAGGGTCCGTCGTGGGAGTCGAGGCGCTGCTGCGTTGGAAGAGCGCCCAACTCGGCTGGGTCTCACCCACTAAGTTCATTCCGATCGCTGAAGAAATCGGTCTGATCAATGACATTAGTAACTGGGTCTTGTGGCAAGCCTGTGAACAGGTCAAAAAATGGCAAAAGCTAATGGTTAAACCCATTGGCGTCTCAGTGAATTTATCGGCAGTGCAGCTGAGTCAACCAGGGCTCTGTGAAACGGTCAGCAAAATTTTGCAAAAAACAGCAATCGCACCTCATCTGCTATGCCTAGAAATCACTGAAAACGCCTTGATCAAAAACAAAGGCTACGCCATCAATATCTTGCAAGAGCTCAAAAAGATGGGGATTCGCATCGCGATCGATGATTTCGGCACTGGCTACTCGGGCTTGGGATATCTCAGCTCTTTTCCCTGCAACACCATCAAGCTTGATCGCATGTTTATTCAAGATATTCATCAGCGATACTCTAACCAGAGAATCGTCTCAGCGATTATCAATATGAGTCATGAGCTTGAGCTAAAAGTAATTGCCGAAGGGGCAGAAACTCAAGACGAATTAGACTACCTCAAGCTGCAGGGATGTGACATTGTTCAAGGCTTTGTCCATTCCCGACCGATGCCGAGCAGCGATGTCACTAAGTTCATCCAAGCCACCACATCAGAACCGCTTGATAGCAATCCGGCACCAATCACTACCACCACTCGTGCTCTCCCCAGCGCTTGAGGGTCACCCTCTTTTGAGCACTCCCACCCACAATTCCAGCGCGGGCGGGCGAGGCGATGAAGATCGTCTTTCTTAGCAGTGCTAGGGGCGGTATCTTTTGTTGCTTGAGCAGTTTGCCAAAGAGCGATCGCGGCCGTCATATTATGCCCAGCGTAGAACATTGCCATCCAGGCAGCTCACACTGGGTGTCATTTGGAGGCCATACAGGTGATTCGGGAACGTTGGGAAGTCAGCAAGCATCATCAATCGGCTTGAGTCAGCCGTTCCAACTGCTATGTCCAGTGATTGCCGCAGGCCAGCGCCTCAGTCTGGCAATTGGGGCCATGAGGGGCTGAGTGGTGGCGTCTTGTCGCCTCAAATTTGCCTGTTGGGCATATTTACCAGGAGACTGTTACGAATTACCGGCTCAATCGCTGGCAAAATACTGAAGTCAGCCCCGAACTGGGTTGATAGGTGGGCGCGGTTGGTTTCTGGCCTCATAGGGTGTACCTGTTCATAGGCCTCCCTTGAGACTGGGGTGATCTTGATGCAATCCTTATGTTTTGCTCACGGGTCTACCGGCGCAGGCGTTATTCGCAGTCACTACTCTCAACTTTGGAGTCAATCATGTTCCGCTTATTACTTTGGGAGCCGGTTTAAATACCTGTTATGGCCCTTTCTGCGATTGATGAAAATCGGCGACTGCAAGACTTGCGCCGCTATCAGATTTTGGATACCCCCCCCGAGCAGGGGTATGACGACATCACAGAGCTGTTGACCTATATTTGCCAGACGCCGGTCGCGTTGGTGACTTTAATTGACCGCGATCGCCAGTGGTTTAAATCTAAGATCGGGATGGAGCTCTGCGAAGTGTCCCGTGACCTTGCCTTTTGTGCGTACACCATTCTGAAGCCCGAAGAGATGTTAGTGGTTCCTGATGCCACTCAAGACGAACGCTTTTGCGATCATCCTTGGGTCGTGGGTGAGCCTCATTTGCGCTTTTACGCGGGCTGTTCATTAGTTTCGCAAAGGGGCATGGCCTTAGGCACGTTGTGCACCGTTGACTATAAGCCTCGCCACTTGACGCCCGATCAACTCAAAGCGTTTGCCAAGTTGGGCGCTCAGGTCGTTAATTTGCTGGAGCTCCGGCTGGCCTTGCGGGCCGAATATCAGTTACGACAATTTAAGACCCGGCTGATTGCGCTCATGACTCATGAATTTAGAGCCCCCTTGAGCGTAATTGCGACGTCAGCCGGCATTTTAGAAGACTATGGTCAGCGGTTAGATAAGCCGAATCAAGCTCGGCATCACCGTCGAATTCGCACCTCAGTGACCTACTTGATGCGCTTGATGAATGGCGCGATCGCCTTAGATGAGTTGGAAAATGAAACGTTCGAGCCAGTATTAGAAAAGGTCGATGTGCAACAGCTTTGTCACCTGCTGGCGCAAGAAATTGAAGCTTCCTACGATCGCCAGGTTGTCTGCCTAACCGCTCCCGCCGCCGAGTCAGTCCTGTTAACCACCGATATCCACGTATTCGAAAGCGTCGTTGCCAATCTTTTAGTCAATGCGGTGCAGCATTCGCCTCAAGATAGCTCCATTCATTTAGACCTAATTGTGGGGAATAGTGCCCTCCTATTACGCATTGAAGATCAAGGTCTCGGCTTACCTTCTGGCGGCATGCAAGCGCTTTTCCCGCTAGAGGGACCGGAGGGCGGCGAGAAAGAATTTGAGGTTGAGATTGGCTTGAATCTGAGTCATAGCCAGCGTTTAGCTGAAATGATGGGGTGGCAGCTGAGCATTAGTCAGGGGAAGAGTCGGGGCACAACAGCCTGCATTTATATCCCGTTCACCGAGTCGGCATCGTCATCCCAGCCAGATTTGCCAGATTAAAGAGATTTCCAGCATCAACCCAACCCTCAGGGGCGGATAGTGAAGTCAAAGTTTCTCGCCACACTTGTCCTGACGGTGCTCATCTATATCTTTCTCGAAGGTCACCTAAGTTCGTGCGTACACGGGTATATCTTTTCAGGATTTCGGTGTATTTACAGAGATTTTCAAGCGGTCGTCAGGCACTATTGAGGGGTGAGTCAAGTCTGATATGACTTCTCAGCTTTTGCCATCGATAGACACCCTCGCCATGGGTTTTCCAATCTGGCGACCGACTTGTGGCCGTGCACAAAAGCTTACCTAATGAGCGGATAGCCGACCAGAACTCAGGATTGACGAGTTTTAGGGGCTATTCACATCGGACATGCGGATTTAATTGGCCGCTGAAGTTGAGGATGGGGATAGCAATCCTTGACTTTGAGGACACCGGGCATCTGGGTAACCAGGTGCAGGGGCTGCGATATTGGATGAGAAACCCTCCTGCCAGGCTCAGTATTTTCTCGTACACGGTCTTTCTGAAAATCCAATGAAGTCGCGGATGTCTGGAATCCTCACTCAGGTCAAGGTGGAGGTAAGGGCTTGATGCCCTTTAGGTTGTTGGCCATCGGATTAACCCGCATGTCCGTGCCGTGATCACGGCATCGAATATGGCCATCGGGCAGCTTAAGAGCAACCGCACTGTCATGGTTGATTGGGAGTTGTCAACCAAGACTCAGCGGCGGGTGTCGGTGTCGGCAATTGTGTCGGCGACGAAACCGCGACGCCGGTAATGTCCCCCATTTCGAGCAGTGAATTGCCCCATACAGTGAGTCCGGCAGACTCACTGTACTGCTCTCTGAAGTCATGGTGACAACAAAAACCTCGTCCTCCCTAATGCCCTCGGCATATTGACCTGGCCTTTGAGTCCCTGCTGCTCCGATCGCTGAGAACGTCTCAGCCATGCCCCCTCTATTGCATCCTTGCAAGGTTCTCGATCTTGATGACGCGTCTTACTTCATTGATGTCCGCAATGGGTCTAGTGGTTTCAACCACGCTATGCCTCAGTGCCGCGACTGTCATGGCGGCACCGGACCCGGTGCCCTCTATTCATATGACGTTAGAGACACCGCCCATCAAGAGAAGGGTTCGCATTGGGGTCATCGCGGTGCGGGGCATCGAGCACACCAAACAGAAGTGGCAACCGACCATCGAGTATTTGAATCAAGCGATCCCTAGCGTTCACTTTGAGTTGATTGTGATTGATTTGGAGAAGGTTGAGGCGATCGTTCAGACTCGGCAGATCGATTTTTTGCTGGCTAACCCAGGCACCTATGTCAAATCAGAGATGCGATATGGTGCCCGCCGCATCGCCACGTTAGAAAACTTCCGTGCTGGTCGTACCTACGCGGCCTTTGGTGCCGTTATTTTTCGTCGGGCCGACCGCACCGATATTCAAACATTAAGTGATCTCAAGGGCCAGCGGTTTATGGCCGCGAGCGAAAAGGCTTTTGACGGCTGGCAGATTGCTTGGGCGACGCTGCAAAAAGTTGGCATTGATCCGTACCAGCAGTTTCAAAGCTTAGCGTTTGAGAAAACTCACGATGATGTCGTCTACGCAGTGCTCGACGGCGAGGTCGACGCGGGCACCGTGCGCACTGACACCCTAGAACGCCTGACGCAAGCAGGCAAAATTAATCGTCGAGATATTGTGGTGTTGAATCACCAAACTCAGCCTGGCGATAGCTTTCCTTTTGTGCTGTCATCTGAGTTGTACCCCGAATGGCCCATGGCCGCCTTGGCTCAAACCCCAACAGAATTGTCAGAGCAGGTCGCGACCGCGCTCATGATGATTTCCGCTGACCATCCCGCTGCTCAAGCCGGGCAATATGGCGGCTGGACAATTCCTGCTAATTATTCTTCCGTGCATAAGACCCTGCGTGAGCTGCAGGTGAGTCCCTATGAGGATTGGGGCCAAGTCTCTTTATCGCAAGTGCTCTATCAGTATCGTTATTGGCTGGCGTTTACAGTGACAGCATTTGCCGCCTTGGGATACGTCGGCATGCAACTGATAAATCGACGACAAATTGAAAACAATCTGCGCCGAGTGAACGCCACGCTTGAGGAGCGCGTGGAAGCCCGCACCCAAGAACTCCGAGCGGCCAAAGAAAAAGCCGAAACCGCAAATCGGTCAAAGAGTAAATTTCTCTCGAATATGAGCCACGAGCTGCGCACGCCCCTGAATGCCATTCTGGGGTTCACTGAAGTGATGCTACGTGACCTCAATCTGAGCGCCGATAGCCCCGATCAACCTCGTCAATCACAGCAAGAGACGTTGAGCATTATTCACCGAAGTGGTGACCATTTGTTGTCTTTGATCAACAACGTGCTTGACATGTCGAAGATCGAAGCGGGTCATACGACCTTGCGACTTAACCCGTTTGATCTCAAGGCCATGTTAGCGGCCCTGATCGAAATGCTGTATCTGCGGGCGACGACGCAAGGCATTTTGCTGGAGTACGAGTGTGCCCCCCAAGTGCCGGCCTGGGTCTGTGGCGATGAACGCAAACTCCGGCAGGTATTGATCAACCTCATCAACAATGCCATCAAGTTCACCAAGGAGGGCGCGGTGATTTTGCGGGTTGGGGCGATTGCGACCACCATCGCTGCCGACAAGGCCCAGGCCGCTGTGACTCACACGGTGACGTTTGAGGTTAAAGATACGGGCGTCGGAATTGCTGCCGCAGACATCAAACACTTGTTTGATCCCTTTGTGCAGGCCCCAGCCGGTCAGCGATCGCAGGAGGGCACTGGCCTCGGCCTACCGATTAGTCGTCAGTTTGTGGAGCTGATGGGCGGTGAGCTACAGGTTCAGAGCACTCTGGGGATCGGTACGAGCTTTCGGTTTTCGCTGCCGGTCACTGCTGCCGCCCCGCCAACCCTCGCCCCCCCTCGGGTCTCGCGTCGCGTGATCGGCTTGGCCCCTGAGCAACCTGAGTATCACATTTTAGTCGTCGACGATCAGTTAGAAAATCGTCAGCTGCTACGTCGCTTTTTACAGCCCCTGGGCTTCAAAGTTGATGCCGCCGAAAATGGCCGCGAAGCAGTCGAGCAATGGCAGCGGCATCGCCCTCAGCTCATTTGGATGGATATTCGCATGCCGGTGATGAATGGTTATGAAGCGACCCAAGCGATCAAGCGGCAATCGGCGGGCCAGGCTCCCGTGATCATCGCCCTGACGGCGAGCGTCTTTGAGAATGAGCGATCGCACATCCTGCGGGCGGGGTGTGATGATTTTGTCCGTAAGCCCATTAGCGCTACAGAACTGTTCGACAAACTGGCGCAGCATTTGGGCGTTCGTTACCGTTATCAAGACGAACCCCTGTCAGCCACCGCTCAAGAACGCCAGTCGCCCCTCACGACGCGCGAATTAACCGACCAGTTAGCTGACCAGCCGCAGGCGTGGATCACGCAGCTACAGTTGGCGGCTCGGGGGGCTGATGACGAGTTGATTTGGCCACTGCTAGACCAACTCTCGCCGACTCAAGCTGCGTTGGCGCAAGCCCTCGCCGATCTGGTTAATGACTTCCGTCTCGATCAGATTGTTCACCTGACGCAAGCGGTGTCGACGAGGGACAGCAGTCCATTAGGGGCTGGGCGATCATCGGGGGCGATCGCCACATGGCCGCTTAATGATGAGAGGTCAACTTCATGAGCACCCACCACGTTGCCCCTAGCTGCGCTGACTGGGCTTTGCCACCCTGGCAGCTAAGAATGGTCAGCCGGTCATTGAGGTCTATTCCTCCATTAATATTGATGAATGGGCGCATGCTTAGGCTCAATCATGGCCGCAGCTTGTCCGATCAAAGCCCTGCCCCATATGACGAGAACACTGTGAGGGCAATGTTTGCTAATTTGCTTAGGCCGGATCAAGATCGGTTCTATCCAACTACTGTTGATGATTTATTGGCCAACCGTTTTCAGACATTCAGTGACATCACAAACTGGCTCAATACCTGGCAGTCCTCAGCGATCAGACCACTCACACAATGGCTGGCTCGGTCGCCGGGGTTCAGCAGCAGTGGGACTGACTCACACAGTGGCTGGCCACAGCCCAGCCTTTCAGGCTAGCAACCTTAACCCTTTGTTCTCTCTCATCTTGTTACATATCCTCTATTCTGTTCGGCCATGACTCGCGATATTGACCACTCTTGTAAAGGTGACATTTTAGTTGTCGACGATCGTGCCGATAATCTCCGCCTGCTGGCGACGATGCTATCAGAGCAAGGCTACAAAGTTCGCAAAATTCTGAAAGGCGAACTGACCCTTGAGGTGGCGCAAATCAACCCGCCTGATTTGATTTTGCTTGATGTCAGGATGCCCAAGATTAATGGTTTTGAGGTGTGTCAACAGCTCAAGGCCGATCACCACACGGAGTCGATTCCGATTATTTTTCTCAGCGCTTCTGACGAGCCCCTCGACAAGGTCAAGGCCTTTCGGGTTGGTGGCGAAGACTTCATTACCAAACCATTTGAAATCACTGAGGTCTTAGCCCGTATTGGACACCAACTCAAGCTGGTGCGTTTAAAGAGACAGCTGCGAGCGCAAAACCAGCAGCTGCAGGCAGAAGTCGCGGAGCAGCTGAAAGCTGAGGCAGCGCTTCAGCAGGCTAATGATGAGTTAGAAGCGCGAGTCAGTCAGCGTACCCTAGAGTTGACCCAAGCCAACCAGTACCAACAGCAGCTTGGGCAGCAGCTACAGCAATCGCTAGCGCAAGAGCAAAAACTGAGTCAGCTAAAATCACAGATCATCACCACGATCGCCCACGAATATCGGACGCCCATGTCGATCATCAGCAGTTCGATTGGGATGTTAGAAGATTACGGCGATCGGCTGACCGACCACTTGCGAAACAAGCACTTTGGTCGAGTCCAAAAAGCCATGCAGCGGATGACTGATTTAACTGATGAGGTGATTTTTCTCAATCAACTCGAATTCGAAACGCTCGAGATTCAGCGAGAAACCGTGAGTTTTCAAGAACTCATTGACAGTGTATCGACTCAAATCAAATCGTCTAGTGAGTTATGCCCAACCTTTCAAGTAGAGATTGATCCTGCCTGCGATCGCCAGTTGATCGATCGCCGACTGATGACCAAAATCTTGTTGAATGTGCTCCATAATGCCGCTAAGTTCTCTCCTGACCCGTCGCCGATCACGGTGCAGGTATGCTGCACACCTGAGCAGTTATGCATCATTGTCGAAGACACGGGCATGGGCATTCCCGAACAGGAGTTAGCACGGGTGTTTGAATCGTTCTATCGCGCCCAAAACGCTGAAAATATTCAAGGCATTGGCTTAGGGTTAACCATTGCACTGAAATGTACTCATCTGCTGAATGGGCAGATTAACATTGAGAGCCAGTTAGATTTAGGGACCCGAGTCAAAGTCAGCTTACCGATGCATGCCATGGCTGGTTTCGGCAATGCTTCATAACGCCAGTTCGGGGATAGATCAGCTTGAAGATCTGCGATTAGAAATTATCCCGAGGGCAGACAATTTTCTGTCGGGGTTTGGCAGTACCCAACTGCTGTGATCGAGGCATTGTTTATGTGCGACTTTTGCGCGACTCCCTTGTTGTACCGCCCTACTGAAACCGTCCAACTATGTTGGGGGACGCCGGCAGCAAAGTCCCCCAACATGGCTAAAACCTAGACCGCGAGGTTAACGGCCACGACGTTAGCAATATGGTCAGTCCAATGATCGACTAAAGCCGAGTGCTCAGCTTCGACCATGACGCGAATCAGCGGCTCGGTACCAGAGGGGCGCACTAACACCCGACCTAAATCGCCCATATCCGCTTCAGCTTGAGCGATCGCCTGTTTAACCGCACTGCAGCTGGCCCAGTTTTTGCGGCGATCTCGATCTTCAACCCGAACGTTTTTGAGTCGTTGCGGATAGGTTTGAAAGCTTTGATCCACCAGATCTGCGAGCGAGCCGCCCAGTTGCTGCACCAGATGAGCCAAGTGCAACGCCGTCAGAATGCCGTCACCGGTCAGGCTGTAGTGGTGACAGAGAATATGCCCTGACTGCTCGCCACCGAGCTTCGCCCCCCGGTCAACCATCTCGGCATGCACATGCTGATCGCCAACTTGAGTCCGCATGAGGGAGCCGCCGAGGGCGTTCCAGGCGCGTTCAAAGCCCAAGTTAGCCATCACCGTCGACACGATTAGGTTTTCTGGCAGGCGGTTAGCGGCCTTGAGCTGCTGGCCCCACAAATACAGAATGTAGTCACCGTCGACAACCTGGCCTTTGGCATCGACCGCAATCACGCGATCGGCATCGCCATCGAAGGCAAAGCCCAGATCAGCCTGATGTTCTCGAATCGCCGTTTGCAGAGCACCCAGATGCGTCGAACCGCAGTTGACGTTGATGCGATCGCCATCCGGCAGACCATGCAGCCCCACCACGTCAGCCCCCGTGCGAGCAAAGGCACGGTGAGCAATCCCAGCCGCTGCCCCCCAAGCCATATCGAGCACCACCTTGAAACCGCTCAGATCAAGCGTCGGCAAGGGTTCATGGAGAAACTCTAAATACTGGTTGACCAGCTCCGGGCGATGGTGCCATTGGCCCCATTGCTCACCGGCCAGATTAACCAGTGCCCCACTGTGACCACGCAGGGCTTGCTCTATTTGCTGCTGCAGGTCAGTGGATAGTTTTGTCCCCTCAGCCCCAAAAAATTTAATGCCGTTATCAGCCGGCGGATTGTGGCTAGCCGAAATCATCACCCCGCCGCTCGCCCCAACAGCTGGTGTCAGGTTGGCCACAGCGGCGGTGGGGCAAAGGCCTAGGTTCCACACCTCTAAACCAGCGGCGGTGAGCCCAGCGGCCAGAGCCGACGCAATCATGTGTCCTGAGTTACGCGAATCTTGACCTAGCAAGATCGGCCCCCCCAAGGGATAATGGTGCCGATAAACGTGCCCAGCCCAATAGCCAATCTGGAGGGCTAACGGTGCCGTCAACAGCTCACCAGCTTGGCCGCGAATGCCATCTGTACCAAACAGTTTAGTAGCGGGCAGCTCAAGCGGCTGCCAACCCAGCCCAACCGGCGCCGATACCGGGTTGCGGCTCACTGACCGCGGGGGGGAACTTACCATATAAATGACTCCTCACACACTCTCCAGTGGAGAATACCACCTCTTCTTAACAATCCACAGCTCATTAGACCGATTACCTCAATGTCCACCCGTAGCCCATGACTTCTAACGCTCTCTCGTCTGATGCCGATGCTTGGCAAGCCGGCATCGAACAATTCAATCAGGGTGATTACTATGCCTGCCATGACACCCTAGAAGCCATCTGGATGACTGCTGAAATCCCCGAAAAGCCCTTTTTTCAAGGGGTTTTACAGCTCGCGGTAGCGCTTTATCATCTGGGTAATCACAATTGGCATGGCACCGCTATTTTGCTCGGGGAAGGCATTCGACGGCTAGAGCCCTTTGAGCCGAGTTATCGCGAGATTGACGTCACCGATCTGCTGGATTGTGCCAGCGTCTGGTTAGAATTAACGCAACAGCTGGGGGCTGAGCAGATTGCGCTGGTGGCAGAGGCCCTGATTTTGACTCATCAAGGTAAGTCGGGAGTCGGAGCAACGGCCACCTTGCCGAAGTGGGAAATTCAACCTGGAAAATAGGGTTATTTCCGAATTTGAATGACCTAAGTGTGTATATAAACGACAGAATGGGCTGTCGTTACCACAAAACTTAACAGCGCGCCGCGCGCCTTGATGGCGTGGAACTCCGGTTAATTGGGTAACGTCTTAGAAGAACGTGATAGGGAACGAATAATGGCCAACGGGGCAGCAACGGTGAGACGGGATACGCGGAAGCTTTCACGGCGCGGGCGATCGCTACTAGGGCTGATGTTCACCGGCACCTTAGGCCTGCTGTTGGCGATCACCCTGCGACCCAGTCACATCGCCCATGCGCAAACGGAAACCCAAGGCACTATTACCCTCAAAGCCGATGTGCAAGAGGCCAACGCGATTACTGGAGTGGTGACCGCTCGCGGCAATGTGCAGATTGAATATCCGGTGCGCGATATTTTTGCGACCTCGGCCCAAGCGCAATACTTTAGCGAAGAAAGCCGGATGATTTTGAGCGGCAACGTTGTGGTGCTACAAGAAGGCAATCGTTTAGAGGCAGAAACCGTCACGTACCTGATTGATGAGGGCCGTTTCATTGCTCTACCGCAGCCGAACGACCAAGTCGAAACCACCTACCTCTTGACCGACGAGACCGCCACCACAGAGGACACTGAAGAGGAAGGCGACGAGACTGACAATGGCGCGTTCAACAACCCGGCCCCCGATCCGGCACTGACCATCTCACCCATCAATTAGCTGCCACTTCTGAATATGGAAAACGCTGTTTTGAGCCCGGCCGAGGGCCGGGCCAACAGCGGTCTATTTTGTGAAGGGCAAATTTTGGGGATGCGCTTTGATAAAATTTGAGCCGACCCTTTGATCACCCTGCTTCGGTACGAAATCTCTTGAAAATTATTTTAGAGAACGTTCAAAAAACCTATGGCAAACGCCAAGTTGTTCACCAGGTGAGCCTATCGGTGGCTCAGGGTGAGGTCGTTGGCCTCTTAGGCCCAAATGGGGCAGGCAAAACCACCACCTTTTATATGGCCACCGGGCTTGAGAAGCCGGATGATGGTCGCGTGTACTTAGATCGCATCGATATTACGGACTTGCCGATGCATCAGCGGGCTCGTTTGGGCATTGGCTACCTCGCGCAAGAACCCAGCATCTTCCGCCATTTATCCGTGCGCGACAATTTGCTGTTGGTGATGGAGCAAACCCACGTCTCCCCCGCGGCCTACGACGATCGCCTGCATGACTTGCTCAAGGAATTTCGGCTAGAAACTGTGGCCAATACCGCTGGCAATCTAGTTTCGGGGGGGGAACGGCGACGTACCGAACTCGCCCGCGCCCTGGCCGCCGGAGAAGATGGGCCACGCTTTTTGTTCTTGGATGAGCCCTTTGCCGGGGTTGACCCGATCGCGGTGAATGAGATTCAAACGATGGTGTCACAGCTGCGAGAGCGCGACATCGGAATTCTCATTACTGACCACAACGTCCGTGAAACACTCCAAATCATCGATCGCGCCTATATCATGAGCGAAGGGCGCATCTTGGCTTCTGGCACCGCTGACGACCTCTACAGCAATCCCTTGGTGCGTCAACATTACCTAGGTGAAGACTTTAAAATTTAGTCTGCCTCGGTTCCTGAGTTCTGCTGCCCCGTTTTTGCATAAGTTGCGCGACACACGTTTATGGATAGTCCCTACCCTCAATCGACGGCACCGGCACCCGCGCAAGTCCCGATGAACCGCTTTCGCATCTCTTTGATGGATTGGTACGTGGTGCGTGAGTTGGCCCTACCGTTTTTGTTTGGCGTGGGGGCCTTTTCATCGATCGGCGTTTCGATTGGGGCGCTATTTGAGCTGATTCGGCAAATTACTGAGTCCGGCCTATCGATTTGGCTGGCCATGCGAATTTTTGGCTTGCGACTCCCGGAATTCGTGGTGCTGTCATTTCCCATGTCAACGCTGTTGGCCACCATGATGACCTATAGCCGGTTATCTGCCGATAGTGAGCTGGTAGCTCTGCGGGGCTGTGGCGTTAGCGTTCGCCGCATCGTTGCCCCCGCCATCATCCTAAGTTTTTTCGTCACGGGCCTGACCTTTGCCTTTAACGAGTTCATTACCCCGACAGCGAACTATCAGGCTTCAGTGGCGTTGGAGCGAGCCCTCAATTCCGAAAGTCCGCCCTTTCGCGAGCGCAATATCCTCTACCGTGAGTTTCAAGAAGCCGCCGATGATGACGATGCTACCGAGATGTCGCGGCTGTTTTACGCCCGGCGGTTTGACGGTAATACGATGTATGGCTTGACGGTGCTAGATTTCACTCAAGAGGGGTTGAGTCAGGTGGTGAGTGCGGATGCGGCTACCTTCAATCTGCAGACCAACATCTGGAATTTTTACGACGGCACATTGTACGCCGTTTCACCTGACGGGTCGTTTCGTCACATCGTCAAGTTTGAAACCCAGGAAATTCAGCTGCCCCGAGCTCCCTTTGACATTGCCAGCCGGACCAAAAGCGACTCGGAAATGAACATTGCGGAAGCGTCGCGCTACCTCAACGACGTGATTCGACAAACGGGGGATGAAAAATCGATTCGCACGTGGCAGATTCGGATTCAGCAAAAGTATGCGTTGCCCTTTGTCTGTGTGGTGTTCGGCCTAGTGGGAGCTGCGTTGGGCGTACGGCCACAGCGCACCGGTCGGGCCACGAGCTTCGGCATTAGCGTCATCATCATTTTTGGCTACTATCTATTTGCCTTTATTTCAAATGCCATGGGCGAAGTGGGTGTACTGTCACCGCTGATGTCGGCCTGGCTACCGACATTTCTCGGGCTGGGCATTGGCGGTTTTCTGCTGCTGCGGGCGTCTAATTGACGGTGCGCCAAAGGCGTACGGTGGCTCGTTTGCCATGTCTTGATGCGGCTGCCATGGGCTATAGCAGAATTCGGAATGTAGAGTTCGGAATTCGGAGTTAGAAGGTCTGCCAGATAATGCTTGCAGCCATTTGGGATGACCTGATCAAACTGCGGCTTGCTGTAGCAAGCTGAGGAGCGGGCCAATTTGATGAGCGCGGGGCTTTAGCCGCCGAACTGAGGCAAGAGTCCCTTGAAGCCCCAAATTTGGGAGTTGGCATCCCGTCTTGCTCCCAAACTTGAGGATCGAGGGGGCAAGAGCGGATGCGGGTGCATCCGCTCAGAAAGCTCTGGGATTTCTCTTACCACTGTGACCAAAGCACCCCGAGGACGACCCCATGCTGAGTCGTTCTCGGGGTGCTCGAAGATTAATGCCTCAACTCGGTCAGCGATCTCATCACCCTATGAGATCGCCGACCAGATAGTTAGTCCAGCGGAATGTAGCTGGGCTCAATGTCAAGGGGCTTATAGCCAGCCGCAATGCAAGTCGTCAAAGAGTCTTCAGTGGTGTAATCAACTTCATTTGCAATGCCCACAACGCAGGCCGCATAGCGCTCGGGCAAAATAGTGCGATGGCAATGCTCTAGCACCATTTCGGAGTCGTTCACGACGAGGTCAGCGTGAATGTTCGAGACACAGGTGGCGACTTCATCGGGGCGGCGATCGCGGCTGCAGGCGACGAGCGCTGATTCCGGCAGCACGGCTGAGGCATTCAGCACACCCGAGACACAGCTAGAGATCTCGGTCGGTCGATAGGACATGGCGCAGGCCGCCGCCGCCGCATCGGGCGCAATGCCAGCGGCTAACAGCTCGCTGGCGCAGTTGTCGTAATCAAAATCGGTGGCTTGTGCCTGAGCGGGACTCGGCATCAGGGAGAAAGCACTCGCGGCGATTAGACCAATCGTCGCCAACGGCATCACTGGATACTGGAAAAGTGCGAGCGAGCGAGAAAAATAGTTCATGACAGAAGATTAACGGTTATGTCGGTTGATTAACGCTGAACCATGCCTTGACAAGAAAAATTAAGGCTAATTTACGATTGTTCTGAGGTCTTCTCTGGGCAACCTCCCTTACGATATTCCACCATAATCCGACTTTTTTGAAATGGGAGCAGTGGGACTAATCTTTTACAGTAAGAAGACAGCTTCAACGTTACCTAATTAAACCTGAGGGTATCTCAACTATGCATTTGAGTGACGTAACTCACCCGAACCAGCTTCACGGTTTGTCGATTCATCAACTTGAGCAGATTGCTCGCCAAATCCGAGAGAAGCATCTGGAAACCGTCGCCGCCAGCGGAGGCCATTTAGGGCCTGGTTTGGGTGTTGTAGAACTGACCTTGGCCCTGTATCAAACCCTCGACCTTGATCGCGACAAAGTCGTTTGGGATGTCGGTCACCAAGCTTATCCCCACAAGCTCATCACCGGTCGCTACCACGACTTTCACACTCTACGTCAAAAAGATGGCGTCGCCGGATATCTCAAGCGATCGGAAAATAAATTTGATCACTTTGGCGCCGGGCATGCCTCCACAAGCATCTCAGCCGCGCTGGGCATGGCCTTAGCCCGCGATCTGCAGGGGGATGATTACAAAGTCGCCGCGATTATTGGCGATGGGGCCTTAACTGGTGGCATGGCCCTGGAAGCGATTAACCATGCGGGGCACCTGCCCAGCACGCGCTTACTCGTGGTGCTCAACGACAACGAAATGTCGATTTCACCTAATGTGGGAGCGATTCCGCGCTATCTCAACAAGATGCGGCTGAGCCCCCCCATGCAGTTCCTCACCGACAACTTAGAAGAGCAGTTCAAGCATCTGCCGTTTGTCGGCGACTCGCTGACGCCCGAGCTGAGTCGGGTCAAAGAGGGCATGAAGCGGTTAGCCGTGCCCAAAGTCGGTGCCGTATTTGAAGAGCTGGGCTTCACCTACATGGGGCCAGTAGACGGCCACAACCTGGCCGAACTGATGAATACCTTTACCGAAGCGCACAAAATTGAGGGGCCAGTGCTCGTGCATGTGGCCACGACGAAAGGCAAGGGCTACGCGATCGCGGAGAAGGATCAGGTCGGTTACCATGCCCAAAATCCCTTCGATCTGGCGACAGGCAAGGCGAAGCCGTCAACCACACCCAAACCGCCCAAATACGCCAAAGTCTTTGGCCATACGCTGAGTAAAATCGCTGAGCAAAACCCCAAGGTCGTGGGCATTACTGCGGCCATGTCGACGGGTACGGGCCTCGACATTTTGTGTAAAAAGGTGCCGCAGCAATACATTGATGTCGGCATTGCCGAGCAGCATGCCGTTACTCTGGCGGCGGGGTTAGCAACCCAGGGGATGCGGCCCGTGGCGGCCATCTATTCCACCTTTTTGCAGCGTGCGTTCGACCAAATCGTGCACGACGTCTGCATTCAAAAGCTACCGGTCTTTTTCTGTCTCGACCGGGCGGGCATCGTTGGGGCTGATGGCCCGACCCACCAAGGCATGTACGACATTGCCTACCTGCGATCGATTCCCCATATGGTGCTGATGGCCCCGAAGGATGAAGCCGAACTGCAGCGCATGATCGTCACTGGCATTAACTACACAGACGGCCCCATTGCCATGCGCTATCCCCGTGGCAACGGTGTCGGCGTGCCGCTCATGGAAGAGGGGTGGGAAACTTTGCCCATTGGTAAGGCTGAGGTGCTGCGTCAGGGCGACGACCTGCTGATCTTGGGCTACGGCTCGATGGTGTATCCCGCCCTGCAAACGGCGGAAATCTTGAGTGAGCACGGCATTCAAGCCACTGTGGTGAATGCGCGCTTCGCCAAACCGATTGACGAAGAAATCATCTTGCCGCTGGCGAAGCAAATTGGCCGGGTGGTGACGATGGAAGAGGGCTGCATCATGGGCGGCTTTGGCAGCGGCGTGGCCGAAGCCCTAATGGAGGCTCAGGTCGCGGCGCACGTCGTGCGTCTGGGCGTGCCCGACGTGCTAGTTGACCACGCCACCGCTGATCAAGCGAAGGCGGCAATCGGGCTCACGCCAGCACAGATGGCCACCACGATTCTCAGTCGCTGCCAGCTCGAAGAGCAAATGGCGACCCTGCACCAGCAGTAGGCCTCAAGACAAACACTCCCGGCCTTCTTCCCTCGGTCTGAATTGGCTTGAGGGAGGAGGTTGGGCTAGTGTATGGCGCTGGCGATCGCGGTTATCGTCAGCGCTCAAGTTCAAAGGCTTGATTTTGGCGCGATCGCTTTCCCGATCGCCACCATACTCAGTCTGATGTGGCAAATCGCAGTCAGGTCAAGACACTTCGGAATGGGAAGTCAAATCTTGGCAGGATGCCGTATTCCGCATCCCGCTGTAAGACAGTGGCGAATGAAATCAATCGGACGATCGCAACATGTCCTCACAAAAATCTAAGGGCAATATTAAATTCCAGTTGAATCGGTAGCGTCCGTTCAAAGCTGGAGGGGGCGGGCAGCACTCCGGTATAGAGGTGAGTAATCAACATGACAGCCGCTTACATCATGGCCCTCGATTTGGGCACCACGGGTAATCGCGCCATTCTGTTTGACCAAGACGGGCAAATTGTGGCTCAGTGCTACAAAGAACTGACGCAGTATTATCCCGAGCCGGGCTGGTTAGAGCATGACCCGAGAGAAATCTGGGATGATATTCAATGGGCGGCCAAAGGGGTTTTAGAAAAAAGTCAGGTGGCCGCCCAAGACATTGCCGCGATCGGCCTCACAGTGCAGCGAGAAACCTGCCTGCTGTGGGACAAAGAAACCGGACGCCCCCATCACAACGCGATCGTCTGGCAAGACCGGCGCACAGCCCCGCTATGTAACGACCTGCGCGCCCAGGGCAAAGCCGATGAGATTTACGATCGCACCGGTCTGGTTTTAGATGCCTACTTTTCGGCAACTAAACTGGCCTGGCTGCTAGAGCGCACCCACAAATATACCGATCCGCCCCTATCGCTCGACAGCACGTTGGCGGGCACGATCGATACTTGGGTGTTGTGGAACATGACCGGTGGCCAGGTGCATGCCACCGATCACAGCAACGCCAGCCGCACCATGCTACTCAACCTGCAGGAGCACGATTGGGATCCGACATTGCTAAAAATGTTCGATATTCCGCCGCACATTATGCCCACAGTGAAGCCCAGCTTGGGCCTGTTTGGTCATACCGATCCCAGCTTTTTAGGGGCAGAGATTCCCATCACGGCGGTGCTGGGGGATCAACAGGCGGCCCTCTTTGGCCACGGCTGTGACAGTCCAGGAGCGCTTAAATGTACCTACGGCACGGGCGCGTTTTTAGTCGCCCATACCGGTGAGCAGATTGTGCGCACCAATCATGAACTGCTGTCAACGATCGCCTGGTCTACCGCGAACGGCGACCAGCCCCAGTTTGGCTACGCCGTTGAAGGCGCGATGTTTACCGCTGGAGCCTGCATTCAGTGGCTGCGAGACGGCATTCGGGTGATTAGCCATGCGGCTGATACCGAAGCCCTGGCTAAGCGTATTGGCACGAATGGCGGCGTTTATTTTGTCCCAGCGCTGAGCGGCTTGGGAGCCCCCCATTGGGATATGAATGCGCGGGGCTCATTTATGGGCATCACTGCTGCCGTAAAGCGGGAACACATGGTGCGAGCTGTATTAGAGGCGATCGCCTATGAAGTCAAAGAAGTCGTCGATGCCGTGAATGCTGGCAGCACCATTCCCATTCAGCGGCTCAAGGTCGATGGCGGCGCGTGCCAAAACGATTTTCTGATGCAGTTTCAAGCTGACGTCCTGGGGATTGCCATTGAACGTCCGCAGATTTTAGACACCACCGCGCAAGGAGCCGCCTTTGCCGCTGGCCTCGCGAGTGGATTTTGGCAAGACTACCGCAGCCTCATCGACAGCCGCAGCATTGATCAAGTGTTTGAGCCGGGCCAAGGCGCATCCTCAGCACAAGATAACTATGCCCTCTGGCAAAAGGCGGTGGAGCGCTCTAAACGCTGGATCGAATAAGCCTTAAAACTAGGCGTCGCAATTCGCGGTGCGGGGGTTGTGCGTCAAATAACTGAACTGCGGGCCATCACTGCGCTGTGCCCCCAACAATGAAAATTGTTGGGAGTAGTAAGTCAGCATCATAGGCATCACCCTATAAATTCAGATCCCGCAGGGTGAGGAGCCGAGCACCAGACAGAGCCATCTTGAGCCGATGTCAGAAGGTGAGCTAACTGGTCGAGCGAACTTTCGGGCAGGGGTACGACTGGATAAGGGCACTCCCTCTGGGTTGGACTGGCAGCTTAATCAGATAAAGGCAAAACTGTTTTAAGACCAAATTCTTGAGGGCAGCGCATGTCAACCCACACTCGATATTGAGAACCTCCTGGTGTCAGCAGCGTTGGATAGTTCTCACATAGTTGGTAAGCGAAATCGATCGCGGCCTGCTTATCAACTGCCAGAAAAACACCCGCTAGTTTCATAAAGCGATTCTTGTGAAGAACTGCTTCATGAATTGCATGATTTTCATAGAATTTGAAGATATCAACTTGTGATTCCGGCATGATATCAGGTAATGCCATTGATCGAGATAAGATGGATTTTCAGGAATCTGAGAATGACTCGCATAGTGAAGAAACGCTCATTTGAAATTCAATACTGGGAACGCCGAGCTAAAAACTAGAGTGCGTGACTAGCATCCGCAAACATTTCGCCATGCCTAGAAAAAACCGAGAAAGCTTAGCATTCCCATTTTTTAATGAGTTTGATCTCAGTTCAGAAAATTAATTGTGAAGGTCTGAAAAACCAGATTCCGTGACAATTGGAATCGGAATTTTCCAGAAATAAGTCGCCTCTTTTTTTGAGATGACCAATATAGTTTGCCTACAACGTCAAGCCAACTATTAAGCTATGGATGAATCAGGATCCAGCTTGATGAGGCAAGCACTCAGCAACCCCGTATTGGCCTCATCTTCTGATAACAACAAGGTGTGGACATCTGCAGAAGGTATTATTTGTATCTTGGAAACCTATCGATTGCGACCGGAAAAATCGAGTAAATAGCTGATATCCAGCAGCAGCAACACATCGAAGAATGCAGCTCAACATTAAAGAGGGTATTTTTTTGCCCGTTAAAAATTATTCTCTCAGTCTTATGCTTCCCTGATTGATGATCAGCCTGAAAGAGGCTCATCATCATTTTCAATATGTTTTTAGATCGGCTGGTACCTTTTGCTTGACTGGCTGGTTAACGCTGATAGGTACTGGGGAGTTGATCAGTGTCACGATTTGCTAGGGCAAGCAAATCTCACTCGTGGATTTGACCCGATGTCTTGAATATGTCCGACGGCACAATAATCGAGGGTGAATCTTAGTTTATTTAGTGGCAACTTAAAGACCTGCCCAAGCAAGATATCACGTCTGATCCAGTGCTAAATTTTCGTTGGCAAGGGGAAAGTGCAAGATGACGTAGTTAGGCGAAATCTCCATCAAGGTGAGATTCTGCCTGATATGAGTTGAGCGATGAAATTGCTGTGAGCCCAACAGGGTTTAAATCTGACCAGCATTGTCGGCTGTCGAGGTTGGAGACTCTGAATCAAGGCGGGCTCAAGCTTTGTTTTACTCGCAACCAACTGTATTCGTCTCTCTGCTCTCAAACAGCGCCACCCATCAGACTCCTCACCTGTCACGCTTGCTGATGGCCCCTGACTGGGCACCCGCTCCCTGACAAGCTTCACCGACCGGTGTTTCCAATCTTGTCCTTGAGCAGTGTGCTTCATTAGTCAGCGGGGCGCATCTCACTGGCATCCTTACAGCGGCTTTTGCGGTGATCTCGGCGATCGCCCGATTTTTAGCGGTTTAAACTCCTAAAATGCTGAGGAGGCTTGAATGAGGTATTAAAGCCATGCGTAGGATTGACGTCATCGGAATTGGCTTTGGCATTTTTTTGCTCGGCGGTGGGCTTTATGTGGGGTTTCGCCTGGCCGGATTGGACGGCCTCTCTGCTGGGGTGTGGAGTCAGGTGATTTTCGTCGGCGGCATTTTAGGTTGGGTGGGCACCTACTTATTCCGGGTCGTCACTGGCAACATGACCTATGGCGAACAGCTCAAAGACTATGAAGAGGCAGTTTTGCAAAAACGGCTAGACGAAATGTCACCCGAACAATGGGCTGAGCTGCAGGCCAAACTTGAAGCCGACCAAACTGCCGAACCGGAAGCTGAATCTTCTTCCTCTTCTTCAAGCTAGCGATCGCGATGAAAGGCCTGATAGGGCTAGCGACAGCGAGAACATAGCAGCGGTAGACGAGTGCTCCATCTTGCCCTAGATTGCTTGAGTGGCTCTTGAATCTACGGGTGTTTCAAACGTGGAAAACTGCTTGAGTCGCTATTGATAGAACGCTTTGCAGGGGTAAGGGTAGGTTATGAAATCCGTTTCTGAGCAGTTTCAGGCGCTCCGCGATCGCCAGCAGTGCGCGCTCATTCCCTTTGTGACGGCGGGCGATCCTGACCTGGCAACCACCGCCACCGCCCTTAAAACGCTCGATCGCTGCGGCGCTGATCTGATTGAGCTGGGGGTGCCCTACTCTGATCCTCTGGCAGATGGGCCGGTTATTCAAGCGGCGGCGACTCGCGCCCTGCAAAAAGGCACGTCACTCGATGATGTGCTGGCCCTGGTCAAAACAGTGGCCCCTGAAATCAGTGCCCCGATCATTCTGTTTACCTATTACAACCCGATTCTGAATCGGGGTATTAACCAATTCTTTCAAGACATTGCCGCGGCAGGGGCGAAGGGATTGGTAGTGCCAGATCTGCCGCTCGAAGAAGTGGCCGCCGTCACCGACGCTGCCACTCAGTCAGGCATCGAGGTGATTTTGCTGGTGGCCCCCACGAGTCCCAAAGCGCGGATTCAGGCGATCGCTGAGCAGGCTCAGGGCTTTATTTATCTGGTCAGCGTTACCGGGGTGACGGGCATTCGCGCCGAGATTCAAGACCGGGTCAAAGACCTGCTCGACGAACTGCGTACCCTCACCGATAAGCCCGTTGCGGTCGGTTTTGGGGTTTCGCAGCCGGATCAGGCCGCCCAGCTGCGATCGTGGGGAGCCGACGGTGTGGTGGTCGGCAGTGCCTTTGTGAAACGACTGGCCAACAGCGACGATCCGACAGCGGGAGTCGCCGCCCTCGAAACGTTTTGCACCGAACTGCACCAAGCGGTGAAACCGTCTGCCTGACAGCGTTGATCAAGGCGATTTCCGCAAAAGAATGTACCAGATGTACCAGAACTGGCAGGGTAGAGCTAGGAATGGGTATATCGACAACATCCCAATCGTCCATAACGCAGCGGCGACAACCTCATAAGGATAAAAATGGGTCGTCAGAACCCCGGTTTCTTCGCGATGACCCGTCAGTGGCCCATTCTCCGCCAGCAACTGGGGATCTATAGCAAACCGTAGTTTGATCAGGTCACTCTTCAAAGATGTCGTCCAGAAGCTTACCAGGTCCCAGAAACGGACCTTTACCGCGCAAGTGGCCCTGGACTACTTCAAGGGCTCTGCCCGGAAAACCGAACGCGCGATGGGGTAGGGGCGTGTCACCGGGCAACGGGGCCTGGATGCCCTAGCCAGTGGCGAGCCCTACCAAGACAACTACAGCGCTCGTGGCCGCAAGCCTATGGAAGTGTTGCTGCCATATCGAGTAGACGATATTCATAAGTGATTGGCGAATCAGACTCAGGCCAACCCGAAGTTTCGTGCCAAATTCGAGTCAGGTGACTGGGATACGCTTTATACCAATTCGCTGAATTTGGACTACACACCCAAAAAGGTGTGTAGCCCCCTTCGATAAGGGGGCAGCGACAGCGGGGGATCTCCGATCCGTAGCGCTACTTTGCAGAACTGGTATTACTCATAAGTTTTCTCAGGGCTCCGTAGATCAGCACTCGAAGCCCACACTGAGAAAGCTTTTTTACTGGCTGACTGACCTTTAAAGCACCCTATTACACCTTGGCAATACCGCGTTTAATAGCAACTAGAACAGCCTGGGTACGATCGCTCACTCCCAGCTTGACGAAGATGTTGCTGATGTGGAATTTGATAGTGCTCTCACTGATGTGAAGCTGTTTGCTAATCGCCTGATTGGTTTTGCCCTCAGCCATGAGCTGGATGACCTCGTGTTCGCGATCACTCAGGGACGACAGGCTCATCCGCTCGGCGAGCTTGGCTCCGACGGCAGGGGGAATGTATTTTTTGCCCGCATGGATGGTGCGAATGGCGTCGATCAGGTCGTCGATTTCGGTGTCTTTTAGAAGATAGCCCTTCGCACCTGCTTGTAAGCCGAGAAAGATATCCTCATCAGTATCGTAAGTGGTCAGGATGGCGATGCGGGCGTCAGGAAAGTCTTGGCGAATTGCAGCGATCGCCTCAACCCCAGTGATATCTGGCATCCGCAGATCCATTAGAGTGACGTCCGGCTGGACATCACGAAACTGTTGAACCGCGTTCAAACCGGTCGCGGCTTCGGCCACCACGGTCATGCCCTCGGCCAGGTTCACCATCTGCGCTATGCCGTTACGAACGATGGGGTGGTCATCAACCACCAGCACGCGAGTCAGTTCAGCCATTATAGGGAGACCTCCACGAAAATCTCGGTGCCTTCACCCGGCTGGGTAATGATGCGAAGCTGACCATTGATTTGATCCATGCGCTCGGACATGCTTACCAAGCCAAAGCCGTCGGTTTTGACCTGAGGTTCAAAGCCGCAGCCGTCATCGGCAATGTGCAGGCTAACCCGGTGAGCCTGGTAGGTAAGATGAATTTCAAGCGTAGTGGCGGAGGCGTGTTTGAGGGCATTGGTAATGGCTTCCTGACAGACGCGCAGCAAATTACGGCTGACCAGGTAGGACAAAGGTTGGGGAGTGCCCGCAACAACGACCTGAGTTTGGAGGGCAGTGCCATTAGTAGCCTGTCTGATGTGGTTGGCGAGTTCCTGGGGGAGGGAATCTTCGGTTGCTGTAGCGGGGTAGACTGCCCAGACCGAACGGCGCGCCTCAGACAGACCGGTTCGAGCCAGATTGCCAATACGGTTAAGGGTGTCTTCAACTTGGGTTAAGTCGCAATCCTTATAGGCCGCATTGGTTTGCGTCTGCTTCACCAGATACTGGGCTAGTTTGAGCTGTACGGTAATACCAGTGAAGGTTTGGGCCAGGGTATCGTGAATCTCTTGGGCGATGCGGGTGCGCTCACGAATTAGCGCGGTTTCGGCCTGCTGGCGTTCTTCGGCCAGGGCGTCTTGGGTTTGACGCAGTTCGGTGATATCGATTTGGCTGCCCCAACCGCCCCAAACATAGCCATCACGGACATCGCAGACTACATTGTGGAGGAAGCGCCGCTGCTGCCCGTTGATAGTCTCTTCGGCTTCACCGTTTTGGAGCTGATAGCCATTTTCGACAATGGCTCGATTGGTCGCTTTGCTTTTTTCCGAATCTACGTCATACGCGGGCATACCCATGCCAATCAAGTCATCGGGGCTACCGACACCATAATGGTCGGCGTAGGTCGAGTTGGCCTCGGCCAATCGCCAGTGCTGATATGCCAGGCGAACCTGCTCTTCCGGCGGGAGAAGGGTAGAGATTGGTTGGTCAAACTCGAATCGGTAAATGCCTTCATTGTTCAATTCAAACAGGGTGCGGTAGCGTTTTTCTGATTCGGAGAGGCGATCGAGAGTCTGCTGCAGTTCAGCGTTGAGCTGCGCCAGCTCCTGGGTGCGCGCCTGCTCTGCGGCTAACAGTGCCTGCTGGGCCTCTTTCAGCGGCGTAATATTGTTGACAACGCCCCGACCCCTGGTGACATGGCCGTTTTCTATCGTGGTAAACAAACTGCTTAGCCAGTAGCGTTTTTGACCGTTCGCGCTGGTATCCTCAGATTCGGTATTGGTGAGCTGCCAACCATTTTCAATCAGCTGACACAGCAGCAATCGATGCCCTAGCGAATCAGGCGAATGCCAAATTGTCAGGGGTTGTCCAATAATGTCTAAGCGATTTAATTGAAGTAATCTTGCAGTAGCGGGATTGACATCTGTGAATCGAGAACCGCTGTAGGCAAGATCAACTTGCGCCTCCGTAGGCAGGTCAGTTGGGATAGGCGGGTCAAAATCGACAAAATAGATACAGTCGTTGCTCGCCTCAAACAGTTCTCGAAAGCGCTTTTCTGAAACTTGCAGCGCATCCTCTTGAACCTGTCGCTCAATGGCGGCGGCAATGCTATCAGCAGCAATGGCAAAAATGGCCTGGTCGGCTGCATCTAGCTGTTTGACTTCGCGGCAGTAGTCAAAGCTAAACACACCCCAGAACTGATCATTGACGATGATCGGCACCATCATGATAGAGCGATTGCCCAATGCCTGAATAAAGCTGCGGGCAGGCTCAGCGACATCAGTCGTTTGCATAAACAGGGTTTCCCCTTGGTTCAGCCGCACCTCAAAATCAGGAAAATATTCCCACAGCAGCGCCGACTTCAGCTCTGGAATACCTTCGGTAGAGGGGGATACATCGGCCTGACACCATTGGGTATGGAGCTGCACCGCTGCCTTACCGGTGTGTGGGTCGGGGACATTTTGCACCAGGGAGGTGCGATCGCTAGCTGCCGTTTCACCTAGTATCCGCATCACCTCTGGCAAAACGGTTGTGTAGTCGGGTGATCGCAGCAGCAAATTTGCTACCCGCGCCACCGTCGCGAGTAGGCGCGCCCGATCCTGCGCCGCTCGTTCTTGTTCCTCCATCAACTGCGTTTGCAGGGCAAAGAACTCATGGTAGTTAGGGCAAATCTCAATTAATTCCTCGACAGCGCCACTCGCATCGCGGATAGGAGCGTAGTGCCCGCGTCCATTCACGAATTTGCCGCTTGCAAAATCTTTTGATGAATCGTAGTAGCTGGGCGGTTCAATCACCGCTTCTCCCGCCAGTGCCCGCTGCATGTAGGACACGGTATTATTTTCAATGAGTTGTGGATTATCAAAAACCGGCGCTACCCGCTGATTAAATTCATGGATGGATAGACCATAAAACGCCTCAGCCGCCGCGTTCATCTGCGTGAAGTAGCCATTGCGATCGCACAGCACCATACTAATCGGCGCATTCTCAAACATCTGCCGGTAGCGGTACTCCGACTGCCGCAGCCGTTGATTCTCCGCCTCCAGCTCAGCAACGCGAGTCTGGAGTGAAGGGAACTGGGCAGGGCAGGGTTGAGCAGTCATGACGTAGCTCACAATAGTGTCGGAGTCAGATCCAGTTTAAGACAGGGCAGTTGATAGCCCCTTTGTACCAGAGCCTGGGCCTCTGGCAGGCTGTCCTCTCGTCGAGCACTGACCTAGCCTCCAGTACAGGTCAGTGCTGGGCTATTGATCGGGCTAGGTCAGGCCCATAGCCGAGTGGCAGTTGCTAAGAATCGGTTTAAGTTCTTAACTATCGATTCAGCCCAGTGATCCCAACTAGCTATGCAACGATACACTCACCCAAAGTTCAAGCTTTCCCAACTGCAAGCACTCGTGGCCGTCGCAACGTATCAGGATCTTGGCAAAGCAGCGGACGCACTAGGGCAATCAGTCGCTGGCATTAGCCACGAAATCGTCGCGTTAGAAAACCAACTGAGCATCGTTTTGTTGCTCCGAGGGCGAAGCGGAACCGCGATCACGCCATTAGGAGAACTGATCGCTGAAGACGCTCAGGCCATCCTCAGCCAGTTAAACGATCTCGAAGTCAAGATTGAGCGCATCAGCAACCTGTATAGCGGCAGAATTCGGGTGTCGTCCTTTCACAGCGTCACTACTCACGTGCTCACAAGTGCGATCGCTACCCTATGCCAACAGTTTCCCCACATTCAAGTAGATGTCGTCGATTACGACTGCCACCACAAAATTGAACAGACCCTCCGCGACGGGCAAGCAGACATCGGATTTACCCTCATGCCCGCCGATGACGAATTTGAACTCTTGGGCGCGATCACGCTTGATCTACAGGCACGATCGCTGCCGGTTCCCCGGACTCACAGCATCGGCGTCGTTACCCAAACAGAAGCCCAACTGCCCAGTGCCGCTTTCGCCTTTTTAGATATTCTTCAAACTGTCTGGTTCGAGCCACGGTCGGCACCGCTCCTAGGCGAAACGGTGGGGTGTTCAGCTCTGAGCCAGCCGCAACGGCATTGTCAACATAGATCCTCTGACACCCTCTGTCGAGGGTGTCAGAGGTGAGCTAATGCGGTTCAGCTACAAGTACCACCGATTTCCGATTGTGATCATTTCGTCGCTCGAGCCCTGATAAAAAGACTAACCATGCCGTAGAGGAAGTCGGCATTGTCGGCTTTATAGAACTGATTTGAGTTCTATAAGTACGGACTGCTAAGCGCCTAAACATGAGTCTGATCAGGACTCCAGAGTTTGATACTCGCAGCCTACATTGAGAGAGCTTGTTACTCACTTTCCGATCTTTAAAGCACCTTCTTAAGTGAGGTTCAATCCGCCGTCGGTCATGACGATTTCGCCGGTAATGTAGCGATTGGCCACCAGCATGGAGGCCACATCGGCAATCTCTTCGGGTTCGGCACCGCGTCCCATAGGCGATCGCGTTTGCCATAACTCGCGGGCTGCTGCCCACTTCTGGCTCATTGGCGTGTTGACCAAACCGGGCGCGATCGCATTGACCCGAATCGAGGGAGCCAGATTCAGCGCCAACAGCTTGGTCATGTGGTTAAGTGCGGCTTTGCTAGTGGCATAGGGAATGGACGCGCCCTTGGGTCGAATCCCGGCGTGGGAGCTGATATTGAGAATGCAGCTAGGGCAGGCGGGGCGGGCCGCCTGCCGCAGAGCCGGTTCCAGAGCAGTAATCAGCGACCACGGTGCAATGACGTTGACCTCATAGAGGGTACGCCAGATATCCGGCGTCGCGGCCTGTAAGTCAGCATGGGGAATTGTTGCGCTCAGGCCCGCGTTGTTGACCAAAACATCCAGTCGGCCGTGATTTGATAAGACCCGCGCGACCAAGTACTGCACCTGAGCCGCATCGGCCAGATCCGCCTGCGTGTAGGAAGCCCCAGGATGCGCTTCGGTCAAGGCTTTACCCGCCATCACCGAAGCGCGAGAATGAAAGGCGATTGCAAAGCCATCTTGGGCCAGCCGCATGGCAATGGCCCGGCCAATTCCCGAGGTCGATCCAGTCACGAGAGCAACTCGCCGTTGGCTGAGAGCAGCGGTCATCACATTCCTGAGATAGAGGACGAACCAGCGTTCGGCAGGTGGGGGCGCGGCTCAACCAAAGCATTCCCGATCTTCGAGGTTTGGCACTGCCGAATTTTGACAAAAGTGGGGTCTGACCTGGGGATGTTTGGCGGTCTGGCAGCCCAGAGCCTTGACTCAATCGGCATTGCCCGCGATCGCAGGCAATGCCGATTGAGAGAAACGTCTGAACTCATTGAGCCTAAAGGCTCAATTCTGAATCTTTTCGTCTAGGCAAAGCGGTATTCTAAAAGCGCCTTTGAGGTTTAGGAGTAGGGCCATGAGGTCAACTGCCCGCGATTCGTCTCACCTATTAACGCTGTTGCAATTGGCCAGTCCGGCCTTGCCGGTGGGAGCCTACAGCTATTCTGAGGGGATTGAAACCTTGGCCGCCCAAGGACTTGTGACCGACGGGACAACCCTCTTCCATTGGCTGGCTCAGGAACTCCAGGGCGGGGGCATTCGATTAGAAACGGCCCTGATGGGCTGGTGTTACACCGCCGCCCAACAGCCCCAGACTCAAGCAGACGCCGTGATTGACCGGTGGAATCAGTGGCTCTCAGCCTTTCGCGAAACCGAGGAGATGCGATCGCAGAGCTGGCAAATGGGGCGATCGCTGCTACGCCTCTTTAACGATATTGAACCCGCGTTGGCCCGCCAGTTGCCCCCCACCGCAACTCGTGAACACTGCAACTTCGCGATCGCCTACGGTCTGGTCACCCAGGCGTGGGAAATTCCGTTGGCGGATGCGAGTTTGGCGTTTTTGCACAGTTGGGCTGCTAATCTCGTCAGTGCCGCCGTGCGCAGCGTGCCTCTGGGCCAAACCGCAGGGCAGCGCCTGCTGCGGCAGCTGATCTCGCCAATCCAACAGGCTCAGGCCGAGATTGCCACCCTGACAGAAACCGACCTGATGGCCTGCAGCTGGGGCGTTACGCTCGCCAGTATGCAGCACGAAACCGAGTACAGCCGCCTGTTTCGGAGCTGAAGCCGCCCTCGCCGAGCAGATCGCCGACCTCTGGATGCTTCCAGATCTTGCAAAATTCAGTGATACCCGAAGTCTCCTAAGCCAGGTCGCTATAATACCTGCTTAAGCTGGTTGGCGGTTTTAAAGTTGAGGACATCCCGTGGCAAAGCCTTTTCGTGTCGGGGTTGCAGGCCCCGTAGGATCTGGAAAAACAGCGCTGATTGAAGCCCTTTGCAAGGCTATGCATCACGACTATGGCTTAGCCGTGGTGACCAATGATATTTACACCCAAGAGGATGCGCAGTTTTTGGTGCGCCGCGCCGCCTTAGCGCAAGATCGCATCATTGGGGTCGAAACGGGCGGTTGTCCCCACTCAGCCATTCGCGATGACGCTTCGATCAATCTGGAAGCGATCGATCGCCTGGTGCAGCAGTTTGCCCCCGACATCGTGTTTGTCGAAAGCGGCGGCGACAACCTGGCAGCCACCTTTAGCCCCGAACTGGTGGAGATGACGCTGTATGTCATTGATGTGGCGGCGGGCGACAAAATTCCCCGCAAGGGTGGCCCCGGCATCATGAAGTCAGACCTGCTGATTATCAACAAAATTGATCTCGCCCCCTACGTCGGCGCTGATCTAGCGGTGATGGAACGCGACGCCCACAAAATGAGAGGCGATCGCCCCTTTGTCTTTACAAACCTTAAAACCCAGTCAGGGCTCACAGCCATCATCGATGTTATTTGTCGCCAATACAAAGTGGGAGCCAGCCCAGCGGTAGCGAGCGCCGCGGCTGAATTTCCCCACGCGCATACCCACGCCCATCCCCCAGCTTAGGATGCCTTATCACGGCACAGCCAAAAGCTTGGCAGTCAGGCATTACCACCCCCGCATCAAGTGCATTGATTAGACGCTAAACCCCCGAGGCAATCAGCCCTATACGGTCTACCCAACGACAGCCCCTAAGGCCATGGAGGGCGATCGATCACATCAAAATATGTGACGACAATCACGGGGAAGACAAGATTTTGTATCGTAGGATACATCTCAGTATTTTCCGTGACTTTAGTATCACCTACGATTGCGTCTAGACCACTGTGACCTTGCCGCATCCTTCGAAAGTAGGAAAAGCTAGGGATGCGCGAGCACTTAAAGTTTCTACCCAAGGCTTTGCTCAGGCCGCTTCACAGTAGCGTCACGGCAGTTCATATATCTAAGCAGGAGCAACGGCACGAATGACAAATCGATTTGGAAGACGGAAGTTTTTGCTGTACGGAGCCTCCACGATGGGGACAGCAATGCTGCTCAAGGCTTGTGGCGCTGCCCCTGATGATGCTGCCACCACCGAACCTGCCGAAGCCGAAGGCGAAGAAACCGCTGCTGCGGGTGGCGACGGTGAAACTATTAAAGTCGGCATTTTGCACTCTTTGAGCGGCACCATGGCGATTAGTGAAACCACCGTGGTCGATGCCGAAAAACTGGCGATCAAAGAAATCAACGCTGCCGGTGGCGTGCTCGGTCGGCAAATTGAAGCGATCGAAGAAGACGGCGCTTCTGACTGGCCCACTTTTGCGGAAAAAGCCGAAAAGCTGATCGATCAGGATGAAGTCGTCACCGTCTTTGGCTGTTGGACCTCAGCTAGCCGCAAAGCCGTGCTGCCGGTGTTTGAGTCGAAAGATCACATGCTCTGGTACCCCGTGCAGTACGAGGGCCAAGAATGTTCCAAAAACATTTTCTACACAGGGGCAGCGCCTAACCAGCAGATTGAGCCCGCTGTCGATTGGCTGTTGGAAAACAAAGGTACCGAGTTCTTCCTCGTCGGTTCTGACTATGTGTTCCCGCGGACGGCGAACAACATTATCAAAGAGCAACTGGCGGCTAACGGCGGGACCACCGTCGGCGAAGATTATTTGCCGTTGGGTAATACCGAAGTCACCCCGATTATTGCCAAAATTAGAGAAGCGCTGCCCGACGGTGGCATCATTTTTAACAGCTTAAACGGTGACAGCAACGTCGCTTTCTTTAAGCAGCTGCAGGGCGCGGGCATGACCCCAGATCTGTATCCCGTGATGTCAGTCAGTGTGGCCGAAGAAGAAGTACGCCAGATTGGGCCAGAGTTCCTCGTGGGTCACTACGCCGCTTGGAACTATTTCCAAACGGTGGAAAGCCCTGAGAATGAAAAGTGGGTCGCTGACTTCAAAGCCGAGTATGGGGACGATCGCGTGACCAATGACCCGATGGAAGCCGCTTACATCATGGTTTACCTGTGGAAGCAGGCGGTTGAGCAAGCAGGCACCACGGACATTGCGGCGGTACGCGAAGCCGCTTATGGTCAGGAGTTTGCCGCCCCGGAAGGGCCGGTGACGATGAATGCCAACCACCACATCTCCAAGACCGTCCGGATCGGTCAGGTGCGTGAGGATGGGCTGTTTGACATTGTCTCTTCCACTGACGGTCCGATCGACCCGGTGCCGTGGAACCAGTACGTGGCTGAAACTAAGGGCTTTGCCTGTGACTGGTCTGACCCGGCCAAGGGTGAGAAGTACGAAACGGAAGGCGCTTAAGCCAACGGTTTGACTAAGATGCAACCTGATTCAGAGGAGGGCATGACTTCGCCAATCATCGGCAGGGGTGCCCTCCTTTTCTATGGGCTACGGCTGCTCTAGCGGGTCGTTTCTGGCGATCGAGCCCTCTAAGTTCCCCCAAATGGGGGAACTTGAACTCCGGTCTCCCCGCTGGACTGGGGAACAAAAGAAAGCCGGGCAATACTGCAGGCAAGTTCTAGAGATGTATGTGAGCGGCAGTTGTCTCTGGGTGAGGTCAAGGTTGAACCGGAAATTCTCTGGGATAGCTGCAGAGCATTTGAGCCAACGTCCGTCACAAATGCTACAGCAGTCGGTCAAAGCTTCAGGCATACCCGTAGGGTAAGTCGACAGTGCCTGATGACAGTCTGGCTCATCGGCTCAAGCAGTGGTGTGGCGTCATCTCAATCCTTAAAAGCAGGGATCACGGTGGTCAGGATGCGCAGACGATTAGCGATCGCCACGAGCGATAACTCATAAAAAGGTGATGGTGTGATTGAGGGACTGATTAACGGTTTGTTTAACGGCATCAGTATTGGCGCAGTGCTGCTGATTGTCGCCTTAGGACTCGCGATCGTCTTTGGCCTGATGGGCGTGATTAACTTGGCCCACGGCGAACTAATGATGCTCGGGGCCTACACCACCTACGTGGTGCAAAACGGCGCCAAGGCCCTGGGAGAAGGCGCGCTAGAGTTTTATATTTTGGCAGCGCTGCCGCTCTCGTTTTTGGTGGCGGCGCTGGTGGGGCTAGCGCTAGAGCGCGGGGTGATTCGCCATTTGTATGGCCGCCCACTAGAAACGTTACTGGCAACCTGGGGCGTCAGCTTGATTTTGCGGCAGTTTGTGCGCAGTGTGAACTGGGCCATGATTGTCGGTTTAGGGCTTTTCTGTCTCTTGTTCTTTGGCGGCCGCTGGATTTTGCAACGACAAACCCAGTGGGAGCAGACGCGGCGGGTGGCGGCCCCCGTCATCTTGGCTCTGTCGAGCGCGATTGCCCTGGCCGCAGGCATTTTAATTAACCAAAACGGCGGTACCGCACTGAGCCAGCCCTGGTTTGGTGCCCGCAATGTGGATGTTACTGCCCCTGGCTGGCTGCGTGGCGGGCTTTCTCTGGGCACGACGCTGCAGTTTCCCTACGCGCGGCTATTCATTATTGTGTTGACCATTCTGTGCCTGATCGGCGTCTATTGGTTTCTCAACGGCACCGCCTGGGGGTTACGCATGCGCTCCGTCACCCAAAACCGCAAGATGAGCGCCTGTTTAGGCATCCCTACCGATCGGGTGGACGCCCTCACCTTTGCGCTGGGGTCAGGCTTGGCAGGCATCGCCGGTTGTGCGGTAACGCTGCTGGGCTCGGTGGGGCCAAACCTGGGCGGCAACTACATTGTCGATGCCTTCATGGTGGTGGTGGTCGGCGGGGTTGGCAAGCTGGTCGGCAGCATCGTCGCTGCCCTGGTGATTGGCAGCATTACCTATCTGCTGGGCTCGGGCACATTAGCGCTGATCTTGCCACCGGCAGAAGCGTTGCAGCCCCTGGTGGATTTCTTTACCTTTTTTGCCACTACGAGCATGGCCAAGGTGATGGTATTTGCGTTGATTATCGCCTTTCTGCAGTGGAAACCCGCTGGCATGTTTCCGCAGAAGGGCCGTTCGGTGGAGGTTTAACAAACAACTATGGCAACCGAAACAGCGATGCGTCCCCGGCAGGAAATTAAAGCCCAGCAGTCGCAGCAGCGTAAGCTCGAAATCATCGGCATCATTGCCTTTGTCGTGCTCATGGCAGTGGTGCTGCCCTTGCTGCTGAGCGGCTTTCGTTTAGGTCTGCTGGGTCGATTTTTATCCCTGGCGATCGTGGCGCTGGGCATTGACTTAATCTGGGGCTTCACCGGCCTGCTCAGCCTCGGGCACGGCATTTTCTTTGCCCTTGGCGGCTATGCCTTTGCCATGTTTTTGCAGCTCAACAGTTTGGGCGAAGGTCAAATTCCGGAGTTTTTTGGCCTCTACGGCGTCGATACCCTGCCCTGGTTTTGGGGCCCCTTTGCGTCCCTGCCCTTTACGCTACTGGCCATTTTTATCCTGCCCGCGATCGTGGCGGGGCTGCTAGGCTATCTGGTTTTTCGCAACCGGATTCGCGGCGTTTATTTTTCCATCCTGACGCAAGCGGCGCTGGTGGTCTTTTTTAACCTGTTCAACGGCCAGCAGAAATGGATTAACGGCACCAACGGCCTTAAAACCGACACCAGCGTCTTTTTCGGACAACAGGTGGGCAGCGAGTCGATGCAGATGACGTTTTATCTGATTACGGTCGCTGTGCTGGTGGTGATGTATCTGCTCTGTCGCTGGCTCACTAGCGGTCGCTTTGGGCGGCTATTGGTCGCCATTCGCGATGACGAAAATCGGGTGCGATTCTCGGGCTATGACCCTACCGGCTTTAAGGTGTTGGTGTTTGCGGTGTCGGGGGCGATCGCCGGTATTGCCGGAGCGCTCTACACCGTACAGTCGGGCATCGTCTCGCCGCAGTTTATGGATATTGCCTTCTCGATTGAGATGGTGATTTGGGTCGCGGTCGGCGGTCGGGCCACTCTGGTCGGCGCGATTCTCGGGGCACTACTGGTGAATTGGGCCAGGGCACTACTGAGCGAGAGCTTTCCTGAAGTGTGGCTGTTCTTTCAGGGGGCGCTGTTCCTTTTAGTGGTGACGGCCCTGCCCGATGGCCTGGTCGGCTGGTGCCGCCAGCAGGCACCCCAACAGGTGCGATCGCTGATCAGCAAACCCGAACCCTTGCTCACCTATCCCCAAATTGAGCTGGACCCCGATATTCAAAAAGAACGCCAGGAAATTGGCGATCGCGGGGCTTAGCGATCGGCTTCTCCACCATCCGCCCGCCGTACGGGCGAGGCATTGCGGCAACATCTTTTTGGGATCTACCCGCAAGGTTGTACCGCAATGCCTCGCCCCTCCAGAATGCCTCGCCCCTCCGCGATCGCCCCTGCCAATTCTCTTCCTACCCCACCCACCCATGACTGCACTGCTCGAAATCGAAAACGTCACCGTCAGCTTTGACGGTTTCAAAGCGCTCAACGATCTCAACTTCGCCATGAACGAAGGCGAACTGCGCGTCATCATTGGCCCCAACGGCGCGGGCAAAACCACCTTTTTAGATGTCATTACCGGCAAAGTGCAGCCCACCACCGGCCAGGCCCGCTTCCAAGGCAAAGACCTCAAAAAACAGGCCGAACATACCATCGCCCGGTTGGGCATTGGCCGCAAGTTTCAAACGCCACGCGTTTACCTCAACCTTACCCCCCGCGAGAATCTGGAACTCTCCTGCAACCGCGATAAAAACGTGTTTGCCACCCTGTTCAAAAAAACGCCGACTGCCGAAAAGCGCACCGTAGGCGGCCTGCTCGAAACCATTGGGTTGGATCACAAGGCCGATGTGCCCGCTGCGCTACTTTCCCACGGCGAAAAGCAATGGTTAGAAATTGGCATGTTAGTCGCGCAGTCGCCGGATCTCTTGCTGGTCGATGAACCGGTGGCCGGGCTCACCGACGAAGAAACCGAGCAAACCGGCAACTTGCTCATCTCCCTGGCGCAGAGCCATTCCATCATTGTGATTGAGCATGATATGGAATTTGTGCGCCAAATTGCCCGCCAGGTCACTGTTTTGCATGAAGGGTCGGTGCTCTGCGAAGGCACAATGGATGAAGTGCAAAACGATCCTCGCGTGATTGAGGTCTACCTGGGTCAAGAAACCCACGTGACTCCGGAACAAATGTTGCTGCTGCGCATTGCGGCGACCATGGCCTGGGCGGACAACAATTTTGATCCCGTGCAGCAAGCCGTGATTTTAGAGCGGCTGAGCCAGCAATTTTCCTCAGATTCAGAGGAACGAGCCCAGCTCAAAGCAGACCTGAATAATCTGCTGGGCAAAAACATTCCCCTAGAAGAATTGGTGCCGCAACTGACCACCGATGCCCAACGCGAACAAGCGCTGATGCTGAGCTATGAGGTGATTAGCTCAAACCAGATCAATCCTATTGAAGCTCGCCTGTATCAACAATTAGTGACTCTACTGGGGTTGCCCCCTGAGACCGTAAGTCGTCTTGAAGCTGCCGCTCTGGAGAACTTGCCATCATGACCCGCACCCAACCCGCTTCGCCCGAGGCCCCTGCAGTCACAGCGCCCATGCTGAAAGTCTCTGGACTCAATTTTTTCTACGGAGAGAGCCACATTCTGCGCAATGTCGATATGACCGTACCCAAAGGGCAAATGGTGTGCCTGATCGGGCGCAACGGCGTCGGCAAAACGACGCTGCTGAATAACGTCATGGGACTGCTCTCACCCCGTACCGGCGATATTTACTACGAGGGGCAGTCGGTGCTCAAGGTGTCACCCGATCAGCGCGCCCGCCGGGGCATCGGTTATGTACCCCAGGGCCGCGAGATTATTCCGCGCCTGACCGTGAAGGAAAATCTAATTATTGGGCAAGAAGCGCTGGGCGATCGCGGTCAAAAATCTGCTGGCGTTCCCGCCGAAATCTTTGAGCTGTTTCCCGTTTTAGAGACCATGCTGAGCCGCATGGGTGGTGACTTGAGCGGCGGTCAACAGCAGCAGTTGGCGATCGCCCGTGCCCTGATGGGTCGGCCTAAACTCCTGGTGCTCGACGAGCCCACCGAAGGTATTCAACCCTCCATCATTTTGGATATTGAAGCCGCCGTGCGCCGCATTATCGCCACCACCGGCATTTCCGTTCTATTGGTCGAGCAACACCTGCATTTTGTCCGCCAGGCTGATTTTTACTACGCCATGCAAAAAGGCGGTATCGTTGCCTCTGGCCCCACAGCAGAACTCAGCAACGCCGTTATTCAAGAGTTCCTGGCGGTGTAGTGCTGACGAGCAAACGGCAGCATCGTCCACAGCCCGTTTTTGTTTGTCTTGAAGGTAAAGGGGGCAGAAGCATTGGCGGGATTGGGACATGACTGCGTGAACGATGACTGACCGCCACCAAACCAGGTGGCCATGCAGAGCAGACTGTGGCATCAGAGGTCGGAATGCCCGGCGGAAAGGGCCGACCCTAGGGAGTCAAAAAGCTGGCCAGATCGTGATTTCAGCCATCTGCGATCGCCTCACCAAACGGCCACTTGCTAGACAACCCGAGTTCAGGCTCAGAGCAGGAGGCCCGCTGGCCCGCCTGTTGAGGTGACAATTTTGTCTAGGGCAAATATTTTTGCACCACCACCCAGCCCGTCCAAGAAACGAGTGCTAAAGCCAGCATCAACAGACCATTAATGCTGAGATGCAGCGATCGCGCCCAAACTGTGTTGGGATTATTAATTTGAGTGGCCGACCAAGCGGATGTCAGCGTGAGGCCAACAACCGTTAAACCCATGATCAGATGGGGCGAATGGCCTAGACTGCCAAAATGGCCCAATGTGCCCACGACCCCGATCGCCAGCAAGAGCAATACCGTTAGCGTCAGCAGGATTCCCAATCCCACATGGAGGCGGCGGAGACTTAACCATAGTTGCGGGGGCGTTGCGATCGCGGGCACCGTTTCCCCCTGCAACCGTTGGTATCGCATCCAGCCGCCAAGGGTCGCCAAGCACACAAATAGCAACACGGTCAGCCCCATGGCCCAAGCCGCAATTTTCCATAACCAAATGAAAGAGGGTAGATCCACGGTGCGTTGATGTTGCGACTAGGGGTATCAGGCTTCCAGAATACCACCGGTCACGACTGCACCATCGAGACAGGCCCCCTCCCACACGGCGCCATCTCCCTCAGCACAAACGAGATTGGCCTCGGTCAAGTTAACCCCCCGCAAAATCGTGCCCGAGAGATTGACCTCTTCTAAATTAGCTTTAGAAAGATTAGCGCCCGATAAATTGGCATGACTGAAATCAGCTTGCTGTAGGTTAGTGCCGCTCAGGTTAGCGCCGCGTAAATCAGCCCCGCGAAAGTCGGTACTGCTCAGATCAGTCTGACTAAACATCGCACCCGCCATAAAAGCACCGGCGAAGCTGGTTTGGTGGAACTGGGCTTCAATAAAAACGCAGCCCTGCAGTTCGGCATTGCGGAAATCGGCCTCTCGCAGGTCAGCCCCCCCCAAGTTGGCCCCCCGCAGGTTACTTCTAAGGTTGCTGTGTTGCAGGTTAGCGCCGGCCAAATTAGCCCCGGCCAGATTGGCTTTGGCGAAATCGACGGTGGCTAATTGGGCTCCTGATAAGTCTACGCCCGGGAGGTGAGCTGCTTTCAGCGTCTTATATTGGCCGTTGCGAATTGCCGCAATATCGAGGCTAGATGGGGTCAGTTCGGGAGAGGCATTCATGAGGCAAGGTCTGAGCTAGCGCTTTTAGGGGAGGAAGATTCTTCGAGCCAGACCTTGGGCAGTTGACTGGGACGGTCCGGCAGTTGCATCATGCCAATTTCGGTCAGCCGCACCACTGTGGTTAAATGCTCCAACAAGGTGGGGTCAAAACGAGTGCCGCTGTGCTGCTGACATTTTTCGAGGGCATCCCCCAAGGCCAGCGCGGGTCGATTCCCGCGCGACTGGGTAAGTTCTTGAAAATGGGCCGAGAGCCGCAAAACGCGCGACTCCAGCGGAATCGCTTCCCCGCGGAGACCGTCGGGCCGACCACTGCCATCCCAATTTTCCAGCTGATGGTTGATGATCGCTCGCACGGGTTCCAGTTCAGCCATCGCGGCGAGCAGCTGAGCGCCGAGGTAGGCGCGATTGTTCCACGTCACCAAGTCGGACTCTCTTAACTGGCTGGCGGGCCGTTCAAACACATCGATGGGAGCTTCGGCCAAGCCAATGCGAAACAGCAGGCCGGCCAGGCGTAACCGCCGTAAACTGAGCGTCGGCAAGTCCAAAATTTGCCCAAGAGTTTCGGCCAGGGCGGCAACCTGTAAAGACGCGAGGGGATTATCGCGATCACGCTCATCAACGCGCTGAGCCATCCGCAGAAACGCCTGCAGCTTGTTCGCCGTCAGATTGCGATTGATGCGCAGAGCATGCCCTTCTAATTCCCACAGCTCACGGGCTTGCCGGCTGGCCGTGATCAGATGCTCTTGACTGTCCTGCAGATAATTGACGATGCGTGAGACAACGCTGGTGAGGTCAACCGGCACGGTGCTGGGAGCCGCACTCATGTGCTTCTGCATCGTGTGCAAGCGCTCAACTAAAGCTTCGTTATAGGGGCGCAGACGCTCAATCAAAATGGTGGCGGCAGCTTCTACAGCCGCGCGATCAAAGGTCCACAGGCCATAAAATTTACGCTCGACGTCACTGCGCGGCTGGTTGTCGGCCTGATATTCCTCTGCTGACAGCTCGTGGCACAACACCATGGCCGTGTAGCCCGGAGCCACAATGATCAAATTCCACTCATTGACCAAGCTATCGTCGGGGTCTAGCTCAATCAAAGAGACGTTGGGCAGTTGCCCGGTCGGATGAGTTTCAAAGCCACTATCGGCGCAGGCCGAAACAGCAACATGTTCCGACTGCTGGGCAATGTCTAAGTAGCGGTCAGCCTCTTGCAGATACCACTTACCTTCTTGAAAGGTCACCAATACCAGTGGCTGCTGGTCGGCATGCTCGGCAGTACTCTTGAGAATATGGTCTTCTAAAGCATGGCAGAGCGCAATCAGCGTGTTTTTAAAGTAAACGCGATAGCTAGAGGGCAACTGCCCGGCGGGTAATGCGGCCTTCAGCTGATTAAGTGTAGATTCTGAGTCCATCCCAATTGGTGCCGCATGGTTAAAACGTGAGTGATCGACGTCGTTAGTCTTAAGCAACGGTGTCGCTTACCGTTTTCACTCATGACATTGTACTGGAAAGCGGTTTTCCCTCGGTTGCTCTGTTACTGATGAGTAACACGCCGCCTGAATCGCCGCACCTCACTTAAGCGGCAGCCTTAGCGGCGGCTCGCCTGGGGAAGTCAGTGATATTAGCCACGCCGTAGAGGGTCAGCTGCTGGTTACGGAGGCGGAGCTGGTCAACCCGCAGTTGCATCCCTTCTAAGGCAAATTTATCTAAATCGAGCAGGTCGTTGAGGTGGCCAACCAGCGCTTTGCTCAGCTCTAGCCCCTCGGCAGCCTCACCGTAATCGACCTGAACGAACTGAATCTTGCGCCGGTCTTTAACTTCCACTTGTGTCGTGAAGTTGACGGCGGTCGGTTCACTGGCTTCGCCCACGCGCACCTGACTTTGAAACCGCAGCGAGCCGTTGCTTTCAACTTCGAGCTGAGTCTCGTCAAAGTGCAGCGGTTTACCCTCAAAGGTGAGCTGCTGTAGCTTCTCAATCAAGAAGGGCGTATTGAAAGACGCGTTCAGGTCGGCTTCACTCAGAACAATGCGCATGTTGGCCTGGGTCGACTGCTTGAGCTTCACTTGGCCTCTAAAAATCGCCCCAAAATCGATCGAAACCGACTGCACGTAAAATTCCATCGACTGCACGCGTAAGCCGCTGTACATCAGCAGGCCTCTACCCATAAAGTCAAATCCATCGACGCTGCCCTGCAGGAGCTTGGCCACTGGCTCGGCTCGCACAATCGCCTCGAGCTTCTCGGTCTGCTTAAAGAGGGCGGAAATGGCAGTGGTTACAGCTCGGCTGACGACGCGATCGCCACTTTGACCAGGAACGGGCAAGTTACCAAACACGATTGATGTCATCTCGCCTTAAAGGAATAAAAAGCACAACTACATTGTAACTATTTGTAAAAAGATATTGCGTTTCTCGCAAATAAAAATCCTATGGCCAACATAAATGATCAATATCACTGCTGTCGCAACATCGCAGCTTTCCTTTGCCACCCTAGCTCAATTCCGCCAGCCTTTGGTGATTAACGCTCCGGGCTAGCGGTTTTAGCCCTCTGCTTTGGCATGGTTAAGGGCGCTCGGACGGCAGCGTTAGAAAGCGGCTAGAGCCACAAACAAGCTATCCACTAGCAAAGTGCCGAGCAGGGTGCCGCTAAAGACCCAATGATGACGCTGGGGCGATCGCCAGGCCTGCCAGGCCAAAATCAACAGGCCGCTGGCCGCCACAATCGCCGTCACGGCACCCTCACGGGTCTGCACCTGAGCAAAGCCCGCCTGCACGATGCTTAATGATTGGGCCGGTGGTGACACCATCAGTTGACGCCAATAGGGCATCAGATTGAGCCGATAGAAATAAAGGTCAGTGATCGCCGTGCCCAGCAGCGAGCCCAGATAAAAGCAATGGCCCACCTTGCCCCAGCCGCGATGTAAGCCCCAGAGGGCGATCGGCAGACCAATTGATTCAATCGGCAGGTGCCACAGCGGCTCCCAGCGAAACCAGCCCCAATAGATCGCCCCGGCGAGCCAGCTCCAGCTCAGCCCCAGCAGCAAGTCCCCGAAAAACTCAGTTTGCGGATGACGCGATAGGCGAACACTGCCCCAGAGCCAAAGGCCCGTCAGGGCTACGCTCATCCACGGCACGGTTCTGACTAGAGGCGCTTCAAAAAAAACGGGTACGGAAACTAACAAAATCCCCAGCGTGGCACCAATCCACGGCGATTGGGGATTGAGTAGCAGCGTCTTGCCAAAGATCGCGGTTTGTTTAGTAGCAAAAGCAGCAAAGGCAGAATTTTCTTTGAGACTATCGGTCAAGGTTAGATGCCCGTTGAGAGAATTGGAATCGTCCATTTGAGAAACGCCTTTTCGTTGCGTTTTTAGAAGCTGTGCTACAAGTTATTTCTAACTTTTGCTAAAGATTGTTGCGGGCCAAAAAAGATCCAAATGTCTAAATACGGTTTTATGTTTGGGAGTAGCTAATGACGCTAAGTTGAGTCACAGAGGCCAGGGTATTGACTCGCCAAGAAGCCTTTGCGTTCTGGATAGGCGGGCTTAAGAATATCCTAAGCCTCATCCCCCTAGGGGGGATGTTAGCGTATAAAAGGAGAGCTCGCAGGCGATTTCTAGAATGTCTGTTAAAGTCTCCCCAAAAGTCATCGAGGAAAAGTTTTGGTTACTACCGCTCGCAACGTCCAAGAAAACATTCAACCCTCGGATGTGCAATCGCCTGTCAAAGACCGAGTCGCGGTTCTCTTGATGGGATACGGGGAAGTTGAGAGTTACGAAGATTTTGCCAACTACAACGAGCAGGCCCTCAATCTCCTCACGGCCAAATTTGCTCCCGTTCCCACCTGGGTGTATCCGCCCCTGGCCAAACTATTAGCGATGTTTGATCTGCATGAGTGGAGCCACCAGCACGACCAGTTCATTTCTCCCCACAATGCGATTTTTGAAAAGCAGCGCGCGGGTATCGAGCAGGAGCTGCAGTCTCAATGGGGCGATCGCGTTGAAGTCTTTAAGGCGTTTAATTTTTGCAAGCCGTTTCTGCCCGAGCAGGTGTTAGAGACGGTCAAAGCCCAAGGCTTTACGAAGCTATTGATTTATCCGCTGCTAGTCGTGGACTCCATCTTTACCAGTGGCATCGCCGTCGAGCAGGTGAACAACGCGTTAGCCAAGCTTAGTGAGGGCAGCGAACATTGGGTAAAAGGGGTGCGATATATTCCCTCCTTCTTCAACGAACCGGCCTATCTGGATCTGATGGTGCAGATGGTTGAGGAGAAGGTTGAGGCCGAACTCGCCAATGCCTATTTGCCCTCACAAATCGGCATCATTTTGATGAATCACGGCTGTCCCTTCGAAGCCAAAGGGTTTACCTCTGGCATTGATGAGAGCCAGATGCTCTATGAGCGCGTGCGAGAGCGCCTGATTCACCGCTATCCTCTGATTTCTGTCGGCTGGCTCAACCATCAGACGCCGCTGATTAAATGGACTCAGCCCAATACCAAGCTGGCTGCGCAAAACTTAATTGAGCTCGGCGCTAAGGCGCTGGTGTTTATGCCCATCGGATTTGCTACCGAGAACCACGAAACGCTGTTGGATGTAGACCACATCATTGAAACTGTGCGGGCCAAGCACAAAGATGTTTCGTTCATTCAGATGCCCTGCGTGAACGACCATCCGATATTTTTGACGATGGTGGCCGATTGGGCCAACGATCACATCCGCGATTTGTTGGAAGCAGAGCCCCTCGCGGTCAATCCGGGGTTGGCGATCGCCCAAGCTCAGGCTCAGGCCAACCATGAACATGCTCACGGTCATTCGCATAATCATGGTCATACCCACGAGCATCATGGTCATACCCACAGTCACTAATTATTGACTGTTCGCCATCACTAGAGATCACCACAAGAGCCGCTTTTTGCCTGCTCATCTTGAGCATAACCGGGCCAAGAGCGGCTTTTTGGCGGGGGCGGCTGACGTCCCGTTGAGACTTTGGCTCCCAAGGTCGGTGATGCGATCGCGGTGCGGCGCGGCTTGATTGCCCGATCGCAGAGACCCATCAGACCTAGGAGTGTCTGCCTCCAGCGATCGCGCAAACTCAGATATTTCCCTTATGGGGACGCTATCGTAGAGGCATGAAGCCACTCATTGAACTCCGCCAGGTCAGCAAGGTCTATGGCATTGGCAACACCGAAGTCCGGGCGCTGTGGGATGTCAACCTAACGGTTGAGCCCGGCGAATATTGCTCAATCATGGGGCCGTCGGGGTCAGGTAAATCCACCGCCATGAATTTGATTGGCTGCCTCGATCGCCCCACGTCGGGAGCCTATTATTTAGACGGTGAAAATGTGGCTGAGCTGGATGATGACGCTTTGGCTCATATCCGCAACCGCAAAATTGGCTTTGTGTTTCAGCAGTTTCATCTGTTGCCTCAGCTCACCGCCATCGAAAATGTCATGTTGCCCATGGTGTATTCGGGGGTGCCCAGTCAAGAGCGCCAAGAACGGGCCGCCGCCGCCTTGAAACAGGTCAAATTGGCCGATCGCATGAACAATCGACCCACCCAACTTTCGGGGGGGCAACAGCAGCGCGTCGCCATCGCGCGCGCGATCGTCAACCAGCCCTTGTTAGTCCTAGCCGATGAGCCCACCGGCGCTTTGGACTCCCACACCACGCAGGACGTGCTGGGCATCTTTTCAGAACTTAACGCGACGGGTATCACTGTGGTGATGGTGACCCACGAACCGGATGTCGCCCGCTTGACCCGCCGTATCGTGTGGTTTCGCGATGGTGAGGTCGTTGATGCCAACTTAACGCCGGAAGATATTGGCCACCTCACGGCCACGGTCTGAGCGATCGCCCCACTTTTTTGTCAGCCAAGGCGTTCCCGATCGCGACAGATTTGATATAACTACAGGCGAACAGTCGCTAGTGAAGCTGAGACGCTATATCTGGTCTCGGGAGGGTTTTTTATGGGCATTTGGCATCATCGCTGGCTGCATATTGTAGGTGGCCTGTGTGTCGGGGCGAGTTTGGTTCTGACTCAATCGGCACCGGGAGCGCGGGCAGTTGAGCCAGCCGAATCACAGATTGCCCAAGTGCCGGACGTGCCGCCGTCAGAAGCGGCCCTGAATCGCGGCTTAGCCTTAATTCAGCAGGGCGCCGTGGTGGACGCGACAGCGGCCTTTCGAGAAGCCATTGCCTTAGACCCCAACTCATCGGCCGCTCACTACAACCTCGGGCTGGTGCTGCGACAAACGGGCGAATTGCAAGAGGCGGCCACCGCGTTTTGGAAGGCGCTGGAGGCCGACCCGGAATTTGCGATGGCCTACTCTAACCTGGGCGCAGCCCTGTGGGAAGGCGGCAATTTGGATCAGGCCCAAGAGTATTTAGAACGGGCGATCGAACTGCAGCCCGACTTAGGCAATGCCTATTACAACTTAGGTTTGGTGCAGCTGGATCAGCAAAATTATGAGGCCGCGATCGCGTCGCTGCAAACAGCCGAACAGTACACCCCCAATGCGCCAGAACCGGCCTTTCATCAAGGCCGAATTCATCTCAGGCAGGAAAATTATGACGCGGCGATCGCGTCTTTCGAACGGGCGATCGCCATCTTTCCGCAATATGTCGAGGCGTTTTATAACCTCGGCGTTGCCCAATACGGCCAGGGTGATTACAACGCGTCTCTCGATTCGTTTCGAGCGGCGACTGAATTCAATCCTGAATATGCCAATGCCTATTACAGCGCTGGTTTGTCCTTTATTCGCTTGGCCAACTATGGAGAAGCTGAGGGCGTCTTAGAGCACGCCAAAAACCTCTACATTACCCAAGGCAATCCTCAGTGGGCCTCAAACACGCAAGCTCAACTTGACCGGGCGGCGGAGCTAGCAGGCCAGTAGGCTTCGCCTCGTTAGCTAGCTTCTGCTAATAGGCCTCACAACAGCACAGCTGCGATTTGGGGTTATGTGATTTGTTGTGACGCGAGACAACCATCCAAACTTGCAAAAACCTGAGACATTACGGGTTCATCTCGATCGCTCGCCAATCGCCGGAACCAATGAACGCAGCCCAGTAATAGGGGTGGCTGTATTCGTCACTATTGAGGAATGCCAGTTGCGTTTCCCGCAGGGAAGCATCGCGGGGAGTACCAGAGATGAGGCGATCGTAATAATCGACCATCAGCTCTTGGGTGGCGATATCATCCACCTTCCACAAGCTAATCACCTGGCTATGAGAACCTGCCAGCACAAAAGCCCGACGCAAGCCATAGACACCTTCGCCGGCAGCCAATTCTCCAAGACCGGTTTCACAGGCCGAGAGCACCACAAGTTGAGTCCCACTCAGGTTCATGCCAGTGACTTCTAGGGCGGTCAAAATGCCATCTTGGTCAGGGCCGCTCTGGCCCTCTGCCGCCGCTCCTGCCAAAATTAGCCCTGACTGCAACAGCGGATTGAGTGTCTCTTCAGTGGGCTCAAAGAAACCATGGGTCGCGATGTGCAAAATGCTGGGCTGAGACTGCTGCTTGAGCAACGCTTCGGTGGCATTCGTTTGCGTGTAGACCTCAGCCCCCGGTAACTTGGGGGCGATCAAATCGACTTCAGCTTGGGTGCCCGGTAGAGCAGGGAAGATGCGGCTATCAAAGTCGATCGCTCGGGTATCGGCTTGCGCCACTACTTCGCCTGGGCGACCGTAGATCGGGTTGCCTACCAACACAGCCGGATTATTGCTAGCGGGGGTATTTTCTACCCGCAGTAAGTCGCGACCCGAGGTGAGATAGCGAAACTGATAGGATTCCAGCAGATAGTCACCAGCCTCATCGACTAAGGCTTCGAAGGGAATCAAGTTGAGGGCACCATCCGGGGAAATAAAGATGGTGGTGGTCGCCCCTAGCGAATCTCGTACTGGAGCCATGATCAGCTGTTCTAGGTCTTGGGCCTCGGCTTTGAACTGGCCGAGCGGGGTGTTGGATGAAGCCAAGCTCTGGGAGAACGTCTCCACCGCCGTATCAATGGTCACTGCTGGTCCTAAATCTATCCCCTGAATCGTGCCATTGGGCTGCAAGATATAGGCGGCATAGTGATCGTCACCATACCGCTGCTGGATTGGCCCGGTGGGGTTAACCGGTCGATAGCGAGTGAACTCGACCAGAGTGGTCGCTGGGGGTAAGGCAGCCTGAATCTCAGCGACCGATGGCGAAGCGGTCACATTGGCAAAATCAGCACTGAGACGGCTGAGCTGGTCTTCAAGGCTAGTGATCTGGTTTTGCAGGGATTTGGCCTGGGTTTGATGATTTTCAAAATCCTCAGACGGTGAGTTCACGGCGAGGTTAGCAAGTTGAGTATTGACTGCATTCAGCTCATCCAAAAGTGCTGCGGCCTCGGGATCATCAGCCAATTGAGCCTGCAAGTTGGTAAACAGATCAAGTACGCGGCTTTTGCGTTGCAACAGAGTCGTGAATGCGAGGTGCGCGGCATCTGCATCAGTCGGCAGACTATTGAGATGCAGGCTAACCGTGTTATCGATGGTCCATGCTCGTGTATCCAAATAAGCGCGTTTCTGAGCATCCGAGCCCCCTAACAGATTACGGCTAAAGACGATTTCTTGATTGTTCAGCCCCCGTCTCAAGGTATCGAGGGCTGCTTGGGGCTGGCCTTGGGCAGAGTACAGCCCAGCCAGATTAATCAAGGTATCGGTAGTAGCCGGATGGTCAGACCCAAAGGTTTGTTCGCGAATCTCCAATATATTGAGGTATATGGGTTCTGCCGCTTGGTATCGATCTAGAGATCGATACACCGCAGCCAGAGTATCGAGGCTGGCAGCAGTATCGAGATGGTTGGGGCCTAGCTGCTGCTCACGAAGCTTTAGACTTCGCTCGGCCAGGGACATGGCTATGTCAAAACGCCCCATCGACCAATACAGCTCGGCTAAATTATTGAGGTTGGTAGCGACCTCAAGATGGTCAGAGCCGTAGGCGCGCTCACTAATGGACAAGGCACGTTGATAGAGGGTTTCTGCATCTCCGTAGCGCTCGGTCGAACGGTACAGCAAGGCCAGATTATTAAGGCTGGCACCAGTCTCAGGATGGTCGGGGCCTACAGCTTGCTCGAAACTCTCCAAAGCCTGCATATAGAAGGGTTCGGCCTCGTCATAGCGGCCCATC
>CALCCA010000027.1 GCA_937899725.1 uncultured Halomicronema sp.
TCGCTCCGCACTCTGGACATGGCATCGCAAATTACCCTGGTTCATCTCCTAATCATGCAACGCCCGGTTTTTTACTGGGGCGTTCTGCTTTTTGTGTCAATGCCGATGCCAAGAAGCCGTTACAAAAAACTTTGGCCGGGCTCCAACACAGGTTTCTAAACACTGCTAGTTTTACTGGGGTACTAGCTCGACGATTTCGCTCCACTGAGAGTCAATCTCGGGTAGCCAGCCCCGCAGAAAATAGCCGACCAGAGCGGTCGTTTCTTCGACGTAGGCGGTAGTCAACCGGAGTGCTTCGACATTCGGCACCAGGTCAGATAGCAGTGCCAACGTGTCATCGGTCGAAAATTCGCTGCCGTAAAAATTTGTTGGCCAGGCTACCACCTGCAGGTCACCTTCTTCAAAGGTGAGGGCGGCGCGGCGCATCGTCAATGCCGGAGCCACAATCGCCACGCGGTTGGAATTCAGTTGACGCGTCCCCTCGCCATCGAGCTGCCCCCGCTCCTCCAGCAGATCCTGCGCGTCCTTCATCGCCTCGCGGGCGTTGAGCCCATTGCGGTTGACGCTGATCGCAGCGTCGGGTACACCGTTGTTGATCAGCACTTGACGAAGCACTTGTTCTTTTTGCGTTCTGCGTTCTGAGTTGCCGACCACTGGCCCCGCCGTCACCATGACAAAGGGGGCACCACCCGCTTGCTGCACTCGGCCATACAGCCGCGAGGCACTGTCTAATCGCGAGAGCAGAATGGGACTTAGGCTCGCTGCCGGACTGGGCGTAACCGTATTTTCGATCCGGCTAGAGAGCTCCGCCGGGGTGCGGACGGCATCCATGTTATCGCCCAACACTACGAGCCCGACAATTTGACCCAGAGGGGCTGCTTCGGGTATGTCGGCAGGGCAAACATCCTGACAAATGCCCTGCTGCTCTGCATAGGCTCGCTGCACCGATTGCTCCGCCTGATTCACGAGCACCCGCGCCACTAGCGGCAGACTCGATACGACTAAAATCACGAAGGCGATCGCCACCCACTGACCATTGATCTTCTTAAAGCCGTTTTCAAAGGAGACGTCTCTAAACGAGAAGAGCAAGATCGTAATTGTGGCGCCCAAAGGTGTGAGTGGAAAAGAAATAATGCGCCGAATTGCACTAATAGTGGGATCGCCGGTGAAGGCAAAGGACAGAAAAATCAGCGCCAAAATGATGGCTCCCCCAAACACCGTGAGGAAGTTTTTGGGAACGATTTTGTTGATGAAGTACCAAATCAGCAGCCCAAAAGCGGCCCAAACAAGAATGCGAGTAAGCAGATTTAAAACCATGCTGCTGCGGGGGGCGAGGGGGCGAGATGCAGGGACCAGCCCGAGGGGCCATCGCAGGCAGGCATAAGATGTTCACTGAGTTCATCAAGCAACCCACCCTGCAACAGGCATGATACATGCGTTCAGCTTTTCTGGCACGCCCTGATCGAGTGACCCCAGCGGGATTTTGCCTGTCTGCATCAGGGCAGGACAACAACGGCTATGCCCAGCTCAATGAGGTCATACAGTTCAATCACGTCCGCATTGCGCATGCGCACGCAGCCATGAGAAACTGCCTCGCCGATCAGATGTTCGTCGGGGGTGCCATGAAAGCCAATGGCGTTGGTGCCATCCGTCCAAAAGCCAATCCACCTAGCCCCGAGCGGATTGTCAGGGCCGGGGGGAACCACTTCTCCGGTGAAAGGATGCTCCCAGGCGGGATGTGGCTGCTGCTGAAAAACCGTGAAGGCGCCGGTGGGGGTTTCCCATTCATGACGCCCGATCGCGACGTCATAGGCGACGATTTCGCGATCGCCGTGGTAGCCATAAAGTTTGCGTTCTGAGAGCCGGAGCACTAGCCGCGAAACACGCTGGGGGGCCTGAGGCAAAAATAACGCGGGGTCGCGGACGATATCTTTGTCCGAGGGAGGGGCGATCGCCCCCGTGGAAACTTCTAGCGGGAGCGGACGGTCAGGGGGCGTCACGGCCGCCGCTTGGGCCTGCCCCAGGCTGAGACTGCCTGCCATACAGAGACTGATGAAGAAACCAGCCGCAGTGGGCAGCGACCAGCGAACAGGATGGCGACAGCGACTCAAAAACGACACCATCGTTAGGGCTCAACCACAACAGTCATCCCCATCTTGACATGGCTGTAGAGTGACAGCACGTCTTCATTGGTGAGGCGCACGCAACCGTTGGAAGCCGCCTGACCAATAGAAGAGATAGTCGGCGTGCCGTGAAAACCAATATCCCCATTAGGCAGGGAGGTAAAGCCAATCCATCGCAGCCCCAGCGCACTGTTGGCACCGGGAGCAAACACTTCACCCGTCCAAGGGCTTTGCCAGATGGGATTAACTACCATCTGTGTGACGGTAAATTGGCCGGTCGGCGTCGGCGTCTCAGGGGTGCCGATCGCCACGGGATAGTTCTCTAAAATCTGCTCGCCGTCGTAGACGTAGACCCGTCGATCACCCAGCCGCAAAACGACGCGATCCGCCTGTGGAATCGCTGCGGGTAAATGATCAGATCGCCGCCCCAGGCCATAGACGTTGTTGTCGGCGGGCAGCGATCGCTCCGGTGTGTACTCAAGTTCAAGGCGGACAGCATCCGTTACGACAGCATCGGTCTGACCATTGGCCCAGACTGGTAACGTCAATCCGATCAGGAGTAACGCTACCAGCCCTACCGTTCGCCAAAGCCGGGCTGTCTGGTGACGAGCTGTCCGCTGGTTCATGGGTTACAACACACGTATAAAGAGTCGCCGTTATCTTACCAAAGACCGCGAACGGGCTCAGCTGGAGCGGGCTCAGCCGGAGCGGGTTCGGCCGGAGCGGGCTCAGCTGGAGCGGGCTCAGCCGGAGCCGGTTCTTCGACTTCTTCCGCTGCTGCTAGACGTGCGCCTAGTTCCTCAGCCACATCATCAGGCACCAATACGGCATCCAGCACGTGAATTAAGCCGTTGCTGGCAGGCACATCAGCCGCGACCACCATGGCGTCATCAGCCATAATCATGTCATTATCAGCGGTCACCATGACGTCGTCACCGTTCAAGGTAGGGACGGGGCCAGTGGTAATATCGGCAGACGGCACTTCACCCGGAATCACGTGATAGGTGAGGATTTCGGTGAGCAAATCTTCGTTTTCGGGCAGCAGTAGAGCATCGAGCACGCCATCAGGCAGGGCTGCAAAGGCATCGTTGGTGGGGGCTAATACGGTAAAAGGTCCTTCACTTTTAAGCGCATCAACCAATCCAGCCGCCTCAACTGCAGCGACTAAAGTGCTAAAGTCTTCGACTGAGCTGGCCACGTCGACGATATCACCCGCCCCTTGGGCCGTTCTTTCAACTGCTTCCATCGCTTCCCCCTCAACCGCATCCGTGGCGGCGTGGTGATCAGCGATGGCCGGTAGCGTGACCCCGAGACTCAGAACGCTGGCTAAAGCCAAAGCCTTCACAGAAAAAAGTTGAGTGTTCATAAAATCCTTACGTAAAGTTGTGTAACTTAAGGTCGGTTTAATCTTACTGGTAACGGGATGCCCTGGCTAGGGCTTCCCGTCATGTCATGACCCCATCTCATGGGATCATCGTCTCTGTGCCCGCTTCACAAAATTCGCTAGGGATGAAATGCGTATCGGCAAATGATATGAAGTCGCTAGCCGATTAAAGTTCCTGGTAATAGGTTAAGCAATTCAGTCGTTTTGTTTAGCGGTGCACCGTTCGCACGATGAGATAGCTGACCGATAAGGCGAATATCGCGATCGCTAGGCCAATCAGACTGACGCCGGGGACTGTTTCTAAATCAAGAATTATGAGCTTGCGCCCGACGGCAGTTAATGCCGTGGCGATGACGAGTTCCACCTGCACCACGTGCTTGCGAATGTAGGCAGTGATGTTCTCTAGAATTTCTAGCGCGATCAGCACGCTCAAAAAGAGGCCGAAAATATCTGTCAGGGTGGTCTTAAAGAACCCAATATCGTCTGAAACAAAAAGCGATCGATAGAGTACCAGGGCTAAATCTACGGTGGTTACCAGAATGACCACCACCATCGCGATCGAGAGGATTTTGGACACCATGCTCTCGATTTGCCCCAACCGTTTCAGAAAGACGTCATCTTTCAGATTGTGAGCCAAGCTGCTTAATGGAAACCTGCGGGGGCGCGCCATGTTGCCTTGGGTGATTCTATCCCTGTGAGCATAGAAGATGCCCCTCCCTTTGGTAAAGCCTCTGCTGCGAGTCTATGCGTGGTTGCTTTCCCGATCAGGGCTGGGACACGTCCTAACAAAACAGCAAGCTAGGGCAAATCATTAGGCAAGTATCAAACCCCCAGAGAACAGGTATTGCTGCGTCCCTTCCACAATAAAATCAGAGGCTGAAACCTTTGCCGTGCAGACATTGAGCTGCTAACTGATGACAGCCTTAGGAAATTGGCATTGTGTCAGTGCCGGTATCGATTTTAGTAACCTGCCTCATCGGTAAATCAAGAGTCTTTAGTATCAAAAGTTGGAGGTCACTCAGGCCAACCCGTCTGACATCTCATTAACTCATTACATTCACATGGCCCGGAGGCAACACACTTGAACAAAGCATTGACCCATTGGCTCGGTGCCACACTCGCGATCTCCGGTTTGCTCGGCGGTGCATTGAGCGCGATCGCTGAATCCTCCTCATCTGATATCGAGGCATCTGCTCCCATTGAAGACACCCTCATGCCGCATCCCCTCGAGCAACCCTGGCAATTGGTGAGCTATCAGGCTGCTGACGGCACCACAGTAGAAGTTGTGGGCGATCGCCCGGCCACCTTGGAGTTTAAAGCCGGACGCTTGTCGGGTTTCACTGGCTGCAACCGATTTTTCAGTGACTACGAGTTGACTAGCGAGCACCTCGCCATCAGCAGTGGCGGCACCACCTTGATCGGGTGTCCTGAAGCTTTGGCGCAACAAGAGGCGGCCATTTTGTCAGGCTTACCGCAAATCACCACTTATACCCAGTCAGCGAATCAGCTGATCTTGTTGGATGAGGCAGACACCCCGCTCTTCACGCTCATGACACCAGCGGCTCAGTTCACCCAGACCGAATGGACGCTGGTGGCTTACCACAATGGTCGTGGTCTCGTGACGCCGCTGGCCGATACTCAAATCACCGCTACCTTCAATCCCGAGACGGGGCTCACCGGCTCGGCTGGCTGCAACACCTATCAGGCGACCTACGAGCAAACTGATCACGCTCTCACGGTTGGGCTGGCTGCCAGCACTCGCCGCCTCTGTGGTCAACCTGATGGCGTCATGCCGCAAGAAGCGGCCTTTCTCGCGATGCTGCCGGAGGTCACAACCTATGCGTTATCTCCTGACCAGCTGGACTGGAAAAATGCTGCAGGTGTTACAATCGCCCAGTTTTTGCTTGCGATGTGATGATGACTGCGACAACATCGTTGTCCCATCAGTAGCCTGCTCACGTAACGGCAAATACTAGGATGCTGATCAGCTGAGCGGCAAAATTCGTGGCTGAGCCTTGGCGAAGCAGCCTCAGATCCAGGGGCGACAAGCATAGGGAGACTATTTACAAACAGGTGAATTCGCTTAATCAAGCATCGTTTAGGCCTCATCGCTAAGTCAACGAATCAGGCTTGGAGTCTACGGTTGACACTTGGTCTGCGCGAAACTGCCGGGTTAAGGCTGTGGTCAGCACTTCGCGCTGATTGATCAAATAAATGCTGACAATGGTGAGGGCAACACCACCCGTTTGAATCGGACTCAGCACCTCCCCTAAAAATAGATTGCCAAAGAGGAGAGCAAAGACTGGTGTCAAAAAGGTGAGGGCGCTCAGGCTGGTGAGATTGCCTTCAGAGGCTAGGTAGAAAAAGATGCCGTAGGCTAAGGCGCTGCCCAGGATCGTGGCGTAGGCGATCGCGCCCCATCCCGACAGCCCGATATTGGCCCAGGGCTGCGTTTCATTCACGGCTGAGAGCATCGCCAGGGGCAGACCCCCCAAAATCATGTGCCAGCCGGTGGCTACCACCGGGTCGGCATGTTTAGCGACGTATCGAATCAAGACTGTGCCTACCGCCATCGACAGGGCCGCCATCAGCATCAGCCACTCACCCTGGTCAAACAGCAGCCGCAGCAGCGCTAACCCGTCTGCAGGAATTTCCGTCAGCGTGAAGTGGCCTTGAAAGACGCTGATTAACCATTCGTCGGGCAGGCCCAACAGGCTGATGCCGAGCAGCCCGACGCCCAAACCGAGCCAACCCAGTGGCCCCACCTGCTCGTGGAAGAGCCACCGGGCGAGCAGCGCCACCGCGAGCGGTTGCGAGTCAATCATGACAGAACCGAGACCAGCCCCTGTGCGCACCAATCCCTGGGCTAAAAATCCTTGAAACAAGGCCCCATCGACTAACGCAAATAGGCCAATCCACAACCAGCCTCGGGCGGTTACCTGAAAGCTGCATCGCATGGCGATCGCCGCCACCAGCACGATCACACCAGCAGGCAGTAGGCGCATCGTCGCCAGAAAAAAGGGCGCAGTATTCGGAATCACCCCTTTCATCGCCACCATGGCCGTTCCCCAGAGGAAGAACGGCGCAATCATCAGCGGTAATCGCAGCAGCGGTGAGCGGACGGGCAAATTTGAGTCCATGCAACAAAGGGGCGATCGCTCAGATTAAACGTTAGTTATTTCAATATAAAGAAACTTGAAGTCCCTAGCTAGCGGCGGCGGCGGTGATCTGCTGGTGCCGCTGCCTCAGCTGTCAGAGTACAATGAGCCTTACGCTCTGGTAATCGGCAGGCAATGTAGACTCGGATCTCAACTGTGCGGCGGCCAGAGGACCCGTTTTACTCACTAAGCTTCGTTTATGATTTGGCCTTTTAAATCTCGCGCCCAAAAATCGATTGCCCGGATCGAAGTCGCCGGCGCGATCGCGGGGGCAACCCGTAAAACCGTCTTAGCAGCTCTCGATGAAGTGGTGGAGAGAAAGTTTCCGGCGCTGCTGTTGCGGATTGACAGTCCCGGTGGCACTGTAGGCGACTCACAGGAAATCTACAACGCCCTACTGCGACTGCAAGATAAAAAAATCCCTGTTGTGGCGAGCTTTGGTAATATTTCTGCCTCCGGTGGGGTTTACATTGCCATGGGAGCGCAGCATATTGTTTCTAATCCCGGCACGATTACAGGCAGTATTGGCGTCATTTTGCGCGGCAATAATCTGGAACAACTGCTTGATCGCGTGGGGGTTTCGTTCAAAGTTATTAAGTCTGGCCCCTATAAAGACATTTTGGCCTTCGATCGCGAGCTGACCGAGGCTGAGCAAACTATCTTGCAAGAACTCATTGATGTTAGCTATGGCCAGTTTGTGAAAACTGTCGCCAAAGCCCGTGGCCTCACTGAAGAAACCGTGCGGAGCTTCGCCGATGGTCGCATTTTTACCGGCGAACAGGCGCTGACGCTCGGCGTCGTGGATCGGTTAGGCACCGAAGAGGACGCCCGGCGCTGGGCCGCAGAGCTGGCAGACCTCGATCCAGAGGCAGCCGAAGTCCTAAAAATTGAGCCCAAAAAGACCGGCATTCAGCGCTTTGTGCCCGGTCGTAATCAGTCTGTCTGGTCACAGATTTTTCCGGAAGCCGCCGCTAATCTACAGACGGTGACGAACTGGCTAGAGTTCGAAATCAGCACGTCTGGGTTGCCCTTGTGGCTGTATCGTCCCTAGCGATCGCTGCCCGAGCGGCTGGAAGGAGGCTGCTAGGATTGACTCTGAGCTTTCAGGCATCAGGCCAATTGGCTGTGAATTTGGATGAGGTCAGTAAAGTTGGAGGAAGTTAGCGTGGAATGGCGCATGCAAGCAGTTCGAGGAGCAACGACTGTCTCCCATAATGATGCTGAGGAAATTGCCGCAGCCACCCATGAGCTTCTAGAGGCCCTAGAAACCCGCAACCGCCTCAGTCCCGAACATCTCATCAGTGTCACGTTTTCGGTGACCAAAGATTTAGATGCTCTGTTCCCGGCGGCGGCCGCTCGTCAGCGACCGGGTTGGGATGCTGTCCCTCTCCTTGATGTGCAGCACATGCATGTGAGAGGCAGTCTACCGCGCTGCATTCGAGTGCTAATTCACACTCAGGTGCCTGTCCTGCACGAAGCTGTCTGCCATGTTTATTTGCGAGAAGCGCAGCAGTTACGTCCTGACTTAGGCGACCGGGCAGTCTCCGTTTCCTCGCAGCGAGAATAACCAGAGTTCAGCAATAGCCGATGATGTCGCCATGACCCTCCTGCTCGTGAAGGCGGTAGGGTGTCATCCGTGTAGCGATGCACCTGCTCCCTTGCTCCCAAGCTCCTGTGCGTTGCCAAGATTGTGTTGAGGGAGTCAGATTCTAACAATTGGTATTACTCAGACTTATGTGGCGGCTTGTGAGAGTGAAACCGAATACCCAGCACGACGTCATAGAGAAATCCGAAGAAGTCTTTAGCGCCGGTCAAAATGCCCAGCGATTGAGGTGAGCCCTTCGAGTCGAGCAAGGGCTTCATCACTTCATAGGTGGGCTTGTAGCGATACCAAGGCACTGAAGGCCAGAGGTGGTGAACTAGGTGATAGTTTTGCCCCATGATCAGCAGGTTCAAAATGCCGCTGGGGTAAACGCGAGCATTTTTCCAGCGATCGCGGTCTTCAAAAGGGCGGTGGGGCAGATAGTCAAAAAATAGGCCGAGGGCAATACCGACGACGAGGGCCGGTGAAAACCAGTAGTTAAAGAGGTAGCCCAAGAAGTCAAACTGACAGGCGGTAAACACCAGCAAGCCGACTGCTAGGCGACCGAGAAACCATTCCAGCAGTTCCCAATGGCGCCAGAGCCGCCGTTGAAAGAAATAAATTTCGTGATAGAAAAAGCGAGCGGCAATGAGCCACAGCGGCCCGCCTGTGGATACAAAGTGGTCAGGGTCGTTTTCAGGATCGTTCACGTGGGCGTGATGCTGCAGATGCACGCGCGTAAAGACCGGGTAAGAGAAGCCCAGAATCAGCGCACTCGCGTGGCCCAAAACAGCATTTACAATGCGGTTGCGGTGAGCAGAATTATGAGAAGCATCGTGAATCACCGTCCCTGCTAGGTGCAGAGCTACCACATTCATGCAAAAGACACACCAACTGGCCCAACCCCACCAAAAATAACCGGCTGTAGAAGTGGCAATGAGAGCCACCGAAAACAGCAACATCAATAAGTTGGGACTCAATCCGCCATCAGCTTTGAGATAGTCTGAGGGAACGGTTCTGGGCAGTGTCAGGGGCTGACCGGCCACCGACATACGCAAAGCTCCTTGTAATCTGACTCAGGTAGTATACGTTACTCAGGGGCAATAATAAAGTTTTGTGACGTTTCTCATTTTGCTCTTATAGTCGCCTCTGAGCACTTTTGCATTATCAGCTTGAGCGGGCAGATTGTCGGATTATTGCCGTTTTCTTTCAGCTTTACCGGCAGCTTGGTTTATTGAGCGCCCAGAATTCTCATGATGCTCGCTCAATTGGCCCTTTAGACTTTCTCGTAACCGCCTTAGACATCGTCGGGCAGGGGGTAACATGCTACTATCCCGGAGGTTTACGCAAGCGTTGTGATGGGCTGGTTCCGTTTGGTGAACAGCTCTTTACCTGACGCGTGCCGGCGCTCATTTTCCCTAAAACGGTTATGCAACTTCGAACTGCTCTGCGACGCACCAAGATCGTGGCCACCATTGGGCCTGCTACCCAAGATGCTGATGTCTTGCGATCGCTGATCGAAGCGGGTGCCACCACCCTCCGCCTCAATTTTTCCCATGGCACCTACGAAGATCACCAGCGCAGCGTTCGTTTGATCCGCCAAGTCTCCTTTGAACTCAATCAGCCCGTGGGGATCTTGCAAGACCTGCAGGGCCCCAAAATTCGCCTCGGTCGCTTTGCCGATGGCTCTATCCACCTGAATAAAGGGGATAAGTTTACCCTCACGAGTCGGGCTCTACCGGGTACTCAGAGCATTAGCTCGGTCACCTACGAACCGCTGGCGCAAGAAGTGCCCAATGGCGCCACCATTTTGCTCGACGACGGCAAGGTCGAGATGAAAGTGGAAGCGATCGACAAAGAGCAGAATGAGCTGCACTGTCGTGTCGTGGTGGGCGGCGTGCTGTCGAACAACAAAGGGGTTAACTTCCCCGGCGTCTATCTGTCGATCAAGGCGCTGACGGATAAAGACCGCAAAGATCTGCTCTTTGGCCTGAATCAAGGGGTGGATTGGGTGGCCCTCAGCTTTGTGCGAAATCCGCAGGACGTGCTCGAAATCAAAGAGCTGATCGCCAATGCCGGTAAGCGGGTGCCCGTCATCGTCAAAATCGAGAAGCACGAAGCGATCGAGCAGATGGATGCCATTTTGTCGCTGTCAGACGGCGTCATGGTGGCGCGGGGTGATCTGGGCGTTGAGCTGCCCCCCGAAGAAGTGCCCATTTTGCAAAAGCGGTTAATTAACACCTCTAATCGCCTCGGCATTCCGGTCATCACTGCGACTCAGATGCTCGATAGTATGGTCAACAATCCCCGACCGACGCGGGCCGAAGTCTCTGATATTGCTAACGCCATTCTTGATGGCACCGATGCGGTTATGCTCTCGAACGAAACGGCGGTGGGTAAGCATCCCGTCGAGGCGGTTGCCACGATGGCCCGCGTCGCGTTGAGAACCGAGCAGGAGAATTTTGCCCACGAAGCCCAAGACATGGTGGGCTCGCCGCGATCAATTCCCAACGCGATTAGTCAGGCGGTGGCGCGTATTGCCTCACAGCTCAGTGCCTCGGCCATCATGACCCTGACGAAGTCAGGGGCAACGGCCCGTAACGTCTCCAAATTTCGACCGAAGACGCCCATTTTAGCGGTGACGCCCCACGTTTCCGTGTCTCGACAGCTGCAGCTGGTATGGGGCGTGCGGCCTCTGGTGGTGCTCGATTTGCCCTCGGCCAGTCAAACCTTTCAAGCGGCGATGAATGTGGCGCAAGAAAAGGGGTTTTTGCGCGAAGGTGATTTGGTGGTGATGACCGCCGGTACTCTGCAGGGAATCTCGGGCTCGACGGATTTGATCAAGGTAGATATTGTGACGGCGGTGCTGGGCACCGGGGTCGGTATTGGTGAAGGGACGGTGAGCGGTCGGGCTCGCGTCGCGCAAACGGGATTAGACGTGACGGACTTTAACCCCGGCGAAATTTTAGTGGTGACGCACACGAGCGCCGACTATGTCGAAGCGATTCGCCAGGCGGGGGGGATTGTGACCGAAGATGACAACCTCACGGGGCATGCGGCAGTGCTGGGTTTACGGTTAGGCATCCCTGTGATTGTGGGGGTCAAAAACGCCACCGAAACGATTCGCGACGGCACTATTTTGACCTTAGATACGCGCCGGGGTCTGGTCTACTCGGGGTCTCTTGGGGCCGTTCGGGCAGAAGCATCGCTCGTGGTGTAAGACAGAATGCGGTTGCTGTTGCCATGTTCAGATGTTTGGGAGAGAGACAGGGGCGCTGGAGAGCAAGGGGGCAAGGGGGCTGGAGAGCCCAGCAAAGTGGAGCATTGTCGCCTTTCAGAACGCAATCTTAAAGCCCGGTATCCCTCGCCTCGAAGCTTTTAGCTCTGAATGGATCATGTGTCCTCAACGATCGTGCCCATCTCCCCTGCCCCATGGCGATGACCGGCCAAGCAACCTCAATCGCGATTGAGTGTCTTGTTTCCCGTTATCTCGATTCTCTGAAACCAGGCAACAAAACTAGCTCCCCGGCTTTTCCCAGATGGCATCGGGAGTCCGATCACTCAGAAGGGCTATTTATCTACATTGTGAGTATGTGGTCAGAATTCGCCGGTCATTCGTCATCCCGGTGATGCCATCTGGGCATTCTGAAACAATACATACGGTGGGCAAGGGTGATGGCTCCGATGGAACTGAAACAATTGACCTTGGTCAGTGGCAAAGGCGGCGTCGGCAAAACCACCTTTTCCTGTGCGATCGCCCTCTCTCAGGCGCAGCAGCAGCCGGATGAACAGGTGCTGCTGCTCTCGACTGATCCGGCCCATTCCCTCGGGGATGTGTTGCTGCTACCGGTGGATGACGAGGCGCGATCGCACCCCGATGCGGCCAACCTCAGGATGCGGGCGCTGGATGCCGAAGCGTTACTGCAAGCCTTTAAAGCTGACTATGGCAGCGTGCTCGAAACCCTGGTAGAGCGGGGCAGTTTTGTCGAAGATGACGATCTTTCCCCCGTGTGGGATATGGACTGGCCCGGTTTGAATGAACTGATGGGGCTGCTTGAGATTCAGCGCATTTTGCGGGCAGGCGAGGCTGATCGCGTCATCGTGGATATGGCCCCCAGCGGTCATACGCTCAACCTGTTTGGGCTGATGGATTTTCTCGATACGCTGCTGCAATCGCTGCGGCTGTTTCAAGACAAGCACCGCTACATGATCGAAGCGCTATCGAAAACCAAAAGCTACGACCCAGACGACGCTGACACCTTTTTGGACGATATGACTGCCGACTTGGCTGCCGGGCGATCGCAGCTGCAAGATGCTGCCCGCACTGCCTGTTGGGTGGTGGCAATTCCCGAGCTGCTGAGTCTGCGTGAAACGGAACGCTTTGTTGAGGCTTTAGACGAGCTGCACATTCCCCTCGGCGGCATTGTGGTCAATCGGCTGACGGGCAGTGCCGGACAAAACCAGCATCTGGCTGGGTTCGATCAGATGCCGGCCCCTCAGCCGGTGTTGGGGCTACCGCTGTGGCCGCTGGAGCCGGTAGGCAGTGAGGCGCTGCAGTCGCTGTTGACCGGGCTGACCTCGACGCAAACCTGGCAGGCCAAAACTACTCCTGAAACCGCCCTGACTTGGCCCGAGCCCTTGTTACCGGGGCTAGATGATTTCATTACGGCCGGTCGGCGATTGGTGATTTTAGGCGGCAAAGGCGGCGTCGGCAAAACGACTGTCGCGGCAGCGATCGCCACCGGTATGGCCCAGCAGCATCCCCAAGCTGCTGTGCGCGTCATGTCGATAGACCCGGCCCACTCGCTGGGAGACGCTTTGGCGGTCACGCTGCAGAATGAGCCGGTACCCATCACGGGCAATCTCTCGGCGCAAGAAGTTGATGCTGATATCATCCTCGATAAATTTCGCCATGATTACCTTTGGGAGCTGGCCGAAATGATGAGCGGCGACACGGGAGACGATGGGCTGCAAATCGCCTATGGCCCCGAAGCGTGGCGGCAGATTGTGGCGCAGGCTCTCCCCGGCATTGATGAAATGCTCTCGCTCATTACCGTGATCGACCTGCTAGAGCAAGACCAAGAACAGCTGATTGTGCTGGATACGGCTCCTACGGGGCACCTGCTCCGCTTTTTAGAAATGCCAACGGCACTCGGTGACTGGCTCGCCTGGATCTTTAAATTGTGGATCAAGTATCAGCATGTGGTGGGCCGTACAGAACTGATGGGACGGCTGCGAACCTTGCGTAAACAGGTGATGAATGCGCAAAAGCGCCTCACTGACCCCACCCACACCGAATTTATTGGTGTGGTGCAAAACCAGTCAGCCATTCTGGCGGAAGCGGCTCGCCTCAACGCCACTCTGACCGATATGCAAGTTGCCCAGCGCTATGTCGTGCATAACCGCTACCAGACTGGGCAAGCGCTCCCTGAGGGACTGTTTGCTGATCAGACTGTGGTGCGGCTACCGGCGCTCCCCGACAGCGTCAGTCCGAGGGCTCAGGTGGAGGGGGCGGCGCGTCTCTTGTTTGCGGCTCCCAGCGATTGTGCTTAAGGGCTTGTTCAGGGCAAGACTCGTTGACCCGTGAGCCCTCCTCGGCCTCGTCATGGGCACTCTGAATGCTGTGATGCCAGCACTGTCATCCGACCAATTTTAATTGTGTACTGGAATTCATGAAGAACGCTGAAGTAACGATTGTGTCTATGCTTGACGCTTTGTAACAGGTGTCAGCGCGCCGCGCGATCGCCCCCCAGCTTCCTGATAACGTGAGTGCAGCCAATGGTTGCCATTGCCCTAGGCAAGCGCCGCTGGGTACCGTATCAGGAGAATTATGGTCAGCACTGTTCCTAACTCACCTAGCGTCAAAACCACCGTTGAAGAGACCCTGCTCGCGCCCCGGTTTTACACCACCAACTTTGACAAAGCCGCTGAGATGGATCTGTCTCAGGGCGAAGAAGCACTGCAGGCGATGCTGGCCGAAATGCGGGCCGACTACAACCGTGATCATTTTGTTCGCACTGAAGCCTTTGAAACCGCCTGGAACCATATTCAGGGGGAAGAACGCGCGGCTTTTGTCGATTATTTAGAACGTTCCTGCGTCTCAGAATTTTCAGGCTTCCTGCTGTTCAAAGAACTGTCGCGCAAGCTCAAGCAGCGCAGCCCCTTGCTAGCCGAAATTTTTCATCTGATGGCCCGCGATGAGGCCCGTCACGCTGGTTTTATTAACAAAGCCATGGCGGATTTCAATATTTCTCTCGATCTGGCGAAGCTGACGAAAAACCGGACTTACACCTTTTTTCCGGTGGAGTGGGTGATCTATGCGGTTTATCTGTCAGAAAAAATTGGCTACTGGCGCTACATTCTGATTTTTCACCATCTAGAACAGCAGCCCGAAAACAAGTTCTACCCGCTGTTTGACTACTTTGAAAGCTGGTGCCAAGACGAAAACCGCCACGGCGATATCTTTAAGGCCCTGTTGCGATCGCAGTCCCATATGTGGCAAGGCTGGCAGGCGCGGTTTTGGAGTCGCTTCTTTCTGCTGTCGGTGTTTGCGACTCATTCCTTAACCGTTCACGAACGCAGCAAATTTTATGAAATGCTGGGGTTAGACGCCGCCGCCTTTGATGAAGAAGTGGTGCGACAGACCAATGCCACGGCAGCGCGGGCCTTTCCGGTCATGCTGAATGTCGATCATCCTGACTTTTTTAAACGGCTCGATCGCTGTGTCGAGCGGAACGTGAAATTGAAGGCGATCGCCACCAGTAACTTGCCGCGTCCCTTCAAGTGGTTGCGCAAAGTGCCCCATGTTTTAGGCACCGCTGGCGATCTGTTCCGCTTGTTTCTCCTGAAACCCATCGATACCGAACCCCTGCGCGCTACGGTTCGCTAAGGGTGCCGAACCGCCAGCACACTCTGCCTCTAGAACGCTTGCTGTCACTATTGGGCATTGCTAAATCCTGACAGTAGGCGTTTGATCATGTTTAGCAACCCTCCGCATTCCGAACTCCGCATTCCGAACTCCAAACTTTGAATCCCTAATGTCTCCATCAAATTGCTCCCGACTGCCCTGCCCCCCTATGCAACAATGATGGGTCTGTGCCGTTACTCTCCACTTTATGAACCCTGCCTCTTCCCCGTCTGCCGACAGCATTGCTGCGGCGCTCGACCCTAGCACCGACCTCAACTTTGCCCTGCCCAACCCCGAGGATGAGAACCTCTCAGAGTTTGAATTTCAGCGGCAGATTGAGCTGGCCTGGCAGGTGTGCGATCGCTTTGATTTGCAAACGGATATTTGGCGGGGGCGGATTATGCGCACGGTGCGCGATCGCGAAAAGCGCGGCGGCGATGGTCGGGGCACCGGGTTTTTGAATTGGCTGCGCGATCGTGAAATCACTAAAAGCCAGGCCTACTCGTTGATTGAGCTGGCGGAAAGTGCCGACACGCTGCTGCAAGATGGCATGTTAGAGCCTGAGTCGGTCAATAACTTTAGCAAGCGAGCCTTTATCGAGACCGCGCAGTCGGCCCCCGAAGTGCAGCAGCTTGTAAGTGATGCGGCTCAGCGCGGCGAGCAGATCACCCGTCGTGAAGTGCGGCAAATCTCAGATGAATGGATCGCCATGACCTCCGATTTGCTGCCGGCTGAACTGAAAGAAAAAGCTGCCAACAACACCATTCCTACCCGTTATCTCGCACCTCTGGTCAAGGAAATGGAAAAACTCCCCGTTCCCCATCGGGAGACACTCAGAACTGAGGTGATGCTCAACCCCGACATCGATACGCTGAAGCAGGTGACAGCTGAGGCTCGCTATCTGGCTAAATATTTAGAAGCGGCGGTACAGGTGCAGGCGCTCGACAGCGAGAACCTCGATTTAGAACAGGCCCTCGAAGAGGCATTGCGGATTGGCTGTCTCAATGCGACGGCGGATCTGGTGAAACAAGCCGCGCAGCTAGAGCAGGCCACTGCTAAGCTTTACAACGCTTGGACTCAAATGAACAAGCTGGCAGAGCGCGTTTTTGTCGATAGCGGTTCGAGCACGCCGCAGCTGCGCAATTTGTTGAGCCATTTAGAGCCTCTGACTAGCCAAACGCTCGAAGTACAACTCGGCGATCCGGAAAGTCCGCTGTCCCATATGGTGCGCCTCAGGTTGTTGTCGGCGGATGGCGGTGATGAATGATGCGGCTGTTTGAGCTGCATGGGGTGTGCGTCAGTCAAGGTGAAGCCTCGGCAATGGGGAGTAGAGTGTGGAGGGTAGTGGGTGCCTGGGTTAGAAGCGTGGGGGCGATCGCTGAGTGGGCGACCTCCTTGGACGCAACGATTTCTGTAAGTGGCCTCGTGGGTCGGGCGATCGCGAGTAAGATGCAGACAACGCCAGTGCTGCTGCCCCCATGTCAGAAGAGTCGAACTTTGACGCACCCGGTAAGCCCCCGACTGATGCCGGTTTTACGCCGCCGACTGAAGAGGATGCTGCCAGCGATGGCGACAAAAAGTGGATCATTCCGGTGGTGGCGTTGGGCTGTGGCTGCGTCTGTTTGCCGTTGATGGTGGTTTTGTCGGTGCTGTTTGGTTTAGGCAGTTCGGTGCAGCGCCTCTACAAATCCACCGGCTCTTATCAGGTGTATCAATTGGCCTCGACGGAAGTCGAGACTAGCGATGAAGTCGCTGAGGCGTTGGGTAGTCTGGTCGAGACGGGTTGGACGTCAAAAGTCCAAGAAAGCTACCCGGCTGATGGGGCGGGACAGGTCTGTATTCGATTTAACGTGTCTGGTGAGGATCGCCGCGGCAGTGTCTATGCCGAGGCGCAAAACGAACAGGGCGCTTGGCAGCTGTACCAGCTCAGCGTCGCGGTCAATGGCGAACCGGAGCCGCTAACGTTGCTCCCGCTCCCCACCGAGCGATCGCCCCTCTGCCCGGATTTTGACGAGCCTGAGCCTGATACTGCACCCAGCGTAGAAGAAACGCCTGCAATCTAGTTGCGGCTAATCCTGCTGGTGGGAAAACTGATATGCTCCAGCGTAGGCTAGGGCGATTGCAAACCCACCCAACACCGGCAAGCTATACCAGGGAAACTCTGACAGCGGCTGGTAGGCAGCGGCCCGCAGGCCAATGGTGGTGTAGGTAAGCGGCAACAGATAGACAATCCCTTTAAGCACGACCGGTAAGGTGCTCGGGTCAAAAAAGGTGCCGCCTAGAAATGACATCGGCACGATCAAAAAATTATTGAACAGACCAACACTTTCGAGAGATTTAACGTTCAAACCAACAATCACGCCTAAACCGGCAAACACGGCTGAGTTGAGTACCAGCAAGCTGAGAAATAGCGGGTTCAAAAAGCTCCAGACCTGACCCGTAAACAAAACCGCCACCAAAATCACCGAAGCTGCCGTCATCATGCCCCGCACGATGCCGGCCAGCATTTTGCCCAGGTACAGCGCTAGAGGATGAACGGGATAGAGCAGCATTTCCTCAAAGGTTTTGGTGAAGAGGCGATCGCCGCAAATTGAAAAGGTGGTGCCGCCAAAGCTAATCACCATTGAAGAAAGCGCCACCATGCCCGGCAGAATAAACTCCAGATAGTTGTCGCCGGCGGTGGGTTGGCTCACTTGATCGAGCGAACTGCCCAGACCCAGGCCAAACGCCAGAATATAGATGAGCGGTGACACTAGCCCAGACGCCGCGACTTGAGGAATACGCACTCGCAAGTCGAGCCAGTCTCCCCAAAAAACGGTGAGGCTGTCGTCCACTAAGGTCTTGAGAAAGTGACCCAAAGAAGACCGGCGAATTTTGCTGGAGGCGTTCACGTCCACAGTGGCGACCTGAAAAAAGCGTTTACAGTTTTTTACATAGTCTTCCCACTTTACCCTGAGTTGCGATAGGTTTTATCGCTCCCGAGACTGAGCCTGAAATTTTGCTGTAGGTGCTTTTGGAGAGACGCTTCAGAACGTTTCTGCTCGGTCTCAGCACACCAAATCAACCCGTTAAGATGGTACAAAAGTATTTGGATGGACTGGAGTGATCGCAGATGTCGATCGCGGCAGTCCAAGCGTTATCGGAGGAATTGAGGATGGCAAAAACCCGCTCAATTTATGTGTGCAACAGCTGCGGTGCCGAGTCCTCGCAATATTTTGGCAAGTGCGCTGTCTGTGGCGAGTGGAACACGATGGTTGAACAGGTCGCTCCCCCCGCTGAAGCCGCTAAAGTAGGGGCGCTGCGCGGGCGATCGCGCACGACGACGGCGAAAAAAAGTGCCCAATCCCCTGCTCCGCGCCTGGCATTAACCCTGAATCAGATTGAAGATCGGCCTCAACCGCGCTGTCCTTCCGGCTATGAAGAGTTGGATCGGGTGCTGGGGGGCGGCATTGTGCCGGGGTCGTTGGTGTTAGTCGGGGGCGATCCCGGGATTGGCAAATCCACCTTGTTGCTGCAGGTCGCAAACTATCTGGCTAATCAGACCGGTGTGCTGTATGTCTGTGCCGAAGAATCGGGCCAGCAGGTGAAGCTGCGATCGCAACGCTTAGGCATTGGTGGTGCAGAAGCGCGTGATCCAGCAACTGTAAAGGTCTCTAAAACTCCGAAGGAGGTGGCGGCGAGCGATGGCCAACCCGGACTATATCTGCTGCCCGAAGTGGATCTAGAAACGATTTTGATGGAGTTAGAAGCGCTGAAGCCGACGATTGCCGTGATCGACAGCATTCAAGCGCTGTATTACGGCGCTTTGACTTCGGCACCGGGGTCAGTGTCGCAGGTGCGGGAATGCACGTCGGCCCTGATGCAGCTCGCCAAACGGGAAGATATTGCCCTCTTTATCGTGGGGCATGTGACTAAGGAGGGCGCGATCGCCGGGCCGAAAGTGCTGGAGCACTTGGTGGATACTGTGCTGTATTTTGAGGGCGATCGCTTTGCCAGTCACCGGTTGCTGCGTTCCGTCAAAAATCGGTTTGGGGCCACCCACGAACTCGGTATTTTTGAGATGGTTGATCGTGGCCTGCAGGAAGTGCACAACCCCTCAGAACTTTTTTTAGGTAACCGGGATGAGGCGGTACCCGGCATCGCGACCATCGTCGCCTGCGAAGGCACGCGCCCCCTCGTGGTCGAACTGCAGTCGTTGGTCAGCCCCACCAGCTATAGTTCGCCCCGGCGATCGACGACCGGTATCGAATTCAGTCGTCTGCTGCAAATCTTGGCGGTGCTAGAAAAGCGAGTCGGCATCCCCCTCTCAAAACTCGATGCCTACGTGGCGTCTTCGGGCGGGCTGAATGTGGGGGAACCCGCTGCTGATCTGGGTATGGCTATTGCGGTGGCGGCGAGCTTTCGCGATCGCGTAGTTGATCCCTACACCGTGATTTTGGGTGAGGTGGGGTTGGGTGGCCAAGTGCGACCGGTATCACAGCTCGAACTGCGCCTCAAAGAAGCGACTAAACTCGGCTTTAAACGGGCGATCGTCCCTAAGGCCCAGGGGGGGATCGCCACGCCTATGGATGTGGTACCGGTTGCTCGGGTGATGGACGCAATCACGGCTGGGCTCGGCGGCGCTTCCTAGGCTCTGGATGGAGTCCCACGAGCGTTCCAGCCCTGAGCATCGGGCTTATGCCAATTCTCTGAAACTGGACTACAGATCTTCCTTTCGACTCCGCTCAAGGAACATAGGCTGAGCGGAATCGAAGCCAACTTGTCTGTGTAGCTGTAATTTGTAGAACTGGCATTACTCCACCGGTTCTACTTTGCCCATATAAACCAAAGCGCTGTGAATCAGGGCGGCAACTTCGGCCCGAGTGGCGGGGTCGCTAGGTCGCAATTGACTATCGGCTGTCGCTGCTGGTGTGATGAGGCCAGCGGCGATCGCGGCGGCCACCTGGTCTCTGCCCCAAGCTGGAATCGTATTTTGGTCGGTATACCCCTGCAGCCGGGTAGCGGCATCGGGGGGCTGCGGTAGAGAGAGTCCTGTGGCGAGGGTGACTAATACTTGCAGCCGGGGCACGACTTGGGCGGGCTGAAAGCGGCGGTCAGGATATCCCGTCATAAATCCCAACTCGACTGCCTCGTCAATGGTGTTGGCAGCCCAATAGTCTGCGGACACGTCAGTAAAGCCAGGGCTGACAGTGCGGGGCGCAACCTCAAAAGCTTGGGCGACCTGGGTCGCAAGTTCGGCCCGAGTGAGGGGACGGTTGGGGGCAAAAGAGCCATCGGGCAGGCCATTGAGCACGCCGCGCGCCGTCAGCGCATCAATGTAGGGTTTGGCCCAATTGTCGGCGGCGACATCGGTAAAGGCGATTGCCGGTCGAATTTCCGGCAAACTGCTGGCGCTGCCACTCTCGGGAATTTGGGGATCAGGCACCACGAGGGCCGGTGATTCTGGGACTGCCGAGCCCTCGCTGTTTGGGGCGATCGTGGCCGGGGCCGGGGTAGGGCTAGCATCGCTGCCGCGCTCTGTCTCGGGGTTGACAGCCCCGGTTGTGCCGGGGCTGGGTGCTGGTGTGACAGCCGGATCGGGAACGACGATCACACCGCCACCAGAGGCCGCATCGCCCGCATTGGCAGAGCTAGAATCGGTAATTGCGGGGGAAGGCATCGCCGCTGAGTCAGGCGTCTCGGTCAGCGTGGCTGTGAGATTGGGAAACCCGCCGAAGATGAGCCATCCTCCCAGGCCTCCTAAGGTGCCCAGCGCCACAAAAATTGCCAACCAGTCGTCTTTATCTTGAGGGCGGCGGGGGGTGGGACGGTTAGGGCCAGAAGGAGTAAACATGATATGTTGCCTAATCTTGGGGCTTTATGGGCTGATGTGACGACATTTTTACAGAAATTGTTGGCTTTAACCTGACAAATGCGGGTGTGATCGGTTAAAAGAATTGAGTGTTCCATTTCTGTAGATGTAAACCATCGGTTGTGTCAAAAGCCCTATGAAACAAGCTCCCTTAATTGGTTCAGTGACGGCTTTGAGTCTGCTAATGCTGGGCTTAATCATGAGCCACCAGTCCACCGCAAATAGCCCCCCGTTGCTCGAAAGCCGCAATGCCTACCGTTTGGCAGAACCGAGTAAAACGCCGCTGCTCAATCCCTTTCAGTCATTGGCGGTGGCCGCTAAATCGCTGCCTTATTTGTCGCGTATGAAGTACGCGATCGCGGCGATTAATCCAGAAATTTTGGTTGAAGCAGAGACGGTCTTAACCGACGCCGAAGTCAGACTCACGGGTGTGGGGCCGCTGAACATTGGTATGACGCTCGAAGAGGCGACCGATGCCCTGGGCATGCCGGTGGTTCCCATTGGCAGCAACATTAGTGGCGAATGCTCTTACTATCAGCCCGATACCTCAGCCCAGGCGATCGGTCTGATGGTGGTCGATAATCGCGTGATTCGGGTGGACGTTTGGCCAGGGAGCTCCCTGCCGACAGTCAGCGGTGTCACCATTGGTTCTTCAGAAGCAGAGCTGCGGGAAATTTATCCCGATCAGCTGGACGCGACTCCGAATCCTTACACCCGAGGAGAATTTCTGACCCTAGTGCCCAATGATCCAGAGCTGTCGCTCTATCGCTTGGTCTTTGAAACTGATGACCAAGGCGACGTGGTGCAGTATCGCACCGGCCAGTTCCCCGCTGTGACCTGGCCAGATGGGTGCGTTTAGACGATGGCTGAGCCAGCCCATACCGGAATTGGCAGGGCGGATGGCGTCAGAAATCCTGGGTTTGTCGCGACGAGACATTGACAAAACTGACGTTCCGGCGGACGTCTCTGAGCCAGAAATCTCCTGCGGTCAAACCTTCAAGAGACGTCGGCTAGACGCTAGATTGTGAGGGATGCCTTCAGGTCTGTGTAATGTCTAATCGGTTGGCCCAAGCCCAAAGCCTTTACCTGCGAAAACACGCCGATAATCCGGTGGATTGGTGGCCTTGGTGTGACGAAGCGTTGGCGATCGCTCAGCGGGATCACAGGCCTATTTTTCTTTCCATTGGTTACTCCAGCTGTCACTGGTGCACTGTGATGGAAGGTGAAGCGTTTTCTGATGGGGCGATCGCCGACTATCTCAACAGCCACTTTCTCCCGATCAAGGTCGATCGCGAAGAGCGGCCCGATATCGATAGCATCTACATGCAGGCACTGCAAATGATGGTCGGTCAGGGCGGCTGGCCGCTCAATATTTTTCTCTCGCCGGATGATTTGGTGCCCTTTTATGGCGGGACGTACTTTCCGGTCGAGCCTAAGTACGGCAGACCCAGCTTTTTACAGGTATTGCAGGCCCTGCGCCAATATTTCGATACTGAACCGGATAAGTTGGGTGCAGTGAAAGCCGAAATTTTAGAGAACCTGCAGCGGTCAGCGGCGTTGCCCGCCCATCAGGATTTGAGCCAGGCGATATTAGAGCAGGGCTGTGAAGTCAGCGCCCGCATTTTAGCGCCGACCCGTACGGGCAATCAGTTTCCGATGATTCCCTATGCGATCGCGACCTTGCGGGGAGGGCGGTTTGCGGCTGGCGCTGGCGCTGCTGAGGCTAGGGAAAACGCTACGAACACAGAAACGGGGGAAGAACCGCAACTCGATAGCCGGGTGGTGGCGACCCGACGCGGCACCGATTTAGCTTTGGGCGGCATCTTTGACCACGTGGCGGGCGGCTTTCATCGCTACACCGTCGATGCCACCTGGACAGTGCCCCATTTTGAAAAGATGCTTTACGACAACGGCCAGATTATAGAATTTTTGGCCGAACTGTGGAGTGCGGGCGAGCAAGAACCGGCTTTTGAGCGGGCGATCGACCTCACCCATCAGTGGCTCGTCCGTGAGATGACTGCACCCGAAGGCTATTTTTATGCGGCTCAAGATGCCGACAGCTTTGCCACTCCTCGCGACCTAGAGCCAGAAGAAGGGGCTTTCTACGTTTGGCGCTATGACGAACTGCAAGCGTTGCCTGCTGCAGCGCTTACGGCCCTGAGCGAAAAGTTCACGGTTTCCGTAGCGGGCAACTTTGAAGGGCACAACGTGCTCCAGCGTCGCCAACCAGGGACCTTAGATGAGCCGACAGAAGCCGCGCTAGCGGCGCTGTTTGCCAGGCGTTATGGTCAAGCTTCCACAGACATCGCAACGTTTCCGCCCGCCCGCAATAATGCCGTCGCTAAAGATCATCCTTGGCTCGCGCGCATTCCGGCGGTAACGGATACCAAAATGATCGTTGCTTGGAATAGCCTGATGATCTCAGGGTTAGCGCGGGCTGCTGCCGTGTTTGATCAGCCGGCTTACTACGAGATGGCAGCGCGCGCGGCTGATTTCATTTTGCAAAATCAGTGGCTAGCCGGGCGGCTGCATCGGCTCAACTATGAAGGTACTGTCGCGGTGCCCGCCCAATCGGAAGACTATGCTCTACTGATCAAAGCGCTGTTGGACTTGCATCAGGCCGCTAACCGCTGGCCAGCCGTCGCGGCGGCAGCGACCTGGCACCGTCACGCGATGGCGACTCAGGCGGAGTTTGATCAAGGGTTGTGGAGCGCTGAGATTGGCGGCTACTACAACACCGCCACTGATGCTAGCGATCGCCTGCTGGTGCGAGAACGCACCTATCAAGACAGCGCGACTCCGTCGGCCAATGGCATCGCGATCGCGAACTTGGTGCGGCTGGCCCTGCTAACGGAAGATCTGAGCTATCTCGATCGCGCCGATCAAGGATTGCAGGCTTTTGGTGTGGTGATGTCGCAAATGCCCCGCGCTTGCCCGTCTCTCTTCAGCGCGTTGGATTGGTTTCGCCATGCCACCTTGGTCAAAGCCCCGCCTCAGCTGCTATCGACACTGGTCACCCAACACAGCCCTACCGCCTTGTTCCGCGCTGATGATACATTGCCTGCTCACACAGTCGGGTTGGTGTGCGAAGGGCTCTATTGCAAGGCCCCCGCTACCGACGAAGCGATGCTGCGATCGCAGCTGCAGGCGAGTCAACGCCGTTCTGGGTAAGCTGTCCGGTGGGACTACTCTATTGAGTTGGCTGTGGTTCTTGGTTCTTGGCTTTTGGTTATTTGGCCCCTGGCCTGATGCTAGGGAAGTAGCGCTCGCTTCCCCGATCTCTCTACATTTCCTGATGCTAGGGAGAGACCAATGAGTGGCAAAATGGCTTGCCCGCTGGCCTTATACCAGTTCTACAAATTACAGCCACACAGCCAAGTCGGCTTGCTCCCAGTCGGAGACACTGCGGGTTGGCCGGGCCGGCCCATAGGGCTGACGACTCCGCTCAGCCGACGTTCCTTGAGCAGAGTCGAAAGGAACATCGGTAGTCCAGTTTCAGAGAATTGGTATTAGGTCTGGCTGACAACGCGCAAGGTCTTTAACTCAGAGTCAGTGGCACCCGTGATGACGCCACCGGAACGGTGAATTTGCTGGAGCTGAGCGATCGCTGCAGCGGTAATCCGTTCCCCAGGCAGCAACAGCGGAATGCCGGGTGGATAGGCGCAGAGCGTATCGACGCCAAGACGACCGACCGCGTCGGCGATCGCCACCGTTTGGCAAGGAGCAAAAAAGGCGTCACGGGGCGTCATCGGCGGTTGCGCGATCGCCGCAATCGAGTCGGCAATGGGGGGCAACGGCTCGGACGGCGCGCGGGGCAATTGGGGGGCCTGCTCGATGAGTTCGATGCAGGCGGCTACCAAGCGATCGCCATCGGTGCGGGTATTGCCCAAACTCAAAATAAAGGCGAGCTGTCGTTGGGTGGGCAGTTCAGCGGTGACGCCGTGGGCGTGCAAAAAATCGTCGGCGGTAAACCCCGTGAGCTGCAGTTCTGAGACGTCAATCACTAGCCGGGTCAGGTCAAGTTGAAACTGATCGCTCTGAGCAGCGACGGCCTCAGCGGTCAGAATTGCTAGCGGTGTTAAATTACCCAGGCGCGATCGCACGTCGTGAGCCAGGGCTAACGTTTGCGCCATCAGCGCTTCACCTTGCGTGGCCATTTGATGACGGGCCGCATCGAGGGAGGCCAGCAGCCAATAGTTCGGACTGGTAGATTGAGTCAGCTGCAGCGCTTGTTGCAGGCGATCGCGGTCAAGCCGCTGACCCTGAACATGCAGCATCGAGGCTTGCGTCAGTGCGCCGAGCACCTTGTGAGTGGATTGAATGACGATATCCGCCCCCCCGGCGATCGCACCGATGGGTAATTGCGGATGAAAGCTCAGGTGGGCACCGTGGGCTTCATCAACGATCAGAACGGCATTGTGCGCGTGAACCTGCTGGGCGATCGCCGCGATATCGGCACAGAGACCGTGATAACTCGGGGAAACGACGATAACGGCGCGAATCTCGGGTCGGGCGGCCAGTGCTTGCTCAACCTGGGTGGCGGTCACCCCCCAAGCTAGATCCCAACGCTTGTTGTGCTGGGGCGCGAGATAAACGGGGGTGGCTCCGGACAGCACCAGCGCGGCTAAAACGGACTGATGAGCATTACGCGGCACCAGAACTTGATCGCCCGGTGAGCAGACCGCTAACATGGCCGCCTCGATGCCGCAGGTCGAACCGTTGGCTAAAAAGTAGGTAGCCTTGGCCCCAAAGGTGTGGGCTGCCAACTCCTGTGCTTGTTGAATCGGGCCTGAGGGCGCAAACAGATTGTCGAGCTCGGGCAGTTCCGGCAAGTCTGCCCGCAAAGCGGCGGCTCCTAGCAAATTTTGCAGCGGTGTGGCGGCCCCTTGCCCCCTTTTGTGGCCAGGCGCATAAAAGGCGGCGTGTGGTCGGGCGGCCGCGATCGCGAGGGCGGTCAACAAAGGTGTTTCGTCGAAATCGGGCATGCACAGTTAAGGGGATATCATCGAGCAGATTACCTTAGAGCCGTGATATCGCTGCCTCGATTGTGAGACAAAATTGTGGCTAGGCAAAAGCAGAGCCGCACTCACGTACGACTCATCGTTATGACAGCTCCTCGACCACGCTGTCGAATTGATTTAAGCCTGGTTACCAGGCGCGGCCACCACAAAGCGCCTGCTAACCGCTGTCCTAGTGGCCCGAGTAAGCTGGCTCAGCCGCAGTCGGCTTCGAGACGCGGGTCTTCATGTATTCGAGCCACAGCTCAGCCAGCTCTTCGGCCTGCATCCGCCAATCGGGATTCAGACGATACATGCGCCGGGGCCGACCGCGACCATCGACCTTCTGCCAATATCCGTCAATGGCTTCTTGCACTTCTAGAAATTTCAAGGCGCTATAGAGCACGGTATCTGACAGGCGATAGTCACTATAGTTGCTGGCGAGCTTCTTGATCAGCTCAGTGCCGTAGGAATCTTGCTGCAACAGCACGGCCAACACATAGCAAACTGCCAGCTCTTTATTCAGATAAATGGGGGGAGGATTTTCAAAAAACTGATAAATATCTTGAAATTTCATCGGATTTCTCCTGACTTTTTAAGAACTAGCATTGATCAGCGACAAGCGCCGGGTTTTTATATCAAGCTTGGTTTTTGAGTGGACGAGCCGATTGGGGGTTCATTCAGTCCCGTGGCCCGCATGAATAGCCTGTTTGAGGCGTGTCCAAAGGCGTCCGTTGCCGACTAACTCATTGACACAACAAACGAAATCACGGGTAAGTACCATGATCCCGACGTTAGTCTTAAGAGTTTTCTAGGCTGGTAGGTTAATTTTAAGCACTCATGTTTACAAAAAGCGTCTTTAGTGACGAGATAGTTACTATCCGCAAATCTTGTAGACATTCTTAAATTATTCTGTTCAGAGAATATTCGTGAGCCGGAGCTAATTAACTGCTCTAAGGCCTATTATTGAACCGCTCAAAACCGTCGGGTCGGTCATTCTCCGGCGGATCTGGCGGCAAGGTGTCAGTGCGTAGTAGGACTTGCCCATTGCCCACCGCAAATAATTCGACTTGTAAAGGCCCAATGGTGTAAATGGGCTCCGAAGCGATTACTTGAATGTCGATCGCCCCAGTCAGGTCGTTCATCCCCTCGACAAAAGCGATCAGTGCTTCGGTGCGGCCCTCGGCTACCTGTAAGGTTTCGCCCACGATGCCATCTTGGCGAGCGCGAAACTGCAGCGAGGCCAGCAGCAAGTTGAGCTTTTCCACCAATTCTTGGTTAGTCAAGTTGCGGGGATCAACGCTGACGGAGGCCAACTGTTCGCCGGGCTCGTAGATGATTTCGTTAACGGCGGCATCGATAAACACCTGTACACACGGATCGCCATTCGCCACGACGCAGGGCTCACCGATAATATAGTTGGCGGCCGATCGCACGCGGACGACGTAGGGTTCACCATTGCTAATGCGCTCAATCAGGCGATCAGCATCTTCTCGGGGAATGAGAATCACCGGGCGATCGCGGTCAATGCCCGGGGCGATTTCTTGAATGGCTTGCCGATTGGCCTCCCGCAATAACTGATCGACGGCGCGGCGAGCATCGGCGCGATCGCGCACCCGCATCAGCACCGATACTAAAGACTGGTTGCGCCCCACCGCGACACTGCCACGAAAGAGTCCTTCATACTGCCGTTCTAAGGCCGTCACGTCGGCTTGTAGGCTGGCCTGCTGTAACTGCAGTTCGCTGAGCCGCTGCTCGCGCTGGGCAATATCGCGATCGCGCTCCTCAATGGTGCGATCGCGCTCGGCGATCTGCGTTCGCACGGTGGTTTGCTGCTGCAATAACCCGGCTCGCTCTGCCTCCAACCGCTGAATTTCTTGCTGCAGCTGCGCCGACTGCCGTGAAACATTGCCCAATTGCCCCTGCAGGGTTTCCAGGCGGGTGCGAGATTCCTGCAGCTCTGATTCCGTGGTGCGCTGTTGCTGCACTGCCTGCTGTAGAAACTGGTTGATATCTTCCAAGTCGCCCTCAGCCTGTTGCTGCTCTTGGCGAGCGGTGGTGAGGGCGGATTCAATTCCGTCTTTTTGCTGTTGGGTATTGTCGAGGTCGGTTTTGGCCTGTTCTAAATCAGACTGAATTTGCTCCAGCTCAAACACGCCAGTGCGCAGCTGCTGGCTGACCCCAAACAGCAATCCGAGGGTGGAAGCAGAAATAACTGCGCCAGTCAAAATGCTGACGACGGTCGCTGTTTGCCGGGGACGCAGGTTAAAAAGACTGAGGCGGGCCTTGCCAACGCGCATGCCAATGCGATCGCCTAGTGTAGCAATCACCCCTCCCAAAATTAATACGGCTAAAACCAGGACGTATCCTGTGGCCATGCCTCGTTACCTGCAGTTCAAATCCACTCTACTGCACTGGTTTGCAATCAAGTGAACTGTTGACTGAGATTAACCGGGTCGTGAACGGTGATCTTCTTTTTGTGGATGGCAATCATGCCTTCTTGGCGCAGATCGCCCAGCAGGCGAGTCACGGTCACTCGCGTCGAGCCAATGGCTTCAGCGATCGCCTGGTGCGACAGTTTGAGATCAATCGTGATGCCATCGGAACTGGGCAGGCCAAAATCGCGACAGAGAATCAGCAAGAAACTGACGAGGCGCGACCCCATATCGCGGTGGGCTAACGTTTCAATCATCATTTCAGTCTGCAAAATGCGGGATGACAGACCTTTGAGCATGACCATGGCCAACTCAGGATTTTCGGTGAGGGCAGGCTGCACCTGATCAATCGGTAAAGAAAGAAGCTCAACTGGGGTAAAGGCGACGGCGTGATAGAAGCGATCGGAGCGCTCACCGGTAATTAGGGATAAGACCCCAAACACACTGTTTTCCCGCAGGAGGGCCACCGTGATCTCTTCGCCAATTTCGTAGACGCGCGAGAGCTTGACGGCACCCTTCATTAAAAAATAGACGCGCTCTGCCGGATCGCCTGGAAAAAAGATCGTTTTTCCCCGCTCATAGGTTTCCACCATGGGTGGAAAGGCCCCACCGGCAAGCTGTCGAAACGCATTGGCTAAAGGTTTATCCGGTGCTGCCACCATCTTGAGTTCACTCTCGTCTGCTAGAACCGCACATTTTAGTCTTTAGTAAGTCTAGTGAAAATCAGATAGAAGAATGAGCCAGCTAGAACCGGTCGCTCTCCCTTAGCTTTTCAAAAGATACAGACCGTCGTGTATTGGATATCAATTAACGCGACTTATAAGAATAGCTTTTGTATCGATCAATACCTAATTATGGCAAACCTCTGAGAAAGTCGTTTATTTTTCCTAGACATTGACATATCTCATTCAAATTACGGTCCGGCCTACCCTGACTGCCGGTGTGATCTGAAATTGCGATGCTGGCGATCGCTCAGCAATCAGCATCATTCAGACTGACGCAATGCCCCTTCACATCTTTAACTTGGGGGAACGTCAGCAACTTGGGGGAACGTCAGCGAGTGCGCTCAGAGTCAAGGGCTAGAGACCGAAACTGAAGGCAACTCCGCTATAAGGATGTCTGGTCGGCTGCTGGCGGCCTAGATGCCGCTGCTAGACGCAATCTAGGCCAAAGAGGCTTGATGGTGACTCTAGGATTTAGGGGAGTGTGAGGAAGAAAAAGGTAATGGCATCGCTATTTGGCCGCACCGCTGACACGATCCTAAAGATCTATCGGTTGAGTCCATGCCTGAGCCAAGACTGGCGAGCCTGGCGCTGCTGGCTGCATGAGTCTTGCGAAATGTTGACACCCTTGACTAGCTGCCATTGTCATAGGTCGTCTGGGCGATTGCAATGCCTCTGAGGGCGGCGCTTTCGCTATACCCGACAAAAAGAGTCGGGTATATTTGACCCTGTTTTTGGCGCTGTGCTACTATCCGCCCAAGTTCGTTGCGAATTCAACTTTAAAGTTCACTGTGAACTAAAAGCATTGATTTTCGCTTATCCACCGCGAGAGAGAAGACAACCCCATGACTCAGGCAATTGATAAACCTCAAACCCTATCGACGGCGACTTCGCTAGGTCCGACGTTTTCGGCGCTGCGCTGTCGTGAGTGTGGTGAAAATTATGAGCTGGGTGCCAAGCATGTTTGCGAAGACGTTTGCTTTGGCCCCCTTGAAGTGGTGTACGACTACGATCTGATTCGTCAGCGGGTCAGTCGCGCCAGTATTGAGGCTGGGCCCAAGTCGATCTGGCGTTATAAAGACTTTTTGCCGGTCGCTACGGATACTCCGATTGATGTGGGCACGGGCATGACCCCGCTGCTCAAGACCAATCGCCTGGCGCGGCGCTTGGGCCTCAAGTCGCTCTATATCAAGAATGATGCGGTCAACATGCCGACCCTGAGCTTCAAAGATCGAGTGGTTTCAGTGGCGCTGACCCGCGCTCAAGAATTGGGCTTCACCACAGTTTCTTGCGCCAGCACGGGCAATTTGGCGAACTCCACTGCCGCGATCGCGGCCCATGCCGGGCTGGACTGCTGTGTCTTTATTCCCTCTGATTTAGAAGCGGGCAAGGTATTAGGCACGTTAATTTACAACCCCACTCTGATGGCGGTGAGAGGCAACTATGACCAGGTCAACCGGCTTTGTTCTGAGGTGGCCAATACCCAAGGCTGGGGCTTCGTCAACATCAACCTGCGGCCTTACTATTCCGAAGGGTCGAAAACCTTAGGTTATGAGGTGGCTGAGCAGTTAGGGTGGCAGTTGCCCGACCACATCGTCGCGCCGCTAGCCTCGGGTTCACTCTTCACCAAGATCCATAAGGGTTTCCAAGAATTCATTAAGACCGGCTTGGTAGAAGATAAAGCCGTCCGCTTTAGCGGCGCTCAGGCCGAGGGCTGTTCGCCCATTTCGCAAGCGTTCAAAGAAGGTCGCGACTTTGTAACGCCGGTGAAGCCCAACACGATCGCTAAATCGATCGCCATTGGCAACCCTGCTGACGGCATCTACGCTCTCGACATTGCTCGTAAAACGAACGGCAACATTGAAGATGTCACCGATGCAGAAATCATTGACGGCATGAAGCTACTCGCTGAAACCGAAGGCATCTTTACTGAAACAGCGGGAGGCACCACCATCGCCGTGCTGAAAAAGCTGGTGGAAGCAGGCAAAATTGATCCTGATGAAACCACCGTGGCCTACATCACTGGCAATGGTCTCAAAACCCAGGAAGCGGTGCAGGGTTACATCGGTGAGCCGTTGACGATTGATCCGAAGCTAGAAAGTTTTGAGCGGGCCCTTGAGCGGGCTCGCACCCTAGAGCGTTTGGACTGGCAACAGACCTCTGTATAAAGCGTTTTCTTTGAGTTTTCTGGAGTTGCTCCGTGAAAACTCACTCTCGCGTAGTCGCAGCCTGCCTTTGTTGACACAAACAGGGGTAGGCTGTTTTATCTGATGACAAAGGACGAGCGATCGCCTTTACCGGGATTCGTGACCGGACTGCATGTTTACCCTGCTGATTTTTGATTGAGCTATGGCCATTAAAGTTCTCATTCCCACTCCGCTGCAAAAGTTCACCAACAACGAAGCCACCGTCGAGTGCGACGCGGGTAGTGTTGCTGCCCTGATGGATACGCTGGAAGGGCATTTTCCGGGTATCAAGGCGCGCCTCTGCGATGACCAGGGTGAACTGCGACGGTTCGTCAACTTCTATGTCAACAGCGAGGATATTCGCTTTTTAGACGGCAAAGAGACCCCTCTAAAAGATGGCGACGAAGTCAGCATCGTACCTGCGGTGGCGGGTGGTTAGGCTGTCATTCAGTGTGATAGAAACTTGCTCGGCAAGGGTTGGCACTGCTAACCCTTGCAGTTGGGGTATGCCAATTCAAGGTAGGCAACTGCTAGCAGTGCCTGGCAGAAATTTCCCTGCCCTTAGACGGTTGCTTACCTTAAACCGTGAATCATCCACCTAAGTCATCGCTAATGGTGGCTATATTCGTGGCGCACTCTGCTAACTGCCCGCCCAAAAGTCAGTGATGTCGTAGCCTAGGTCGCGAATCATCTCGCGCAGTAGAGACATGCTCAGGCCAACAACGTTGGTGTAGCAACCATCGATTTTTTCGACCAGAATGCTGCCCTTGCCATCGATCGCAAACGCACCGGCACAGTTCAACGGTTCACCCGTAGCGACATAGTCTTTGATCTGGCGATCGCTCACGTAAGCAAAATAGACCTGCGTGACCCGACACTGCACGATTGATTTTTGGCGGGCGGTATCAATCAGAGCATGGCCGGTATAAAGTTCGCCGCGCTTGCCGCGCATCTCTTGCCAGCGGAAGATCGCTTCTTCTGGCCCGTCTGGCTTACCATAAACTTGGCCGTTAAAGACCAAAACCGAGTCACACCCCAACACCAGCGCCTTTCTAAATTGCGGCGCGACAGTTTCGGCTTTGCTTTGGGCCAGCGTATTGACGAGGTCGGCTGGATCGGATAGCTGCACCTGATCTTCGTCGAACTTACTCGGGCAAACGAAGGCGGCTAGCCCCGCATCGGCGAGCAGTCGGCGACGGGCGATCGAGGCAGAGGCGAGGACAAACTGTAGGTCTTCCATAGGGGCGGTGGCGAGGGTGAGCGACCTCGCGATGTGCTAACTCGATTTTCAGACTAGCGTTGATGTCTCAACAATTGCGCTATCCAGCCAAGGCAAATCAGGGTTCAAACTAGGTGAAAGGGCAATAGCTCGGCAGGACAAGATTGTCTCAGGAGGCTACTGCGAAGCCTTAGCGCTTCCCCAGCGAATCACGCTGAAAGGCGTGATTCGCTGGGCCATACAGCATCTGCCAACGGTTACAGGCTGGTTGGCAGACTGCCTAATCTACCGCGAATGAGGCGACTGCCTGTTTCATCAGGTCGGCCATTTTGTCCCAACGTTCCTCTTCTGTAGAGGCATTGAAGGTAAATAGCTTATCGCGGCGAACCACGACGCTGGCTAAGTTGTGGCGAACGCCGGACGGTAGATCAGCAATGTATTCCAAAATGTAATAAGGCTCACCGGCGCGATCGATTTCGATCGCGTTAGCGAGTTCTACATCACGGTCGCCCGCGATCGCGTTGATGCTTTTCGATAGCTTGTAGCCGACTTCGGTGGGGGTGCCCAGGTCTTTGAGACTTTGCCCATCGGGCACATCACTAATCACCACGCTGATGTTTTCGGTCTCATTCACAATGTCGTGAAAGACCACGTCGGCGCTACCGGCGACTTTAACCTCGGTCCACCCGGTGGGGTAAAGAAAGCGATAGCCGTCGTAGGTATCAGTGAAGGACTGTAAGCCCACACCCGCTCCTACACAACTTTGCAGCACCAGCGCAGTCACCACGATGAGGAGAGCCGTGAAACGTTTCAGCATAGGTCTTTCTAAATACATGCGATCGCCAATCTCTATCTTCTCACCTCCTGGAAAGAATACTAAAGCTTAGGCGGGTTTTTCGAAGAAAAGCAGATGCTGCTGGGGCAAAGACTCATCAGTTTTGAGCCAAGTCAAGCCCACCGCTCGCATTTCTCGCTTGACCTGCTTTTCGCTCATCTTGTGTAGCCGCTTGATCAAGACCAAAGGGCTCTCGGCGCGATATTCAGCCAGCACGACTTGACCACCGGGCTTGAGCGCGTCGCGCAGATGCAGCATCATCTCATGGGGATATTCAAACTCGTGGTAGGCGTCAACCATGAGGGCCAGATCAACACTCTCTGCCGGTAAGTTGGGATTATCGATCTCCCCCTGCACTGGTTCTACAGTGGTGATATCAGCTTCCAGTAGCCGCTGGCGCAGCAAGCTCAGCATCTCTGGCTGCACATCCACGGCAAAAACGTGACCGGTAGGCAACTTATCGGCGAGTCGCAGGGTCATGTAGCCCGTACCCGCACCGATATCGACCACCGTCTCATCCGGCGTGAGGTTCAGCAGTTCTACGACCTGTTGAGGATGTTCTTGCGGTTCACGACTGGGTCGCTCTAACCAATAAGCGCCTTCGTGCCCCATCACCTGAGCGATTTCTCGTCCCATATACACTTTGCCGATGCCGTCACGGCTGGGCTGCTGCTGTCGATACGGGCCGTCACTGCCAATTAGCGTGTTCGGTTGGCAGGCCCATAGGCTAGTACAAACCAGACTGATCATGGCCCATCGCAGACCGGTTCTAACGATGTTTGGCATGGCGCGTCCCTTCGGCAAGACATTTACAGCTTACTGGGTCTTGCCGAAGGGGGCATCAAGATGAGGATATGGCAGGTGGATGTAACCGGCTCGCTGAGAAACGCTCAAATGCTGAGGAACTACGGCCAGCTCACGATTATTTAGACAGCGGCCAGATATTCTCGCAGTTCGCCACGATGCTGTCTCAGCTTATTCACGGCTTGCTTTTGCAGCTGACGCACCCGTTCGCGGCTGATGTTGAGCTGTCGTCCGACCTTTTCTAAAGAGAGAGGAACCCCGTCTTGCAGACCGTAGCGCAGCGAGAGGACTTCTTGTTGCTGCGGTGTCAAGCCGGTGAGTAAATCCTGCAGGTCGGCTTTGAGGGCACGCTGCGTGACGAAATCTTCGGGTGAATCTTCTTCTGATTCCAGCAGGTCGGCTAGTTCGGTATCTTGGTTGTCGCCTACTCGCAGCTCTAGAGACAGGGGACGGCGCGAGAGTCGCATACAGTCACGCACCCGCTTGGGAGTGAGGTCAAGATGGGCTGCAACTTCTTCGATCGAGGCCGTGCGGCCCTGGGCTTGAGTGAGCTGGCGCTGAGCTTTCTTGATCTTATTGAGGGTCTCTGTCACGTGAATCGGTAAGCGGACGACACGGCTTTTTTCGGCGATCGCACGGGTCATGGCTTGACGAATCCACCAGTAGGCGTAGGTGCTGAACCGGTAGCCCTTCATCGGGTCAAACTTTTCGACTGCGCGGTTGAGGCCGATTGAGCCCTCTTGGATGAGGTCTAGCAGGTCGAGGTTGCGATCAGTGTATTTCTTCGCGATGGAAACCACCAGCCGCAGGTTCGCCTCAATCATTTGATGTTTAGCGCGGTTGCGGCGGCGGATCAGGCACTGCAGGTCTGGCAGGGGTAGGTTCGCGCGATCGGCCCACTCTTGCTGGGTGGGTTCGCGCTGCAAAACTTCTGTCAGTTCTTCACGCATTGCCTCTAAGGGCACCATGGCTTGCACTTGTTTGCCAAATTTGATCTCTTCCTCATGGGTTAAGAGCGGGACTCGACCAATGGATTTGAGATAAGAGTAAACAGCATCAGAAGATTTAGTGCTTCGCATAAGACGTGAGTGGCGTTTAGAGGTCGTTCTTCTAGAATCTATGAATCTTTACAGGGGGGCATCCTTCCCTTGACTGATTTGTTGGGAGCTGAGTCAATGAAGGCCCTTTGAGGGGGGGATGTGGGTGTAGGGTGAACGCAAAAAGCGCGGTGTCTGTATCTCGGGGAAGGTTGCTCCCGATTTGTAGATGACCTGCTCGAAAGAGAAAATCCGTTAGGTAGCCTTCCTAGGCTGCCCCAACCCGGCCTGTTTGCGACTCCTCAACCGACTGCTCAGGAACGGCTAGGTTGGCCATCAAACCCGCTCGGTATCGGCTGGGGCGTGAGGACTGGGGGCCAGCGCTGGGGAAGTTGTCCGCAGTAAAGCTGTCTGATGAGGGCGAAAAAAGTGAACCAGACTGCCTCGGATCAGAAGCTTGTACCTCGCTCGATGCAGCGAGCAAACTGGCTCGGGCAGCATATCTGCCAATCTGTCTTAGGACGACACAGCCGCGAACATGTTTCAGAAACATGCTCACGGCTGTCGTAATGCGGGATTGCAGCTTTGCTACAGATGAGCCTAGTGTATCGCTAGACAAAAGCTACACAGTGGCTGGGGCATTGTCCACGGCCTGCTGGCTGCGTGAACCGCCACTCAATGATTCGCCCTCAGTGAAGGAGCGCAGCATCCAGGCTGCTTCCTCGTACTGCTGCATGAGGCCCGTCAAGAAGTCGGCAGTGCCCTCGTCGCCGTAGTCGTCATTGCACTGAGCAATGTGGCCACGTAGATTGCGAATGATCTGTTCGTAGTTCGAGCAGAGGCGACTAACCATCTCGTTGACTGTCGGCAGATCGTTAGGATGCTCTTTGATGGAGGCGTACTTTAGAAAGCCTTCGGCAGTGCCCAAGGGATACCCTCCAAGGGCTCTGATGCGCTCGGCGATGTTGTCGATGTCGAGGGCTAGCATCTCGTATTGCTCTTGCCAAAGCTCATGCATAGTGCGGAACTGTGGACCAACGACATCCCAGTGATACTTGCGCGTCTTGACAAGTAATAGGTAAACGTCTGCCAAATCTCTGTTCAGCAATTCAATGACGTTGCCTAGCTGGTTTTCCGTTAGTCCGATATTGATGGATTTCATAAACTCCGTTGTTTGTTCAACATCTCTATCAAATCAAATTTTGATGATTGATACATCGTCCATCAGTCAGAAACGGAATCTATCGAACGATAGAAAGAGTCCAGCCCTATTGCACTAACCCGGTGCGCAGTGCCCGGACAGCTGCTTGGGTGCGATCGCTGGCGCTGAGCTTATTTAAGATGCTGCAGACGTGAGTTTTAACAGTGCCCACGGTGATGTAGAGCTGTTCGGCAATCTGGGCGTTGCTGCTGCCCGCGACGATCAATTCCAGCACTTCCAGCTCCCGCTCAGTCAAAGGCGACATTTCGAGCACTTGCGCGTAGTCATCGCTATTATCGGTGCCGACTGCGGCGGGTGGCGCAATTCGTTTGGCTTGAGTCAGCACAATGCGGGCGATCGCGGGGTCGATCCAGACTTGCCCTTCATGGGTCAGCTGAATGGCTTCGACTAATTTTTCAATATCGATGTCCTTCACACTATAAGAATCCGCACCTGCCGCAAAGGCAGCCATGACCGACTCTTCGGTATCGTGCATCGTCAACATGAGAATGCGCGTAGCCGGTGGTTCGGCGTTGGCCGAACCCGCTTTGAATTGCCGGGTCACCTCAATCCCGTCGATGTCTGGCAGGCCAATATCAACCACGGCGACATCGGGCTGCACTCGCTGCAGTAAAGCGAGACCTTGCTGACCATTCGCGGCCTCACCTACGACGGAGATTTGCGCTTGCTGCTGCAGGGCCGCTTTCAACCCCATTCGGGTGAGGTCATGGTCTTCGATGATCACAATGCGAATCTTATTCATCAAAAAACTAACCAGGGTGGAATATCAAATCAGAAAAAAGTCTGCTCAACCCTCGGGCGTGTCGTTTGTGTCAAGGTCAAAACCTTGGCAACACCGCATGACGGCACCCGTTCTCACTGCAGCCGCTAAAGTCAACAACCTGGATAACGAGTCGTAGAGCCCTTCGATGATGACAGGTGCTAAACACTAGCGAACACCTGGGGATGTAAAACTGCGGGGTTACTGAATCGGGATGCTGGGCCATTTTAGATCTTATGAATGGTGCCACGCCACGACTGGTTGGCCAGATATCACTTTAAATAGTTGCCTGTTTAAATAGTTGCCTGTGGCGTAATTTTGAATGCCCACTTCATCACCTCAGGTCGAGGTTCCGTCCATTTTCGGTAACTGAGGAGAATCGCATATCTGACGAATGCCAGATTTTTATCCCCCTCAAAAGTCAGAGTCTTGCCGCCTTCATGATTGGGTCAAAGCCAATTCAAGCCCTGTGACGCTGTTTGAAAACGAAGCATCGATACCGATCGCGCCATACTCGCTGGCAAAATAGTCCTGGTAGGGCTCGCGATCGTGAATGCTATGGTGGCGCTGATGAGCCGCACTCTTAAGGTTGAGAGCCCGCCTCCAGTCGGCCCGACTGTTGACGCCGATATGCCCCGTTCTGTCGCTTAACCGTTATGACTTTGCAGTTTCCGCCTGGCTTTCAATGGGGTACCGCAACCGCTGCTTATCAAATTGAAGGGGCGGCGCAGGTTGGCGGTCGCGGGGCTAGCGTGTGGGATACGTTTAGCGCGCAACCGGGACGTATTTTGAACGGCGATACCGGGGCGATCGCCTGCGACCATTACCATCGCTATGCGGCGGACTTGGACCTGCTGCAAGCCTTGGGCGTCAAGCATTATCGGTTGAGTTTGGCCTGGCCCCGCCTTTTGCCCACGGGGCGGGGGCCGCTGAACCAAGCCGGGCTCGACTTTTATCAGCGCCTCATTGATGGCCTGCTGGCGCGGGGCATCACGCCCCACGTCACCCTATTTCACTGGGATAGTCCGCAAGCGTTGGAAGATTGCTATGGCTCGTGGCGCAGCCGGGAGATGGCCCAAGACTTTGCCGATTATGCGACGGCGGTGGTCAAAGCGCTGGGCGATCGCGTCACCCACTGGATGACGCTCAACGAAATCTTTTGCTTTACCCATATGGGCTACGGCGTCAACCAAGTGCCCGTCCACGCACCAGGCACCCGTGTGGCTTCCCTGAAAGACGTTTGGCAAACTTCGCATCACGCGCTGTTAGCCCACGGGCTAGGCTGTCAGGCGATTCGCGCCGCATCGCCGCAACCCTGCCAGATTGCCCTGGTGGATAACTTTTTGGCGACGGTGCCCCTCACGGCGACGCCCGATCACATTGCGGCGGCACAAAAAGCGTTTCACACAGTCGGCACCAATGGCGGCATCATCTTTCCGGCGCTGACGGGCGAGTACAGTCCCGCCTTGCTGGCTCAGCTCGGCGATCAGGCCCCTGACATCCAGCCGGGTGATTTGGAGACGATTCATCAACCGTTAGAGGCGCTAGGGTTCAACGTCTACAGCGGTGTTTACGTGCGCGCTGCCGATACTGTGGTGGGCTACGAAGTGCTACCGCTGCCCGTCGGCTATCCACGGCTGCATATGCCGTGGCTGCACTTGGTACCTGAGAGCCTCTACTGGGGCATTCGCCATATCAGCATGACGCTACAGCGCCCAGATCTGCCCGTCTTCATCAGCGAAAACGGCTGCGCCGCCCAGGATGAAGTCACTGCCGAGGGCGAAATTCTTGACCTCGATCGCATTCACTATCTGCGGCAATATCTGCAGGCGGCTCACCGCGCTGTGGCCGAGGGCTATCCCCTGACCGGCTACTTTTTGTGGAGCCTGATGGATAACTTTGAATGGGCCTACGGCTACGATCGCCGCTTTGGCATTACCTATATCGACTACGCCACCCAGCAGCGTATTCCCAAAGCCAGCTTCCACTGGTACAAACAGTGCATTGCGGCGGGGCAGATTCTGTAGGCGATAAGCGCTGTCGGCAGGCGGCACAGACCTGGGCAGAGCGTTAGAGTGTGAACCGTTGTCTTCATTCTCTCAATTGACTCCATGCCAGAAGGGCCAGAAATTCGCAAAGCCGCCGACAAATTAGAGAAGGCGATCGCCCACCAGCCCACTACGGAAGTTTTTTTCGCCTTTGAGCATCTCCAGCCTTATCAAGATCAGCTGACGGGCCAGGCGGTGACTCAAATCTCGACCTATGGCAAAGCGCTGGTCACCCACTTTGAGGGCGGTCTGTGTGTTTATAGCCACAACCAGCTCTATGGCAAATGGATGGTACGCAACGCCTACAACTACCCCTCAACGAACCGGCAGCTGCGGTTTGCTATTCATACCGAGCGCAAATCAGCGCTGCTCTACAGTGCCTCTGACATTGAGGTGCTGCCTGCGGTGGCAGTGTTAGAGCATCCCTTTATTCAGCGGCTCGGGCCTGACATTTTGGATGCGACCGTGACGCCCGCAGAGATTTTAGAGTGGGTGCAGAGCAAGGTGTTTTATCGTCGTCGCTTTACGACGCTGCTGCTCGATCAGAGCTTTTTGTGTGGAGTCGGCAACTATCTGCGCAGCGAGATTTTGTTTGTCAGCCGCCTGCACCCCACGCACCGACCGACCGATTACGATCGCGACCAGTTAGCCCGCTTTGCCGACGCGGCGCTGGCGGTACCGCAGCAGTCTTACCGACACGGCGGGATTACCAATGATTTGGCGATCGCTGCCGATTTGAAAAAGCGGGGCATGCCCCGGCGGCATTACCGGCATTGGGTATTTGGCCGCGATGGTCAGGGCTGTTTTGTCTGTGGCACCGCCATCATCAAAGATCGCACCGGCGGGCGGCGCTATTACTACTGCCCCACCTGCCAACCGGCTGAGCGCTGACTGAACGACTTTGCATCATCAACCACAACTTGTTTGGGGCGATAGATCATTCATCCTGCAGCATCGGTTGAGGATTCTTTCACCACCGCATAGTGAGTTTGAACGATGCCGTTGGCAAACGCGATCGTGGTGAGATGCTTCAGGTGAATATCGGCGGCCACGGAGCCAAACAAAGGAATGCCACTGCCGATCAGCACCGGCATCCGAGACACAGTGATGTCATCCACTAAACCCGCGCGCAAAAAACCTTGGATGGTCTGGCCGCCATCGATGTACACCCGTTGGCAGTCCTCAGCCCTCAGCTGTTGATAAATCTCTGTCGGCGTTGCGGTGTGGGCGGTCACGTGATCAGTTAACGCGCGTGGAATGGCGATCGCCCGGCTGCTGAGAACAATCACGCGTTTATCGCCGTAGGGCCACTCGCCGAACGATCGCACTGTTTCATAGGTGTGACGACCCATCACGAGCACGTCGATGGCGTCAAAAAATGTTTGATAGCCATAGTCTTCAGCCTCCTCGGCCTCGGCATTGGGCAGCCAATCAAGGTCGCCATTGGTGCGAGCGATGAAACCATCTAGGGTCGTGGCAATAAACACCGATACCTGCATTTTTATCTGTCTCTGTTAGCCGTCTTTTTCTCAAACTTCTTAATTGCTCTCTGATAGGCCTCTTCTATCAGCGGAAAAATGGTCTCAAATTGGCTGTCACTCGGGCAAAGTATTTGCGCCCAGCTCATCCAGGCATAAATCGGATGAGGCATCAGCTCATTCAGTGCGGTGAAATCGTAATCAGCCGTCACTATGCCGCCCTTGGCGGGGCGCTCTGGCTTGGAGCCAAACAACCGGCTGTACGTTTTAGGCTCAAGGCCGATCGCTACCCGAAAGACACCGGGTCGATCAAGCTCTGAAGCCTGGTCATTTTCGCCGTTTTGACGCTTGAGGGTGCAAAAATAAACGCCGTGAGGCAAAACCCTATTGGGGTTGTAAAACAGCGACGTTTCCCCCCAACTAGCTTTCGGGACTATGCCTGGAAGTTGGTCGCAGATGATCGAGATAATTGCTTCTGGGGTCACAGGTTTACCTGACTGCCAAATTGTCACGAGTGCTCAAGCTGCCCAAGGGAGTGACAATCAAAGCATCAGTTGGATCGTCACTCCGCATCTTGCTTACGCTATAACCATAAGCATTTTAGAGTGGGCAACTATGCAAATTTTTGGGGCGATCGCGGCAATTTTAGGCGGCCTCTCGGTAGCGGGAGGCGCGTTCGCCAGCCACGCCTTGCAGGGGCAGCTGAGCGAACGGGCGATCGCGGTATTTGGCACCGGTATTCGCTACCAGATGTATCACGCCTTGGCCTTGCTGGTGATCGCCCTGTTGTTGGGCCAAGATAAGGTTGCGACCGCTTGGCTAACAGCGGCGGGCTGGTTACTGGTTGCCGGCGTAGTGCTGTTTTCGGGCAGTCTTTATCTGATCAGCCTGGCAGGCATGAAAGCCGTTGGGCCGGTGACGCCGTTGGGTGGCGTGGCCCTGATTGCGGGCTGGGCTTGTTTGGCGATCGCGGCGCTACGCACCCCTTAAGCACAGGATGCGTTAATCAATGAGAGAGCCCATCAAGCCACTTTGTCCGATAGCGGCAGCACAATGACAAATTGGGTACCGAGTGGCGGTTTAGAAAAACACTCTAAACGTCCCTGGTGCTGCTCCACTACAATCTTGCGGCTCACCGAAAGTCCCAGTCCCGTCCCTTTCCCAGCAGTTTTTGTGGTGACGAAGGGCTCAAAAATCTTGTCCCTTACATCAGGATGAATACCCGGCCCGTTGTCAGTAATGGTGATGACAACTTCCTGATGATGAGAGAGTTCAGCGGTGATGGCGATTTTGGGCGACCCATTTGAGGTGGCTTGGTTCGCCTGCTGGGCGTAGTCGTCGAGGGCATCGATCGCATTGAGCAAAATGTTCATCACTGCCTGATTAAGAGCGCCCGCATCGCAGGTGACCAGCGGGAGTGGCGCAATCTTTTGAGTGACTTCAATGGCGGGTCTATCGGCTTGGACTTTTAGCCGATGCTGCACAATCATCAGTGTGCTTTCGAGTCCTGCTTGCAGATTGGTGGGTTTTCTGCCCGCTTCGTCCAAATAGGAAAACGTTTTTAGAGCAGTTACGATATCAGCGATGCGTTGACTCCCGACCTGCATCGAGTCGAGCAAGCGCGGAAAATCCGCCGCTACAAATTCCACGTCGATCTGGTCTCGCAAAGCCTGAATGGCGAGAGAAGGAGCCCCAGATTCGGCTTGGTAAAGATTAAGGAGCATCAATAAGTTGCTGGCATATTGCTTGGCCGGTGCCACGTTGCCCGTGATGAAACTGATCGGATTATTAATTTCATGGGCAATGCCTGCAACTAACTGACCCAAACCGGCCATCTTCTCGTTTTGAATGAGCTGGCTTTGGGTCAGCTGGAGTTCTCGCAAGGCCCGCTCTAGATGCTGATTGCTCTGGCTAATCATTGCGTTGCGTTCGATCAGCCTGTCATTGGCCTGCTGCAACGCTGCCTCAGCTTCTGCTTTTTGGGTCATTTCCATTTCGAGGCGCTGCACCGAGAGCCGCATTTCTAGCTGGCTCACGACTTGACGCGCGAGCGCTTCGAGGGCCTGAATCTGCTCTGAGGTCAGCTGCTTCGGCATATAGCCAATGACACACAGCGTCCCGAGCGCATAGCCCTCGGAGGTGACTAGGGGCGCACCGGCATAAAAGCGAATGTGCGGTGCATCCGTCACTAAAGGATTGTTGGCAAAGCGTTTATCGGCCTGAGCGTCAGGAATCATCAACACGCCTGGCTGCAAAATGGCATGGGCGCAAAAAGCCAAATCGCGCGGGGTTTCCGTCGCATCGAGACCCACACAAGATTTAAACCACTGTCGAGAATGATCGATGAGGCTGACTAACGCGGTCGGTGCATCGCAAATGTGAGCCGCCAGCTGGGTGATATCGTCATAGGCGGCTTCGGGGGCAGTATCTAACACCCGATAATCGATCAGTTTTTGCAGTCTGGCCGCTTCGTTGTCCGGCAGAGCCGCAGGCACGGCACCCAAAGGTTGACTGGGCGGTGTGGGTGTCGGGCTGGAATGCATAAGGTATCTGTGCAGGGGAATTGTATATGGAGAGAATGAGTGCCCACTATGGGAAGGGTGATGCGTGGGAGTATGAACTCTCAGGGTCAGGGCGCAGTCACTCATTCAGGTTTATCCGATGCAACACAAGTCTGCTGCCCCAGTCTCGATCTAATTGGGACTGTTTGCCAGACCGACTCATTGAACTCAGTCGGATGTCTTGCAGGTCAGCCTCACTCTAGGGCTAGGCGTACCCTTGGGGCGATACATGAACCCCTGTCCTGAGGTAGAAAGCCAGCGTCCCTGATTTCCTTAGACAGGTTTTGCCCAGTATTCTGCCCAAGGAACACTTTGTTATTGATATTAGCTTGACAAGCCATCGTGTTTGAGTCTTGGAATTCCGACAAATCGCTAGAAGAACACAGCATATATTTATCTATTCTTAGATGCCGTAAATTCCTGAACTTGACATTTTATATATGCATAAAAATTGAGCAGCTTCTTTTATGACAGCTGCATTCACTGCTATAGCAAGCCGCAATTTGATCCGGTCACTCTAGATAGCTGAAATCACCATCTGACGAGCCTTTTAACTCCGACTTCCGACTTCTGCATTCCGACTTCTGCTATATGTAAGCATCTAGGCGACGAAAGTCAACCGGTTTAGCCCTCCAGCTCAGGTTTTTGAGGGTTAACAATCTGTTGATTTTTGTGAATGTTAAGCCCATGCGTCGAAGGCGATCGCTGATTTTAAGTGCCCAACCATGAAGAAGCGATCGCGGCTTCTGTGGCTTCCTTTCCACCGAACGATGTGAATATTTGCCCTCTGCTGGACCTGGGCAAATACAGACTTCGACCACCCTGGCTTAAAACAGCACCGGTGCAGCGACACAAGACACCAATACCCCCAACACTGACCCCACAATCACTTGCACCGGGGTATGGCCCAAGAGTTCTTTCAGGCGATCTTCGTTGAATTCGGGCTTTTCCCGAAATAGCTCGTCGATAATCTGATTTAAGATTTTGGCTTGTTTGCCAGCTGCCTGTCTCACCCCTGCCGCGTCATACATCACAATCCCGGCAAACACCGTTGTCACCGCAAAGCCCGGACTGGCCCACCCCCAGGTTTGGCCAATGCCGCAGGCCAGGGCCGTCACCAAGGCAGAGTGAGAGCTGGGCATACCACCCGTTTCAACCAGCACTCGCACGTTAATTTTGCGATGAATAATCAACTCAAACACCAGCTTGAGAAACTGAGCAAGCAGGCAGGCGACCAACGCCACGATTAACACCCGGTTTTGCAAAATATCCGCGATGTCTTGCATAGCTGATTTAGAGCTCCTCAATGGGTCCGGTTAACAATGAAATCGGCCAGGGCGATCAGGGGCTGGGCCGGAGCGCCAAAGCAGTCCATCAGGCTCGTTTTAGCGGCTTCGACGAGTTGCTGGGCTTGCTGTTGCGATGCTTCGAGCCCCCACAAGCTCGGGTAGGTGGCCTTTTGAGCAGTTAAATCTTTGCCCGCAGACTTGCCTAATGCTTCTGACGTGGCGGTGATGTCAAGGATGTCATCCACAATTTGAAAGGCCAAACCAATGCGATCGGCATACTGCGATAACGTCTCAACTTGACTGTCATCAGCGCCCGCCAAAATCGCCCCTGACGTGACGGAAACTTGCAGCAGCGCCCCCGTTTTGTGGGTGTGAATGTAATTGAGGGTTTCTAGACTGACGTCGGCAGAACCTTCGGAAGCGAGATCCACAATCTGGCCACCCACGAGCCCCTCAGCGCCTACGGCTCTGCCGAGATTCGCCACCACCTGCAGGATGCGATCAGCGGGCACGTCTTGAGTTTGGGTGGCGACCCATTCAAACGCATAGGTTAAGAGCGCGTCGCCTGCCAAAATGGCAACGTCTTCGCCATAGACTTTGTGGTTAGTGAGCTGCCCGCGACGATAGTCGTCGTTATCCATCGCGGGCAGGTCATCGTGAATCAACGACATCGTGTGGATCATCTCGAGCGCGCAGGCCGTCGGCATCGCCATCACTGTGGTGCCGCCGATGAGGTCACAGGTGGCTAAACACAAAATTGGGCGCAGCCGCTTGCCCCCGGCTAAGAGCGAGTAGCGCATCGCCTGATAAATGGTCTCGGGGTATTGTCCCTGCAGTGAGGCGTCTAAGGCGACCTCAACCTGCTGCTGGCGATCGCGCAAATAGGCTTTGAGGTCAAACGTAGTATCAGTAGAAGAAGTCATTACCCTACTCAAGCTGCAACGGCTAAAACAAAAGAGACTGGTCGCTGGGTAAGCTCGGCACGCGACGGCAATAGCTCTGCACCGTATTGTGCAAAAGCATGGCAACAGTCATGGGACCAACTCCCCCGGGCACCGGCGTAATCGCCGCCGCCACAAGCCTAACCGCTTCATAGTCTACATCTCCGACCAGACGATACTGCCCCGGTGCCGTCTCAATCCGGTTAATCCCCACATCAATGACGACGGCTCCTGGCTTGATATGGTCGGCGGTGAGCAAGCCCGGTCGCCCGATTGCACTGACGACAATATCGGCTGCTTGGGTCAGAGCCCTCAGATCTTGGCTACGGGAATGAGCAATGGTCACGGTGGCGTTGGCTTCCAGCAGCATCAAGGCCATGGGTTTACCGACCAGAATGCTGCGCCCCAGAACGATCGCCGATTTACCGGCGGGATCAATCTGGTGAGTCTGCAACAGTTGCATGACCCCAAAGGGCGTGCAGCTCCGCAGCCCCGATTCGCCCCGCAGCAGCCGACCCAGGTTGGCGGGATGCAAGCCGTCCGCATCTTTGTCTGGGTCAATGGCATTTAACAGCGCGACCGCATCTAAATGATTTGGCACTGGTAGCTGCAGCAAGATGCCATCAATGCGATCGTCCGCATTGAAATCCGCGAGCAGCCCGGCCACATGCGCTGGCGTCGTATCGGCAGACAAGTGCTGACCAAACGAGGCAATGCCGACGCGCTCACAAGCCCGCTCTTTGTTTCTGACATAGGCGGCACTGGCCGGGTTATCGCCGACCATCACCACGGCGAGCCCGGGTGGACGACCGGCGAGCGGAGCCCAAGCGGTAATTTTCTCCGCCAGGGTCGTCTGGATAGTTTTTGCCAGAGTTTTGCCGTCCAGAATTTGCGTCATTAAAATCCTGAGTTACGCTGTTGGTCAGAGAGCATTGAGTCATTCAATCGTGACTCAGCTCCTTAGCTGCATCCTGGTTGGGTGCCGTCTTTGATCGACATCGGCCTAATTTTACGAGTTCTAGTGTCTCAGATTTAGAGACTGCTTATCCTAAATTATTCGGCATGTTGCAACAGATCTGGCAGCTTAAAAAATGGTGTGGGCTGTCCTTCGGAGTACTCCTGTTGGGCTGCAGTCAGCCGACTGAGACCTCGATACCCAGTGAGACGGTGGGCGTGCATCTCCCCGATCGCGTCTCGCAGCTGATCGGCTCGACCCAACCGATTGAGACCCTATCTCGCGATCGCGTGGATCAAACCTTGCAGATCGAGGGCACCGTGTCGCAAGCCGCGCCCCTCTTAGAAGACACGCTGTATCAGCTCACGGATGCCACTGGTACGGTGTGGGTGCGCAGTGCGGATACCGCTCCGGCCATCAATGACACCGTGCGGGTGACGGGTGTTTTGCAGTATCAAGAAATTGTGATCAGCGATATCGACCTGGGCGAATATTACCTGCAAGAAACGACGCGCACGGCGGTCGAAGCTGCTCCTGAGGTCGACGCTCTGCCACAAGATGCTCCACAAGATGAGGCTGCTCCCGCAGTTGAGGGGCCGCCAACACAGGAATAAATCGCGGCATCGCTGAGGGCGCGCGCTAACTGTTCAGATGGGCCAGTGGTGCAGGTCTCACTACGCCTCATCTCGCGATCTTACCCACCATAATCACCAAGGTTTGATGGCTGTCAGTCCGACAAAACTGCTCTACGGGCTCAAATCCCAGCTGCTGCTAAAGCCGCTGCGCTCGGATGTTGAACGTGGCGATAGTAACGCGTAAACGGTGCGCACCCAACTGGCTACTGCCATACCGAGCGACGGCTATGGCGTAGTGTCGACCTTGTCCCTGACCAATGAGATCAGGATGCAAGCCCATGCCAATATCTAGGGCGGTGGCATCATAGTTGCCGCCACTCATACCAGTTCGACAAATTACAGCTACACATACAAGTCGGCTTCGACTTCGCTCAGCCGACGTTCCTTGAGCGGAGCCGAAAGGAAGATCTGTAGTCCAGTTTCAGAGAATTGGTATCACCTGTCCGTCTGGCCCAAATGAACAAAACCCGGCGAGGGTGTTGTCGGTCTGCATGAGGGCAAAAAAGGCATTTTGAGGATTGAGCAAATCGGCCAAATCATCCGGCGCAAGATTGTAGACGTCATAGGGCGGCGGATAACGCCAACTGAGAATTGCTAAGGCGTGGGCGCGTTGGAGCGGACAAAATTGTAGGCTCACATCTACTGGGACAAGAATGGGCATAGAACAAGCAGGGTTAGGACGTATGCAAGAGTCCCCTGTATCCCCCAAATCTGTGGGATGTTGAATCCGATCCCCCCAGATTTGGGGATTAAGGGGCAAAAATCGGCTTCAACGGCGTCATTCCTGAGGAGGTCAAGGCTTTAGTATTGAGCGGCTGATCTTGCTCAGGGCAGTCCTCTCTTGAGGGTAATCCGGTGAGATCGCCCTGACCGATGGCCTCATCGGCAACAGCATGATTACGGATTGTGTAGAGCGGTTTAATCTGGTTGGGGTGAAGGTTTTTATCTAGAGCATTGCCGACGGCCAGCTAGTAGTCTATCTTTCTGCTATCGGGGCTGTAGTTTTCGCTATTGAGCCTGGTCAGGGTCTGCGCCAAACTGTGAGGATATCGTTCGTGCTTGCTGTCCGGTTTTGTTGCTTGCCCTTACTTTTTCCTCATCTACCATGGTTGCGATCGCCTCTGCCTCAGTCTCTACGCCTCCCTCTTCTCTCAAGACGATGACTTCTAAAGTGGCTTCGGGCAGTGAGCAGCGAACAATTTTTGTCGTCGAAGATCATCCCACGACCCTGGCCGGGATTCACAGCATTCTGGAACGGTTTGGCAGCAACATCGCGCTAGAGACGTTGACCACGCTGCAGGCTGCTCGAGAAGCGGTGCGCCGGTTGCGACCTGACCTGCTGGTGCTCGATCTGCAGCTGCCCGAAGGGCCGGGCGAGCCAGCGGCAACTGAGTTCGGCATTCAGTTCTTAAAAAGTCTGATGAAAGATTATCCCGAAATCAATATTGCCATCCACACCTCTTACCCCGATGCCCTGGTGAGGATTATTCCTGACATTGATAATCATCGCGGCGGCTTCACCGTGACCAGCAAAGATAGTGCCACTGATAAAGCCTTTGAGCGTTTTAAGGCGGCTTTGCAGGGCTACACCCACACCCGTGATATTCGCAGCCTCAAAGCCGGACTCGAACTCAAGCCCGAGTGGCTCGAAACCCTGGATCTGGCTTGTAAAGATGGGTATCAGGATCGGGCGATCGCCAAGCACCTGCACGTCTCCGAAAGCATGGTGCGCAACTACTGGAGCAAAATTTACGACGTGCTGGGCATCTACCCCGAAGATGCCAAAGAAGAGGGCCGCAACCTGCGCATCGTCACCTGTCTTAAAGCGCGGGATGAAGGCTTAATCGAATAGCTCTGCCACTATGCTGCCGTTCTTAAAAACCTCTCTCACAGGCGCTCAAAGCTTCTTTCAGCAATCTTCACGCTGGCCGGTGGGGTACGTCATGGTTGCGGGCTTGATCGCCGCTCGCTGGCTAGGGCTATTTGCCACTCTAGAACTGGCGGTATTGGATGTTTTTTTGCGGAGCCGCCCGGCGGCAGGTATTGATGAGCAAGTTGTTATCGTGCTCATCGAGCAAGACCCGGTGCGAGTAGATGAGAACCTTTCTGAGTCGCAACTCGCTCAGCTGTTAGAAATCATTTTTTCAGCGGAACCCGCTGTCGTGGGTCTGAACGTCTTTCGAGAAGAGTTTAATGATGACCCTGGTCGAGAAGAGCTGCTTAACCTGTTTGAAACCCATGAAAATCTCATCACTGTTGAGAAAGTCTTACCGCCTCGACCCATTCCACCCATTGCTCCTCTGTCTGACCGCGTAGCGCAAACTCAGGTTGGCCTGAATGACGTTCCTCTTGATCGCGATGGTCGCATCAGGCGGGTATTTGTGGGGGCTTATTTGCCCGATGAAAACGAAGATGCAACTGATAACCCATTCCGGTTTTCGTTCTCTTTCAAACTTGCCGAAACGTATTTAACGACGCAACGAGGCTATGTTCTCGAAAATCATCCGACTAATCCTGATATTCCGATTTTCAAAGAGCCTGAATCGCCGGAGTTCACTCCAATTCCCATTTTGGCAGAAAATTCGGGTGGATATGTGCGGGAAGCTGACATCAGCAAGATTCAAACCCTACTGAATTTCAGATCGGGTGCTGCTACCTTTGAGGTCGTAGAAGCCTCAAAATTGTTTGACCGCTCTCAAGATCTGGAAGCCTTGACGGACAAAGTTGTCATCGTCGATGAAATTGACGCGTATTTCCCAAGATTTTTGCCTGTTTCAGCTTCTTCTAACCTCATTCAGGATGATGAAACTCGCGATATTTCACCTCGCATTGGCATTACGGGGCCTGAGTTAGAAGCCCATGCCACCAGCCAAATCATCCGCTCAGTGATCGATGCTCGCCCCCTGATTAGGGGCATCCCGTTTTGGAGTGAAGATATTCTGATTGTGTCGGCGGGATTGATGGGCATTGCCATGAGCATCTCCTTTCGCTCGACGCTGAGAAGCATGATCAGCCTCGCGGTTATGACGCTGATAGCAGTCGGCGCATGCTATCTGATTCTGTATCGATTTGGCCTCTGGCTGCCAGTGGCCCCGATGGCGATGAGCCTGCCCCTTGCGGGGATTACCTATTTGGGATTTAACTATCGCAGCCAGCGTAGCGCGCTACGCAGCCAAGAGGCCGCCTTGGTCGAAGTGCAAGTGCTCGAGGCCGAACGACGCAACGCAATTGAGCGAGCCTTTAGTGCCATTCATGCGGGGCCATTACAGCGGCTATCGAGTCTTTTGCGGAGTGCTAAAGATGGCAACACTGAGCAGTCTTTTGTGTTGGAGGAACTCAGAGCCCTGAACCAAGAGATCAGGGGGGTGGGTGAGCGCTTGCGGCAAGAAGCGATCGGTGACGTATATTTTTTCTACTCTCAAGGAGATATTAAATTAGACCTGACTCATCCCATGCATGAAGTGCTTTACGAGGTCTATAGCTTGGCCGTGAAGCGCAAACTACCGGGATTTGAAACGATTAAGGTGCGGGCAGTTTCAATTGAGCCCTTTAACTGTCAGCAACTCAACTTAGATGTCAAAAGACAGTTGTGCTGGTTCCTCGAAGAATCGCTACAAAATATCGGCAAGCACGCACTCGGCACGACGCGAATTCAGGTCTTAGGCAAAAATATCAACGATTTTTACAGTTTAAAGATAGAAGACAACGGTCCGGGCATCCAATCTACACATATCGGGGATGGAACCCAATCTTCCTATCGATTAGAATTAATGCTGAGCGGTAAGTTTTCTCGCTTTTCAAAAAGAGATGGCAACGGCACAGTTTGTGAGCTTTCGTGGCCTTCTAGTCAATAATAGGTGCATGCTTTATTGAATCATTATCTAAGTTGTAAATAACCATGTTATTTCCTCCCTTAAGCTTTATCAGGATAAAGATTTCGCTAGCTAGCTTGTTGGCGATCGCCACCGTTTTTCAATTAAGTGGTCAGGCCTTTGCCGATTATGTTCCTCAGGGGGGCGATCCCCCACCTGGCAGAAGCTCAACATCGGGATGAGTAGTTCTTGCGGAATTTAGTATAATTGTACTATAGTCCGCAAGAGGCTAATTCTATGCCTTTTATTTCAATACAGCGCTTCTCAGCTTCGTGAGGTACACTTAATGCCTCTTGAATTCGCTCTG
>CALCCA010000028.1 GCA_937899725.1 uncultured Halomicronema sp.
AGAAACGATATCTTCTAGGATATTTTTTCTACCATGAACGGATGACGTGCTCCCACTAGATCTCCTGCCGAGGCAGGGGGTAGATGACACCCAATTTCATCCGCTCAGGGATTCGATCCTCTAACCTAAAACCTGCTCCAGGTCGCCCAATTCACTGCCATCCATGTCTACACCCTGTTCAAAGTTAGGGGCAGCCATCGCCTGAGAAACCGGAACCCCGGCTTGAAAGGACTCAGCCACCCTCCGAAATCCCTGTTCAAGTACTCTTTCCAGTTGGCCGAAATCGCTAACCGTTTGGGTGTCAGCTTTGGTCGCGGGATTGGCAATTCGATAACGGTCACAAAGGTCATCAATTTGCTTCGTCAGTCGCTCCACACAGTGACGCGCCATCTCCTGAATCTCTGAGACTGACAACTCACCCTGGAATTCCTCTGCCATCGGTCGGTAAAACGCCATCATGGCATCCATGCCCTGTTGTCGCCCGTTTCGACTGGTGAAGTGGAGATTGTGCAGCAGATAGTCTAAAACCACTGCTGTTGGTGCCGGAAACTGAGCGTTGTAGACGAACTTCACGCGCTCCGATCTCGCTTCACACGTTTGCTTCATGACGCTACCTTCATCCGATTCATCTCGCCGAGCAACGCTTGGAACAGACCAAAGCCATCGGTCATTCGCATGGATAACGAGGGCATCTCGTGAGCTTCAGGCAGCTGGGCTGCAACCAAACGTGTCAGCATCTCTTGGTTCTCCCAGGCGAATGATAGACGAGAGCTAAATCCCCGCTCGTCGAAATATCGCCATAGAGGCTCTCGCATCAGATAAGCGGCTCCTCCTGCCAGAATCACGTCGCCTTTACCAGCCGCCAAATCAGGAATCAGATGATCGTTGAAGTGAGAGTCCAGCACCGCCAGATACGCCGCTTCGACCTGAGCGATCGCCGCCGAAAAATTGATCGTGGCCCCTTTCGCCACTGAATACTGCTCTGGCTGCCGCGACTCTAGCGCCTGAAATAAGACCCCATACTCAGTCATGGAAACTCCAGCTGTATTGGCGGCTTTTTCAAACAACTCCCAGAAACCCGGAAACTTGGAGGTCGATTTCGCCGAGTTCAGCGTCCCCGTTTCAAAAGCCAGCTGAGTTCCATTGCGGTGTCCCAGCATTTCAATCCAGGTCGTGCGCTGAGCGATCGCTAGTCCAGCTTGCTGCACCTGCTGTTTCCGCAGGACATAGATGCCATAGCCCTCTGGGCGAAAGCTGAGCTTCAGTTCAATCCGATAATCCATCTCATCTTGAAACCGAAAGCCCTGACAAATTTCTATGAGTCGGGAGGCAATGTGCTGTCGCGTCGCGAGTTCATTGATCGGCAGCAGGATCAACACGATCGCCTCAAAGTGAGCCGGTAAGTTTTCCGTTTTGGCGATCGCCCCTAGAGCACCCGCAATGCGCTCAGCTGCTTTCAGGCACTTGTCTTCCTTGAAGCTGTTGTAGTCCAGAAACGCCTGGGCCGCTTTGCCCACAAACGTCAATTCATCACCAAGACGAAACCAGGCATTGTCTTGTGGACGTCCCCCTTGAATGACCTGAGCCACACCGGATGCAGATCGTTTCGCTACTTCGGCCTCCATCCAGAGGGCATGGGTTTGTCCCTGTGGCAGCTTGTAGAAGAACTTCCCTCCAGATTTACCGAGGTCACAGGCCAGTAGCAGCGTCGGAGTGCGAGAAATCATATCGTTATCTCCAAATAACTACTTCAATTATCAGCACGATAACAGCATAAACCGTGCCTTTTCGTGAAACTTAATTTATTTTTGCTGAGCATGCTATTGAAAACGTGACTAATTGTATTCGCTGTGGTTTCATGCTGAGTTAATGGAATATGATTGTGTGTATCAGGTTGCTACGCCCCTATCGGGGACTGCGCGGAGGGGCCACACAACGCCGCCAAAGCCGGAATCGTCTCCTCCAGATTCTGCGGATATGGATCAATCTGGTCAGCATACTTGTGGTAAGTCTGCGTGCAGGTGCAAAACTCCTCCAGCGTTAGGTATTTGCCCAGCTTCTGCGATCGCATAACTCATTCACCTTGAGCTATTCCCTGCTTTCAACATACAGCCCCCATTAGATAGCAAGCATCTGCTAGTAGGCGATGGCCCAGAAACATCAACACCGAAAGGTTCCCTAAGTTTCTAACTCCCTGGCTCTGGTCCGAACTCGCTCCGATTGTCCCACCTGCAGCGACTGAATTGCCTGCACTTGAGTGACTGTTCCATTGGCATATTGCTCGATGGTTGAAGGCGAAACATGTTGAACATCCATTTGAAATCGCGCATAAGGCCCCTGCTGTAGCAATGAACCAACCCCCTGAGGCGTTTCTCCAGCCCCAAGCGCCGCTGCCGTCACCTTCTGATCCAACTGAATCGCCGCCAGGTCACTGCCCACATACTCGCGATACAGATCTGGATAACTCTGGATTTTTCCCGTCACCGCACAGGCATATTCCAGGTATCGCTGCTGCTGCACTTCGTTCACCGTTTGCTGGGCATACTGCAACAGCTTGGATAACGCTGCCTGCTTTTCCTCTGGGGTCAGCGTGGCCGCTTGATGTTGGGTAAACGGCCCCTGCGCCAACAGCTGAATCACTTGCCGTGTTGAATTTCCCGCTTTCAGGGCAACCCCAGCAACTTCTTGATCCAAAGCCTGCGCCGCTATCGAGTTTGGCGCATAGCGCTGATACAACTCCCCATAATTTTTCACCGTCTTGCCGGTGGCCTTTGTCAGAGAGAAATACTGTTCTCGAACGGCTTTACCCTTTGCACTGTCCGGTTCTTTTGGCAGAGGCAATTCCGTCATAAGACATCCGCAAACTCATCCAGCAAGTCAGCCTCCTGAGTGCTCACCAGAGCCGTTTGATCAGGTGCAGGCATTGGCGGCAATTGCACCGTACCCTCAGCCTCAACAGTAGACACCGACTCTGACGTCACCAGCGTTTCAGTCGCGAGACTACTTCCGCCTACCCCGATGCCAAACTTTTCCCTTAAATGCTGAATTTGGGCCTCCATTTGCCAGATGGACTGCTGAGCTAAGTCCCGCAATTCTGCTTCCGAATGATTGCCAGATGCCTCATAGGCAAACGGTAGCCAAAAAGCACGAGTCGCCGTCGCGGCTTTCTCCTTTCCTTTATAAGTGCCATGAATCAACCAGGAGTAGGTGATGCCGTTAGGAGAAGTGCGATCGGGCTCGAAGATGAAACGTACCCGGGACTTTTTACCAGAATCGGCTTCTTCAGGGTTGGATGACGGTTTTCTTCCACGAGGCATGAGACTAAAACCAAACTGAGGACAGGTTTCCAAGCCGCTATCAGCATATGGATCAGCATCAGCGGCGAATAATCGACAATATTGTAGCGTGAACCCGGTGAATGCTGAATAGCAATGGCCGCAATGCTGATATAAAAGCTTTCAGACGCAGAGAAAGAGACCTGCATTTGTGATTCTTCAACTGTTTCTAGTCTTAATGAGGACAAAAAACATAGAACATGTATGCTTTTGTAAATTAATCAGCACTTTATCAGCATTAATGAAGTGGCGTATTTTAATATCGAGTTATCGAGGTAAATGATGCTTCTACCAACGTTCTTGCATTGGGTTCTCTAAATGGCCCGAAAGTGTGTGAAAGGTTTGCCGGATATAGGTTTGATGGATGCCGGAAGACCGTTCGCACGACGGAGAACTCTCTACGCTGATGGATGACTGGAGAGAATCAGGCATGGATACCCCTGAAGTTTTGGAAGCTTTTTTTGGACAGCTCAATGCTCGCCTTGATTTAATCGAAGGCAACCTCAGAGAATTGCACTATCGGTTGAATAGTGAGCTAGATGCGCCCAAGCTGGTGAAGCTCAACGAAGCTTGGAAAGTCCTGGGCTATAAAAATTACGACGCCTGCCTATATAAGGTTCGGTCTGGCCACTACCGCGTCAACAAGGAAATCGTGGATCGCCGCTCTCCTCAATCGAGAAGACCTGATTGGTATGCCGATATTGAAAAGTGTCAGCTCCGCGATCGCACCCTGGTTGGCAAACGTTCTGGCCTCAAGTAGTCAAACCGCTTCAAACCGATTGCTTCTTCTTCAACGCCGCAAAGTAAGTCTGAGCTGCCCGCTCTTTGGAAATATGCTTCTGATAGGTTCCGAGGTTGACATTCGGATTGTGCCCCATGAATTGAGAGGCAACCGCTGTGGGTAATTCGAGCCACAAAGCCGCTCTGAGACTCCAGGCATGGCGCAGGCTGTAAGGCGGAAAGGGCATCTTGGCTCGTTGAAAGGCTGTCGAAGTCCGGTCTCCATAGTCTTTATTCATCCGAACCGTTACCGATGGTCGTCGCACGTTCCACAGTTTCCACCGATCAACCCACTCAGGCGGCAGAGGAAAGGTTTCTCGCTTACCGGTTTTCGTGCCGTCAGGAACCAGGGCCACCAGCCACCGCTGACCGTCATAGTCACGCCAGTCAACCTCACAGAGAAACGCTTCATGGTCTCTGAGGTTGTAAGTCGCCATCATGGCGGCCACCCACTGCCAAGACTTATTCTTCATCCCGTCGATGGCAGCGATAATGTCGTTGTCTTCAGGAATGACCCGCTCGACATTACTCAACCTGTACTCTCCCTGCCGATCTTTAAATATTTGACGAGACGGCTGCGAAATCGGCCAGTCGCTGAAACTTCTGGCAGGCAATCTGACGACTGCGACTATTCGGTTTCCAGCGATCTGCCACCTCATCCAGGAGTTGCGCAGTCAATTTCGCGTTCGGTGGTAGCCACTTAAACGCCGGGTACCAGAACTGTTCCCGCCAACGGAGAGAGATGGCCTCTTCCTCACCCTCCTGCTGTTTCAGCCAGTCCTGCTTAAAGCGTTCTATCCAAGACTCACAGGTGTCAGACTTCTCTTTAGGGTCGGCTTCAAGGTCTCGCCAGTCGAAGCGCTTTTGGGCCAATAAGGCTCCCAGACGATAGGCTTCAGCTTCGGCAAACTCAATACCGGCAGGGTTGGCATAAACCCCTAAGCGAATAAGCTGCTGGCTGGGTCGATCCTTTTTACTGCCGGGTCTGGGGGGAAGGGTCCCTCTCAGGGAGAGCTTTTCTCCCCGTTGAAAGAGCCGCAAACCCATTTGAGCGGCTTCTAGCCGCTGATTGGCAGCTTTTACCGTCAACGCCTTCCGCCCCATTTTGAACTAACTCCCGATCCAGACTGATCTAAAAGTGATCTAAAAATCACTCCGTTTATTCTAGTTCAGTGCCATTCAGTCAGTTCCGGCTAGACTAGAGCTACCGGACTCAAAAGGGCTCAGGGCTTGTGTTTCTTGAATGGGCGATACTGGGCTCGAACCAGTGACATCCTGCTTGTAAGGCAGGCGCTCTACCAACTGAGCTAATCGCCCTAACCACACGGCTTCTGATCATAACAGACAAGCATAGCGATCGCGGCACTGGATCAACTCTAAATCCACCCTTGTTGGTTGAGCCGCCATGCCCTCCGGAAAAACCCACGATCGCATCACAGCGTGGTGTGTGCCCTGGGTGGGCCTCACGGCCATGATTAGCACCAGACATGCAGGCTATACACTCCTGACCGTTTTGGGGTTTGTGTTTGCGGGACTCATGTTTGGCCCTGATCTCGATATTCGCTCGGTGCAAAGCAAGCGATGGGGCTGGTTTAGCTGGATCTGGCGACCCTATCGTCGCAGCTTGCGCCATCGGTCAATGTGGTCTCATGGCTTTCTCGCGAGGACTGTGGTGCGGCTGGTTTATTTGCTGGGGTGGATTTCGCTGGGCAGTTTGCTGGTTTTAGAAGTCAGCAATACGGCTGGCTATACCCAGATTACCTGGAACGATTTAGGGCAAGCGATCGCTCAGACTCTGCTCGATTATTGGCATCTTTGGTTAGCGATCGCGATTGGAGTCGAGCTCGGAGCCATGAGCCACTACACTGCTGACTGGTTTGTTTCGGCTTGGCAGCGAGAGCTGAGAAAAACCCCTGCCAAGCCGCGCATTCCGCCGGATGAAGGGAAGCGATCACCTCGCAAAAAGTCCCGCCAAGGGGAAAGTGTCCCTGTAATTTTGCCCTGTGAACGCACCCAAATTCAGACTTGGAGCCGGTGCAGTGAACAATCCGACGAACATTTCTCAAGCAATACGGGCCGCGACTACTGCGAATCTTGAACTGACAGTATTTCTGCTGCAATACTCGCAAGTAGATAAGCTTTCGGTTCAGGAAACTCTGCATTTAGAGCGATTTGCAGCGCGGCATCAGCATATCCCAACCGTACTAATTCCACTACAACCGGATCTAACCAGCTTATTCTAAGGTCACTTAACGGCTCTGCAAGCTGCAGGGTTCTGTCGATTTGTCCTGCTCTAGCAAACGCCACCAGAATCTCAGCAGACCAGTCAAGTCTAGCTGCTAGAGCTTGTTCGCTGCCTTCGAGCAGGAGGGATATGGCTTGAGAAAAGATTTCTTCAGCCCGTGCGGTCTGCCCAGCTTGCTCCAGAGCCTGACCAATCTCGACTAACACAAAACTTTTTGAAGACCTTTCCTGAATTTGCTCAACTATTTGCACTGCTCGCTCAAAGTCACCAGAGTCCTTTAGTGAAGTGGCGATCGCGGCAAACACATTGTCCCGATAGCCTCTTGCTCTGGATTGTACGAGACCGTAGAGAACTGCCTGCTCGGGTGGCTTCTCAATCAACTCAACAACCTGTGATGCTCGTTCAATCTCACCCAGTTCTACCAGCCGGAGCGCAGCGGCAGCGACTGCGGCATATCCTTCACCCGTTCCGGAGTTTACGGTAGGCTGAATTTTGCCAATCACCTCTTCGATCTCACTCAAGGTGGCACTGTCACGCACAATATCGCTGTAGGCGTAGCCCCGATAATCGTCAGCAATCTGCGAATACACATCGAAGCAATTGGGAATGTCCTCAGAAATGTCCAATGCTTCTGCGCGGCGCTGGACTGCTGACAACCCCTCGACGACGGCAGCGAGGGCGTCGCCACGCTCAACGTAGCAGCTACCATTGCTCAAATGCCCCCCGGTTAGAGTTTGGGCAACTGCCAAGGCTTCCGAGAGCAGGGTATTTGCTCGGGTGATTTGTCCTTGTTCGGCTAAGCCAACTGCAATATCTGCCCAGGCTTCTACCTGAGAGGCGCTAGGTCGGGTATCTTGCACGAGTTGTAGCGCCCGCTCAAACCGCTTTGCCGCAATTAGGTGATCAACAATCGTAAATAAAGAGCGTTCTTGGGTGATGGCGTTATCGCTGGGTTCAGCTTCGAGCTGTGCGATCGCTCGCTCAAACAATTGGTTGGCGGCTTCGTTGCGCCCAATCTCAGCCAGCTTGAGCGCGACTTCTGCGGAGTGCCGTATCTTTAGCTCTCCTAATGGCTCAGCTTCGAGTTGTGCGATCGCTTGCTCAAGCAGTTGGTCAGCGGCCTCGTTGCGTCCGGCTGCTGCCAACTGGAGCGCTACGTGCAGCGGCAATTTGTAATCATTGCTGGTTTCAGCAATTTGTCTCGCTCGATCCAGGAGCCCAGCGTTAGCGAGCTGATAAACGATGTGCGATTTCAGCTCAAAACTTCCTTCCTCTTCGGCAATCTGAGTCAACCGATTTAGCAGTTTTTCTGGCTCTTTCACCAAAGCGTCTATTTCCTGCTCCAACTTCGACAATTCTGTCGAGAGAAGAGTTCGCCGCAGCATTTGCTCAGCCTTAGACTCTGACAGTATCAGCTCATTCTTAAAGAATCCACCCGTCATTGGTCGTGGCGCTAGGTCGTTCCAAGCTCCCTCGGGTTCAACTTGGGCAGCGCGGGCTGTTTGTGAATTGTGGGAGCATGATATTGATACTTTTGAGAGCAGCGCGATCGCAATTAGTATCCCCAAGCGACTTTGTAAATTCATTTCATTTATTTGCCAGATCAGTCGGCTGCTCTTCAGTCTAAACAGATTCCCAGTGATAGCGTATTCCTCATGACGAGATTTGATAGTCACGATTTCTCTTCGGAATGAAATTTCCTGGCATATTGAAAGGGTTTCTTTATCGGCAATGACAATGGCGATTTCTCCGCAACATCGCACAGCAATCCTCACGGCGCTGGGACGGTTGGTAGACGTGGTGGCTGACCTGCGCCAACCTGAAACAGGCTGTCCTTGGGATTTGCAGCAGACTCACAAGACGCTGGTCCCCTATGTGATTGAAGAAGCCTATGAAGTGGTCGATGCTATTCGTGGGGGCGATACGGCACACATCGCCGAAGAACTTGGGGATCTCTTGCTACAGGTGGTGTTGCACGCGCAGGTGGCTCAGGATGCAGGCACTTTTGATTTGCAGACCGTGGCCGACGGCATTGCCGACAAACTGATTCGTCGTCATCCCCATGTGTTTGGTGATCTTCAGACTGACGATTTGGACGAGATTCATCGCAACTGGGACCGGATCAAAGCGGCAGAAAAAGGAGAAACCCATGAGCCCCAACGGTTATCGCCTAAATTACTCAAATACAGTCGCACCCTGCCGCCCCTGATGGCGACCACTAAGATCTCTCAAAAGGCGGCTAAGGCGGGATTTGAGTGGGATTCCGTCGAGGGAGTGTGGGACAAGTTTCATGAGGAACTGGAGGAATTTCGGACGGCGATCGCCCAAGAACCCAAAGAAAATCAGTTGGCTGAACTCGGCGATATCTTGTTCACCCTGGTCAACATTGCCCGCTGGCACGATTTAGACGCCACCGAAGCCCTACAAACGACTAACCGGCGATTTGTGCAGCGATTTGAGCAAGTTGAGACGCTGGCCGGTCGCCCGCTCACGGACTACACGCTGGATGAGTTAGAAGCGTTTTGGCAGCAGGCTAAAAATAACCTGAAAGCAGGAATATCCGACGATGTCGCAACACCGCCTACCCGCTAAAATCCTGACCCGAATACAGGCGATGCACAAAAACGGCTGCCGTTCCTAAGGTTTGGCAAATTCAGACGGGCGGCGAAAATTTTCAACCGGGGTATCCGCCAGTGCCCGCTGCATAAAGTCGCGCCAAATCGGGGCGACATAGGTGCCTCCCGTAGCGCCGGAACCCATGGGCGAATAGTCATCGTTGCCGACCCAGATGGCCGTCGAGAGTTGCGGCACATAGCCGACAAACCAGACATCGCGCTGAGAGTCAGTCGTGCCAGTTTTGCCCGCTGCAGGGCGGCCAATTTGTGCTGCAGTACCCGTGCCACGAGTAATCACGCCCTGCAGTACATCCGTGAGTGCCGCCGTCGCCCAAGGGTCGAGAATCAACTGCGGTTTGGGCGTGTTATCCAGCAGGATGTTGCCGTTGCTGTCGGTCACTTGAACGATAAAGGTGGGGTCAGAATGCCAGCCGTTGCTGGCAAACGTGGCGTAGGCTCCGGCCATTTCCATGGGGGTGAGATCAACTGCTCCCAGCGGCAGTGAAATGACTGGCTCCATCGGACTCTCGATACCTAAGAGACGCGAAATTTCAACCACGCGATCGACCCCAACGCTCTGGCCCAGCTTGACAGCGGGGACATTCCGCGAGACTTCCAAAGCTTTACGAATGGGAATGTTGCCCATAAAGCTGCCGTCGTAGTTACGCGGGTTGTAGTATTCGTAGCCGTCGGCATAGCTGGCTGGGGTGTCTTGAATAATGGTGTCAGGCGTGTAGCGACCTGAAGCAAACGCGGCGTAATAGACAAAAGGCTTAAAGGAAGAGCCCGGCTGCCGCTGGGCCTGCACAGCCCGGTTGAACTGGCTGTCGTCATAGCTCACTCCACCGACCATCGCTTTCACAAAGTGAGTACGCGGATCGATCGCCACCAGCGCCATCTGATCGGCCCGCACGCCCCGCGCTCGCAAGGCGGCATGGTTACGCTGCACCGTCTCTTCGGCCATGCGCTGCATGCCCAGCTCAACAGTCGTTTGGATGCGCATCCCCCCTTTGAGCACGGCATCATCACCAAACGCCTCTTTCAACTCTTGCACCACCGCTTCGGTCACATAGGGTGCTTCGCTGCCACGGAACGAGGTAATTTCGCCGACCAATAGCGGTTGCGCTTTAGCGGCAGCCTCTTCGTCAGCAGTAATCCAGCCTAGTTGCCGCATGCGACCGAGCACTGTCGCCTGCCGCTGTTTGGCCAAGGGATAGTCAACGAAGGGACTGAAGCCTTCTGGGGCTTGGATCAGCCCCGCCATCATGGAGGCTTCCGCCAACGACAGATCCTTGGCTGACTTGTTGAAATAGCTTTGGGAAGCGGTCTCAACGCCATAGGTGTTGTGCCCCCAATAGACCTGATTCAGGTACATTTCCAGAATCTGGTCTTTCTCAAAAATCTGCTCTAGCCGCATCGACAACACGGCCTCGGCAACCTTGCGGCTGATGGCCTGCTCAGGAGTGAGAAACAGGTTTTTCACCAGCTGCATCGTAATAGTTGAGCCCCCTTCCACCGTGGAACCCGCCTGTACGTTGGCCAACAAGGCTCGACCCACACTACTGGGATTGATGCCTCGGTGAGAATAAAAATAGCTGTCTTCGATCGCCAGAACAGCGCGTTTGAGATGGGGGGAAACTTCGTCTAAGTCCACCACCTCACGGTTAGCCTCATCGTGCAGGCTATAGAGCAGCGTCCCATTAATGTCGTAGACGTAGCTGGTTTCGCTAGGCAAGTAGTTGCGCAACACCCGCACGTCGGGCAAATTGCGAAAGCTAATCGCCAAGCCGACCAATCCACCGGCAGCAATTGAACTCACCAGCATGGTTGAGCCCAACAGGGTCGCCACGGTGATTTGTCCAACATCTTGGACAAACTTAATGATGCCACCAGTGGCGGAGTTAGATCGAGGAGCCGCTGCTCGTTTAGGAATCGTGTTGGTCGACACTGTTACACGGGGATTTACGCAAGGGGTACTGAATCACCTGAGGTTTTGTAATTATAGAAGCTGGGTTCTGAAACGGTGATAAATAGCCGCTGACCACAGGATAAAGTAACTAAACCAGGCTGAAGCGGTGATCGTGCCAGTTAAAAAGTTGCAGAAAGTGATGTAACTCGAATGCCGCCTTGAGCCTCAGCAAACTGCCCATTGATATCGGAGATGATTGCATCTTTTAGCTGTTATGGCACAAATTCCAGACGAATTTCAGTGGATCTATCGGGGGGTGACGGAGGTTTTTCCGGACCAGCCGAAGGCTGACAGTGAGCAGGACAACTTATCGGTGCGCCTGCAGCAGAGCGATCGCCCCCTGCGCATCAAACTCGGCATTGATCCGACTGGGGCAGAGATTCATTTGGGCCACAGCATTCCGGTGCGCAAGCTGCGCGCCTTTCAAGATGCGGGGCACACAGCCGTGCTGATCATCGGCGACTTTACGGCTCGCATTGGTGACCCGACAGGCAAATCAGAAGTACGCAAGCAGTTGACTACTGACGAGGTCAAGTCAAATGCCGCTACTTATCTTGATCAGGTGCGGTCAATTTTGGACTTTGACACGCCTGGCCGGTTAGAAATTCGTTACAACTCCGAATGGCTGTCAACACTCGATTTGAGCCAGATTTTAGAGATCTTTGCCACGATGACGGTGGGGCAGATGCTTGCGAAGGAAGGGTTCGCCGAACGCTACGAAAAAGGTACGCCAGTCTTTTTACACGAGTTCTTTTATCCCCTCATGCAGGGCTATGACTCGGTAGCGGTGCGAGCGGATGTTGAATTGGGGGGCACCGACCAAAAGTTCAACATTGCGGTCGGGCGCGACCTGCAGCGACATTTTGGGCTGAAACCGCAGTTTGGGATGCTGCTGCCGTTGCTCATCGGCAGCGATGGCATTCAGAAAATGTCTAAATCTTTGGATAACTATGTCGGGCTGCAGGAAGATCCGCTAACGATGTACTCCAAATTGGAGAAAACGTCTGATGCAACCATTGAGCAATATTTTGAGCTGCTAACCCGGTTGCCGTTGGACACGCTGCCGGAAAATCCGCGCGATCGCCAAAAGCTACTGGCGTTAGAGATCACCCACCAGTTTCATGGCGAAGCGGCAGCTCAGCAGGCCCAACAAGATGCGGTCAATCTGGTCCAGGGCGGCGATGGCGGGGCAGCGGCTAGCGTGCCCGAGTTTTCCCTCGGGGAAGTCAACTTCCCGGCTAAGGCGTTTTACTTGTTGGGGGCCACCCCACTCTGTGCCAGCAGCAGCGAAGCACGCCGCCAAATTCAAGGTGGGGCGGTCAAGCTAGAGGGCGATCGCCTAGCCGATCCCAATATTATGTTTGAACAACCCGCTGAGCTATATGGTCAAGTGCTGCAAGTCGGCAAGAAAAAGTTCGTGCGCCTAGTAAAGTAACGGCCAGCAATGGGGAAGAACGCACAATATTCATGCTGATTTCCATCAATTCATCGCGAGGTGATTGCCATGACAAACCGTCTGCCCGCAGACCGCATCATCGTCCCCCTTGACGTGGCGAATGCCGCAGCGGCCCATCGGTTGATTGACCAAACTCCCCAAGTCACCTTTTGGAAAGTGGGGCTAGAACTGTTTGTGAGTAGTGGCCCTGAAATCCTGCAGTATTTGAAAACCCAGGGAAAGCGGATCTTTCTCGACCTCAAATTTCACGACATTCCTAACACGATGGCAGGAGCTTGCCGAGCGGCGAGCCAGTATGGCGTGGATTTGCTGACGGTGCATGCGACCGCTGGCCCCGACGCCCTCAAAGCCGCCGTTAAAGCTGCCCAAGCCGGGGCTCAGGCAGCTCAGCAGTCGCCACCTCAAATCATTGCCGTTACGGTTCTAACCAGCATCAGCAATCGTTCTTTAGCGTTAGATCTGAAGATTCCGCTCGAGCTGTCTGACTATGCATTACAGATGGCCTTGCTCTCGCAGCAGGCGGGCCTCGCTGGCAGCGTGTGCTCACCCCATGAAGCAGACCTGCTGCGACGCTGCTGTGGTCAAGATTGGCTGCTTATCTGTCCTGGAGTCAGACCAACCTGGTCGCAAACCGGCGATCAAAAACGAGTTATGACGCCGTCAGAAGCGTTGCAGGCTGGAGCTGATTTTCTGGTAATTGGTCGACCGATTACTCAGTCACCTGATCCCAGTGGGGCGTTTCAACGCATCTGTGAATCACTGAGCTAAAGATCAAACAGCAGTGCTCTAGCACTACCAGCTTAGCCCTAAGTCTTAGCTTTAAAAGTTGTTCAAAATTTTCCACAACAAAATCGCCATCTCCCAAACAGCAAAGTACTAGCTTTGCATCGGTAACATTCGGGCGATCGCGATCTGTTGATTCGTCTCTGTGGCGAAACTTGCTAGCTCTGACGGCGGAAACGTCTTCTCTGACGTCGTCTAGCGACCTCTTTACGCTTGCGCTTTTCGGCAGGCGTTTCAAAATGCCGCTTTTTTTTCATATCAGCAAAAATGCCGGCGCTCGACACTTTGCGTTTGAACCGTCTGAGAGCAGATTCCAGATGTTCGTGCTCTCCAAGTACCACTTGGGCCATGCAGTTGCCTCCTAAAAATTGCATTTAAAGAAAAAGAATGAGGACAGAGGGTACAGACCCCTTTGTCCTCCAAAGGTTTGACAGTCTCGGTCTGATGACTAAGCTATGCCTGAGAGCGATTAGAAATCGCGGCCACCACCGCCACCATTTCCGCCGCCCCAGCCGCCACGGCCGCCACCGCCCGAAGGCTTGCGCTCCGTACGAGGACGAGCCTTATTGACTTTGAGTGTCCGACCCATCCATTCGGCGCCATCAAGATCTTCAATGGCAGCATTTTCTTCTGCTTCTTCAGACATCTCTACGAATGCGAAACCTCTCATACGACCGGTTTCACGATCCACAGGCACCTGAATTCTTTTGACGCTACCGTACTCTTTGAAAACTTCATTGAGATCATCTTCGGTGGCGTTGTAGGAAAGGTTCCCTACATAGACGGTCATGGCTTACCTCACAAACAAGTAGATAGACAAATCGAGATCGGAATACGGGGGAAAGCTTTCGAACCAGAGGCAAGAGAACGAAATCCCAAAAACCAGCGAACACTCAGCCACCGAAACCTAATCCAGTCTACATCATATCGTCAATCCCCTAAGTCGAGCGATCGCGGATTTTTGTTGAGTTTACAGTCTCTCTAGCTTCGATATGCTTCATAAAGTCGCGTTTTACTGACATTTGCGCGTCAGGCACAGGTTGCTCTGTCTGAACGACTCTAACTGTCATTAAGATCAGTCCTGGGAGAGCGGTATTGCCACCAATTGCAAGTCAGGTCGGCGGGTCTCAGGAGCAGAGAAATCATCCACGAGGATAATGCTGCAGTCAATCACCAAATATGCCAGCCCCTGAGTTCCTCTCATCTTGTCTCAGGTATTAGAGGCCGGTGCTGGCCCAGTCATTATTCAGCGAGGGGCAAGTCTGCATCTGCCGCGATCGCGCGATTAACGATCGTGGCTAACTGGGCGGCACTATTGGGAATTGATAATGCCGCTGCCGCCTGAGCCATCTGATGTCGCCGCTGCGGGTCATTGATCAGCTGCAGCACAGTATTTTGCAAAGACTCAACGGTTAAATCTGCTTGACGACAGACCATGGCCGCATTGGCCGCCGCAAAGGCTGCCGCGTTGTAGGCCTGATGATCTTCGGCCGCAAAGGGGTAAGGAATCAACAAGGATGGCGTTTGGGTAAAGGCTAGTTCTGTCAGGGTGCCAGCCCCTGCCCGGCTGATCACAATATCGGCTCGGTGTAGCAGCCCGGCCATCGTCTTGAAGAAAGGGCAATGAATATAGTGCGCGTGGCTAAGACTGTCAGCTTCTGCATCATTCGTGCCCGTTTGATGAATGACCCAAGCCCCCGCGTCGAACCAGGCGGGCGCGGCCGAGCGCACCAGCTGATTGACGGCGACCGCCCCCTGACTCCCCCCAATCACTACGACTAACGGCGCCCCATCTGGCACGGGCAGATCAGCTGGCAAGGCTGCCGGTTCCAGAAATTGCGATCGCACCGGAGTGCCCACCACCACGCTTTTGGCCCGAGGCAAATGACTGGTAGCCGCCTCAAACCCCAGGGCCACGAGTGAACACCAAGGACTCAACCACCGAGTAACCTTGCCCGGCAAGGCATTCGACTCATGCAGCACCGTCGGCACTCCTAAAGAACGCGCCGCCAGAATGGCCGGTGCAGCAATATAGCCTCCCGTGGTAAATACGCCATCAAAGTCACCCTGCTTCAAGAGCTGGCGGACTTTGAGCGTAGCCTGCAACACCTGACCGAACAACCGCAGCGATCCCAACCCGAGTCGCCCCTGAAAGCCGCCCAGCTTGACTGTGTGCAGGGGATAGGCCTTCGGCACCAGTTCAGTCTCCAAGCGATCAGGCACGCCCAACCACTCAATGCTGTAGTGAGAAAGCTTTTCCGCCGTGGCGATCGCCGGAAACAAATGTCCCCCAGTGCCACTGGCCGCGATGAGAAGTTTTTTGGGAGGATCTGACACGGCCACGCTCTCTGATGGGATTGATTCAGGTGGGAATCGTCACTAGCGATCGCCCCTTGCCGGGAGCTGTTTAGGACTGGGGAGCCGCCTCTAACGACGCGAGCGGATCTGGCAGCGTTTCCGTCGGAGCCTTGAAATCGCCAGTAATCACATATTCCAAGCGTAGTTTGAGCCAGGTAATCAAGGTTTTATCAGTGGAAATCACCGCCACCGCTGGTTGGGGGCAGCGCTGCTTGACGTCGCCAAAGCCAGGGCTCTCTAAGAATGCGGGTTGCTTGACCAGCCAAAAGTCAAGCACCTTCTCGTGTTCTTGGTAGTAGCGACGACGCTCTCGCAAAACCTCTTCGAGGGGCTCCTCTTCAAGCAAAAACTTTTGGCTGGCGAGTAAATAGTGATAGGTCTGCATAGACTGCTGTTGATAACCACCGAGAGACAAAATTCTCTCATAGAAGGTTCGTGACTGAGTAGATGCTGGTTGTAAATCGATACGAAGGTCGTTAGTAGTCGCCCCGCATCACCTGTTTCATTTCCCGAACCGCCCGTTCTAGACCCACCAGAGCAGCACGACTAATAATGGTGTGGCCAATGTTGAGTTCTTCCATCCCTTCAATACAGGCAATGGGATAGGTATTCACATACGTCAAACCATGCCCAGCGTTAACCCGCAGCCCTGCCGCGATCGCCTGCTGGGTCCCCTTCTTTAAGTCATTCAGCTCTTCGGCTTGCTCGGCTTCATCGTGGGCTTCGGCATATCGCCCCGTGTGCAGCTCAATAAACTTAGCGGTAGTTTGTTTAGACGCGGCGATCTGCCCCGACTCAGCATCAATAAACAGGCTGACGGGAATGGCGGCCCCTTGGAGCTTAGAAACCACTTGGGTCAGGCGATCGCACTGTCCAGCCACATCTAAGCCCCCCTCAGTCGTGACTTCTTCGCGCTGCTCAGGCACTAAAGTGACATAGTCAGGTTTGATGTCTAGGGCGATCTCAAGCATTTCGGCAGTCGCGGCCATTTCTAGATTTAAATGCGTGCGCACCGTCTGACGCAGTAAACGGACATCCCGCTCTTGAATATGGCGACGATCTTCTCGCAGATGCACGGTAATGCCATCGGCACCGGCGAGTTCTGCTAAAACAGCTGCCGCAACAGGGTCAGGTTCAACCGTTCGACGCGCCTGTCGAATCGTGGCAATGTGATCAATGTTGACACCCAGCGTTGGCACAGTCGATCTCCTGACATACAAAGAACAACGAATTCCACTTCGATTGTAGTGAGGAATCAGAACGGCTAGGAGGCTGGGGCGCTATTTCATCGGCTGACTCATCGTTGCCGAGTCCGAGGCTAAGGGCTGCCGCTGACGGTTGATGGCCCTAGACCACCCTAGGGTGATTCACCGGCGTGGTAAGAGCTGCGCACTAAAGGCCCTGATCGCACATGAGAGAAACCCAGATTACGAGCCACATCACCCAATTCTTCAAACTCGGCTGGCGTCCAATATTTTTGCACGGGCAAATGAGCCAGCGACGGACGCATATATTGGCCCAACGTGACGCGATCGCACTCTACCTGCCGTAAGTCTTGCAGCGTTTCGATGACTTCTGCAACCGTTTCGCCATGCCCCAGCATGAGCCCTGATTTGGTCGGCAGGGTGGGATTGACCGCTTTGGCATACTGCAAAACAGCTAAGGAGCGATCGTAGCGGCCGCCTCGGCGCACCGGCCCCTGGAGGCGTGGCACCGTTTCAACATTGTGGTTGTAGCAGGCAGGCGCAGCACTCGCGACTGTTTCTACCCGCTGCCGCTGCTGTTCAGCCGCTGCGTCACCCCCCCAAAAGTCAGGGGTCAACACTTCCACCTGCGTGTCGGGCAGGCGGGTGCGGATAGCGGCGATCGTTTTAACAAACCAGCTAGCTCCTTTGTCGGGCAAATCATCGCGTGCCACCGAGGTCAGCACCACATATTTCAGCCCGAGTAGTGCCACCGATTCCGCCACCTTGTCCGGCTCCTCTGGATCTAGCGGCAGCGGGGCATGGCCCTTATCAACTTGGCAAAAGGCACAGGCGCGGGTACAGGTCGGCCCCATGAGCAAAAAGGTGGCCGTTTTATTGCTGTAGCATTCCCCCCGGTTAGGACAGCGTCCCTCCTCACAAATGGTGTGAATGCCCCGTTGCTTCACAATGCGTTGCACCGTCGAAAGCTCGCTAGCTCGGCCAATCGAAGGCCGCAGCCAGGGCGGCAAATTAATCAGATCACGAGTGGATGACGTCATATTCCTCAAACTATCGGCCTCAAGAAATCCCGGTTGCTTGTGTGAAACTACTGACGGCGCTTGAGCGTAGGCGATCGCGCTCAATCTAACTGCCTCCGGCTCCCCAGTCTTGAGGTCTGTCGCAGTTAGGGGTGGCGAAGCAGCCCCACCCTACCCAGTCAATGTAAAGATAGCCTGAAGCTGGATTCGGGCATTCTAGCTCAGCAGGGTTAGCCATTAAATTCTAAAAGATAGCGTTGCTGAGGGTCAGGCTTAGCGTGAATTATCTTATGAGCACGGTGTGCTCAATGATGCCGGCACGGCCTCAGACCGGCTGCGCTTGACATTGTTTGTTGCGTGCAGCTAGAAAAATTAGGGATTAGCCTGTAACCCTCAAACTCCGCTAATATTTGCTTTACGAGTATTCATACTTCAATCGTCGAGAGTCGTTTCCGAACTGGATAGTAATTGCTAAGTTATAAGACGGCAGCATTGAAGCAGCAGTTTTAACCGCAAGCGCTAGTTTGGAGTTGTTTGCTAGCCCATTGCATCTTTACCGCAGAGGAGTCCGCCGTGGCAACGCACAAAATTCTGGTAATTGATGATAGTCGCGTCATTCGGATGCGCGTTCGAGACATGCTGCCCCAAGGCAACTTTGAAGTCTTGGAAGCCAAGGATGGGGTCGAGGGTCTCAATGCCATTCGCGAGCAGCGCCCTAACCTCATCATGCTGGACTTTCTGTTGCCTCGCATGAGCGGTTGGGAAGTTTTTCAAGAAGTTCAAAAGCAACCTGATTTGCAGCACATTCCCCTCGTGCTCATGTCTGGGCGTCGAGAGGAAGTGACAGAGAAAATCACTGAGCCGTTTGAGTTCTTTGAATTCATTCAGAAGCCCTTTGAACAGAAGGAACTGATTGAAGCCATTAAAAAATCCATGGCTAAGGCCCGGAAACCCCGGCCAAAAGCGGCAGCGGCACCCGCAGCACCCGCAGCGGCAGGCGGCGATGCGGCACAAATGCAAGCGCTACAGGCGAAAGTTGCCAAGCTAGAAGCAGAAGTTGCTCAACTCAAAGGACAAACGGCCAAGATTTTGGCCTTCATCAAGCAAAAGTTGAGATAGCCTACCCTCAATCCATCTCTCTGGAGCGTTTGCCTATCCGGCCAGCTGTTCCGGTCAGCTCAGGCAGCACCCAGCAATCGTTCGAAATAAACAAAAAAGCCGCAATTATGATAATCACAATTGCGGCTTTTTTGTTGACCTGTGTTGTCTCGGGTGAATAGTCGATTCAGCAGCGCTCAGCGATCGCCGAGATTGGCCATAGCACTGACCACCCAACGACTCCATGATCGATCAATCAATTAGATTGACCTTGCCCACTCGCACATAGTCTAAAAGGCGGTTGATGTGGAAGCGGTCAGTCGATTCCATATCGGGGTTTGACAGCATTGCCGAAGTTAGTTTGAGATGTTCTTGGCGGCTGAGTTGGCGCGATTTGACAGCCCGTTGAACCAACGACTGAATACCTGACTGACCAGGAACGACAGAGACCATGACGCACTCACTTATTACTCAAAACGATTTCCACTCAGGAGACAAGGACAAAACCATGGCTGACTAGTGAAGTCTGGCATGCACCTGCCCTGCTCTCTAAACCAAGACTATCGCCTGACCCCACCCCTTGAGATCAGGAGAGTCACCGATCACATAAACCCTTTACAGAGGCTTGTCAGAGCTTTCACAGACGTTTTTGAGGAGGACGCTATTCAGGCTGACGGTATTCACGGTGAGAAGTCTATTCACACCCCTTAAGCTAGGAAATAAGCCCTCGTAAATCGACAAGTCCATGGAAATTTATCGACTCCCCGCCCTCTCGGACAACTACATTTTTCTGCTATTTGATGCCGCCACTCAGACGGCGGCAGTCGTTGATCCGGCGGAGCCAGAGCCAGTTTTACGGCAGCTGCAGCAATTGGGCGCGACCCTAACGACGATTTTCAACACTCACCATCATGCAGATCATGTGGGGGCTAACCGCTCCCTACTGCAGCATTTTCCTAATGTGATGGTTTATGGGAGCGAAGTGGATCGGGGACGGATTCCTGGCCAACAGGTGTTTTTGTCAGAGAACGATCGCGTGGCATTTGCGGGCCGAGAGGCGCACATCTATTTTTTGCCGGGGCATACGCGCGCCCATATCGCCTACTACTTTCCGCCCGTGATGGGTGATGACTGGGGCGAGCTGTTTTGCGGCGACACGCTATTTGCTGGGGGCTGTGGACGGCTGTTTGAGGGTACACCGCAGCAAATGCTGACGTCGTTAACAAAGTTGCGATCGCTGCCTGACACCACCCGCATTTGGTGTGCCCACGAATATACGCTCAAAAATCTGGAATTTGCCATCACGGTAGAGGGGGACAATCTCGCGCTGCAAGAGCGTCTGAGGGCAGTACAAGCCGCACGTCAGCGTGATGAGGCGACGGTGCCTTCGACTCTCGGACTCGAAAAGCAAACGAATCCCTTCTTGCGCTGGGACGTAGCCGCCCTGCAAGCCACGGCGAACACCACTGATCCGGCACAAACCTTTGCCCGCATCCGAGGCTTGAAAGATCAGTTTTAGCCTGCCGGAGTTTGAGCCCACTAACCAGACGGCACCGAGGCAAGTGGTAGTCATCAATAACCGCTGCGGCAAGTGCTGTCAGGCGTAGCCGCAACGGCCCCTCTGCAAGGGTTTGAAGTCCACTAACACCTCGGCGAAGCCCTGCCAACAGAGGCAAAAATAGCCTACCAATAATGACGTTTGTTGACTGATTGAGAAAGCCGCCGATTAGTCGATCGCTCCGAGTCAGTAAACGCTTTGGGGGGCCGAGGCGATCGCCGCAGCGCCGTTAAGCAGCCAGATAGGCAGCCAGCTGAGGCCCAAACCAAGGAGGGAAAGTAGCAGCAGCGTCGTGAAAGCGAGGCGATCACTCATGCCATCAATCAGGCAATCAACCTTAACCAACAAAGCCGCGGCAATCAGCACCACGATGTAGGCAAACGCTCGGATTTGCACGACGGCGAGAACCGTGAGCGAGGCCAGCAGTAACACCATGACGGAATAGCCCACATCCGTTTTGAAACCCTTGAGCACAAAGTCTCTAGTCGGCTGCCAGAGCAGCGTCAGCACGCCAGCTTTGGCCACAGCGAACGCAAGGGTCGCGAGCCAGACATATTGGCTGGATTCGTCGGCATGTAGCAGCTGCCCATAGGTGGCATAGGCCAAAACGAGCAGTCCCCAAGACAACCAATGGCTTTTAAGTAACGAGGGTCTTGCCTGTTTCATTCCACTGACCAGGGGCTACAAAGTGAACGTCTCGATCTTACAAATTGGTGGAGATGGCCTGCACGGGGCAAGAGGGAATGCACTGCTCACAGACAATGCAGCGCGATCGCGCAAAGGTGAGCTTAAAGGAATCTGGATGTAGGCTCAGCGCCCCGGTGGGACAAACCCCTGTGCAAAGCCCACAATGCACGCAGCTCAGCTCATCAATCATGATTTCGCGGCTCGCCTGGGAAACGCCAATATCGTGCTCTTGCAGCCACAAAATCGCGTCTTCTAGCTGATCAATGTCGCCCGATAGCTCTACAACCAGCTTACCAATCTGATTAGGGGCAACCTGCGCCCGAATAATATTGGCCGCCACGTTGAAATCTTTGGCCAACCGATAGGTAATGGGCTGATGGACCGAGCGTTTGGGAAACGTCAGCGTCACTCGTTTTTTCATGGCCAACACGAGGGGTGGTGTCCGCTATCTTAAAAGATAGAGATTTTACGATGGGATAACTGCAAAGGTTTTCAACATGGATCAGTCTTCAAATGGGGCCTCGACGGTCACGACGCCCCCCATCGCCACCAACCTGGCGACTAAGGTGCGGAATTTGATTGTCGTCAGCGTGGCGGTCGCGCTAACAGTGTTGCTCGTGTTGGGCATTCGCACCCAAACTCCAGCCGCCTCGTTAGAAACCTTAGCGGCAGACTCGACGCCGTTAGAAACGGCATTGGTCAACGGGAAGCCTTCGTTAGTGGAGTTTTACGCCAACTGGTGTACGTCTTGTCAAGCGATGGCGGGGGATATGGCCGAGCTGCGCACCGCCTATGGTGACCAAGTCAACTTTGTCATGCTGAACGTCGACAACACTAAATGGCTACCTGAAATGCTGCACTATCGGGTGGATGGGATTCCTCACTTTGTCTACTTAGATCCGGCTGGCGAGGCCATCTCAACGGCCATTGGTGAACAGCCGCAGACCATCATTGCCAGCAATTTAGACGCGCTGGTTGTGGGCACAGACTTGCCCGATCAAACTGCCCTGGGGCAAACGTCAACTCTAGAGTCTCCTCAAAGTGCTGCCATCGCGCCTCGTAACGATGATCCCCGCAGTCACGGTGCTCAAGTAGTGGTGGATTAGTCCCCGATCAAGTCAGGCATTGAGTCGACTGGCCGGCATTTTGATCTGCCCTGGCAGCGCGACTCCCGAGTTTGAGTCTGTCGGCCTTTTTCCGAGAGCGGCGATCGCATGCGTAGCCTGCCAGCGGCAGGATTAATCGAGCAGGGCAGCTTCGAGGGCAGCGATCGCCGCTTCCAGATCGTCATTGATAATTTTCAAGTCAAACTCATCCGCCGCTGCCAGCTCGGCTCGAGCCCGCTCTAGACGACGCGCAATCGCCGCTGCGTCATCTTGACCACGATCGCGAATCCGACGCTCAAGTTCGGCCGCCGAGGGCGGCGCAATAAAAATCTTCAACGCTTCTGGAAAGGAGGCCGCGACCTGACGAGCCCCTTCTAGCTCAATTTCGAGAATCACCTGATTGCCACGCTCAATCTGCACCGCAACGGGATGTTTAGGCGTGCCGTAGTAGTTACCGGCAAACTCGGCCCATTCCAGCAGTTCACCGGTCTGAATCATCGCTTCAAACTCATCCCGAGTGACGAAATAGTAATGCTGACCATGTACCTCACCGGCGCGGGGTTGGCGAGTCGTCGCGGAGGTTGAGAGATACAGATCTGGATGACGTGCCCGCAAACGTCCCAACAGCGTGCCTTTACCAACACCGCTCGGGCCCGTCAACACGACTAATCGCCCCGGTGCCGTCACGGTGGGATCGGCGCTGTCAGCAAGGCCTCCTTGGGCAGGCGACGACGGCAACGCAGAAGAGTCAGAAACAAGAGTATGAGTCATGGGAGTTTGAGGATGACACCAAGGAACAGAATTGCGAACCTAGATATGAGAAAAAGAGGCTCAGCTCAAATCAATGAGAGCCAACGAGAGAGTATGAGCAAAACAGGTTGAGGACAGCCGACTTAATGCCTGTCTCAGATCAAACATTAAGGGATGAATTTGCTACAGGATAGCAGGATCTCTCAACTTTAGCCCTGCGCTGGCATCGTCGGAGCAAGCCACCCGATGGCCAGACAGCTCTCAGAGCAAGGTGTGCCCCAAAGTTTTTATCGTTGGGCAGCGAGTTTTGGCGTTCTGGCATGGCTCAGCGCAGTCACGCTGTTGCAGCCTTGTGCACAGTTCATCGTCCTCGGCAGCGAGAAAGACCAGTCGCCCTGGGGAGAGGCGAATCGCTGTCGAGTTAGCTGGACAAAAACAGCGATCGCCCAGATTGCCCGCGTTTCTTCCTGAAATCACAGGGGTATCAGGAGAATTAAGATAGAGTCCTATCCCTGTCACTGCTCGTGGTTACTGTTGCCCCTGTGCTGCCCATCAACTCCCAAGTTTTACCTGGTCACAATCAAGTGGTGTATCAGCAGCTACAGGCAGCTGTGCAGGCGACACCGCCTCACCAGGTGTGGATGGCCACCTGTGATGATCTGCCCTTGCAGCGTCAGTTAGCCGCCACGCTGGAAGAAAGCCTGCAGGATGGTGCCGCGATCGCGACGACGCAGCTCGTCCTCAATACTGAGTGGCCGGATGTGGCGCAGCAGGTGCAGCAGTGGGGGCATGAGACGATTGCGGCCCGACCATCTCTCCTGCAACTTTTAGGCATTGAGCAACTCACCTATCGCGGCTCGGATGCCCAGTATCAATTTCTGCGATCGCTGCATCAGCTGCTGCCGCTCTGGCCACAGTTGGACTGCAGCTTACTGATTTGGGTACCGCGGCCCTGGTTGAAACAAATTCGGCGAGAAGTGCCTCAGCTTTGCACCACCGTGTTTGAGTTTATGGGCGAGCCGACGCCCATTTCTGCCATCGTCGGACAGCCCGCTTATCAGGCCGCATTTTCGCCCGTCAGGCGCTGGCAGTTTTTAGGCAAGCCGGCGCCAGAAGTGCCTGCCCCACCGCCCGCTGATAGTCGCAGCGAGGCCTTTTCGGTGCAGCCAGGGTCGACTGCCGTGCCTGCTGTGCCCAGTGAAGCCGCACCCAGTGAAGCGGCGTCCAGTGACGCTGAGTTAGGTACTTCGCCCGCCTCGGCGACCGCTGATGAGCTGTCCCCCTTCTCGGATGATCTGTGGCAGCAGCTGCAGGCCGATCTGTCAGAGTTTGAGCAATCTACGCCACCGCCATCGGCTGAGACGACTCAGCCAGTAGCACCGGATGAGCCAGCCGCCAAGATTGATGAACTCGCACTGAGTGAACCGCCTGCGACTCCCCCGGCCTCAAGTATCGACACGGTCGAAACCAGTAAGTCCACAACCGTATCACCGCCAATAACGGAGATGCCTGCACCGGATGATTGGGCGATCGCCTACGAGCTGCGCGATCGCGTCCAGGCGGGTGACCACAGTCCAGCGACCTTGGCCGCAGCGGTGCAAGCCTATGAGCAGCAAATCCCCCAACTCACCGCGACTGATCGCACCGAAGTGCTGAACGACCTGGGGAGTCTTTACTGGCTCTGGGCGCAGCAGGCCACCACGGTAGAAAATTACTGGCAGCGACTATTGCGCAGCAGCGAACTCTATGAAGCGGCGTTATCACCCGCCAGCCCCCACACCGAGATTGAAATTCTCAACCGCCTGCACAGCAACTTAGGCAGTGTTTATAGTCTGCTGGCGGCGCATCAAGATCCCCTACAGTATTTGGCCAAAGCGGTGCGGGCCTTTCACCGGGCGCTGCAGTATGCCCCCGTTGAGGTCATGCCCGAAGAGTACGCCACCTTGCAAACTCACTTGGGCACCGCCTACTGGAGCCTCTCGCAACACACGCAAGAGGCGCATCATTTACATCGGGCGATCGCGGCCTATCAAGAGGCCCTGCGCCAATCTCACCCCCAGCAGCAGCCCCAACCCTACGCTCAACTGCAAAACAATCTGGGCATTGCCCTGTGGAGTCTCTCTCGCCATGAGCGACCCATTTTCCTCTTGGAACAGTCTATTCAGGCCTATCAAACGGCGCTGGCCTACCGCACATTAGAGCATGATCCCGCCGGATGTGCAGCGACCCACAACAACCTCGGCACCGCCTATTGGGATCTCGGCGGTCACTACGAAGAACGCTCAACCGAACAACAGCAAGCTTGGCAACAGGCGATCGCCGCCTACGAAGCCGCCCTACTGGCAGGGGAACAGGCTCCCGCCGCCCACCTCAGCTTTGACCAGTGGGCCACCCACCATAGCGTCGGCGTGGTGTATGACCAGTTGGCGATCGCCTTAGCCCCCGATGCCACGGCGCAGCAGCCCCTGCTGACCAAAGCCACGACCCATTACATCAAAGCGCTCACGGGCTGGCAGGCGATGGAGGCCGCCACCACAGATACGGCCTTTCAAGCCTTGGTGAGGAACTTGCATCTGCAGTCGCGATATCTAGGCATGGAATCGCAGCAGCAGTCTCTCAGTCAAGTGCCGGTGGATTGGCTACCAGAAATCTGGCGTCAATTGTAAGGGTCTGCAACCAGGCCTAATTGTTGCAGCGCGGCCAGCGCCGCCGCCTTTTCGGCATCTTGTTTGCGGCGGCCGCACCCGGTACCCCATACCTGAGGGCCAATGCGGACAGTGGCGGTGAACTCTTTAGCGTGATCGGGGCCAGATTCCGCCACGATATCGTAGGTGGGTATCGTACCGGCCTGAGCCAACGCCCATTCTTGTAGGGCGCTTTTTTCGTTGATATTTTGGGTGGGATCAGCCAGCGACTCTACCACTGACTCAAACAAGGGAAACACAAAGTCACGAACGGGTTCGATGCGCGATCGCTGATCTAAAAAGTAGGCACCGATCCACGCTTCAAAGGCGCTGCTGAGCAGGCGGGTGTTGGTTCTACCGCCACTGCCCTCGACGCCTTTGCCCAACCGCAGATGCTGCGACAGCGCCAACTGCTGGGCAAAGCGACCCAGTTGCGTTGCATCTACCAGCGAGGCCCGCAGCGGCGTTAGCGTGCCCTCAGCACTGTGGGGATACCGCGCGAACAAAAACTCACCGCACAAAAAAGTCAGAATGGCGTCGCCCAAAAATTCCAGCCGCTCATTGTCACCGGGCACCTCGGCATGCTCACGGGCATAGGACTTGTGGGTCATCGCCTGACGAAACAAGTCAGGATTTTGAAAGGGTGGCAAACTCACCATGCCAAAAAATTGCTTCAACGCTTCGATGATTGATGGTAGCCGTTTTAGCTGCCAAGAACGGGAGCTGCCGACCACATTGCCCGACAATATCAAAGACTAGCAACAGCCAAAACTGGCGACAGCCAAGGCCAAAGCAATCTGCCGAATGCTCGGGTAAACCTCCGTTAAGCCAAGCCACTTCAGACGATTGAAGCGGCGATTTGACCAGCATCTCAATTCCGAATTCCGACCGCCGAATTCTACGATGGCTTCAGGTCTACTTCTGGATACGCAGCGAGATCCCTACTCGTTGAACGGGGTGACTCAACCCTTGCAGGGGCGCTTCAGCATGAGGTCCACCATGGTGGTGATATAGCGCTCTTTGCTCAGCGGCATGATGTCGCGACCGTGCAAAATGTATTGAGTTAAACACATATAAATGGCCGAACCGAGAATAATTTGGGCCGTCGCCTGTGAGTCGGCAGCGTCAAACTCAGGATGCTCATTGAGATAGGCCTGCATGAGCTCTAGTCCAGGCTTTGACAGATAGGTAATGAAGGTTCTAGCCAGCTCGGGAAACCGCCCCGATTCGCCAATCACCAACCGGACAAAGTCTTGATAATCTTCATCTTCGGCGATCGCATCCACCATTTTGGTCAGTAACTGTGGCAGCGACTCAGCCGGCGGCTCTTGCAAGGTTTCAGGGGTGAACTTAATTTGAAACCGCTCACAGGCGATCTTTTGCACTAGGGCGCGAAACAGCCCCTCCTTATCTTGAAAATGGTTATAAACCGTCGGCTTTGAAACTCCTGCGGTGGCGGCAACGCGATCCATACTCGTGCCCGCATAGCCGTGGGCTAAAAATTCCTGCAACGCGCCATTCAAAATTTGCGAGGCTTTATCGGACTTGTTCAAAGCAACGGTCATAGATAAACGGTCATAAATAAATTCTGCAGCTTGCCTTGATTTTAATCGCTACCGATTAAGGCCAGACAGGTTTTCCCTGTTCACCATAGCGAATCGAGAGTCAGACCTGAGCTGACCTTGAGGATATTGAGACATCGAAAAAAAGCGCCATCGTCACCAGTCGTTGGGCCAGCTATGACGAGTGCTGACCTCTAGCAATTTATCCCCTTAAGGGAGACTTATTTTGATAAGTTTGGTGATCGCCAGACTTCACCCTGCTACAGATTAGCCACCTTTGCTAATTTGCCACATTAAAAATTGTTGGGTGGGTTGAATGGCCACACCGTCAATCCCAGCTTGAGAAAAGACATAGTCTTTGTTTTGCCACAGGGGAATGTAAGGCACATCGTCTTTGACTAAGGTTTGCAGATCTTTGATGATCTGATCACGCACCGCCGGATCTTGCTCAGCTTGCTGCGCCGCGACTAGCTCATTCGCGCGATCGCTGTAGTAAAAAGAGCCGTTGCCCTGGCTAGCGCCAACTTCACACAGCGTCTCTTCCGAGCCGGTTTCGCAGCTGAGAAACGGCTGCACAAAGGTATCAACGTCGTAATAGTCGGGATACCAGTTCGCCAGCACCGAGGGATAGACGCCTTTGTCGACATTGCCCCAGAGGGTAGCGCTTTCGGCCGTTTGCACAGTGACGGTGATCAGTCCCGGCAGACCCGTTTCAAAGGACTCCTTCAGAGTATTGGCGACCACGCTGCGGGTGGTCGAAGCTGAAGGGTACCAAATTTCAAAGTTGAACGGATTCTCTTCCGAAAAACCAGCTTCTCGCAGCAGGGCTTCCGCTTGCTCAAAGTCGCCGTCGCCATAGGCTTCCTGCAGCACCGGCTCATACACCTCAAAACTCGTGGGAATCAAGCTGTAGAGCGGCTCCGCCTGACCTTGAAACACCCGCTCGTTGACCAGGTTGCGGTCAATCATGGCCGCGATCGCCTGACGCACCCGGACGTCATTCAGCGGCTCAATCTTCTGATTCAGGCTCATATAGTTGACCACCGTGGTGCCCGCTTCGACCACCTGCCAGTTGCCGGTGTCGGCATCGCGCTCTAGGGCCGAAATTTGCTCGGGGTCAAGGGTCTGGTAGGCCACATCCACGCCGCCGGTCGTAAAGGTGTTGTAAAGGTTAACCGCACTGCTGAAGATTTGAATGTCGATACCACCGTTAGCAGGCTTTTCGCCCCAGTAGTCTTCGTTGACGTCGAGCTTGACGGAGTCGCTGTTGAATGCCGCTAATTTGTAAGGGCCAGTTCCGATAAAACTGTCGGGCACGAAGCTGCCTTCGGCAATTTCGTAGGCGTCAGGGGGCACAGGGGTGACGCCCCAAAAAGTCATTAGGGCCGTAAACGCCGCAAAGGGCGAATTGAGCGTGACGGTCATTTCGTAGTCGCCCGTGGCTTCGACCGCCGCGATGCGATCAGCCAGCAAGAACGCGGGTCGCCCAGCATTTTGCATAAACCGGTCGAGCGAGAACACCATCGCGGCCGCATCAAAGGGCGTGCCATCATGAAAAACCACGTCGTCCCGCAGGGGGATCGTATAGGTCAAACCATCGTCGCTGACGGTAGGCAGCTCGGTCGCTAACTGCGGAATCAGATCAGTGGTGCCGGGTTCGTAGGCATAGAGCTGGTCGCCCAGGTTATGCAGCAAAATGCCCGGAAAAATCTCGTAGGCGTCGGCGGGGTCCAAAGTGCGAGCGGTCAGAGTGGTGCCAATCGAGATGCGATCGCTGCCCGTTTCACCGGCGGCATCGGCTGGCGCGTCGGCCTCCGGTGTGGGATTGCTCGTGCAGGCCACGATGAAGGCAAAGCTCAGACTTAACAGCGCACTAAACCGCCAGAGCGATCGCCAGCGCCGCAGCGCCAAGACCCGACGGACCTGCAGCAAACCAGACAAAGCAGACGAAACCATAGGTCAAACCCAGCGTTAGAAAACCTAAATGTGGTCTATTAACCCGTGTCTTGGGGCCAGTGTCAATCAGACCTTATACAGCAGACGGCTCTGACGATGTGCTGTTCTCCTCCGGTTGAAAGAAGCGCTGCACAATCGCGGCGGTAAAAAAGTGGGTGAGCAAGCCTAAAGGCCCAGCAAACAGGCACAACGCTAAAGAATGGCGGATAAAGATGCCATGGTCTTGACCTTGCCAATAGATCCACCGGCCGACAAACAGATCCATCACTAAAAAGTGCGTCCACCCGGTCGCCATCACGTGGGAGTTGGCAAACATGCCCGCCAAGGTATCAAGCTTGAGCTGCGGGTCCGAAAAGGCTTCCACAATGCTGCTATCCACCGTCACGAAGAGGTAAACATACAGACAAGCCAGCGCGGCAAAGGGAATGTAAGACCGCATCACCCGCTGCGTCACTGCCCAATTGGGCAGCAGCACCATCAGCACCCAAAAGGGCAGCACGACTAAATTAGAAACTTGAAAAATATTTTGCAGATCGATCGCAGTGGGGACAAAAGACATGGGCGCTCTGGCTGGGAGGACGCCTTCACTATAGACAGTGGAGACAGTGGAAGGAAACCGGACTTAGCGCGATCGCAACGTTAACCAACCGCCCCCGAGAGAAACCGCCTCGACCGCAAACTGCAGCTCTGCCGGAGAGTGAAAAAAGCCGAACAGCATCGCGATCGCGCCGGTGGAAACCAGCGCAATTCGTATGACTTCTTCCGCTATGCGAAAGGCCAGCCAAATACTGCCCAGACCCACACCAAACAGAGCCAAATATGCCAGCATCATCGCTTAACTCTTTCTCGCAGCGGCAAGCATTAGGATCAGCTTCTTAATGAGTGCAATTCTATCACAAGCCTCAACTAGATAGACAATATTCTATGGGCATTTGAGTCTCTGCCCATCGAGTTAGGCAGCTTGAGCACTGCAGTCGATTCGCTCCTAGGACAGCACTGTTCTCGATCAGGGTGGGGCATACCAAGCCTCAGTAATCAGGACGCGATTAGGCAACGGCCTTACTCTTCGCGCTGATAGCCCAGCTCAGCCAACCGCGTGCGCGACTGTCGCCATTTGGGCTGCACCTTCACAAACATCTCTAAATAGACTTTGCCCGTGATCAGCTTTTGCATTTGTTCGCGCGCGCCAGTGCCGATCGTCTTCATCATGCTGCCTTTTTTGCCGATGAGAATGCCCTTTTGCGAATCGCGTTCCACATGCACCGTGGCCAGAATGCGGGTGATGTTTTCGTCTTCTTCCACTGCTTCGATCGCGATGGCGACCGAATGCGGTACCTCTTCGCGGGTGTGATAGAGCACCTGCTCGCGAATCAGCTCACCCATAATGAACCGCTCGGGCTGATCGGTAATTAAATCGGGGGGATAGTAATAAGGCCCCGGCTCCAGCCCTTGAACGAGGCGGGTCTGCAGTTCCGGCAGGCGATCGCCCGTCGCTGCCGAAAATTCCAGCAGCGGCCATTGATGGGCATCGGCGAGGGCTTGATAGCTAGCTGTGATCGCCTCAGCCTCGTCGGGTGATCGCAAATCAGTCTTATTCATCCCCAAGTAAACCGGGGTGGACTGCTGCGCCAGCAAGGTCGCCACAAACTGATCGCCGCGTCCGGCGGGCACCGAGCCATCCACCACAAAGAGCACCAGATCCACCGAGGCGATCGCCACGCGGGCATTGTGCACCAGCACTTTCCCCAACTCATGGTGAGGCTTATGGATGCCCGGTGTATCGACAAAGATGATTTGCGCTGCCTCCGTGGTAAGGATGCCGCGCAGGCGATTGCGCGTGGTTTGGGCCACCGGAGAGGTGATCGCGACCTTTTGACCGATCAAATAGTTCATCAGGGTCGATTTGCCCACATTGGGGCGACCGACAATACCCACAAATCCTGAACGGAAATCAGGGGGTGAGGCGGGAATCATCGACAGACTCAGGGAATCAACCATAGTGTTAACTGCCGACCACATGAACAACGACTTCGCGGGTGTGGCTACGGGTGCGATGCTCCCACAAATAAATGCCCTGCCAGGTGCCCAAGGCGAGGCGCCCCTTAACGATGGGAATCGTCTCTGACGTACTGGTCAACACGGTGCGAATGTGGGCCGGCATGTCATCGGGGCCTTCGGCATGGTGGATATAGTGATGCCCCTCAGGCACGAGCTTCGCTAAAAACGCTTCCAAATCGACTAATACATCCGGGTCAGCATTTTCCTGAATGGTCAGACTGGCCGATGTATGGCGAATAAACACGGTACAGAGTCCCGTGGTCAGGCCCGACTCACTGACGGCCTGCTGCACCGGCTCAGTCAAGCGACGCAGTGATTTGCCCTGAGTCGAGACGTTGATCAGTTTTTGATAGTGATGAGTGATCGCCGTAGCAGTCATAGGGGAGCAACCATGGGACTTGCAATGAAAACGTTCATGGTAACGGACAGTGAGGGGCGATCGCCGACTTCAGCCAAGGTCTCTTTAGGTTTGACCAGGCCTTGCATCCGGCATGATGGTGGAAAACACTGATGCGGCTCCCTGACGTCGGTGAGAATTTCTCGGGCCAGTGAGGAATACTGGATCTTAACCATCAGCCAATTGCTATGACTCGTCTGCACTCAGGAAATTTTTCATGAAAACCGCCCAGCCTATGGGCTTGTTGGCCCAGGGCGTCACCACTTGGAATGATTGGCGATCGCAGGCAGAAACGGGTATCAACGCCTCACCCAGCCGCCGTATTAACCTGCGGGAAGCCCCCCTCAAGCGGGCCCAGCTGCGAGCGGTCAATCTTTCCCTCGTTGACTGCTGCATGGCTGATTTGCGCTACGCCGATTTGGGCCATGCCGACTTGCGCGAGGCGCTTTTTTATACCGCTAACCTAAGCTACGCCCATCTCGACTATGCCAACCTCACCGGGGCCGACTTGCGCGAGGCGTCTTTGCATGACAGCCACCTGCGGGGGGCACTCCTCAATGCCGCCGTGCTCACAACGGCTGACCTTACCCGCAGCGTGTTGCGCGAGGCTCAGCTCAAACAAGCCGATTTGAGACAAGCCAGTCTGAGCCAAGCCGATGCCTGCATGGTGCAACTCACTGAAGCGAATCTGGCGGGGGCTGACCTCAGCGGGGCCATCCTCTATACCGCTGACTTGGGACGCTGCAACTTGGCCAGCGCCACGCTCAACCAGGCCGATTTGCGGGAAGCCAATTTTGCCATGACCACCTTGCAAGATGCCGTCATGCATGGCGTTGACCTCACAGCGGCGGTTTGTAGCGCGGCCAATATGATCGGGGCGGCGCTCCACGGGGCCAATCTCACGATCGCCAACCTGAGCTTGACCAATCTCTGCATGGCGAACCTCAGCCGGGCTTGTCTAGAGGGCACGACGCTGATCGGCGCCAATCTAATTGGCGCTAACTTGCACCAGGCCCGCTTGCGGCATGCCAACTTTGAAAACGCCGATTTGCGAGAAGCCATTTTGCGGGGCGCTGACCTGCGAGATGCCAACCTGCGATTTGCCGACTTAAAGATGGCCAACCTGTCAGAAACCAACTTAAAGGGAGCTAACTTGACAGGGGCCGATTTGTCTCACGCCAGCGTCTGGAACGCCAATATTAAAGAGGCCTGTTTGATCGATGCGGTCATGCCGGACGGCACGCTGTTTTCACCCTAGGTCTGGGCCGGTTATCCAGTGGCAGTCGGGACATGGCAACTATATTCTTGACTAACGCACCGCTAACTCCGGGATGTAGTTGCCGGGGTCACGGGCCACCCAACCCAGAGACGTATTCGTCCGCACTTCAAAGTAGAGGCGACTGGTATCTGTCGTATGGGGCGCAGCGGTAGCGATCGCCTGCCCCGCTGACACGCGATCGCCCACCTCGATTACCGGCGCCGTGACGCCCACATAGCGAGTTTGCAAACCCTGGCTGTGGTTGATCACGATAAGAATGCCGGGTGAGCCCGCCTCGCCAACATAGGCGACCGTGCCACTCCCCGCTGATTGCACGGCAATATCTGGACTGGCTGCCAGACTAATGCCACTGCTAAAGACCAACTCGTTACCGTTGGCATCGGTTTGCCAGCCATAGTTGCCGACGATGACTCCCATCTCCCCCAAGGGATAGGCCGATAGCGGGTCGGTATCCGCCGCCGCCGGATCAGTGGCGGCAGGGGCCGCATTGTCGAGCAGCCAGCTGACACCCGGCACAAAAATCCGCCCCGGCACGGCCGCTGGGCAGCCGTTGACCTCAAACAGCACATCGGCGCGGGACTGATAGGCGGCAGCTAAGTCTTGCCAGGTTTGACCGGCGGTGACCGTGATCTCGGCCCCATTGAAGGGGGGAATCCGTAACGAGCTGCCCGGTGTCAGGGCATTGACCGCCGCCGGATTCATCGCCAATAGGGTGATGGGCAACAGGTCGTAGGCCGCCGCGATACTATCGATGGTTTCTCCCGACTGCACCGCATGGGTGGTCAGCCGCGACAGCACCGGCGCGGGGCAGAGTTCAGAGGCTTGCGCGATCGCGCGGGGCAGCGTCACGCTCAGCGCCATCATCGTCGTGCTCAATAATCCTGCGCTCACCGAAGCGATCGCGCGGCGAGTTGATGCCCCCCAGGGGAACCCTCGCGGCCCATTTCGTGTCGATTTAACCACCATCAATGCTTACTATCCCTGTACTGACTAATCCTGATTGAGAGATTCGTCCGACCCCGGCGAATTAAGTCGCTACAGCCCTCGCCCCCATTTGTGAACCAGATTACTCATAGGCCTCATTTTCGCTAAAGTAGAGGCATTCTGAACACACCCGATGTCTAGGAGATTTGCGATGGCCATTGCTTTTAAGCAAATTGGGCTGACTGTAGCCACGCTCATTGTAGGCTGTGGCACTGGCTGGGCTGGCCATCAGGTGTGGACGGCACAAAAATCCCAACCGGCAGACACCGCTGCGACCGCGCCCGTGGTGCAACCGGCGCTCAACCGTCCTCAGGCTAATGAATCTCCGGCGATCGCTTTAGTTCCCCCGACCCAAGCCAATCCTAATTTTATTGCCGATGCCGTTAATCAAGTCGGCGCTGCCGTCGTGCGCATTGATGCGGAAAGCAGCAACGTCGAGATGCCTGAAGCCTTTGAAAATCCTTTCTTCCGTCGCTTTTTTGGCGATGAAGTTCCCCTACCGCCCGAGTCCTTTCCGCAGGGTACAGGCTCTGGCTTCATTATCTCAACCGATGGTCGCATCATCACCAATGCCCATGTGGTCGAAGGGGCGACGAAAGTTACGGTAACGCTGACCGATGGTCGGTCGTTTGAGGGCACCGTAATCGGCACCGATAAGGTCACCGATGTGGCGGCAGTCAAAATTGAAGCCGAGTCGCTGCCAGCAGTCTCGTTTGGTCGCACCGAAGATTTATCACCGGGTCAGTGGGCGATCGCGATCGGGAATCCTCTCGGGCTTGATAATACGGTGACCGCTGGGATTATTAGCGCACTGGGCCGTAGTAGCTCAGAGGTGGGTATTCCCGACAAGCGGGTGCAGTTTATTCAAACCGATGCGGCCATTAATCCCGGCAACTCGGGTGGGCCGCTGCTGAATGATCGCGGCGAAGTGATTGGCATGAACACCGCCATTCGCAAAGACGCCCAAGGTTTGGGATTTGCAATTCCCGTCGAAACCTTTACCCGCATTGCGAACCAACTGTTTGAAACCGGCGAAGTAGAGCATCCCTATCTCGGGGTGCAAATGGTGCTGTTGACCCCTGAAATGCGCGATCGCATCAACGCCGAAGAAGAACTGGGCGTGCAAGTCACCGCTGATGTCGGCGTCCTCATTGTGCGCGTGATGGAAGATACCCCCGCAGCAAAAGGCGGGCTCAAAGCTGGCGATATTATTACGCAGGTGAACAACAACTTGGTCGAAACCCCAGCAGACGTGCAAGCCCAAGTCGATGCCAGCGAAATTGGGGAACCCCTAGACGTTGAAGTGACCCGTGGGGAAGCGACCCAAACAATTACGCTGCGGCCGACCGCCCTGCCTGCTCAGCTGCAGTAGACGGTGGCAGTCTGATGACCGACGCAATCATTCGCCCAGCCTCAAGCGCTGACCTGCCAGAGATTCTGAGCATCTACAATGATGCCATTTTGCACACCACAGCCGTCTACGACTACGAGCCCCATAGTTTAGCCATGCGTCAGACCTGGTTTGCCGCCAAGCAAGCGGCCGGGTTTCCGGTTTTGGTCGCTGATCGCGCGGGGCACGTGACGGGATTTGCCGCCTTGGGAGCCTTTCGCGCTTGGGAAGCCTATCGCTACACGGCAGAAACCTCAATTTATGTCGCGCCTCAGAGCCGTCGCCAAGGGCTAGGTCAGCAGCTGTTGGCTCACCTAATCGAAGCAGCTGAAGCGCAAGAATTTCATGCACTGGTAGCGGGCATTGATGCCGACAACACCGTCAGCCTAGATTTGCATGCAAAATTTGGCTTTCAAGAAGTCGCCCACTTTCATCAGGTCGGCTACAAATTCGATCGCTGGCTAGATCTAAAGTTCATGGAGCGCCTCCTGCCCCTGGCACCGTCTTCACGCATATACGAGAAAGGCCGCTAGCCCCATCGAAGACTGGCGTTAAAGAACTGCCAGGCAAGCCAAGGTGACTGTCAACAGCTGCTAGAGCGCGTTATCGCGGAACCCTTCGTCAGAAGACGACGGCGACTCGCGCGGCCGCCAACTGACTCGGCTGCCGTAGGTACCCGGTCGCCAAGCTGTGTTGTGATGGGCATCCTCACCGCTAACGGGTTGGGGCTTGGGGGCAACGGGCCTGGCAGCGGCAGGTCGCGGTCTCACCGCCTCTGATTGCCGCCGATCTTGAATTCGCTGAATTTCACGCAGGGCTGACTTCCAGTCCAGATTAGGTTCTTTGAGCAGCTCTCGCAGGGCTTGCAAAACCGCTTCTTCTTCTTGATTGAGCTGCAGCGGTTGCGACAGCCGAATCGGATCGACCTGCACAGCCGCAAAAGCTTGACGCACCGCACTGAGAATCTCGGCCCGCAGATCATGCTGAGCATGCTCGTATTGGTGCTCAAGCCCTTTTTCACTGGACGCATAGAGAGCAGGCAGGCGATTGAGGGCAAAGGTTTCCACCTCTGTCCGCTTCACATATTTAGAAACTCGCTCTGGCAGGCCGGCCAGCTGCCGCCCGACTTCTTCGGCAACCAGCAGTTCCATGACATTGACATAGAGCTTAGGATGAGCAGTCTTCGATACGCTACCCATAATTCAACCCTGTAACGATAGATAGATTTAAGCTCTGGCGAGCATCGGGTCACCGATAGTTGACTCGCCGATCGCTGACTTGTTCAAACGTGACCACTCGCATGCACCTCTGCCACTAGCTAAAGACTGATCGGGTCTCATCCCAAACTGGCTCACCATGACTCTGGGATCACGAACATTCATCAAATCTTTAGATAACCCAGTATAACAACAGTCTCTAGAATGCTTCTATCCGCCAGACTGAGATTTCAGAAAGCGCGCCTAAATTCTCTTCCAGCTTTATCCGATTGGCCCTTATCGCAGCGGGGATAATGCCGTTATTTCAAGGGCTATGCTGCAATCGCCGCCGCCGCCGCTTTTCTCGCTTGACGTCTTGGCTAAAAGACACCGATTTGGATTCAAACTCGCCTAAAACGACAGCATACGGCGATCTAATCCAATTCTTTTACGAGAGCCAGCAAGACGACAAAAAACCGTGAATTAAGCCTGATTTCGCGCTTTTGGGGAAATTATAGGATATTTTTCTCTCCACCGTTTTTCTAATAATTAAGATGCGTAAAGTATTAAGAAATAGCGATATCGCGAGTCATCAAGCAACTGCCGATGCTGGCCATTAAAGTAGCCTTGTTGACCGGCAAGCCCGGCATCCTGCAAGCCTAGACAGGCTAGGCGCAATCGAGACATGAGGGCTCTCCTAAAACGGGCTCTGCCGCTTACACACATTTCATCAACTGGCTGACAAGACCGCATTGCTCTCCCCTTTCTCGAATTTGGGGAGAGAGAAGGGCACAATCACCGCCTGCGGCCCTTCTACTTTATTAAGAAAAGGCTAAAAATCTGATTACGCTCTTTGACCAGGCGGCGAAATGAAGTGTTCTTGTCAGGTCAGGAGCCAGATCGCAGGAGCAGTGAAAGTTTGAGGCGGGTTTAGCCGCTTTGATGCGGCCAGCCGATACCGTCTATGTCTAGAGGTTGAGGCGCTAAATCCCACATAAATGGCCGATCGAGAGTGGCGCTCACCACAGTCACTAAACTCAGGAACTTTTAAGGTGTCGTTCATGTGAGTTTGGAGTCATGTTAACTATGATACTCACAGCCTTTAATGCGTTTTGCTCCAGTCTATTGTCTGCTTCAACCTTGCTAAATTTAGGTCAGCTGTGCGAGGCGTTGCGATCGCACCTCCAAACCCGCCGTTTGCTGAATGATCGTGACGCATTAGAACTCATGGCCCATGGCGAGGCCAACGTCATTTTTCGGTGGGGCAGCGATCGGCTGGTACGGGTGGCAGTCAACACCCCCAATCAGCGCTTTCAGGGCAACTTTAGCCGATTGACCGAGTTTGAAGGCAGTATCCTGCGCTATCTCACCGGGTCAGAGTTGGGGCATGACCTCTTGGGTGAGCAACGCACCGCGACGGCGGACTTTCCCTACACATATCTCATCACCAACTATATTGCCGGTGGGCCGATGGACTATAGCCGTCGGCACCTGCAGCAGTGCGCTACCACGCTGGCTCGCCTGCATCGACTCCCGCGGCGATCGGGATATGAGTCGGTGCATCAGCTGGCGCCGCTGGTGCCGCTGGTCAGTCATCCCCTCAGGCTGTTTTGGCAAGAAGCGCGAGACTATGCTCAGCCCTATTTAGACTCGCCCGCCGCCGATGCCACAATCAGCGACCTGCTCCAGGCGGTGCTAGCCCAGGCGGAGACTCGACTCGCTAGCGAAGCGCTGCTGACCGAGTATCGCTATGCCTGTCTGGTGCACAGTGACCATACCTATGACAATTGGGTAGTGACTGATCAGCAGGCTTACTTGATTGATTGGGAATGGGCCGAAATTGGCTCGCCAGCCGGTGATTTGGGACATTTTCTCTCCCCGATCACGGTGCAGCGGCGGCAGGGCTACCAGCTGCCCCATGCCGATCGACAATTTTTTCTCAATGCTTACTACGCCGCGCTCGAAGATGCCGAGCTGGCGCAAATTATTCAGGTGCATTTCGCCGTCTTTGGCGCATTTCCGGCCTTGCGATCGCTCTGTTGGCTGGCGAACTATGGCCTCACCACTCACCGCTGGTATGCCGACGCCGCTGACAGAGCCCAGGCCAGTACCTCAGCTAATAGCAGTACAGTCGCTCGCCTGGAACGTGCACAGGCCGGTCAACAGCGGCTGACGCAGATGGGAGCCGAGGTCATGGCTCTGCTGGAGGCTCCCCTGCCATGACGACCGCCCCCGTTTCACAGAATTCCCGGCAGCAATGGTGGGCGCGAGTCTGGTCGGCGCACGCTGAGACCTCGTGGCAGGCATATTTACTGGTGCTCCCGGCGGTGAGCCTGATTGCGGGGCTGTTTGGGGGCGGGCTGATGCTGGCATTTTTGCAGAGCGTCGGGCTGTTGGGGCTGACCACCGACGGCACCTTTTCGCTCAATGCTTATCAAGCAGCCTTGAGTCACAGCGCCTTTTGGCACTCTTTGGGCTTAAGCCTCTATATCGCCTTCACGACCACGGCGCTTTCGACGCTGCTCAGTTTGGGGTTAGCGCTGCTGCTGCAGGGGGCTGGACGCTGGGCCAGCTTTGCCTGTCAGCTGACGCTGCCGATTCCGCACCTGGTGGGCATTGCGGGAATTTTGCTGTTGCTCTCTCCCAGTGGTCTACTCTCGCGGCTATTGTTTAACCTCGGCTGGCTCAGCTCCGACCAAGATTTTCCCCTGCTAGTCAATGACGCAGCCAACCTGGGTGTCATGATCCACTTCTTGTGGAAAGAAATTCCGTTTATGACCTTAATTTTGCTGGCGGTGCTGCGGGGCATTCGCCCGGAGTATGGCATGCAGGCCCGAGCGCTGGGGGCCAGTCCCTGGCAGTGCTTTTGGCACGTGACGCTACCCCTGCTGCGATCGGGCATTATTTCCGCCAGTTTGATTGTCTTCGGCTTTATCTTTGGCTCCTTTGAAGTGCCGTTTCTGCTGGGTTCCACCTTTCCCAAAACGTTGCCCATTTTGGTGTATCAGGCCTTTACCGATAGCGATTTAACCCAGCGCCCGATCGCCGTGGCTCTGGGGCTGATCCTCTCCCTGATTTCCCTCGGCGTGATTGCCCTATACCTCTGGCTCGGCTCAGGCAGTCCCTTCCGGCAGACCACTTTTAGGAGGCAGCCATGACGCGCAAAGTGGTGTTATCGCTGATTATTGGCGTGCTGTTTCTGCCATTTTTGCCGCTGCTGATCTGGTCGTTTGCCCAGGGCTGGTACTTTCCGCAGCTGCTGCCCGCACAGTGGACAGTGACTAACTGGCAAGCCATTTTCACCGCCAGCACGAAAGTGGGGCAGGGCTTTGTCCAAAGTTTAGCGATCGCCAGTCTGGCCACAGCACTAGCTTTGGTCGTGGGGCTCCCGGCCGGTCGCGCCTTAGGGTTGATGGAGTTTCCCGGCAAAGGGGCAATCAAACTATTTCTGCTGTTGCCGATTATTGTGTCACCCCTGGCCACCCTGATGGGGATTCAGTTTGTGCTGATTCGCCTGGGGCTGAGTGGCACCCTACTGGGCGTGGTGCTGGTGCATCTGTTACCCACCATCCCCTACATGACGTTGGTGTTGAGCAGCGTTTACGCCAATTTTGACATCAGCTACGAGGCCCAAGCTCGCACACTGGGAGCTTCCCCCCTGCAGGTGCTGAGCCAAGTTACCCTACCGCTGATTGCGCCCGGTGTCGTCGTCGGGGCGCTCTTTGCCTTCCTGATTTCGTGGAATGAGTTTTTGCTCACCTTCTTTGTTGGCAGCGGTCGCGTGTTGACGCTACCAATGGTGTTGTTCACGTCACTGCAGGGCGGCAATACCGGGCTGACCGCCGCGATCGCCATCACGTCGATTCTGCCGGCGCTAGTGTTCCTGCTGTTTTCGAGCCGCGCCCTGAGTGATGACGCGGCGATCGGAGGGTTGGGCGATGTCTGAGTTGGGCTATCTCTCCCTACAACAGCTGACGAAGCGGTTTCGCGGCGTCCCTGCAGTCAACGATGTGTGGCTAGAGATTGCTGCCGGTGAACGGTTGTCGTTACTCGGCCCCTCAGGCTGCGGCAAATCGACTACCCTGCAGCTAATTGCCGGAATTTTACGCCCCGATCAGGGACAGATCACCTTACAGGGGCGGTTGCTAAATCGCCTCCCCCCGGAGCGGCGGGAGATGGCCCTAGTACTGCAAAAAGGGCTGCTGTTTCCCCATTTGAGCGTCGGCGAAAATGTCGCTTTTGGCCTCAAGATGCGGGGCGTGAATCGGGTGGAACGCGAAGCCCGGACGCTGGCTCTGCTGGATCAGGTACAGCTCACCGGCTTTGAGGATCGCCAACCAACGGAATTGTCTGGGGGGCAGGCGCAGCGGGTCGCGCTGGCGCGATCGCTGGTGATTCGCCCCAAAGTGTTGCTGTTAGACGAGCCCCTCTCCGCCTTGGATGCCAATCTGCGGGGCGACATGCAAACGCTCATTCTGCGATTGCAGGAAGAAACCGGCGTCACCATGGTGATCGTCACCCACGACCAAAGCGAAGCAGTGGTCATGTCTCACCGCATTGCCCTGATGTTTGACGGCTGCCTGCGCCAGGTCGAGACGCCCGAAGGGCTCTATCAGCGCCCGGGCGATGCCAGCGTCGCCCGCTTCTTCGGCGGCGTCAATTTTTTCACCGCAGCGGCAGACCATCATCGGCTCACCCTGGCCGGTGGCGACGTGCTCACCACCGACTTTCCCCAGCAGGGCACTGTGCAGGTGACCATTCGCCCCGAATGCATTCACCTGCTGGCCGACCAAATTTGTGGCACCAACCTACTCCCCGTCACCGTCAGCCAAAACCGGTTTACCGGCACCCAGCGCCACCTCACCCTACAAACGCCAGCAGGCTTAGAGCTGCAAGCTTGGGTGCCCCCCAGTCAAAACTGGGCGATCGGTCAAACCGCCTTTGCCCATCTGCCCGCTGACGCCCTCTGGAGTTTCCCGACACCGACAGTTCCAGCCCCGCCTCAATCCGTGCCCAAAGCGCTGTCTCCTTAACCCTGAAATCTTAAGCAGATCAGGGCTTTGATCCAATTAAGACTGGCAAACTGTTGACCTCCACTCTCTATCCACAACTCTCCACCCTCTACCCACAACTCTCCCTAATCACTCTTCATCCATGCACTACCTGCCGCGCCGCCGTTTCCTCTATCTCTCTGCCAGCGCTACCCTGGCCACACTGGTCAGCAATTGCGATCGCGGTCAACAGGCCACTCTGCCAGCCTTTGACCCGACCGTGACCACTTGGAATGAGGTGATAGAACTCGCCCGTGGCACCACCGTCAACTGGGCCATGTGGGGTGGCAGCGATCAGGTCAATAGCTACGCCGACGGCTGGGTGGCCGAGCAGCTACAGACTCAGTACGAGGTCACCCTCAACCGCGTGCCGCTGAATGACACGGTCGAAGCGGTGAATAAAGTTGTGGGCGAAGTGCAAGCGGGTGTGACCACCGGGGGCAGCATCGACCTGATTTGGATCAACGGCGAAAACTTTCGCACCTTAAAACAGGGCAATCTACTGTTTGGCCCCTTTGCCGATAAGCTGCCCGCGATGCAGTACTACGATGCCAACGATCCGGCTGTCAGCAATGATTTCGGCTTGCCGATTGAGGGCTATTCCGCGCCCTATACCGGGGCGTTTTACCTAATGGCGGGCGATAGCGCTCGGGTGCCGACGCCCCCCACTGACTTTGAAGAACTGCTGGCTTGGGCACAGGCCAATCCCGGTCGGTTTACCTATGTCGCTCCACCGCAGTTTGACGGCAGCCGCTTTTTGCTGACGGTCTTATACGGGGTGACTGGTGGCTACGAACAATATGCCGGAGCCGAGTTTGACGAGGCATTGTGGAACCAGAACTCACCTGAGGTGTGGGCCTATTTGCAGGCACTAGAGCCCTATCTCTGGCGCGAAGGCTCCACCTATCCACCCACGCAGAGCCGCCTGCAAGAATTGTTTTCCAATGGCGAGATTTGGATGATGCCTGCCTTTACCGCCCGCATCGCCGAAGGCATTGCGACTGGCCAGTTTCCTGACACAACCCAAGCGTTTGCCCTGCCCGGTGCCGCGCTAAACGATCCCTCCTTTACAGCTATTCCTGTCAATGCCAATAATCCAGCGGGAGCGATGGTGCTCGCCAACATGCTGTCGAGTCCGGCGGGGCAATTGCAAAAGTTCAATCCCACAGTTTGGGGCGATCCGCCTTTGTTGACCCGATCGCTACTCCCCCCCGAGCTGCAGGCAGACTTTGATCAGGTCGAAGCGGCCTATGGCATGCCCCTGCAAACGCTCTCGCAAGACACTGTGCCGGTGGTGAATGCCGAATACACGACGCGCCTAGAGTCAGAGTGGGAGGCGCAAATTGCGACTTAGATTTTTAGCGTAGGGTGTCCTAACCCATGCCCCAGTTTTCCATTCCCTCGTCCACAATTTCCGGTCAACTCGATTAGAGAGGCAGCTTAATCATGGTTTTTAAAGAACGGGCATCGCGGGCCAGAGGCGTGGTTGCAGACAATCGCCTGATGGAACTGCACCTATATCCGGGCAATCAGTGCAATCGAGACTGTGATTTTTGCACGGTCTTTGGCACACCGAAGGGCTGGTATACGGATTACACCGCCGAGCATTTGGATGCCACCCTAAACAGCGTCATGCTACACGCAGCGGGTGCGATCAAGTTCTACGGCGGGGAGCCGACGTTAAATCATGACAACGTCATGTGGGCGATCACCTATCTGCGCGAGCACGGCTTTCAAGGGGCGATCGTGATCTATTCCAATGGCATTCAGGCCGATCGCCTGTTGGCGATTTTGGCCTCTGACCCGCTGGACAAAACCACGGCATCGCTGAACTATTCCATCGCGACGGGGGACGGCGCACCACAAATGCCGCTGTCGTCTTTGCGAAAGTTAGAGGCCCATGAGCAAGCGCAGCCAGGGACAATCGCGATCGGACATCCTGACATTGTGGACTCGGGGCGGGGCGTTGATCCGTTCACCGGCGAGGAAACCCGACCCAAAGACACCCATCGCTGCCCCCACTGTTATCCCGTGCTCAAAACGGATGGCACCTTCCATGCCTGCCCCTTTGCAGTGGAAAATGCCGATCCTCACTTTCAACTGGGCACGGTGCAAGATTCTCCCAAAATCGTCACGCAGAACTTTCAGACGTTTCTCAACTGGATTGATACGGTGCACGAACCCTATGCGATCGCAAACGATTTGCCCGCTTGCACCGTCTGTTGGAAGCATCTGGAAGACTTAGCGCCGCCGACCTATGCCCAGTCTGAGAAAGTGCAAGCTTGAGGCAATTTTTCAGGGCTAGGGGGCAGAGGAGCTAGGGAGCAGCACTGGTGAACAGCTCTGAACTCAGCTGCCTTCAGGCACCGGGCAAGTTGGCTCTCATCGCGGATAATTCATCTTCGATCGCGGCTTCTTCGTCCTGCTCCAGCGCGGCAAAGCGACCTTCTAACGAGCCGGCGGCCATGGACTGATTCAATTCGGCCATGGCGTCGGCTTGAGCTTCCAGATCCAGCACACGATCTTCCATCCGACCGAGCGTGCCGAGCGATCGCTCGTTGCCGACTTGGGCGATCGTGTCTTGAATTCGTTGGGACGCCGCCGCAGAACGCGCGCGTGCAATGTACATATCGCGGCGAGTGCGGACGTCAGCGATTTTAACTTCCAGGTCTCGCATGTTGGCTTTGAGCTTGGTGATAATGCCCTTCTGTTCGCCAATATGACTTTCTAGCTGTGCCCGCATCCGCAAATAGCTATGGCGCTGAGCGAGCGCTTCGCGGGCCTGCGCTTCGTTGCCCTTTCTCAGCGCCAACTGCGCTCGGTTGTACCATTCTTGCGTCAGAGTCGTCGTTTGATGGCACTGGCGTTCGGTGCGTTTTTGGGTGGCGATCGCCTGCGCCACCGACTGCCGCAGCTGAATCAAATCGCCTTGCATGTCTGCCACCGCTTGCTCCAAAAGCTTTTCGGGATCTTCGGCGGCTTGCACCCAATCACCGACCTGAGAGCGAATTACCCGCGCCAAGCGTCCCCACACGTTCATGACTTTGCTGCTGTCCTTGAATGAGCCAGTGTCTGTTAGCAAGATAACAGGACAAACCACCCAATGAAGCAGACGCGCTGAGGAGAGTGGTATGGCCTGTCTTGTCTTAAAACTGACCGCAAAAGCCACAGCCTGCTTGAGTTTTGCCATTCAAGCAGGCTGTGGAGCAGTTAAAGAGGGGGTAGACGAGATCGATCTGAGTCGCTTCCCCAGAGGAATACAGCGATAGTGCTGTGGTCAGTTCACTCAGTCACTCACCGGGCATCAGGCAGACAACACCTGCTGAGCCGCTGCGAGGCCAGCGCCCGGCGAGAAACCATTGGCTCCCAACTTGGCGAGGGTAGCTTCTAGAGACGCGATCGCCGTCAAAATGTCGCGATCGCCGACAAAACCCAGGTGCCCCATCCGGAAAATTTGGCCCTTCAAGTGGTCTTGGCCGCCCGCTAGCGCAATATCAAAATCCTTACGCATAGTGGAACGAATTTTTTCGGCTTCCACCGTTTGGGGCATGACCGCCGTCACCGCCGGGCTCGCCACCTCATCGGCAGCAAACAGGGGCAGGTTAAGCGCCTTCATCGCTGCCCGAGTCGCCTGTTGGAGTCTGGCATGACGGGCAAAGATATTATCTAACCCCTCTTCTTGCATCATCTTCAACGCGACCTGAATCGCAAAGAACAGACTCACCGGCGGCGTAAATGGCGTCGTGTTTTTCGCCCCACTCTTGCGATAGGGGCCGAGATCTAGATAAAACTTGGGAATATTTGAGGTTTCGTAGGCTTGCCAGGCGCGATCGCCCATCGTGACGAATCCTAAGCCGGGGGGCACCATGTAGCCTTTTTGCGAGCCCGAGGCGACGACATCCAACCCCCACTCATCAATAGGCACGCTGCAGGCTCCTAAGCTCGTGACGGCATCCACCAAGATCAGCGCTTCGCCGTGGGCGTGGACGTAGCCCGCAATCGTTTGCAGGTCGTTTAACACCCCGGTCGAAGTCTCGCTGTGGGTGATAATCACAGCCTTAATACTTTTCTCGGTGTCAGCTTCTAGTGCCACTTTAAAGTCATCGGGGTTGAGCGCCTTGCCCCACTCTGATGAAATGACCTCAGTCTTGAGGCCAAAGGCTTCGCAGACATCTACCCAGCGCTGGCCAAATTTGCCATTGCTGCCAACGAGCACGCGATCGCCCACGCTCAAAACGTTGATAATGCCCGCTTCCATCGCGCCGGTGCCGCTGGCGGTCAACATCAACACGTCATTTTTGGTTTGATGAAGCCACTTGAGCCCATCAGACACCTCAGCCATAATCTGGCTGAATTCACCACTGCGGTGACCAATCAGGTGCTGGGCTTGGGCGAGTAAAACGCTCTCTGGCACCGGAGTCGGCCCCGGAATCATCAGCATAAATTTGTCGTCCATGGGCATGCCTATCGAATCATGTTCACTAAGTACGGGCGTAATTTAGCATCGCACAAGTTAGAGGGACTGCCTGAAACCTTTGGACTCTTGTTAGTAATCGATCACGTAGGCAGTTTTAGGTAGTGAGTAAACCGTGGCGTTTGAGGACGAGGGAGCGGAGGGGCAAGAGGGTGGAGGGGCAAGGGAGCGGAGGGGTAAGGGAGCGGAGGAGAAAGGGAGAGGAGGGGCAAGGGGGAGAGGGAGCAAGGACGATAAGGAACTAAAAAGAAAATGACCAATACCGAATTCCTGCATGGTCGTTAGCGATCGCCAAATATCGAATTCTCTAAAAACCCTCTTGGCAGGTGGGGCCAATCCCCGATGATTGCTCAAAATTACCGACCAGCGAGCTTCCGACCGACCCTAACTGAATATATGACCGCATCTTTGTCATGCTTTGGATTAGCGTGCCCGTGCTCTCAAAATCGCGTCCAGATCACAAAGGCTGAGCAATGCCAAATCCTGCCAGACAGGGCTTCTGGGCTGGAGTGTGATGTCAGTATCGAGCCCTAACGCTAGCGGCGATAGGGTTCGAGGTATTGCAAGAGGCCTTGGGCGATCGCCTGGGCCATGCGTTCTTGCCAGGCGGGATCACGCAGTCTGACAATATCTTCAGAACCGGTGAGAAAACCCAGCTCTAGCAGAGCTGCAGGCATGGCCGTATTGCGCAACACGTAGAATCGGGCCTGCTTGACCCCGCGATTGCCCAGACCCGAAGCGGGCTGCACATTGGCGTGAATGATGCTGGCCAATTGTCGACCGTTCTCTGAGTAGTAATAGGTTTCGACTCCGTTGACGTCGGGCCGACTCAGGCTAATGGCGTTGGCATGAATGCTGAGAAAGATGGTGGCGTTGGCGTTGTTAGCAATGTTGACCCGTGGCTCTAGATCGAGAGTGCGATCGTCGACCCGCGTCATCACCACGTCAACGCCAGCCTCTCGCAAGAGCTGCGCTACGCGAGTGGAGACCGGGAACACCACGTTCTTTTCTTGCAAACCCCCAATGCCCACGGCACCGGGGTCGCGTCCGCCATGTCCCGGATCGATCGCCACCAAAACTCGACTATTGTTGACCCGTGGCGGCACTCGCGGCGTTTGGGGCTGCGGGGGAATCTGCGGCTGGGGAATCTGCGCTTGCGGCGGCTGTTGCGCACCGGGCGGTACCGCGATCGTGGGGTTGGTGCTTGACGGCTCATCCGGAATGGAGCTGATGGAAACCCCACTGGGCGGAACGATGACAATGCCACTTTGACTGCCCACACTGGTGGGGGTGACTTCCCAATCCGGGCTGTCGGGGGATAGCGTCATCACCACCCGAGTCGTCAAGCTTTGATTATCTTGAGCAATATCCCAGCGGCTAACACTGTAGCGATTGCCGGGGAGACCCTCCGCTTCGAGAAAGGGCGAAATCGAGCTGTTGAAAATGTCAATCACAATCTGGCGCTCGCGCCCGAAACTGCCGACCCGTTCTAGATTGATCGTCGGGATCGGGCCATCGGTGCGAATAAAAAAGCCATCGGGCGTCGTCACAATATTCGAGAGAAAGCTCGTCGCCTCGTTAGAAAAATCCCCCGTGATGGAGTTGCCACTGTTACCGGCAGGCGCAGTGGGCGTGGGCGTGGCTGATTGTTCTGGCTCTGGTAGCTGCACGACCCACTGATTGCTGCTGATGCCGCGGATCTCGACTGCCCGTGGGTCCAAGGTGTATCCGGCAGCCAGCTCAATCACCAGGCGAGCCGTTTGGGCATCAAATTGACCCGATCGCACTTCGCGAATCGTCCCGCCGACGGCCTGACGCCGAGAGGATCGCCCTAACGTAGTGCCCGGCAAATCGATGACCACTCGGGTGGGGTTAAACACCAGCTGGGCGCGCGGCTGCACCGCCGTATCAGTGGTAAACACCAGCTGATTTTCGCGTTCATTAAACTGCCAAGACTGCAGCTGAGCCGCCGCTGCGGGCAAGGTTAGAACTAGCGCGCTAGTCACCCCCAACCCTGTTGAAATTAGCCAATCAAATCGCAATCGGGATGTCTCCTTTCAGGAAACTTCATGGTGATCAATGACGCTGTGCCTACGGATCTGTGCCTACGTTTGCTGACAACTCGGCAAGTTTCGCACCTCGCGGTTTCAAAGTCTAGCGCAGGAGAGCTGAATGTCACGGGCAGACACTATGAATTTCCGCAATCTTGCGGGGTTACCCGGAAAGTCAGCTTGGGCGCACTAAAAGCAGCTGCAATTTTGGGGGCAGGTTGTGCGTCTTTCCTTTCATCCAGGTCGGCTCGGTGCGTTACTGCTGGGGGCGCTGCTCTTGGTGCTGGCCCTACATCACGGCTGGCCGGGGCTGGCCGGCCCCTCGCTCGCACCGGCGCTGCCGCAAGATCCTTATATTCAGGTCTATTTCAACCAATCACCAGCGGCTGCTTACACCGATCCCTACCGCCGCATTCAACGTCATGGCGATGATTTAGAAGCCACGATTGTTGAGGCGATCGCAGCTGCTAACACCTCTATCGACGTGGCAGTGCAGGAGATCAATTTGCCTCAGGTGGCGATCGCCCTGCGGGATCAGGCCCAAGCGGGCGTTGCCGTGCGCGTCATTGTGGAAGATCAATACAACCGCCCCTGGCAGCCTCTAGCCGAGTTTCAGTCGGCCCAGCTGGATGAATATCAGCAATCGAAACAGGCCGAACGCCAGCAGCTGATCGACGCTGATCGTAATGGAAAAATTATCGCTCAGGAACTGGAAAAACGAGACGCCATTCGCATTTTGACCAAAGCTCAGGTGCCGCTAATCGATGACACTGCCGATGGCTCGAAGGGGAGCGGCTTGATGCACCACAAATTTATGGTGGTGGATGGCAAAACAGTGCTACTGGGCTCTAACAACTGGACTTTGTCAGGCACCCACGGCGATTTTGCCCACAAGGACAGCCGGGGCAATGCCAACGCTCTGCTCAAAATCGAGAGCGCAGAACTGGCCGCAGTGCTGACAGAGGAGTTTGATTTGATGTGGGGCGATGGCCCCAAAGGCAAAGAGGACAGCCTGTTTGGCCTGCAAAAACCAATGCGATCGCCCCGCACAGTCAGCCTGCCCGGCTCGCAAGTCACCGTGCAGTTCTCACCCGTTTCTGAAAGCAAACCCTGGAGCCAAAGCGTTAACGGCCTCATCAGTACCACGTTGGCTCAGGCAACCGGCAGTGTTGACCTGGCGCTGTTTGTCTTCTCGGATCAGGGCATTAGCGATCGCTTGGCCCCCAAATCTCAGGCGGGCGTGAAGGTGCGGGCGCTAGTGGATAGTAACTTTATCTACCGCAGCTACAGCGAAGCGCTGGATATGCTCGGCACGGCGATTCCCGATCATCGCTGCAAGTACGAAGCCCACAACAAACCCTGGGCCGCACCGATTTCACAGGTGGGCATCCCCAGCCTGCCGGAGGGCGACAAGCTACACCACAAGTTTGCGCTGATCGACAATCACACGGTAATCATCGGCTCCCACAATTGGAGCGCTGCCGCCAACCATACGAATGATGAAGACCTGCTTGTCATCCGCAATCCCACCGTCGCTGCCCACTTCCGTCGTGAGTTCGATCGCCTCGCAGCCGACGCCGACATGGGCCTCACCAAAGACTTACAAAATCGTATTCAGCGACAGCGCAAACAATGTGGCGGTTAAACAGCCTCAGCGCGCGCGGTGCCTTCTCGCTTACTCAGTTTGCTACTCTAAGTAGGAAGTATTTGATTAGTAGGAAGTTCCAATTAAACGTAAGACACTGTAGGTTGAGGTTGAGAAACGAAACCCAACGCCTGCATGGGTTACGCTATCGCTAACCCATCCTACATTTGAATTAGCCCAGCTACTTTACCCAAGGTATGACCATGCAGGCTGAAAAAGTGTCTGTCTCCTTGCCAACCACCTTGCTTGAGTTTGTTGAAAGCTACAAGGCGTCTCATCAGTGCCGATCGCGCTCTCAAGTTATTGAACGCGCCCTGGAATTGTTGCGCCTGCAAGAGCTAGAAGTCGCCTACCGAGAAGCTGCTCAGGAAGTAGATCCCGTGTGGGATGTCGAGATCGCCGATGGGTTGAGCGATGAAACGTGGTGAAATCTATTACGCTGACCTGAATCCAACAGTGGGGTCAGAAATTGCCAAGCGTCGCCCGGTGTTGTTGGTCAGCAATAACGCTAACAATCGTGCTGCCAGCACGGTGACTATTTTGCCCATTACCTCTAACGTGAGTCGGGTGTATCCCTTTGAGGTGCTGATGCAGCCGGAGGACAGTGGGCTACCCAAGCTTTCCAAGGTACAGGCTCAGCAAATCCGCACTATTGCAATGCAGCGGCTAGAAAAAGCCGTGGTCGGTCGTTTAAACAAATCCACTGATGGAGCGGGTGAATGCGGCCCTGAAACTGCACCTAGCGTTGACCTAACTTCTGCATAAAGTCAGCTACCAGCAGAGAGGTTCTGTACGGCAAGGGAAAAGACTTTAGGCGATCGCCTTGCAGTAGAGGCTGACATGGGCCTCACCAAAGACTTACAAAATCACATTCAGCGGCAACGTAAAAAATGTGGTGTGAATAAGTCATTAGAAACGATTGCACTTCATAGGAGAAAATTCAAAATCTTCTACCAAATCACCTGGAAAAGCTTTTCAAAAGCTCATACCTTGTCGTTATGAGGGAACATTATAAATATTTCTCCAGCAGTATTGGCAAAAACTACTCATCATGGCTTCAGAGATCAAGATCATCAGAATCCCATTTAAACCAGCTTCTGGAAAATATGACAATTATGTTGCGTCAATAATCACTTTGTGGAGAAGTCATTCAAGCAAACTTGGTGAACTTCCTAGTGAGGAAAAAATTCTCGAATACATTTCGAAGCATAAGTTGATTGGTGTAATCAGTGCTAGCGATCAGTGTGTTGCCTATGGAATGTATAGAGAGATTAATCAAGTAGCCCAGATTAAACATATCTGCGTTCATAGGGACTGGAGGAGACAGAGACTAGGGAAGCAAATTGTAGAAAAAATCATTGACGATGCCAGTCATTTGTATGAAGCAAAGGTTTTATGTCGAAGGGACTACAATCTCGACAGTCTCTGGAAATCTTGCGGTTTTGTAGCCATCAAAGATAGAGATGGAAGAAATCAACAGAATCAACCTATAACAGAATGGGTTTTACAATATGGAAGGCCAAATTTACTGACGTTGTTGCATGAGACAACAATCATAACTAAAATTTGTGCCGTCATTGATACCAATATATTTATCGATTTAACAGAAGATTCCTTGACCAGAAACAAGGAAGATTCTCTTGTCTTACAATCAGAGTGGCTTTCAGACGATGTAGAGATATGTGTAACCTCTGAAATTTTTAATGACTTAGACAGAATAAGTAGTCGACAGGCTAGAGAAGAAAGGAAAGCTAGAGTTCACCACTTCAGAGTTATTCCTGATTCGCAAGAAAAGTATTCAGAAATCAAAAAGGTAACATCCAAATACTTCTCGAAGTCTTTGACTGAGCAAGACAAATCTGACATGGGGCACTTGGTCAGGGCGATTGTTGGTAATGCACAATGCTTTATTACCAGAGATACTGGATTACTGGAGCTTGATGAGCCCATTTATCAAGCATTTGGCCTAGCCATTCTTAGACCAAGCGACTTCGTCCTCTATATTGACAGCCTGTCTCAAGAGGCAAAATATCAGCCGAGGCGGTTTTTAGGAACCACCATTGAAGCACAGCTTGTCGTTCCAGGAAAACAGAAGGAATTAGTAGAGGAATGGCTCTACCGGGTCAACTATGCAGCCGTGGCAGGAAAATGCCAGCTAATTAGGCAGCGTGGTAGTGCTACACAAGTAATGATGCATTGTAGTGATGGATGAAATACCAGATGG
>CALCCA010000029.1 GCA_937899725.1 uncultured Halomicronema sp.
CAGCTTATCGGACGCCGCTACAATATGGCAAGAAACTTAGTTTCCAGAGTACTAAACGTACCGGGTCAAACTCACGCGGTAGCGTTCTTTTTTAGTGATCATGATGTCGCCAATTTCTAACCGGCCCTTACCGCGAATCGCCACGAGATCCCCCGCCTTTAAGGGATGACTGGCGTGTTTCATCGGCTTCCAGTTCACCCGCACATCGCCAGTGTTGATCAGGGTCACCATCTTGCTGCGCGACATGCCAAACCCCGCCGAGGCAACCGCATCTAGCCGGAGTGAGGCTTCCACCGTGGTCATTTCTTTTTTCTTTGGGGCGCGGATGCGCAGTTCGCTCCACTCGATTGGTCGGGTTTGCACCGGCACCGATCGCACTTGGTTCAGGCTCGCTGCCAAAAACTCGACCAGTTCTGGCACGACGATCGCCTGAGCCCCGCGTTCCCCCAAAACGATAATGTCACCGACCTTGTCGCGCACAATGCCAGTGCCTAGCAGCGAGCCCAAAAAGTCTCGATGGGTGGCCGTGTCGAACAAAAAATTGCCGGCAATTGAGAGTAACGTCAGGGGTATCTCCGTCGGCTCCAGCGGAATTTCGGTGCGGGCGATCGCGGCCCGCTGCCGCTCGGCTTGGGGATAGCCGCCCCAGACGATGAGGTGCACCTCAGTCAACCGCTGAAAGATTTCCTGCGCCTCGGCGAGCTCAGGTGGTGATAAAAAATCAGTCGTGATCACTTCCCAAGTGCGAATCGCTTGCTCAGCCTGGTCTAACACTCGCGTCAGCGCAGCGAGATTATCGACTGATTTCAACAGGGCTTCCTTGGGCAACATCGCGGCGACAAATACCAACTTGCAACAGGTTTCTCTCTCCCTCATTGTGTCGCTAATTGCTCAGATTCAACATTTTCTTGCGGTGATCGGTCGCTTGGGCCACCGAGGAGAGCGGTAACATGAGAACAGAGCCCGCCAGCTCTACTCAGGTTTACGCAAGTTGCAGCGAGAGGATGAGCCTCATGAAACGTTTTCGATTTCGATCACTCTTAGGATTATTGTTCGCGGTCGTTTTAGTGGGCCTCATGGGCTGCGGCGGCTCTAACGTTGCCGGGCCGACGACCTACTCCAGTGAGCAAATCGCTCAACTAGACATCTACACGCCGCGAGTGGCCGAACTGCGCGATCGCTTTCCTGAGTTGGAGGGGTATCTGCAAAGTAAAGACTGGGTCAACATCAGCGCTTTTATCCACGGGCCGATGGGTGAGCTGCGAGCCAACCTGGGTCGGGTGACGGCGCGGTTGCTGCCCGCCGATGCCGAGCAGGCCCAGTTTTATGCCGCCGAGATTGGCACCCATCTCGAAAAGCTCGATGCCGCGGCCGCCGAGTACAACCAAATTGAAGCGGCCAAGCAATATCGTGAGGCGTTAGACGACTTTGATGCCTTCTTGGCGCTTGTGCCTGAGCCGTCGGTATAGGTGCCATTGTGCGGATAGTGATCATTGGCTGTGGGGTCGTTGGGGCCGCGATCGCCTACGAACTCAGCCAAACCCCTCAATACTCGATCACCGTATTAGAAAAAACCATCCCGGCTCAGGGTGCCACCGGCGCAGCCCTGGGCATTGCCATGGGCGTGATCAGCCACAAGGTCAAAGGCCGCAATTGGCGACTGCGAGAAGCCAGCTTGAAACGGTATGCGGCGCTCTTGCCAGAACTGGCGGCGGTCACCGGTCAGCCGGTGCCCCACAACGCTCAGGGCATTTTGAGCCTGTGTTTTGAGGCGGCTGATTTGCCCCGATGGCAGTCACTGCAGGCGATTCGCCAGGATCAGGGCTGGCCCTTAGAGATTTGGCCCCCGGCGCAGGTGGCCACGGCCTGTCCTCATCTCAGGCTAGACACCGTGGTGGCAGGCATCTACTCGCCCCAAGATCTACAAATCGCGCCCAAAGCCCTGACCGCGGCGCTGATAGCGGGGGCACAGCAGCGGGGCGTGGCCCTGCAGGTGGCGTCGCCGGTGGTGGGGTTTGAGCGGCAGGGCGATCGCCTTGAGGCCGTGCAAACCGAGTCGGCCTGCTACGAAGCGGATTGGGTGATCGTGACGGCGGGCTTGGGCAGCGCCGACCTGACGCAGCAGTTGCAGGATCTGGGGGAACCGCTGCCATTGGTGCCGGTGTTGGGACAAGGCATTCGCGTGCGATCGCCCCAGCCCCTGGGCTTGGCCACCTTTCAACCGGTGATCAACGGCGATGATGTGCATTTGGTGCCGCTGGGCAAGCGTGAATACGGCGTTGCCGCCACGGTAGAATTCCCCGAAGATGGCAGCGTCATGCCACGACCCCAGGAAGCCGCCTTGGCCACCCTATGGCAGCAAGCGATCGCCTATTGCCCCCCTTTGCAAGAGTGTGAAATTTTGGAGACTTGGTATGGTCTCAGGCCGCGACCGCAGGGGCAAGCAGCGCCCGTGATCAAACCATTGGCAGCAGGATCAAATGTCATTTTAGCGACTGGTCATTACCGCAATGGTGTGCTGTTGGCACCAGCAACGGCTCAAGCCGTCGTCGATTTACTCGCTGCCGAGTCTAGTTGCGACAAGGGCCAGTCATCAACGGCCTCTACTACCGATGCCCCCGCAAAAGGGCAATCACGGTCTGATCATCGACCGCATCAAAATTGACGTACCACTGACTGATAGACCCCAGATTTGGCGGCGTCGTCAGGCAAACGGTGTGCTCCACCAAGCCTTGCAGAGTGGCCAGACTCTCGGCAGCGGCCACGGGTACCGCCACGGTAATCTGAGCGGGGTGGTAGGGCCGCAACGCGACAATCACCGCCTGCAGCGTCGCCCCCGTGGCCAGCCCGTCATCCACTAAAATAACGGGCTGATGCTTTAAGGCCGGCGGCGGGCGACCCGCCCGATACTGGCGATCGCGACGATGCAGTTCTTGCGTTTCCGCCTGAATGATGGCGTCCACTTGTGCCGGTGTGATCTCAAGGCGGCGAATCAGCGTTTTGTTGAGAATTTGCGTATCGGGCAGCGCGATCGCGCCCATCGCGAGTTCTGGCTGCGTCGGCACGCCCAGTTTACGCACCGGCCAAATGTCTAAGGGCCACCCCAGCGCCTGAGCAATCACCGCGCCGACCGGCACGCCCCCGCGCGGCAGCGCGATCACCCAGCCGGGGCCTGCCCCAGCCACTGCCGAGAGCCGGTGCGCCAGCAATTCTCCGGCTTGGCGGCGATCGTAAAAGGTTGAAATCATGCACACCGCAAGGCGCTAAGTGCCGTCAGCCGTCAGCGGCTGGTAGGCCCACAGTCTAGCACTGCCGCTCAATTGCCCTCGCCAGAGGAAACTGACAGGGGGCACCAATCACCGCTGTGAACGCCGCACCAGCTAGAGCATGTTTTTTGCCTAGGGCACGTTTTCTAGGGGCTGTCATCATCTAGGGCTAACGCTTCATCGCCAGCCTTAGCGACTGGCGGAGTGGGAAGGGCAAGCCTGACACTACTGCCTTTAGCGGCGAATTGATGACGCGCCGCAAAGTGGGAAAAACGTGTCGATTCCAACTCGCGCACTAAAAATCGCTGCCCACGCCGACCGAAGTCGACCCCATCGAATCAAAGACGGTGATACCCAGGGGCAAATCTAGTTCACCGTTCTCGTCGACGATATCATCGAAAATGCCGATGTCCGATAGTCCAGACGAATTGGATGAATTGGGAGCTTCAAAGGTATTGATTTCCTCAGCGGCCGATTGATAAAGGTTGGGGTCAACCTCAACACTCATCCCGCGAGTCTCTAACGGGAGAAGCTGATTAGAAGCATCGCCAGGTTCTGCCGTGTCGGCAGCAGCGGGCAACGCCACGACGAAGAAAGACAAGAGCGATGCCGCTGACAGTGCCTGGCCCAATCGTAGAGTAGTCATTTGCTCACCTCGTGAGAAGAAGAAAAGAACATGACCGCCATCCTCGTCATGGGAAGGCAGAGGGTGATTGCTAATTTAAGCCCTTGGATCCCTTGACCACACCTATTCTTAGGTATAGCTGATACCGCTTTTGCCTGATTCAATCGTTGTCAAATCTTCGAAAATCCATCAGCAACTTAGGATCGGGTTACCTGCCTCGCGACCTATCCTCAATATCTTCTAAAAAACGTAGAACTGCGTAGGTGGTTGCACGGCTTCTTCACGGTGTAAAGTGCCATCGTCTACGATTGTCTACTGCCGGTTTATGCGGTCACTGCATCGGCTGCCCCGATCTCGGGGCATACTGAAAACAGGTCACCAAAGTGTCGCCTGCGGGCGATTAGACGTTTTCGCCTCGGACTTTAAAACCTAGGCGAAAACGCTTTTGAGCAGTATCGCCCGACCGATATCGTCCCTGGCGAAACCATTGATGACTATGCCGCGTCATGTTCCGTAGAAACCCCTGGCCATAAGCATAATTAACGACTTAGAAAAATCTCAGTACTGAGCTGCTGATTTGGCAAACAGAATGAGTAACGAGATGGCTCGACTGCTGACAGCATTGAGCGTCAATGAAGGCGATCTGGAGTTGACGCAATGCCTTTGTCAAAGTGTGTCATAACGACAAACTAAGGATGCTGAAGTCCGTGAAATCCAGGGTTAGAGTGCCGCTACCAGGTTGTTTTTGTCGAAAAGTGCGATCGCTGGAGTAATGAGAAAACAAGCTATTCAGTTCAAAGCCATTTGGTTGATCAGCGCCGTTTGCAGTTGGGGAGTCGCCGCGATCACGGCCCTGCCATCGTCAGCTTCACCGCTTGCGGAAGCTCCGCTGGTTCCCGTCGACTTGGCTCAAACCCGGATCAGTCCGCCGGTGCCGCCGCTGCCCACCCCCCTGCCTGCGCCCCAAGCCCCCGCGATCGATGGCATTGTCGGTCTCTTGCCCGAACCCACTGACGACATTGGCATCGGTCACCTCCGACCGCGAGACCTCTCATTTTTAAACAGTCCCGATTGGGCTGACAGTCCCTATCTAACGGCGAACTGGCTACAGGCCGCGGCGATACCGATCTATATCGAGCCCAACGGCTCGCACTGGGGATGGATTGTTAATGGTTGGCTAGTGCCTAACGGTCAAACGCCCCTAGCTCTAGGTCGCGATGCCAGCTTTTCCATGCTGCAGACCTACTACGCCCTATTTTCTTTTCCCGTGACTGAAATTCGTCAGGATGGCTGGTTTCAATTTCAATACACGCCTGTCGGCAACGCCTGGGCGCATATCGACCATCTCAATCTGGGGAGCCTCGACCTAGCCGTCGAAACTTGGGAAAATCGATTTCTCGATATGGGCTGGGTGGAATATCGCCAGCACGGGCTATCGCAATCGCTGAACAGCGCACCCAATAGCAATTCCGGCAATATTTTGGGGCTGATTGGCCCCAACAGTTTCATTGAGCCTTTGGCCTTCAACGGCGATTGGATGCAGGTGCGCGTGACCCAGCCCGCCGAAGGCTGTACCGTTTTGCCAGGAGCGGCCACCCAAGAAGGCTGGATGCGGTGGCGCAATGATGATGATGGGTCGCTGGTGTGGTTTCCGCCTAAGGGCTGCTAACTGAATGGGGGCGACGCGCATCGCGTCATTGCGGCCAGTCACCGTCGCCCATCGCCCGATTGGGGGAAAAACCGTTAAGGAGCTGGCCAAGACCCAGACTTTCTACGACAAGTTCGGCCTTGATTTTAGGTGAATTTCGCCTTCAGGAAACGGCGATCGCCCCTCTAATACCAGTTCTCAGTGATCGGACTTCCGATGCAGTCTTGGAAACGCAGGGGAGCCAAGGAGCAGGGGAGCCAGATCTGTAGCCTTATTTTAGAGAATCGGTATAACAGTGGCTGGGCAAACCGATTCAGCAGCCTTGCTAGTCACCTTTTTCGCATACTTTTTGGGGCAACGCCCTTCGAAACTGAGGCAATCTTCTCCAGTGAGGGTTTCCGGCCAAATAACACTGTGATAGCCTCCATCAGGTATGGCCTGTTTGGTTAGGGGGCGGCGGCGTGATTGCGATTTACCCAGGAAGCTTTGATCCCATCACTTTAGGGCATCTGGATATCATTACCCGTGGGAGCCGCCTGTTTGAGAAGGTGGTGGTGGTGGTCTCTTCCAACCCTCAAAAGAGTCCCTTGTTTACGGCTAAACAGCGCATTGAGCAGATTCAGGTCTCGGTCAATCACTTAAAAAATGTCGAAATCGACAGTTTTGAAGGGCTTACAGTAAGCTATGCAAGAATGAAGCAGGCTCAAGTTTTGCTACGGGGGCTGCGAGTCCTATCTGACTTTGAAAAAGAATTGCAGATGGCTCACACCAACAAGACCCTCGCCGCCGACTTAGAGACCGTTTTTTTGGCCACTTCAACCGAGTATGGCTTTTTAAGCAGTAGTCTGGTGAAAGAGATCGCCAAATATGGGGGACCAGTAGATCACCTGGTGCCCCAGCATGTTGCCCGGGACATATACCGATGCTACGACAAGACTTAACCCCAACCAATGCCGCCAATGGCAGCGCTGCTGAGCGATCAGCGGTGGCTCATGAGGCACCGATGAATACCAGTGAAACGGTAAAACGCCTGGATATTCAGCAGTCTTTAAACGTCTTGGAAGAGCTGATTTTAGAGAGTCCTCGGGTGCCGTTTTCTGGCCGCACGCTGATTGACGAGGACCAACTCTTAGAGCAGCTCGATCGGATCCGACTCAACCTGCCGACCGTTTTTCAAGAGGCGATGCAAATCGTGCAGCAGCGCGATCGCATCATCAGCGACGCCCAGCAATACGCTCAAGACATGATGGCAGCAGCTGAACAAGAAGCGGCCCGCCGCCTCGACGATATGGGCATTGTGCAGCAGGCGGAACATCAGGCCCGGCAGGTCAAGCAGCAGCTTGAGCAAGATTGTGACGCGTTGCGATCGCAAACTCGCACGGAAATCGAGCAGTGGCAAACTGCGGCTGAGCAATATTGGGAAGAGACTCAACAGCAAACCGAATCCGAATGTCGCGTCCTGCGCCAGGATGCTGACGCCTATGCTGCAGAAGTGCTGCAGCGGATTGAGCATCAGTTAGCCGACATGATGCGGGTGGTGCGTAATGGCCGCACGGCGCTACCCGCTCAGGCGACAGCGATCGAGGCGACTGTTCGCCCCCAAGAGACCACCAGTGCTAAACCCAAAGGCAATTCACTGTCGGCAGCATCGGATGCTTCTCGTCAGAGCAAACCCCGTCGCCCGCAGTAGCGGCGGCTGAAGATCGCGGGTGATGAATTCACACCGCCCCGGGGGCGAGTGCTGTGCCGCTCCTTGCACTTTTCAGGGCTGCCCCATCCTCAATTCTGTGATGACAGTCATCGTGGGACGGCCGCAAACAACGTAAAGCTTTTCCAAGAGACCCCATGCTGAGCTACTTAAAAGGCACTCTGGCCGACATTCAAAAGCAGGGCGGCCATCGAGTGATGCTGACGATGGACGTCAATCAGGTGGGTTATGACCTCCAAATTACCAGCCGCTTTTTGTCGGAGCTACCGCCCCTGGGGGAACCGCTGCAGGCGTTTTGTCATCTCCAGATTCGTGACGACCAACCAGTGATTTTCGGCTTTGCCAGCCGGTCGGAGCGAGATGTGTTTCGACAGTTAGTGAGCGTCAGTGGCATTGGCCCTCAAATGGCAATGGCGCTGCTCGATACGCTGGGGTTTCAAGAACTGATTCAGGCGGTGGTATCTGGTAACACGCGGCTGATCTCGCGCACCAAAGGGGTGGGCGCTAAAACAGCCGAGCGGCTGATCTTAGAATTGAAAACAAAGTTAGCAGAATGGCGACAGCAGTCAGGGCTGACGCTGACGCCAGGCGGTGGCCCCATGGCCAATGTGCAAGAAGAGGTCGAAATGACTCTGCTGGCCTTGGGCTATACCAATGGTGAAATCATGCAAGCCTTGCAGGTCGTAGGGCGCAGCAGTACCTTGGCCAAGAACGACAACACAGAAGACTGGATTCGCGAAGCGATCGCCTGGTTGAGCCAATCTTCGTGACGGCAAATGGTGTGTACCCTAAGCAGCTATGTTATGCTGGATAACTCTGTGCATAAAATCTGCGCGCAAATATCTATCTGCTAAAGCACCTCGTACCCTATGGCACTATTACAAGAACGCAAACAGGAACTGATCTCGGAATACCAGGTTCACGAGACCGATACTGGCTCCGCTGAAGTGCAAATTGCCATGTTGACTGAGCGCATCAACAAACTCAGCCAGCACCTACAGGGCAATAAAAAGGATTATTCTTCTCGGCGGGGTCTCCTCAAAATGATTGGCCGCCGTAAGCGCTTGTTGTCTTACATCGCGAAGAAAGATGTCAACCACTACCGTGAACTCATCGGTCGTTTAGGCATCCGCCGCTAGGTATTAGCGTTTAGGTATTAGCTTTGCTGATCATGGAGCGTTGCAATGTCCGCTGACTCAGAGAACGATCGTCTCCCCTTTGAACCCAACCGCAAGCGGAAAAAAGGGAAAGCAGAAACGACCCCACCAGCAACTAGCAAGTCGGCTCAGCCGGTGGCTGAGAACTCCCAACGCGCTTCATCAGCAGCTAAGCCAGTCACTCGCTCGTTAAAAAAATCAGCCAAAAAGTATAGCCGCGAGGAAACCAGCATTCCTGAGGTGGTTAGCCGGCGAATGCTGAGACGCATGGTGTTTTTCTCTGGAGTTCCTGTCACGGTGGGGATTCTGGTATTTTTTGCCAGCTATGTGGCCATTGTTCAAGGCATTGCCGAGCTGCCCAATGTCGTAGTGCTGATGGTGACGCTAGCTTGTTTCGGTTTGAGCGTTGTGGGATTAAGCTACGGTGCCCTCTCGGCCTCTTGGGAAGAAGCCGAAGAAGCTGGCTCAATGGTGGGTTTAAGCGAATTCCAAGTGAACTTTGAGCGCTTGATCGGTGCCTGGCGGCAGACGCGCGAAGAACGGCAAAACAATTCCTAGGCCCATCACCGCCTGTGTTTTGATTGTTTGTAGGATGCCAGTAACGCGATCGCCGACGCATCTTTGACAATTCCATTCAACTAGCAGCTGAATTCAGGGATTTCCTATTTTCAGCGATCAACAGTTGTCTTTCTTCCCCTGATAAAGGGAAGATGGCTTAACCTACTGACGACTGCTGCATGGCTGCTATGGCAATCGACTATCTTGAAAAAATACTCACGGCCCGAGTCTACGATGTCGCTCAAGAAACCCCTCTAGAACGGGCGCCTCGGCTGTCAGACCGGTTGGGCAACTCGCTTTATCTCAAACGCGAGGATGTGCAATCGGTGTTCTCGTTTAAGCTGCGGGGCGCTTACAACAAAATGGCGCAGGTATCGGCTGATCATCTCGCTCCCGGCGTCATTGCCGCTTCGGCGGGCAACCATGCTCAAGGGGTGGCGTTGGGGGCTAAGCATTTGGGCACTTCGGCCCTGATTGTGATGCCGGTGACCACGCCAGAGCTGAAGGTCAAAGCGGTAGAAGATCGCGGTGGTATCGCGATACTGCACGGGGAGACCTATGACGATGCCTATGCCCATGCCTGCGAACTGGCCGCAGAGAAAGGGATGACGTTGATTCATCCCTTTGATGACCCAGAAGTGATCGCGGGTCAGGGCACTATCGGCATGGAGATTTTGCGCCAGCATCAGAAGCCGATCCACGCTATTTTTGTCGCGATCGGAGGGGGGGGGCTGATTTCTGGCATCGCCGCCTATGTAAAGCGGCTGCGGCCTAACATTCGTATCATTGGCGTCGAGCCGGTGGATGCCGATGCCATGAATCAATCACTGCAGGCCGGCCAGCGCATCAAACTCGATCGCGTCGGCTTGTTTGCTGATGGGGTGGCGGTCAAGCAGGTTGGGGCAGAACCCTTTCGACTGTGTCAGCAGTACGTCGATGAAATCATCTTGGTCAACACCGATGATACCTGTGCGGCGATCAAAGACGTGTTTGAAGATACCCGCTCAATTTTGGAACCGGCCGGGGCCTTAGCGATCGCGGGGGCTAAGGCCTATGTCGAACGGGAACACCTCTCTGGCCAGACGCTCGTAGCGGTGGCCTGCGGGGCCAACATGAATTTTGATCGCCTGCGCTTCGTGGCTGAGCGAGCAGAAATGGGAGAGCGGCGAGAGGCGATTTTTGCGGTCAACATTCCTGAAGGCGCGGGCAGTCTACGCCAGTTTTGCAAATGTCTGGGCAAACGTAATCTGACGGAATTTAACTATCGCATTGCCGACCAGGCAGAAGCTCATATTTTTGTTGGTTTGCAGGTCAAAGATCGCCAAGATGCCAACCAGATGGCAGCGACGTTTGAAACTCACGGCTTCAAAACGCTTGATCTCACTGATGATGAACTGACGAAAATGCACCTGCGGCACATGGTGGGTGGGCGATCGCCTCTAGCCCACGATGAAGTCCTCTATCGATTTGAGTTTCCGGAAAATCCCGGAGCGCTGATGCGCTTTCTCAACGGCATGAGCCCCCATTGGAACATCAGCCTGTTTCACTATCGCAACCACGGTGCCGACTATGGCCGCATTGTCATTGGCATTCAGGTGCCCCCAGCGGAGCTGCCCCAATGGCAAGCCTTTTTGGAAACCGTGGGCTACCGCTACTGGAACGAGAGCGATAACCCGGCCTACCGCTTATTTCTGGCGTAAGTGAGATTCAGCATTGGACTTTTGGGCTCACGGCTGGGCAGATTCTATAGCTCGCCACTTTGGAGCAATGTTGAGAGCGGTTTAGCCAGAACTGTAAGTTCACCGCTAGCAAGCCGCAGTTTGATTAGGTAACCGATGTCTGAAATCACCATCAGATCAGCCTTTAATTCCGTAGGGCTTGCCCTTCCCAAGGGGTATTCTGCCATGTCAGGTATCAATAACACCTGTCTCTGCAGGCATTTATCTTGACTAGAAATCTCTTCATGCGATCGCTTTTCTCAAACGCGATACAATACATTCGTTCTAGGTTGAGAGAGAAGGGAATTCATGCCAGTCAGCCCGGCTCAGATCCGCGCGGTCTTAGACGAAAAGCAGCAGCAGCTTACAGACTTTAATCAAACCATGGGGGCTGATCTCCAGCGCTATCGCAAAGCCTGGCGCGCCCTGACCGCTGAGCCCTTCGAGCAAATCGCGCCGCAGCTATCGGCACCGAGCATGGGTGCTCACTTACTTGAACCCTTGACGACGGTCAACAAAGGAGTGATTCCCAATGCTCATCAGTGGGCCAACCGCGAAGACAGCCTGGGATGGGTGAAATCAAAGCTATCCGGCATCACGACCTTTGCTGTGGATGGCTCGCAAATCTTTCCCAGCAAAGATGTCTCGCTGCCCATTGCCTTAGTGCAAATTGGCTGGTTCGAAAATCCCCATGCTGCCGACGGCGACTACACCAAAGATATTGCCCTCGACGTCTTGACGCCAGAGGATTTGAAAGTTGGCCATCGCGGCGACCCGGTCGATCGGCGGGTTAACATTCGCCGCTTTGAGATGGAAGTGCAGCGCCTGGTGGATTACATGGAAGCCTGTGGCCATCCTGAGCGCACCCTGGTGCTGTTTGATGGCTCCCTGGTGGTCACCTTTGCCGATGCCTTTGATCCCGAGAGTCAAAAAGCCTATGTCGATGCCATGGTCAAGCTATTACAGACCAGCCAGCGGCGGCGTGTGCCGCTGGTAGGCTACATCGACACATCCTACGCTCGCGATGTCACGACCTTGCTACAGCACTATGACTCCAAGCTCAAACCAGTAGAAGCGATTCACGATGCCCAGCTACTAGGGCGATTGATGAAATGGGGCGATCGCACGCCGCTGCTCCGCTGCGATCGCGAGGGCATTTTGACCCACTACGGCGACCAGCAGGATCAGGTGATCTTTAGCTATTTGCAAACCAGTCGCGATCGCCCTCCGGCCCGCCTAGAGATGCCCTACTGGCTGTGGGAAGCCGGGCTGGCAGCACCCGTGATTGACTGGGTCAAAGCGGAAGTGATCGTCGGGGGCGGCTATCCCTATGCGATTGAAACCGCTGATCAAACGGCAGTTTTACAGGCCCCCGATCGCCAGCTGTTTTATCGCATCTTGCAAGAGTGGGCTGACCGCGAAGACCTCAACGTGCAATTCTCGAAAAAGCTGGTGAGCAAACTGCGACGACGCTGAGGGCAGCGGCCTGCCTAGCGTCTCATCCCGACATGAGAGATCAGATCGTCTCACCCAGTAAGGGCACCAGCACACAGCCTGCAATGCGCCAGGTGCTGTCGGCCTGCTGTTCCATGGGGTAGTAAGCGGTCATCCACTCGCCCATCGGCCCCAACACCACGACCGCCTGCACGGGACTATCATCCACCCATTCCAAGTCATCAAACTCAACGGATTGAGGCCGGTAGACGGTGGCATACTGCGATCGCACCATCGCCATAAATTGGTCAGCGGACTGAAACTGGGCTTGAATAGTTGGGCTCGCAAAGCTGAAGGCGAGCTCCGCATCATCAGCCTGAAACGCCGCCATTTGGCCTTGAATGACAGTCGTAATCGCAGCGGCATCAGCATCGGTAAGCGCATCGGCAGCAGTCTGGGAAGAGATCGACGGCGCTGGAGCGAGGAGCGGCACCTGACGAATAGTAGGAGCCTGCTCGATGAGCATCTGCTGTCGCCCCCACCAAGTGATGAGTGCCGCGATCGCCACTACTAGCCCCAACCAACCCCAAGCCTGATGACGCTTCACGGCATCGCCCAAATCTGGCCTACGAGCTCAGCCTAACGATATTTGGAGAGAGCTGCCAGATCACGGCATCACTGAGCGCTCACTGAACGGTGGCTCAAGGGGCTCAAGCCGCAAAGGGCATCGAGTCGGCATCTAAAATCGCCGTATAGAATTTCTGGAGCTGCTGGGTGGCAGCATTCCAGCCCCACTTTTCAGCTTCGATGCGGGCATTGCGGCTCATCAGTTCGCGCTCAGCCCCGCGATCTAACAGGTGTTGGGTGGCGGCGATCGCCCCATTGTCGTCTTTGGGGTCAAACAGGTAGCCGTTTTCGCCGTCGGTCACAATGTCAGGGATACCACCCGCGTTGGCCGCTACCACCGGGCAGCCCGCTGCCATCGCCTCTAGCAGCACCAGACCCAGCGTCTCTGTACGGGATGGAAAGATGAAGGCATCGGCGGAGGCATAGGCGGCCGCCAGTTCTTCCCCAGCGAGATAGCCGACAAAGTGGGTGTGGGTATCGGCAAAGTGTTTTTCTAAGTCTTCGCGGTGGGGGCCATCGCCCACCAAGGCCAACCGAGCTTCAGGAATCGCTTCTAGTACCGGCTTGATGCGGTCAACTTCCTTTTCTGCCGAGAGGCGACCAATGTAGAGCAGCAGGGGCGCATCGGGATGGCCCTGGCTGAGGCGATCGCGCATGTCGCGACTGGCCAATGCTGGGCGAAACAGCTCAGTATCGACTCCCCTTTGCCAAACCTGCACCCGCTCGACCCCATGGTCGCTGAGTTCCGACTGCATGGCGGTGGAGGTCACTAAATTCACCCGCGCCTGATTGTGCACGGCTTTGATCAGCTCCCACATCACCCCTTCCAACATGCCCAGGCCGTAGTGCTCCAGGTATTTGGGCAAGTGGGTATGGTAAGACGCCATGAGGGGAATGTTAAGCGTCTTGGCATAGAACAGTCCGGCCATGCCCAACACGGCAGGGTTCACGATGTGAATCAGATCCGGGTTGAATCTTTCTAACGCTTCACCAATGGAAGGCCGCGGCAGAGCCAGCTTCAGCTCAGGATAGAGGGGAAACGCCAAGCCCGATACGCCGTGAATTTGCGCTCCCTGATAGCTTTTCAAGCCGCCTTCTGGGCAAAATACCATGACCTCATCGCCGAGCCGCTGCAGATGTTCGACCGTATGTTTGAGGCGGGTAACGATGCCGTCAACTTTGGGCAAAAACGTTTCGGTAAAGAGGGCTATGCGCATGATCTCGTAACGGGGGCTAAAACATCACAACAAATGCTCACACACCACAAAAGAGGTTAGGTTCCACGATCCGGGTTGAAGCAATGTTGACTTCAGTGAATCTTTGAGAAACCTAACCTCTGGTGTCGTTAGTGACTCAGCAAAATTCATCTATCGACGCCATTGCACCTTGGGCAAAATCTGACTCTTATCAACGCGCCCTTTGTACTTCATAGCGAAGCTCAACAGCGAATCAATCAGCGAGTCGGACAGATAGTGAGGCTCTAGCCCCAAGCCCAGCAGGCTGGTGTTTTTGGCGTTGAAGTAGTGGTCTTCGGCTTCGACCCGAGGGTTCTCAAGATGGTTAATCTCGACGTCTAACCCGAGTGAGTTGCCGGCCTTTTTCACCGTCATGGCCAGATCAGCCACGTTAAACATCTCAGTGAACTGGTTGAAGACGCGGAACTCGCCCGCATTAGCCGGGTTATTAATGGCAATTTCTACACAGCGCACTGTATCGCGAATGTCTAAAAAGGCGCGGGTTTGGCTGCCGTTGCCATAGACAGTAAGGGGGTGACCCACAGCAGCTTGAATGCAAAAACGGTTGAGGGCAGTACCAAAGACGCCGTCATAGTCGAGCCGGTTGATCAGCAACTCATCCATGCCGGTCTCTTCGGTCAGCACGCCGTAAACGACGCCCTGGTTAAGATCCGTAGCGCGCAGACCCCAAATTTTGCAGGCGAAGTGAATGTTGTGGGAGTCATGCACCTTCGATAGGTGGTAGAAAGAACCTGGCTGTTTGGGATAGGGCAGAGTATCTTTGCGACCGTTGTGCTCGATGGTGATGTAGCCCTCTTCAATGTCGATATTGGGCGTACCATATTCGCCCATGGTGCCCAATTTGACCAAGTGACAATCAGGGAAGTGATCACGCAGAACGTAGAGCAGGTTGAGGTTGCCAACGACGTTGTTGGTCTGGGTGAGGACGGCATGCTCACGATCAATCATCGAGAAGGGGGCCGATCGCTGTTCGCCAAAGTGAACGACGGCCTCCGGCTGGAACTGCAGCATGGCTTTTTCGAGGTAGGGATAATCATTCAAATCCCCCACGAAAAGTTCAATATCCTTACCGGTCAAGTCTTTCCAACGCTGCAATCGAGACTGAATAGGGGCAATCGGGGTGAGGGTATCGACACAGAGCTGCCCGTCCCAATGACGTCGCACCAGGCTGTCAAAAATGCCTACTTCGTAGCCTTGATTAGACAAATGAAGCGCTGTTGCCCAACCGCAATAACCGTCGCCGCCGATGACTAAAACTCTCATATTAATCAATCAAACACTTCGCTAATACTCGCTCAATTTATCAGCTTTGTGGCCCATAAACATAGTTTTCCGCAAAAGTTGCTCCGCCCCAAAACGGTTTCTCTATTTCTTTTGCCAGCATGTTTGGGTCAAACCGAGTGACTTTAAGGGCTTGCGGTTTTTGCTCTACAGCGGGGCTCCAGAGCCGGCAGTTTGAGCGCACGATTCGCGATTTATTCAAGACGATTCAACTGTCTATTGATCAACTCATGGCAAGTCGAAATAACCACACTTGAGTCGTTTGCTCTGGGGAAAAGTTATTGTCACTGATCAGCCAAAGGCTAGAAGTACCGTCGGGCAGCGGCGGCCCCAACGTCATGCCCTCCAAGTTATCGATCGCCGCCACCGGCAGCTCGAGCGTCGCAAAATCGAGTACCAGCTGCTTTTGAATCGGGTTGAGCTGCTCTAGGGTGGGCAGACTGGCGAAGGTTGACACATCATTGGCGCTGCCAGTAGCCAGTTGAAAAAGTTTGATTTCAAAGCCGCGAATACCATAGACCCGTTCGAGGGCGAGAAAATGTCCGCCTTGGTCAATAGCGAGGATTTCTGAAAGACCGTTGCTCACTGCGCCCAAGGGTTCAAGACTGAGAGGATAAGGGTATTCAGCAATAAAAGTCGATTGATCAGGGCCGATGAGATAGTGCAAAAATCGGTTGACTAGGGGCTGCTCGGGATTTGGGTCAAAGTCTTGGGTCAGCGCCGATTCTGTCGCCATAAACAGGCGAAAGGGTTCAAAGGCTCCGGCACTGGAAGCGGGGCCGAGGGTAAGGGCCTCAAACCCTTGGTTGTCGCGAATGCCGCGGGCGGCAGACTCGTCAGTGGCCGCAGTGGGGACAAAGCGATCGGGAATACGAAACTCTGTTTTGAGGACGCCCGTCGCTAGATCGTATTCATTGAGGGCGGGGGGCGATTGGGTGGAGGCGACGCCTTCACTGGTAATCAGCAGCGATCGCCGGGGTGAGAGCGCCATGCCTTCGGGGTCGAGGCGATCGGCAGGATATTCGTCACCGGCACTGTCCTTCAGGGTGGTGACCTGACGCACGTCAACGGACTGGATCTGGGGCACGCCCTGAGCGTCTAGCCCCGTTTGCATGTCGAGGGTATAAAACCGGGAGGGGGCCAGTCGGCCGCGATCGTCCGATAGGGCATAAAACAGGTCGGTTTGCGCATCGTAGGCGAGAGCTGACAAACCGCCTACGGGCGTCTCGGCAACAGTTTGCTCTGGCAAGACAGCAACATCTAACAGCTCAACGCTGAGGGGCAAAAATAGCCGATCTTCCGCACTCACCTGGGGGAAGGCACAGCTCACCGTTGAGAGCGCCATAAAACTCAGCAGCAAGCCAGACATGGCCCTCACAATCCAGGCAGGAGCCAGCCAGCCCTGACCCTGAGCAGGTTGCTCGGTTTCCGGCATGAAACGTTTTTCCACAATCGACATCCCCTTCGGCAGTTTCTAGCCACGCAAATATCGGTTGACGGTGCCGCACTGCAAAGTTATTGGCCCCCTTGCCCCCTCGCTCCGCCGCCCCTCTGACATCAGGAACAGTCCCGCAGTTGAGCACAGGATATTACCAGGCGTACCGCAGATCTTGCTGGGTCAAGTAGTTTTGCAAGTCATGAACCTGATCAGTCACGACAATCTGAGCGGGGGTGAGATTAGGCGGCTGCGCCTCTCGCAGCAGCCAGCCCGCCGTCGCTCCAGCAGCAGAACCCATACTCCATTCACCATAATGCACCCGTGTCATGGCGTTGACGATGTGCGACCCGGCAATGCTTTTGCCGCCGATGAGCAAGTTGTCAACGCCGACAGGCACCAAGGCCTCTAGGGGGATCCGCAGCGGTTTCGCCAGTCGCTCGTTGACGCTCGCGCGAGTCGCCTCGTAGGAGGGTTGCCAATTGCGGTAGCGACAGCCGTGGATATCGATGTCGTAATGGGTGAGGGCGATCGCGGTGTTTTGAAAGTCGCGCCCGCCGCTGATATCCACCCGCAGGTCTTGTTCGGTCATCATAAATTGCTCTTGGCCATAGGCCGGTCGCCCGATGATGCGGCGGCCTTCGCGAATGTAGGGCACCATGCTGAGCCCTGATTGGGTGCGCATCGGCCCGTCCGGGCCATACAAAAACGTGAGCGGCAGCTCGGCCGTCGCTTGGTTGTCAATCAGCCATTCGGCAAAAAGTAGCGCATGATTTTCGCCATTCTTGAGGGCCGCGATCGAGAGGCCGCCCATCCAGTTTTGATATTGCCCGGTTTGCTCCAGCGCCTCTGGCCCCAGAATCAGCGGGTCATCCATGATGTTCCAATCATTGCCCTGGGTCCAGTTGACCATGGTCATTTCGCCCGTGGTGGAGCGGCTCACCGCCGCGTCGCCCGCATAGCGGCTGACAATCCGCCGGTAATTAAACAAGCCGCGATCGTGATACATCGGAAAGCCTTCCATGCCAAAGGCGCGGCGATGCTCAGCCTTGGGCATACCGGTTTCAAGTCGAGAGAGGGCCTGTTTGCTGCCGCCCTGGTCATCGACGATCGCCATCACAAACGGATAGGTAAAGGCTTGAGTACATTGAGGATTCGACTTCACCGGAGCGTTCAGCTCACCCAACACCTCTTTGCCATCGGAGCCGACGCGAAACGGCACTTGAGCCCAGGCCACCAACTCACCAGTATCGGTCGAGTCGATGACAATCATCCGCTTGCCCGGCGGCGCCTGGAGGCGAATGGGAATCTTCTCATACTGGTCAGTGCTCGACCAGGCATACCAGTCATAGAGTTCGCGCGAAAGCCGCCCTTTGGGCAGGTATTGCGGATTTTTAGGCACCCGCTTGACCGCGTAGACCGCCGTAATATTGCGCCCAGCAGTGTCAAAGGCGGCTCCCTTAAAAGCGGTCGAGGTGGCCCAGCGACTATTGGGGGAGGCCCTTACAGCATTCTGCAAGAAGCTTTCAGCCGCAGCAGCCCCCTTCTCGGGCAGAAAGCAGAGGTCGCCGACCCAGCAGCTGTTCGTCTCATAGGTGAACTGGCGATCGCTCATGCCCGTCCAGGCGGGCAAGTCGACGGGCTGACTTCGAATCAGCCGTTTAAAGTCACGCCAGCTGGGCGAAAAGTTTTGCACCGCCCGCATCGAGCGTGATTCATCAATCGCGGATACCCCCTGTGAGCTGATCTGCCCGCCTAACCAGGGAGTCACTTCAATCAAGCAAGTTTGAGCGCCCGTGCCCATGGCGTGAGCCGCAGCCCCGACCCCCCCTAAGGAACCGCCAACCACCACCACTTCGCATTCCCACACCTCTTGGGCGCGCGGCAGCGGCGAGAGATTGGGGCGACCATTAGCTGCATGAATGTCATCTAACCCGACTAAGACCGGGCTATCAGTCAGCGACTGCCCAATCGTCGCCATCGCCACCGGCACCTCTAGATAGCCATAAGCAACATGAAACGCTTCTAACAGCAGAATGCCACCCAACACCCCGCCCAAAACCGCCATCGATAACAGCGTCATGCGACGTTTGCGTTGTCTCCGCTTGACGGCGCGGTGGCGATAAAGGCGGCGCGTGACCATTGTAGGGAGGTTCTTAAGGATATCTAAACGTCTCAGAGTGTAGCAACAGAAACTCTGGACGGGGCACTTTATGACTAATTATTCGAGGGAAATTCAATTCTCAGACGAATATTTCGAGATGGCAGTCCCTGCCATTTATCTCAGTCGCCTAGCCGCTAAAGCTGTGCCGATCAACACTCTCAGCGATCAGACTGCCAAGCCCTTCTGGCAACGCCGGAGAGCACAACAGCCGAGCCGCCCGAGTTATCGGCTTGTTTCAAAGCATCAAGCCGAGCAACGATGTATAGAAGTTTACGCCGCAGTTAACGCAGGCTTCTGAGGCCCAGCTGAGCGATCGCCCTCAGGGACACAGGTTACCAAAGTGACTACTCAGGGTTTTGAACTCGGCCCCCTGCGCCTTGGCTACCCCAATCGAAGCTGCCAGCCCATGTAAAAGCCTTTGCTCAGCGGCAGTAAGCGAGGCCGGTCGTGGCCACTGACCATCGTGAAGCACAATAATGCGCCCCTGCCCCGTCACCACCGTCTGCACAATCTCTGCCACAGCCGAGTCACTGTTGATCGAGATCTCATTGAACATGGCGATACACATGCCATGGGCGTGAGCCAGGTCAACCACCGCTTGGTCATAGCTCCCATAGGGCGGGCGAAACCAGCGAATGCGTAGATTGGGCAACTGCCAGTGCAAGAGTGCCAGACCGTCAGCAATCTCCTGCTTTTTCTGCTCCCAAGATAAGGTCGTGAGGTTGGCATGGCTGTAGGAATGCAGGGCTAATTCGTGCCCCTCAGCGACGATGCGCTCAATCAATTCGGGCCACATGGCCGCATTGCGGCCCAAGACAAAAAAGGTCGCCTTGACATCATGTGCTTGCAAAATATCGAGAATCAATGCCGTAGCTTTAGGGCTAGGGCCATCGTCAAAGGTTAAAAATATTTCTGGTGAGCGATCGCTGAGCCAATCGCGAATGGTGTCTTGGGTTAGATCAACGCCCCCCAGCACCGGCGGCTGCAGCGGTAAGGGAATTCTTGGAAATGACGGGGTGATGCCAGTGAGGGTCACCGGATCGACGGAGCCCAGCAGCGAACTGACGGGACGAGCCCTGGCGACCGGCGGCTCCGCAGCGGGATAGACGCGGTTGACCAACAGGCCCAAGAACGCCGCAATCACCCCCCCAGATAAGAATTTCTTGAAGGATGGCATCATCCTGAACGCATCGCCGGTAGCGGCGAATCACAGCGGCTTACACTGCAAGATTATCCTTGAAATCGCCGACCAGAGAAAACGGCATCAACAAAAATTCTCATCTAGTGAATGGCCAGATGGAGTCGGCTCTCAAGCTGATTGATTGACTTCTTTGCCCTGCCTGATCGCGTTTTCCAGTCTGGGGGCGACATCCTGTAAACGTTCGCTGCAGTCGCTTGACAACCCCAGCGGTGCCCGCCTACCTTAGGCCATGCTCCCGTAGTTTGGAGCCTGGCACTAGTAATAGTGTCAAACAACGCGATTTCAGGGTGTTGAGCTTTACAGGTGGTTACCGATGATCAGCAGGTCGCTCGTGACTAGCCCAGCCGTCCTGGCTAGCAGCTAGTCAAACCAGCGGTATCAATGCGGGTTGGCGCTCAAATAACTTCCCCAAGCCCCAACTGCGGTCAGTCAGGATTTGACCGGCTCCCATCCCGACTATCAGGGACGCTATTTTTGAGCCCCTTCCTAACGCCTGTAACCAGTTTCGAGTTTCCCTAAATTTTCCCGGTTGCTCCGATGTTAAAAGCTTTTACCAAAGCTGATTACCTAATTCGAGAAACCCTGCTGGGTCTGCGGCGCGGCGGGTGGATGAACTGGGCCGCGATTAGCACCATGACGGTGCTGCTGTTTTTGTTTGGCGTCAGTTTGCAGGCGAGCTGGCAGCTCGAGGGCTTGCTCAATCAGTTTGGTAGCCAGCTCGAAGTGTCGGTATATTTAGACAGCGGTGTGCAGGCCGATTCGTTGCAGGCGACGGTAGCGGCGCTGCCCGAGGTGACGACAGTGGAAGCGGTACCCAAAGAAGCCGCTTGGCAAGAACTGGTCACAGATCTGGGCATTTCTGATATTGCGGGGGCAACAGAACAGCTAAAAGGCAATCCGCTGGTCGATGCGCTGCGGGTTAAAGCGCGTCAGTCAGAAGCGGTGCCCACCTTAGCCGCCCAGTTACTCAATCTAGAGGGCGTCAATGAGGTGCTGTATGTTGACGAAGCGGTGCAGCGCATCCAGCAGCTCAACGATGGGCTGCGATGGTCCAGCTTCTTCGTGATTAGCGTGCTGAGTCTGACCGCGATCGCGGTGATTACGACCACGATTCGGCTGATTGTGATGGCCCGCCGCCACGAGATTGAGGTGATGCAGCTGGTGGGGGCAACCCAAATTTGGATCTATTTGCCCTTTATCCTCCAGGGCACCTTTTTTGGCTTAGTGGGTGCTGGGGTCGCCTGGGGATTGCTCATCGGGATTCACCAATTTCTATACGAGGTGGTGAACCAGCAGCCTGACTTTATTCAATTTGTCGTGAATGGCTTGCGCCTCACCTCTAAGCAGACGATTTTGCTGCCTTCCTCACTGCTGGGCCTCGGCTGTGCTGTGGGGCTGATGGGCAGCCTGGTAGCCGTGCGAAAATATGCGCTGCGATAGGTTGAGCAGGCGAGACAAACGTTATTCAGCCTCAACGAACGCTACTATATTGGCTCCCTAGCGCCCCTGCCCTCCACCTCAGAACGATGAACGAACGGACACATTGTGGCGCTTGCTATCTCCGCTCTTCCTCATCTTCGAGATAGGCGGTTTCTTCCACGTCGGTGGTATTCAGTTCGTCTTTAAAGCTCCGCAGGGTCTTGCCCAGGGCATTGCCCAGTTCAGGAATCTTTTTGGGGCCAAAAATTAAGAGGCCGACCCCCAGCACTAGAATGACTTCAGTCCAGCCAATATTAAACATAACCAGGGCTCCGTAGAGATATCTTAAGTGAGCAAACGAATCGGTTGGGCGTCGTCAGGCAGCCCTTCAGAGCAACCCGGTGGAACGCGATTATTTCCGGAAAGAGTGGGTCAAAAACTGAATTTACCGTACCATCTTCCCCCTAAACGCTGGCCTTGGCTGGTTCAAACCGGATGTTGGCTTGTCGAAGCCGATGCATGGCTTCACCCAGGCGATCGCAGTCCGCAATCAGACTGACTCGCACGTAGCCTTCGCCCCCTTTGCCAAAGGCGTTCCCGGGGGTGAGCACCACCCCCGTTTGCTCTAGCACCGACAGCGCAAAATCGGTGGAAGACACGCCAGGTGGACAGGCCACCCATAGATACATCGTGGCGCGAGTTTTGGTCACCTGCCAGCCGAGGGAGGCAAACTCCTGGATGAGAAAGTCTCGCCGGGTGCGATAGCGGGTTTGTACGGCTTCTAAATATTGGTCAGGCAGCTGCAGCGCCGTCTCAGCCGCTTTTTGCAACGCCGAAAAGATGCCGTAGTCAAGATTGGTTTTGAGCGTCCGCAGGCCCTGAATGATGTGACGGTTGCCGACAACAAACCCCACTCGCCAGCCCGCCATATTGTAAGTTTTGGAAAGGGTATGAAACTCGACCCCAATCTCTTTGGCTCCCGGAATTTCGAGCAGACTCGTGGGCTGATAGTGATCAAAGGCAAGTTCTGCATAGCACAGGTCATGCACCAGCATGATTTCGTAGCGGCGCGCAAAGGCGACAATCTCTTCAAAAAACTCGCGGGGCGCAGTCGCGGCGGTGGGGTTGTTGGGATAGTTGAAAAAGAGCACTTTGGCCTGCTCAGCCACCGCATCGGGAATGGCCGCTAGGTCAATCAGCCAGTCATTGTCTGCCGTTAACGGCAGATCGACAATTTGTCCCCCCGCGATCGCCGGGCCGCGAAAATGCGCCGGATAGGCTGGCGTAGGGACCAGCACCACGTCACCGGGATTGATATAGGCCATCGCCAGATGCGCCAATCCCTCTTTAGACCCCAGCAGCGGCAAGGCTTCACCGTTAGAGTCGAGAGTGACGCCATAGCGGCGGTGATACCAGCGGGTAATCGCTTCCCGAAAGCTACCGGTGCCCTCAAAGGGCGGGTAGCCGTGGTTAGCCGCATCTTGAATGGCACTATAGGCGGCATCCACCACCGGCTGGGGCGTCGGTCCATCAGGATTACCCATGCCCAAATCAATCAGATCCAGCCCGCGATCGCGGGCTGCGGCTTTGAGTTCTTCTAACCGGGCAAACACATAGGGGGGCAGCCGTCGCACGCGGTCCGCCGGTTGCAGCCAATCCAGGTTCATGCTGACGATGCCTCTCATACAGAGCTCAACGCTCACGGTCAGGTGTGCAAAATCTATCAGATTTTTGCCCCCTAGCGACCAAAGTTAACGCTGAGGCGTAGATTTTTCATGAGAGGGGGCCGCTGAGGCTGAGGCGTTAGCAGATTTGGTCGCTTTCATCGGTGGAGTGGTCGTGGTCACTAGCGCGCCCATGAGCGCCTCTGGGGTAACCGCAAACGGCAAGTGGTGAATATCTGAGTCCGGCTGGCAGGCAATGGTGGCCGCCTGCTGCAGTTCGCTCACTCGAACCTCCTGCATCGCCATATCAGCCAGCGTTTTGGGCAGCCCAATCGCATCGTAGAACTGAATGAGTTGCTGACGAGAGGTCGCAGCGAGAGCCGATTGCTGGGCAATTTCTTCCAAGCGCAGCTGCACCAAAATGCCATAGGCCACTTTTTCGCCGTGCAGCATGGGGTGGCTCGCTGGTAGATGGGTCAACCCATTGTGCACGGCGTGGGCCGCCACGGTGCGACATTGGGCACCACCCAAGCCGCCCATCACCCCAGCCAACAAAACACAGGCATCGACCACTTCACGCCAGTCGTCACCGCCCGGTGCGGCCAAGGCTCCTGGGGTTTTTTGCCAGAGGAGGTCACGGAGCACTCGCGCCTGCTGCACAGCGGCGATGGTCAAGGTATGTTCTGACGCGCCACTGCTGACGAAACCTTCGTACCACTTGGCGAGGGCATCACCGATGCCCGCGATGAGGGTGCGCAGCGGCGCCGTAGCAATCAGGTCGTAATCCAAAATGAGTAAATCGGGGCAGCGATCTAACGCGACGTCATAGAGAAACGCGCCGGTTTCTGAATAGACGTTAGACAACGCTGTCCAAGCGGCACAGGTAGCCGCCGAGGTCGGCACGGTGATGACCGGCAGCTGCCTCTGATGGGCGATGAGCTTGGCAGCATCTAACGCTTTGCCGCCGCCCACCCCAATCACGACATCAGCAGCGTGAGCCTGAGCTGCCGCTTGGAGCTGGCTGAGAGCAGTTTCGCTGCAGTCATTGCCATAACTGGCTGAGCTGACAGTGAGTCCCGCCAGCGCCGGCTTCAGAAAAGGGGCGGCGATCGCGAGGGTGCGATCGCCGCCAACCAGTAGGGGGCGTTGCCCTAACCGGGCAATCACCTCGCCAACAGTCGCCAAAACTCCGGCACCGCGCCTCACCTGAGCGGGTGCCACCATCAGGGTGGGAAACGTAGGTGTAGTCATCGAGTCAAACTCAAGGATTAGGTGTTGTCTTCAGCGGTAGAGGGCAAGGCTTGCAAAGCCGCTTCATCGAGCTGAATCGAGAAGGGGATTTCGGCATCGCGTTGAGAGGCAGGCTGAATCTGCCCCAGATAGACCAAATTAGAAATGCCGCCAGATTCATGGCGAATCGTGCGCGCGCGAATGGTGGGCGTATTCCCTCGGCTGCCCAAGCGGCTCGGCTTGAGCAAATTGCTGGCGGCCTGCTGCAGGGTAGCTTCCAGCTCAGGGGGGGTGATGGTATCGGGCACCTTGATGACGATTTGAGCCGCCCCAGAGTCATAAACGGTATTAAAGGGAATCGCCCCCGGCACGGTTGTGCGGGTAAACGGCTCAAAACTCAATCCCAGCAGCCCCCCGGTGAGCACCCCCATAAAACTGGTGATCCCCACCAGTCGAAAGCGAAATCCCCAGCCCAGCAAAAATGCCAGGAGGGTAATCCCCGCCATCGTCAGAGTGGCAAGGCCGAAATACTTTGTGGCGACCAAAAATTCTGCAGGTGTTGGCATCGGTTTCCGGGTTTCAGCTAAAGGGGGCAAACAAACTCAAGTCTGAGTTTGCATAAAGATTCAAGTGGTTTTGAGTATTGATGTTTAGTTTCTGATCGTATCAGTTTCATCGAGCTTTGCCGAAAAGCCTATAGAGAGCTTTGGGATCAACATTGCCCTGGCTGTGGGCATACTGGCTTGCACGGTACTTTCGCGATTGAGAGTATCATGTGCCAAGCCATGCTCCCTGTGCATGGATCCACTATTTCTATGAGGACAGGTTTCATGCTGACATTTCGCCGCCGTGGAGTGGTTTCAGCTAGCGTCGCGATCGCCCTATTAGCTGCGGGCTGTGGCGAATCAAAGGTATCTCAGTGCAATCGCTTGGCTGAGATTGTCAACAAGGCGCAGGGATTTATGCCCGCCTTCGAGAGCAACATTCAAACCTTTAGTACCAATGCCGCCCAGGTTCAAAGCTTAGACGATATCAAGGCCGCTGCTGACCAGTATGTGACGGCTGTGAACGAGGTGGTCAGCGATTTAGACGACCTTGCCGTTGAACTAGACGGCACTGAGCTGGAAGATGAGGAGCTGATTGGTTATCGCGATCGCTACATTGAGATGGTCGCCGGTTTTAGCGGTGCCCTCAATCAGGCCAGCGACGCCATGGGCATCGTTCAAGAAGTTGAAGCGGAAGCTGATTTGCCCGCCAAAATCGAAGCCTCGCAGCAAGAAACGGTGCAAGCTGTCCAGCTGATTCAAGAGTTATCGGTCGAAGAATCCACCATCATCAACGAAGTCAATACCTACTGTGGTGCCGCTGGCGCCGGTGCTGCCCCCGAAGCGACGGAAGAAGAAGCGGCGCCGGGTGACGAGGCCGCTCCCGACGCCGAGGGTGACGAAGCCCCTTAACCCTCAGGGCAGTCGTCTGCAAAGAGCAGATCACCGTTGAACCTCAATGAAACGCCCTCTCATCAGCTGATGAGAGGGCGTTTCAAATCTTAGCCTTTCTCCTCACCTTTGAGCAAGGAACGGGAAGAGGGAGAGCCTAGCGCTTCTTGAGGGATGGCCAGATCAGGTCTCGGCAAAGGCCGGTTCCGGCATCAGCCCACCGAGAAGCCGTATCTTCAAGCATTCCATCTGACCATACGGCAACTCGGCACAGGCCAGCGAGCTGTCGCTCCGAGGAAAATCGCGATCAGTGCTGCTGCGGCTAATCCTGACTGTCTGACAGCAGCGGCGCCCCCGTCGCCGCTTTCGAGAGTATTTCGAGGGGATTGCTATCCGCTAGCTCTGCGGCCATATCAGGGGCCGGCTCAATCTCTTCACCGTCTCGACGCGCGGCCCGCATGGCCGTAAAGGCTTCCTTGACCACAACCGCGACCGGCACGGCCACAATCACCCCTAGCAGCCCGCCCACACGCGCCCCCGAAAGCAGTGAAATAAATACCCAGAAAGGATTGAGGCCAGTAAAGCTGCCGAGCACCCGAGGCGCTAAAACATTTTCGACAAGCTGCTGCACTAAGGCGGAAAGCGCCAAGACTTTTACGGCGATACTGACATCTCTCAGACCGACCAGCAGCGTCACCACGACGATGCCGACCGTGCCACCAAAGGGAATCAAGGCTGCTAAGCCAATGGTAATGCCAAACAACAGGCCGAAGGGCACCTGCACGACTAAGTAAATGACCGTCAGCGCTAGCCCCATAAAGGTGGCGATAATAAATTGGCCCAAAAAGTAATTGCGAAAGCTGAGGCGTAAAGTCTCAGAAAACAGCCGCTGAATTTTACTCGGTAACCAGCCGACAATGCCATCCCAAACATCGTCGCCGTGCTGCAACAGATAAAAGGTCAGCACGATCGCCAACACAATATCGAGGAGCTTATTGGCGGTGAATAACGCGACGCCAAAGGTGAGATTGAGCGCTTCTCCGGCAATTTGCTCAAACCGCAACTTGAGGCGATCGTTCACCTGCTCAATCAGACCATCTAAGTTGAATGGCAGCCCCCAATTTTCAAACCGACCATCCAGCATCAACAACTGGCCTCGGCCCGAATCAAACCATTCCGGCAGCTTGATCACGAGCTGCTGCGCCTGTTCAATCACTAAGGGCAAAATGGTGATGCCGACCGTCAGAAATAAAATCACCGCGCTGAGGAGCACAAAAACTGACGCGAGACCTTGCTTGACCCCGAGCCGCTTGAGCCAAGAGACGGGATAGCTCAGCAAAAACGCCAGCAAAGAGGCCACAATCACCGCGACTAAGATTTCGCGGAAATAATCAAAAATTTGGGCGATCGCCCAAACGTTTAGCACGATTAGGGGAGCCGCCAATAGAATCATCAGCGTTCGCGTAAACGGCCCCAAAGATTGCCACCAGCGGGTAATCCAACTCTGCGTATGCAATTCAGATGGGGTCATAGGTTGAGCTGTAAGGTATCCACTGCTTTTAGTTTATGGTGGCGTTGATGAAACCAGCATTGGTCGAGAGTAAGAGGTTGACACCAACCACCCCTGATTGCCGGGCCAGCCGAGTTGGCAACGCAACCTTGGGAATACAGCAGGCTTGACCTCGAACGCCGAGAGGCTCTGCCCTGCCCGCAGGGGACTCCGCCTTGCGACTTTTGCACGCTAAACCAGGACTCCTTCGTCTTTTATGCTGCGACGTCATCTGTACAAACGCATCCTTTTGGTCATCGCGATCGCCCTGACAGTCGCGCTGACGCTGGCGGATTGGCGGCTGGTTTCCCGAGCCGCGACGTATCCCGACGCACCCATCATGGCAGTGGAGTGGTATCGCCCCCTGGCCCCAGTCGCTGGACGGTATCAAACCGCGTTACCGCTGGCAACGGCGTCGCCGTCACCAGAGTTTGCGGAGGCCCTGCAGCAGGTCTCAGAGTATGCCGCCGCCCGCAATTCGACCGGGCTCATCGTCATGCATCAAGACGCCATTGTGTTGGAACAATACTGGCAAGGGTACGACCAAACGTCGAGGTTCAATGCGATGTCGATGTCAAAAAGCCTCGTGGGGCTCTTGATTGGTCAGGCGATCGCGGCAGGTTCCATTCCCTCACTAGACGAAGTGGCAGCCAACTATCTACCCGAATGGCGTCAAGACGAACGCAATCAGATCACGCTTAGAGACTTGCTCTATATGCAGTCAGGCCTACGCAACGAAGACAGTACCAGCAGCCCCCTGTCTGATCTCGTACAACTCTATGTCGGCTCTACCGTTGAGAAAACTGCCCTCAAGGTGCCCAGCGTCAAGCCGCCGGGGCAAGTTTTTGAATACAACAACGTCAATAGCCAAATTCTCGCGATCGTGCTGCAGCGGGCGACGGGCATGGCCTATAGTGACTACCTGTCGGCTCGATTGTGGCAGCCGTTGGCAGCTCAAGATGCAGCCGTCTGGCTCGATCGCCCCAACGGGATGGCCAAAACCTTTTGCTGCTTTTTCGCTACGGCTCGCGATTGGGCGAGAGTCGGCCAAATGCTGCTCCATCAGGGCCAGTTTGCTAACACCCGCATCATCGCCGCCAACTGGATCACCGAGATGCTGACCCCTTCACCCTTAGAAGCCACCTTCGGCAAACATATCTGGGTCGCAGCCCGCACCCCCGACCATCCCAATGTCGACACGGCGGCAACAGTCCCGTTTCTGGCGGCTGATACCTTTTTGCTCGATGGTCGAGGGCTCCAAAGGGTCTTTGTCGTGCCCTCTCAATCGCTAGTCATCGTTCGCATCGGCGAACAACCGGCAACCTGGGATGACTCAGTGATTCCCAACAGGCTAGTGAACAGCCTCGAGCCATAGCCAATGCCTTTCAAGCGATCGCGCCTCGGTTTCGCATTTTTTTGAGTCGAACTCAGGCAGCCCTCTCCCTACCAGCCCAACAAAACGGAGCGTAGCCACTGCTTACGCTCCGTCAGAATCAACCTATTCGCTTGTCGATCTAGTAAGCATCCTGAAGCTCGTAGAAGTCAGGCGACACATAGTCCTTGCGCAGCGGCCAACCGACCCAATCTTCGGGCATCAGCAAGCGCTTGAGATTCGGATGGCCCTCGTAAATGATGCCGTACATGTCGTAGCTTTCGCGCTCCTGCCAATCGGCGGCTTTCCAGATCCAATAAACTGAAGGCAGGCTCGGGTTATCCCTCGGCAGGAAAACTTTAACGCGCACTTCTTCAGGATCAGTCGCATTATCGCTGACCTTAGCCAGATGATAAAAGCTGACGAGTTGCTTGCCCGGCCCTTCGTCATAGGCTCCTTGACATTGCAAATAGTTAAACCCGTAAGCAAACAGAGCCGTACACACGGGGATTAAAAACTGAGGTTCGACGGTCAGCACCTCAATGCCCAGATGGTCAGGAGCCAGAGAATCATGGCCAAAGCCGTTTTCCGTCAGCCACTTAGAAACCGTTCCGGCCTCGACGATCGCGCCTTCCTCAGCAGTTGCGTTCTCGGGCGTTGATGGATCTTCAGCCATTCGTTTCCTCCTGCTTCACGGCTTCCTGCGAGGCGGCAGACATTGGCATCCCCATAGCGGCCATCAACTCCTTCGGCGGTGCCTCATGGGTGCCCATCTGCAGATATTTACCGGTCAAAATGGGAGAAACCGACTTTAACTCATGCTGCACAGCGTGATACCGATGAGTTTGACCCAGACTGGCCTGATCCGCCCACGATTCGGTCGAGATCTTTTTGCGCAGCTTGATGATGGCATCAAAGATCGCCTCCGGACGCGGGGGACAGCCGGGAATGTACACATCGACGGGAATCAGCTTATCAACGCCTCGTACAGCAGTGGGAGAATCCATGCTGAACATGCCACCCGTAATGGTGCAAGCTCCCATTGCAATCACGTACTTCGGGTCTGGCATCTGCTCATACAGCCTGATTAGGGCCGGAGCCATCTTCATCGTGACGGTGCCCGCTGTGATGATCAGATCGGCCTGTCGCGGCGAGGCTCTGGGTAGCAGCCCAAACCGGTCAAAATCAAATCGCGAGCCAATCAGAGCGGCAAATTCGATAAAACAGCAGGCTGTCCCGTACAGCATCGGAAACAAGCTCGACAACCGAGTCCAGTTGTAGAGATCGTCGACGGTGGTCAGAATGACATTTTCCGACAAATCCTGAGTCACCGTGGGCGTGCCGATAGGATTTGCTAGCCGCTCATCAGGAGCCAACATGGGTGCTTTTCCTTGAGGATTCATGACCATTCCAGTGCTCCTTTTCTCCAAGCATAAACAAGACCCACCACGAGAATCCCAATAAAGATTAAAGCCTCAACAAATGCTAGGAGCCCCAGCTGATTGAAGGCAACTGCCCAGGGATAGAGGAAAACGGTTTCTACATCGAAGATGACAAAAACCAAGGCGAACATGTAATAGCGGATATTGAACTGAATCCAAGCTCCGCCAATCGGCTCCATGCCGGATTCGTAAGTCGTTTTGCGGCTAGCGCCCTCGCGCTTAGGCCGGAGAAAATAGGCAATCCCCAAAGCCAAAACCGGAACGGAGCTACAGAGGAGAAGAAATACTAATAGGTATTCGTACCCGTCTAAAACAAACACTGCCTGTCCTCATTCACAGCTGCATAGGTCGTAGTGTATGCGTCATCTACTTTAGTTTACATTCCGTAGAGCTTCAGAACCGACTCTGAAGTTCAATTTTTCTTAGGGTTTCTATAGGGTTTGCTGTGGCATGAGCAGGAGAGATGACAGCGCTGAACCGAGCGACGTTGTCGTTGCGCCCGGTGGGAAAAGTCAGGGAGAGACGGGGTCAAGAAACGTTCTATGTCATAATTGGTAACAATTATTTCATTTTCGTGGAAAGCTTTGCCTGACGGATGCTTGACAGCTATCCGCAGGCTGGTTGAGGCAGCGTTAATTAGCTAAGGGGAACACCGCTATGTCGACCGAACCTAATCAACCAGTAGATGAGGTCCAGGCCGTATCGGGTGATGAGTCAGCGGGAGCTGAGGGGACGCCCGAAGAGGCGGCGATCCCGCTAACGCCAAGGGAGATGGATCAGTTTGAGTGCCTTGCCTGCGGCTATACCTATGAGCCAGTCAAAGGGGACGATCGCGGCAATGTTCCCGCTGGGATACCGTTTCAGGATGTCCCCCTAAATTGGCGCTGCCCGGTGTGTGGCGCTCAAAAGAAGCGATTTGCCAACATTGGGCCAGCTGGCACCCCTTCCGGCTTTAAGGAAAATCTGAATTACGGGCTAGGGGTCAACGTCTTAACACCGGGGCAAAAAAGTGTGTTGATCTTCGGTGCTCTCGCCCTGGGATTTCTGTTCTTCTTGAGTCTTTATGGCTTGCGATAGCTCTTGCCCCGACTGGGTTACGGGTCAATTTTCGGTCTTTGTTGTCTCTTTGGATGTCGATCTGGAATGCGTGGTTTGTTAGTTTATCTGAGAAAGTTTGGGGCGATCGCAGCGGTGGCACTCCTGTGCTTCGGCTGTGGCAATGCTTTTCTACCCACCCTAGAAAACAACCCCTGGGAAATGGTCCATATTGATACGGAGGCCACCTTCTCGGATGTGGCATTCACGGGCGATAGCAACCACGGTTGGCTGGTCGGCAGCCGCAACACCCTCTTAGAAACCCAAGACGGCGGTGAGACCTGGAACGAGCGATCGCTGGACTTAGACGATCAAAACTTTACGTTCACCTCCGTCAGCTTTGTCGACGATGAAGGCTGGGTCGCGGGCCAACCGCAAATTTTGTTGCACACCACGAATGGCGGCGACACCTGGGAGCGCGTGCCCCTGAGTGACCAGCTACCCGGCAAGCCCTTTTTGGTGGCGGCGCTCGCCCCACAGGAAGCAGAGCTGGCCACCGATGTGGGGGCCATCTATCGCACTCGCGATGCCGGCAAAAATTGGAAAGGACTGGTGCTAGGCGCCGTTGGCGTGGTTCGTAACATGAGTCGCAACGCGGATGGCAGCTATGCCGCCGTCTCATCACGCGGCAATTTTTACTCGCTCTGGAAACCCGGTGAGTTGGAATGGCACCCTTACAATCGCGACAGCTCGCGGCGCTTGCAGAATATTGGCTTTGACCAGAGCGGTGGCCTCTGGCTGCTAGAACGGGGGGGACAAATCCAATTTTCGCCCACGGGTGAAGAAGACGATTGGCAAGAACCCGTTAACCCAGAATTTGTCAGCAGCTGGGGCTTTTTGGATGCGGCCTATCAAACCCCAGAAGAGCTTTGGGTTTCGGGCGGTAGCGGCACCCTTTACTACAGCCCTGATGCGGGGTTGACCTGGTACAAAGATGCCGACGTGAATGAAACGCCTTCCAACCTTTACCGCATCGTCTTCAATACACCCGAGCAGGGGTTCATTTTGGGGCAAAACGGCTATTTGTTGAGATATGCTGCCGAAAAGGCAGTGTGATCCCCACAAATAGTGACGTAACTACAAATCTTACTTGTGATGGAATCCTGAGTTCCGTATCATTTAGTAATCGGATCGATACACACGTTACATGAGAGGTTGATATGGCAGGTGATACTGGCGAACGGCCATTTGGCGACATTATTACCAGTATTCGTTATTGGGTGATCCACAGCATCACGATTCCGGCCCTATTTGTGGCAGGTTGGCTGTTTGTTAGCACTGGGCTGGCTTACGATGCGTTTGGCACACCGCGGCCTAACGAGTACTACCAGAGCAATCAGATGGAGCTACCGATTGTCTCTGACCGCTATGAAGCGGAGCAACAGATCAAAGAATTTTTGGGCGAGTAGTTTACCCCGAAAATCATCTCAGCAACGAGTTAGTAAGTTTTAGCAGATTGGTGAATTGGCATGACAAACGCCCCTAACGAGCCCACGGTTTATCCTATTTTTACGGTCCGTTGGCTAGCGGTTCATACTTTGGCGGTTCCTAGTGTTTTCTTCCTAGGTGCGATCGCGGCAATGCAGTTTATACAACGATAGGAGCCTTTTTATGGATCGGAATCAGAATCCGAACAAGCAACCGGTCGAGCTCAACCGCACCTCTCTCTATTTGGGACTGTTGCTGGTGTTTGTGCTCGGGCTGTTGTTCTCCAGCTATTTCTTTAACTAGAGGCTGGCGCTGCAATACCGCTTGGGTATTGGTTTAATTATTCTGTGTTGTGTTGATTAAGGTTGGGTAGGAGGTTACTCGCATGATTAAAAACGGACGTATCCCCTTGTGGATTGTGGCAACCGTAGCTGGAACGGGGATTTTAGTGGTTGTCGGCTTATTTTTCTATGGTGCCTACGCTGGCGTCGGTTCCGCCGTTTAGTCGCTCACCCAGTATTCTCAAGCTATCTGGGTAATCAACTAAATATCGGTCTTAAAAGTGGCTGTTTACTTCATGTAAGCAGCCGCTTTTTGCGAGCCAGGGCGTCTTCTTTCAGCGACAGTTCTGAATCAGTAGAACGTTGCTGTAGTACATTCACTTGACCGCCATGTCCACAATGATTTGGCTTAGGAGGCCACTGGCCAGAACAGAATTTCCAGGTCAGAGCGCCCCCTCCCTCTGAGCATCCATCGAACGCTGATCCTGCAGCGGTCAGCGAGTTAGTCAAGGGTCTACTCAATACTGATGCCACCGACGGTTTCCGCAGGACGCGGGCGCGCGACAGTCGCCTTGGCAATCGTGCGATCGCGCTGGTGATGCGGCTGAAAATAGGCTTGCCAATCCTGAGGCGCATTCATCGTTTCGCCGCCATGCTGCGTGAGTCGCTTACGGACTTGGCACAGCACCGGGGTGTTGACACAAGCGCCGGAAATAATCACTTGCCCCTTAGTCAGCGAGGGCAGCTCTTTCAGCAAGTCGCGTCCCGCCGCCTCCACCCCATGTTTCAGACTTTCTTGATCTACCGGGTTAACAATGCGCATGAGAAATTGACTCATACACTGCGACAACACATCGGAATCCAGCTTGCCCGGTCGTTGGGTAATCAGCCCTACCCCCATACCAAACTTGCGTCCTTCACTCAAAATCGTGCGCAGCACCTGTTTGCAACGGGCGGGCTCATGGGCGGGGGCAAAGCGATGGGATTCTTCGATCAAAATAAACACGGGATAGGGCAAATAGGTCTCATCCTCAGCAGACACCAGTTCCTTAGCCGTGTTCATACGAGCCTGATAGCTCTGGCGTAGCACAGCAGCACAAATCACCTGTTGCTCTTCCTGGCTGATTTCGTTCATTTGCAGAACGGTCACCTGCCCCGGTTCAAACAGATCCTTGGGCGACAGGTGACTCATGCGATCGAAATAGGGAGAATTCGCAAGTTTTTCCAATTTCCAGGTAATTGCTGGGGCCGAAGACCCAATTTTGGGATTACCTTCATCGTCTTCGCTGGTATCGGCTTCTTCCACGGCCCGAATCAGATCATTTACATCCCAGCGATAGTCACCTTGACGATGGCGTTTGAGAATCGTAAACCCTTTGTTGAGGATGGCCTGCTGGCGATCGCTCATGTTGGGCAGCAGGGTCATGATGTCGTAATAGTCCAACGACGACATGCGAATGCGAATATCATCCGGCGTCAAAACTTTGACCTGAGGCGCGTAACCATCTTCTCCCTGAAAGGCGAGGTGACCGCGCATATCCCCCAGCGTGCCATATTCGCCGTGGGGATCAAACACTAGCACTGCTGCTCGGTTGTAGGGGCGCAGCAGCTCTTCAATCAGCACGCCAGCCGTGTAAGATTTGCCCGATCCCGTCCCAGCCAAAATGGCCATGTGGGTACTCACCAGCTCCTTGACATCCAGCGCCACGGGCACCGCTTCGTTAGGACGCAGCAGCAGCGAGCCCACATGCGCCCCGCCAATTTCTCCCACCTGCTTTTTGTTAACGACCTTAATCAAAGTGGTGTCATCGACCCGATAAACCTTGGCACCCGGATCCGGCGTCAACCGCGGGTTGATAAAGCCCAGCGCCGGGTGAAAGTAACCGATCACCTCAACCGTGACTTCATAAATCTCAGGGTTGGGATAGGCAAACCCGACTAAAGCCGCGATCGCCTCTGGACTAATGCCCGTATCGGCGAAAGTGCGATCGGGCAGGTGGTCAATTAAACAGCGCGCAGAGATTTTTCCCAAAATGTCGAGGGTGTCTTCCCCTTGCTGGGCTTGGTAAGCCACAAACTCACCAATTTTGACCTCGCGGTTATCTGCCGTAATGAAGCGATATTCGTTGCCGGTTTCTCCCGGGCCTTTGACGGTGCCGATAACTTGCAGCATGATGCGGTTTTGCAATCCCAAATGCGGTTTTTTACGGAAGGCAGATAGCCCATCTCTAAAACTGTAGCGATTCCACGGTGATTAGAATGAACTAAGTGACAGTAATCTATACCTAATCATTCAAATTAGTCATATCCAGAGACGAGATTCTCGAGTATTCTGGAATTTGAGCGCTAATTTGGGTTGACTATTAAGTAGACCTGGCAAGCCTTCCTATGAATGACGCTTCCACTTCTGAACTGAATACCCCACTGGGCGATTCCTTACCGGCTGTGGAGGCTGCAGAGGACTCACTACAGGTCTCAGCCGAGAAGCTACCTGGTCGGCATCGGCGGATTTTGGCGTCGATTTCGATTCCTTGTCCGATTGAGCAAGTTTGGCAGGTGCTGACCGACTATGACTGTTTGTCAGATTTCATTCCAAATCTGACGGTGAGTCGCCGGTTAGACAGCGAAGAATCCGTCACCCTGCTAGAACAAGTGGGCACTCAATGTTTTCTCAACATTCAATTTTGTGCCCGAGTCGTCCTCAACATGGCTGAGCAGTTTCCCCACCGCATCGGCTTCACCATGGTGGAGGGCGATTTCAAATCCTTTGAGGGCGCTTGGCAGTTAGAGGCAGAGTCGGCAGATAGTGATACGACTCGTCTGCTTTACGAAATCACCGTATGTCCGCCGCGGGCGATTCCAGCCCTACTGATCGAGCGTCACTTGCGGCATGACTTGAGCCAAAATCTACGCGCTATTCGTCAGCACACGATATCTGTAGCGGGCATCGCCTAATTTCCGGAAACCTTGGCTCGACTTTTGTACCCTACTCTTGACGAGTGGGGTTTTTAGTACGTGGCTAAATCAAAATCCTGCCTGGCCAACGTCGCAGCCTGGTTACTATTGCTGGGCATCGTAGCCCTAACGGCGATCGCGTTCTTTTCTAGCAGCTACGGTTGGCCCATTTATCTTGAGCTACTCTCTCACTTCCAGCTGCAGTATTGGGTTTTGAGCACAATTAGCCTAGTTGGCATCGGGTTAACTCGCTGCAAAATTCCAGCCCTGATCGGCTTGACATGTGTGGCGGCATTGGCGACCCAAATCATTCCCTGGTATTTGCCGCCCAGCTTTGTGACTGCTAACAATGGCAACTTCCGCATTTTGATTGTCAATATCAATCTAAACAACACTCAGTTCGAAGATGTTCTGGCCTTGGCTCGGCAAGAGGATCCCGATCTGGCCCTGTTTATGGAAGTTACCGATACTTGGCGCGATCGGCTGGACAGCCTGCTGACCAAGTTACCTTACTCATCGCGAGAGACCAGTCCGTATAATTTGCTGTACAGCCGATATCCGCTCAGTGATGTGCAGCTGATGCCGTTTGGCGAAAACAGCACGCCCAGCGTTGTCGGAACGGTCACTGTTGAAGGGCAAACAATTGCTTTGGTAGGCACTCATCCCTTGCCACCGGTGAAACCTTACGCTTTTCATTCCCGCAATCAGCAACTCTATGAACTGGGGCAATATGTGCAAACCGTAGACGCTCCCAAAATCGTGATTGGCGATCTCAATATCACGATGTGGTCGCCCTATTACAAACAACTGATGCGTAATACGGGCCTACAAAACGCTCGCCAAGGGTTTGGACTGCTGCCAAGCTGGCCGACCAAAGGCACCTATCGGCAAATTCCAAATTGGGCGTCGCTCCTGTTCTCGATTCCCATCGACCATTGTTTGTTAAGCCCTGATCTGACTGTAGACAATGTCCAAATTGGCCCTAACGTCGGTTCCGACCATCGCCCTGTGATCATCGACCTGCGGTTATCGGCGTCAGGGGGCAGCCTATGATGAGGTCTGAAGACCTCAACAGCGATGGCCGCCTTGCAACTAGAACGATATCAAGCCAAGACGGTGCAGGTTGATCGCCGTCGCGTTTACGAGATTAACGGGCATCAATATCCGGGCGTGACCACGGTGCTATCAGTCACCAAACCCGCTGAGGCTCGTCAAGCCCTACAGGCTTGGCGGCAGCGAGTGGGGGTCGACACGGCGCAAGCGATTTCGAATAAAGCTTCTTCGGCAGGCACCCGCTTGCACAAACAAATTGCGACCTATCTCCGGGACGAACCGATCGCCATTACCCCCGATTTATCCGGCTATTGGCAGTCCATAGAGCCGCTGCTCAACCAAGTGGAGGAAGCGCTTTTGGTGGAGGGAGCCGTGTGGCACGAGCAGGGCTATGCCGGGTTTCCGGATGCGGTGGTGGTCTATCAAGGACGGGTGTGCGTCTGCGATTGGAAAACCGCGATCAGACCGAAAAAGCTGGAATGGATTACGGACTACTTTCTACAGGTCGCCGCCTATGCCACGGCGATCGAGCAGGTTTATCAGGCCACCGGTATTCAGATCGAAGGCGCTTTAATTGCGATCGCCTTAGATGACAGTCCAGCTCAAACCTTTTGGCTCAGCAATGCTGACATCACCGACTATTGGCAGCAGTTTCGGCAACGTCTCGCCACCTACTACACGATTCGCCCTCGACAGTTCTGAGCTCAATCTCAGAGAGCTGGTTTTAACATCGTGAGCAGGATTTTAGCGTTTGGGGCCAGCGCTTTCGTGCTTTTCATAGGCGGCGACGATCCGCTGTACGAGGGGGTGGCGCACCACATCAGCCTGGGTAAGCTGGCAAAAGGCAATTCCTTCGACTCCAGCTAAAATTCGCTGAGCCACTGATAGCCCCGAAGACTGATTCGTCGGCAGATCGGTTTGAGTCGTATCGCCCGTGACCACCATGCGAGATTTAAAGCCTAACCGGGTCAACACCATTTTCATTTGAGCCGGTGTCGTATTTTGCGCTTCATCAAGAATCACAAAGGCATTATTCAAGGTGCGCCCGCGCATGTAAGCCAGGGGCGCCACTTCGATGATGCCCCGCTCCATCAGGCTGGCCGTTTTTTCAGGATCAATCAGCTCGTGCAGTGCATCGTAGAGAGGGCGCAAATAGGGATTGACCTTTTGCTGCAGATCACCCGGCAAAAAGCCTAGGCGCTCACCAGCTTCAACCGCCGGACGAGTGAGGATGAGCCGCTCGTACTCATCATTGATCAACGCTTGCACACCGACCATAGCCGCCAAAAAAGTTTTGCCCGTGCCCGCCGGGCCGGAGCAAAAGATCAGATCGTTTTTTTGCAGCGCTTGAATATATTTTCGCTGACGAAAGGTTTTGGCTCTAACCACCTCGCCGCGTCGGGTGCGCGTAACGGATTCACTCTGAATTGCCCGCAGCTCATCCAACTGATCAGTATTGATCGCCTGCCGAGCAGTGAGAATATCGGCCCGACTAATGACAGTGCCTTGACTCCAAAGTGGCTCCAGCGCCATCACGATTTGCTTGGCCTGAGAAACGGTACTGGCCGTGCCAGAAAACAGCAGATCGCGGCCGCGCAAGACAATCTGAGCGCCCGACTGTTGAGACAGGAGTTTAATATTTTCGTTTTGATGTCCGGAAAGGGCGATCGCACTTTCCGACGAAGGCAGATCGATGTGGGCTGTCTGCTGCATGCATTAGCATCCCAGCGGGAAAGTTTAAGACTGTTTCTTTTTGGGTGGGGCCGGGCGTTCCCCGCGACGAGGTCGGGGCTGGCGCTCACCCGCACCGCCATCATCTGAGCCCGAACGCGCCTGATGGGCTGACTCCCCGTAGACATCCAGAGAAACCTTCTGGTCGTACAGCGCCGCAGTCGCTTCGAGCACCGTGCGAACGGCTTGAATATTGCGGCCCCCACGGCCAAACATCCGACCGCGATCGTCAGCAGAAAAAGCAACTCGCAACAAGACACGATGCTTGTCACCCAGGAATTCGACGTCAGTTTTAAGGTCGTCAGGAGAATCAAGGAAGGGCTTCATTAAGTAATGAACGAGCCCTTCGTAATCCGGTTTATCAGCCATAGCTGCCAATCTCAATCTCGTTTCTAGATTTGCGGGGCTGTTATTCAGCCTCAGTCTTTAATTGCTCAAAGACATTCGCTTTCTCTAAAATGCGGCGCACCGTTGGCGTTGGCTGAGCCCCTTGCTGCAGACGACGCACAATTCCCGGCACTTCCAACCGAGTTTCTTTCGTGCGGGGGTTGTAGTAGCCCAATTCCTCAAGGGGCAGACCATCGCGGCGAGTCGTGCTGGGCATCGCAACGATGCGATAGCTGACCTCACGCTTTTTACCAAATCGCTTCAAACGCAGCTTAATCATGAATGTTCAAATGCTTAATGACGCTAATGACCGAAAACAGTAAAACCTTGATCGCTAGGGAACAAGCTTTTTGTTTGCAAGTCTCCTATTTTATCAGGCTAAGCCGGTGCCGTGTCAACTCGCCGAAATTCACCTTCAAGAGTTTTGGGCGGACAGCACCCTCATTTTCGGGTATAATTCAAATCTTGCGGGAGCGAATTCTCTTCCGCCAAGCTTGTCTGCTCAAGTAGCAGAGCATTTTGTATCGGGCCCATGTCTCGTTTGTTAGCTCGGTCTTTGCGAACTAAGGAGAACACCCCATCACGGAGAAAACGGTAGGTAAACATTAGCATGGTCAATCAGGTAGAGCAGAAGAAGGATGCAGACATTGGGTTTACCCATGACGATTTTGCAGCACTGTTAGATAAGTACGACTATCACTTCAGCCCAGGTGATACCGTCGCCGGTACGGTTTTCAGCTTGGAGCCTCGGGGTGCACTCATCGATATCGGTGCCAAGACTGCCGCCTACATCCCGATTCAGGAGATGTCGATCAACCGTGTTGAAGACCCTGATGAGGTTCTGCAATCCGATGAGACGCGTGAGTTCTTCATTCTCACTGACGAAAACGAAGATGGCCAGCTTACCCTGTCTATCCGTCGCATCGAGTACATGCGCGCTTGGGAGCGGGTGCGTCAGCTACAGCAAGAAGACGCCACTGTGCGCTCAGAAGTGTTTGCAACCAACCGAGGCGGTGCCTTGGTTCGCATTGAAGGGTTACGGGGCTTTATTCCCGGTTCACACATCAGCACTCGCAAGCCTAAAGAAGACTTGGTGAGCGAAGAGCTGCCTCTCAAGTTTTTAGAAGTCGATGAAGAGCGGAATCGTCTGGTTCTCAGCCATCGTCGGGCGCTGGTTGAGCGTAAGATGAATGGTCTCGAAGTCGGCGAAGTGGTTTTGGGCACGGTACGTGGCCTGAAGCCCTACGGTGCGTTCATTGACATCGGTGGCGTCAGCGGTCTGCTACACATCTCTGAAATTTCCCATGACCACATTGATACGCCCCACAGCGTGTTCAACGTCAATGATGAAATCAAGGTGATGATTATTGACCTCGATGCTGAGCGCGGCCGCATTTCACTGTCGACGAAGCAGCTTGAGCCGGAACCCGGTGACATGGTCAAGAATCCTGACCTGGTGTTTGAGAAAGCGGAAGAAATGGCCGAGAAATATCGGGAGCAGCTGCTCAAAAAGGCAGAAGCTGAAGCGGCTGAGGCGGCTGGTGGCAACGAGCCCGAATACTCTGAAGAAGAAGTTGAGTTTTCTGCCACGGAAGAAGATTAACGCGCTCTGCTTTACCTGAGCATTTCGAGCTATTCGAGAGAGCCGTGACCTTGGGTTGCGGCTCTTTTTTGGGGGTTCAGCTCGGGTGGGCCATATCCCTCATAATGGTTTGGACGGCTTTCATCAAACTGGAGCAAAGTAGAGCGTTTATGGTGACTGTGCGATGCCGCGATCGCGCTTTTGAGCAGATTGCCGCCATCCTGTGGGACAAGGACGGTACGCTAGCCGACTCTCATGCGTTTTTGAGACAGCTGGCCGAGGCACGATCGCAAGCCTTGGCCAGCAAATTCCCCCATCTTCGAGCACCGCTAATGGCGGCGTTTGGCTGCGCGGATGGCCAATACGACGCCGCTGGTTTAATGGCCGTTGGCACCCGCTACGAAAACGAAATTGCAGCCGCCACCTACATCGCGGCCACGGGCAAACCCTGGGCAGAGGCTGTGAGTCTGGCTCAGGTCGCCTTTGCAGAAAGCGATCACCGCTTTGTGCGCAAAGCCGACTTCACCCCGCCTTTTTCCGCAATTCCCGAACTTTTGCGCCAAGGGCAACAGCAGGGCCTTAAACAAGCTGTGCTGTCAGGGGATACGACCGATCATATTGCCGATTTTCTCAGGCGCTATGATCTGCACGGGGCGGTAGATAGCTGGGCGGGTAGTGAAGCGCCACCGGTCAAGCCCGACCCGCAGATGGTGTGGACGGCCTGCGAGCAACTCGGCATCTTGCCAGAAAATTGCCTGGTCATTGGCGACTCGGCGTTAGATCAGCAAATCGCTCGCCGCAGCGGCTGTCGCGGTTTTGTTAGCGTCACCTGGGGTGGCAGTCCGGCGATCGCGGGGGCTGATGCAGTTTTAGAGCAACCCCAGCAGTGTCAGATGAGGACCTTCAATCAGCCCCTAAAGGAGCAAGTGTGACAACGGCAACCCAACTGTGGGCACTCAAAGAATGGGCGATCGCAGTGGCAGCGTTGGGCGCTGGCGACCTAATTTTACTGGTGCGAAAGGGCGGCATCCATGAATCACGGCACTCGTTCAACATGCCCTGTGATCGAGCACTGTTGTTTCCCACCTACGAACATCAGCAGGCCAGCGCGCTGAGATCGCCCTTTCGAGCAGCGGTGACGCCACAGGCAGTGCCGGCACTAGGCGACAGGATGTCTTTGCCGTACTGGGCCGAGGTGACACATCAGCTGCCGTTGGCAGGACAGGGAATTGTAGAAGCCCTGCAGCCGTTCCATATCTGGACAGACGATTGGCTAGCGGAGCGCCTCGCTTGGAAGCCAGAACGCCCCGCCTATGCGCTGTTGCTGCGCGTGCAGCGACTGATGGCTCCGGTGGACATTACCTATCAGGCTCACCATCAAGGCTGTCGTTCTTGGATTACCCTGCAGGATGAGACGACTGAATTGCCCAACGGTGTTCCCGTCTTGTCCGATCAGGACTACCGCCGCCAAGTGACTCAAATTCAAGCGGCGATCGCAGGGGAATAACGACAGCAAACTGTAACAAGACTCTTACCATAAGGCTGGGGAAGCGGGGAGCGATGACGACTTTTGGGATGATGAATGTCATACAGTCTCAGTTTTGCCACGCCACCCATGCCAAAATGATTCCGAGCATCACGGACACGGATCTAGTTGATTTGGCTGCAGCCAAATCTGTAGTAGAGCAAACCCCAGCTCTTTAAGTAGGGATGTTGAAAAACCAGTAATCGAGAACCCTAGCAGCCATCGGTAAAACTCATTAAGAATTGCAATAAGGTTTGCGGCGCGATATTTGCAGAAATTGGTTGTGGAATAATTCTGACTCAAATGCTTGTCTAGTTAGGGTCGCCTCAGCACAATTTTTGGAGATATTCTGTTTGTGTTTAACCTGAAACTGTTGTGTTGCGGGACAATTGCCATTTCCCCTATGTTTGTAGAGGCCGTCGCCGCTGCCACCTTTGAGTACGGGGAAACCGCAGCCCAAGAAACCTACTTCCTCTCCTCTGAACTAGCCGGTCGCAGTGTCGGCTCCGCCCAGGAAGCCGCCACTGTGCAGTACCTCAGCGATCGCTTGGTGGAACTAGGCTACACCCCTACCCTCCAGCCCTTCACTTACGATTTTCAGGGCACCCCCCTGACCTCCTACAACGTGATCGCTGAACGTCAGGGCACCTCTAACAAACACATCATTCTCGGGGCTCACTACGACACTGACCCCAGTAGCGCGACGTTAGATCGTTCAGTCCTAGAAGGCACCAACGATAATGCCTCTGGGGTTGGTGTGCTGTTGGAGCTAGCCGAACGTCAGGTGCTCGACCCGACTGTGACCAGTAAGTTTGTCTTCTTTGGGGCCGAAGAAATTGGCCTCGTGGGCTCGGAGTTTTATGCCAACACCCTCTCCGGGGCTGAAATTGCCAATAGCCTGTTCATGCTCAACCTCGACAGTCTGGTGTTTGGTGATTTCATGTATTTCAATGCCGGACGGGGCGCGGTGGATAACCCAGATTGGTTCCAGTACCGCGACCTGGCTTTAGAAATTGCCGCCGAAAATGGCATCGATGCCCGTACCAATCCGGGGCTAAACAATTTTTACCCTGCCGGAACCGGCTGTTGTAGCGATTTAGAATCCTTCGACTTCTTGATGCCGGTACTGGCTGCCGAGGCGACTAACTGGAGCATCGGTGATCTTGATGGTTTCACCCAAACCGCCGATCCCCGCGTTCCCAATGGCCGCACCTGGCACGACCCGGCAACGGATAACCGGGCGTTTATCAACGAGATTTTTCCTGGCCTGATTGAGCAGCGTACCCGCGACTACACCCTCGTGCTAGACAAGCTCGTCGGTGAGGTGAATGCCAGCTATGTTTCGGTGCCGGAGCCCATGAGCACGGCGGCGCTGTTGCTGGTGGCAACGGGAAGCGGCCTGATGATGCGGCGACGGCGAGCTTAGCCGCCGGCCCGATGAAGAGTTTGGCGGCGGCGACTGCTGAAATATAGTTGATCCGATTTGGGTTTTGAAACGCTACAGATTTCAGGCAGCCTGGAGGAACATCCCTGCTAAGGCCAGAGGCTCTACGATTCATAGCGTTGCCTGAAGAACCGAAGAGCCTCTTTGGTCAGTTATCTGAGTGGTTCGTCTAAGGCTTGCGGCAACTCTTCTAAATCGAGGCAATACCGGTTCGTGAATCACAATTTTGCGGACGCCACTCATCACCGCAACCTCAATCTCGACGCCCTCATATTATCTGAGGCGTCTTATACCAATTCTCTGAAACTGGACTATAGATCTTCCTTTCGACTCCGCTCAAGGAACGTCGGCTGAGCGGAGTCGTTCGCATCGCGTCTCCCCGAGGGAGAAAGCCGACTTGTCTGTGTAGCTGTAATTTGTAGAACTGGTATTAAAACTCAATTCGTATCCCCTGGGAATACTGAAGAAGCCAGTTAAGAACGTTGTTTTGAAGGATGGGTGGCGTTATGGAAAACTGGGTTTTCGCGGCGTGATCAGAGCCTGCATCGAAGTTTGCAGATCGGCAGTTAGGTCAGTGATCGCCTGACGTCGGCTGTCTTTGTAGGCAGGCCAGCGATCGCTGACTGAGAGCGGTTGCCCCACCGACAGGTAAGCGATCTGATGCCCCAAAGCCGGACGCGGAAACGGATTTTCGCCCTTGATACGAACCACCGTATCTCTGACTAACAGCAGCGTTTCGGCAAACCGTTCCACCGTCGGTTTTTCTTTGACATAAGTGCCCGTCACGGCGACAAAACTTTCGACCAATCGCATGTGCCACATGCGCAAGGCCGCCTCTTCGGCAACGCGATCGGCTAACCCGTGCTCTACTGCCGAGAGCGGATGATCGGCCTTCAAATCTTCCCGGTAGATCCAATCCCAACCGGCCTGTTCAATTTTGCGGCAGCGATCGATGACGCTGCCTTTAGGGACGATGTGAAAGAACGATTCCGCTACCTGCAGGGCGGAGTTCAATAGGCGATTGAGCCGAAATGCCAGCTCGTTTTCTCCCGGCTGAGTAGAAAAATCGACTTCGTCGAAGGCGACCTGAAAAAAGTCTGTGTAGTAAGACTCCATGATTTCCAACAGGCGATAGCCCAGCTGCAGCAATCGTGGATAAAGGGCGGCGGCGATCACGGTGGGATCACTGGCTGGCGGCACCGCTGCCGGGGTCTTAGCAATCCCCAGTTCGGCCTCTAAAGTGGTCAGCAGTTTCGTCAGGGCGCCCCAGGGCGCATCTTGATAAAAATATTGGATGCCCAACGGCACGATAAAGACTTTTTCTGAGCGCTGCGCTTTCTGCAGGTCATCTACACACCAAAACCCAAACTGGGCAATGCCAGGTTCAAAAGGACTGATGATTTCGGTGTGACCGTTATTAGCCCCTTCGGGAGCCGCCGCCAGGGGAAATTGCCCTTGGGCAAAAAGACGACGGGCTGACTTGAGCCCCTGTCGATCAACCTTGCCGCGCTGAATCGAAGTGCCCCCCAAGCGGGAGTAAAACCAGCCGACACCGTCACCAGCCCAGAGGGGAATGCCGCGATCGTAAATGAAATGGACGTGGGGCGATCGCGGGAGCGGCTTACCCAGTTTGCGACTCACAGCCGGGAGCTGATGCCACAGCAAATTCATTAAACAGTAGGCATCATCAGGACTAGGGTGACGGAAAGCAATTAAAAACCGAGCATCGCCCGCCTGAAACTGGTGGAAAAGGTCAACAAGCACTTCAGCGCCTTGAATATCAAGCTTTTTGACACTACTTTTCCACCGGAGCCAGAGGGGCAGCAGCGTTTTCGTCGCCCAAAGCACTTTGGGGTCAAACTCGGGCGGCAAAAATTCTAGCGGCGGCTGCGCACCGTGGAGCATGCTGGTCATAGCCAATCCGGATAGGGTGAGAGCCAGGCACAAGCGGGTGTGCCTCAGTTTAGGCGAAGGGCGGGGCGGTCGGGAATGCCGTGTTAAGGACTGTTGATGTCACCTTAGCCGATGGGCTTAATCGGTACAGCGCTGGTATTGTTGGGTCCCTGGCAGGTTGCTGACCAATCCCATCAGCTCTAGCTGCGTCAACGCACTCAAAATATCTCCGGTGGATAGCTCCGCCACCTGCTGCACGATCGCATCCAGCGATCGCACCTCGGGCGCCACGGCCTGAAAGACCGTCTGCAGCGGTGGCGCTAAGCTCGGCAAGGGCTTGACGGTGGGTTCTGAGGCAGCGACGGGAATCGCCCCGAGCGCTTCGATCAGCGTATCTTCGCGCAAAATCATCTGCGCTCCCTGACTCAAAATATCTAAGCAGCCATGACAACGCACATTGTCTAGCGTGCCTGGTAGGGCAAACACATCGCGGCCATAATCATTCGCCAATCGGGCAGTAATCAGCGCCCCTGACTTACGCGGGGCTTCCGTCACCAACAGGGCGCGACTCAGCCCGGCAATGATGCGGTTACGCCGAGGAAAATGCACCCGTTCGGGCTGGGTGCCGGGGGGATGCTCACTCAGCAGTAATCCCGATCGCCCGATCGCCTGATGCAAGTCTTGATTGCGATAAGGGTACACAACATCGACCCCCGTCCCTAAAACGGCGATGGTCGCCCCGTCTACGTCTAAGCAGCTTTGGTGGGCTTCGCGGTCAATCCCTGCGGCCAGACCGGACAGGATCAAAAATCCCGCGCGGCTCAGGGTTTTAGTGATGCGACGCGTCCAGCGTTTGCCATAGTCTGACGGGCTGCGGGTGCCGACGACGCCAACCCCCGGTCGCCGCTGACAAGCCGACAACAAGTCCAGATCACCCTGGTAATAAAGCACCGGGGGCGGATCGGGGATCTCATACAGCAGGTCAGGATAGGCCGCATCAGCTGGCGTCACAAACTCACCGGGGGCCGTTGCTACCTGACTCAAATCGAGTTGCGAGCGGTGTTCGGCGATCGCCCACCCCAACTTCAGTCCGATGCCCTCCACCGCCAAGAGTTGATCCGGTGAGGCCGCCCAGGCCGCTTCGAGGGAGCCAAAGTGCGTCGCCAATCGCTTTTGTAAGATCGGTCCTAACCCTGGAATCTGGCCCAAGGCAAACCACAATGCTCGTTCTTGAGACACCGCTGTGCTCCCTGCATCCATGGCTTTAGGATGCCCTAGGGAGTGGTGGCAGCCACAGCGGAAGAGGTTGGACAATGCCAGTAGCCGGTTCCCTCGACGGCGTCTGCACCTCACATGCAGCCAGCGATACATCGTCGAAGGGATGACCGACCCTGGTTGCGACGGCAGCCCTGTGTCAATGGCATGAATGCTTCTATTCGGAAGTTTCAGGGAGCTTGAGCGGCTGAATAGGCTGAGAAGGGTGCGATCGCTGACGAGCTGGCAACTCGGCACCGGGTCGCACGGGTGGCGGCAACGACGATTTAGCTGGGCGGGTTAACCTCGGCGGCGGCACGTCGTCGGGGCGCGCCAGTGGAGGAGCCGCCGCGCTGCGCAGCTTTTGCAACTCGCGACGATAGAAGTCGCGCTCAGCGGCGACTTCTTGATACCGTTGTCCGAGCTTGGTTTTTTCCTCGGCGTATTCTCGCAGCACAGCCTGCAGCTCATGGATGCAGAGATTTTGACGACGCAGGGTTGACTGTAACGCACCCGCATCAAGTTCGGCATCGTCAACAGCGGTTATGACTTCAGTCGGACTGAGCAAGGCTGCCGCTGAGCCCGATGCCGTCGTTGCTGCCGGTAACGCTGGCCGTACAGCTTGAGCACCGTCAAACGTTTCTAACTCAGTAATCATCGACTGAATCGTCTTGATCATGTAGCTCAAATTAAGGTGATGGTTGCCCAAATCACCCTTGAGGCTCCCCAGATGCTGCTTGGCCAAATTCAAGTGCTGGCTCAGATGTACCGCCATTGAACGAGCGACCCTGACCTCAGCTTCTAGGGTCAGACAATAGGCTTGCGTGTCGGGTTCAGTCGTGGGGCTGACCGGCCGCTGCCGCCCCAGATACTGCAAATAGGTTTGCAGTTCGGCATGACTCTGCTGAAACTCAATACTGAGGTGGTTAAAGGTTTGTTGCTGCTGGTCAATCAGCTCGTTAAGACGGTAGCCAATGACGTTTAAGAGATCGTGCTGCACATGGGCAAATTGCGCCAGCTCTTGTTTCAGATGAGCGATCGCCTGCTGCTGCACATTGGCGTACTTTTCGGTACTGGCCAGTTGCGACTCGACCCAGTGCTTATCTTGAACCTGGGTTTTCAACTCATTAAGCGAGTTTAAAGCTTGATCGAGAGCCTGTTGCAGCAAGCACACTCGCTGCACCAATTTGAATTCAAGAGAACCGCTCTGTTGCATAGCCGAATACAAAAATTGGAGATTAGCCGGTGACTCAATCGTGGGTTCTTAATGTAGCAAAGCCCCTCAGGAAATGTTGTTCACCACATCACACCCCTCACCGTTAGAGACAATTCTTCAACGTCGCTTAAGACTCGGTTTATCTAGAATACCGAGCAATGGCTCGAAAGTAATGCGTGAACGAGAACGGCTCATGGCTCACACGTTCTGTCCTAACGGCTACCCCGTTCTCAGCTGACCCATGCCCGACGAGCCCGAGCCCTTAACCCAATAGGGTACGATCAAGGCCGTTCTCTGCAGTGCCTGATTGGATGACTTTTTCCGCCAAACCCCGCAAAAAATTTGGCCAGCATTGGCTCAAAAGTGAGCCGATTTTAGCCCAAATTGTCGCTGCGGCTGAGCTGCAGGCCAGCGATCGCGTGCTGGAAATTGGCCCTGGCACCGGCGTATTGACCCGGCGGCTGGTAACCCAGGCCCAGCATGTGGTAGCCGTTGAGCTAGATTACGACCTCTGCCGTCAGCTGATGACTCAGTTTGCTAAAACCCAAAATTTGCTGCTGCTGCAAGGGGATATTTTGCAGCTGGATCTAGCTCAGCAGCTCACCTTGGCCAACGATTTACCGATGCCCAACAAAGTCGTGGCCAACATTCCCTACTACATTACGGGGCCAATTCTGGAACGCCTGCTCGGAACGATCGCCCGCCCCCACCCTCACCCCTTTGACAGCATCGTGCTGCTCGTACAGCGAGAAATCGCTCAGCGGCTCTGTGCTCGCCCCGGCCATAAAACCTTTGGGGGGTTGACGGTCAAAGTGCAATATCTGGCGGACTGTGAACTGATCTGTGCGGTGCCGCCCAAAGCCTTTCAGCCGCCGCCCAAAGTTGATTCGGCGGTGATTCGCCTGCGCCCGCGCCCGCTAGCCACCCCCGCTAACAATCCCCAGCGGCTGCAGCAGTTGCTCAAACTCGGCTTTGGCAGCAAACGCAAAATGCTGCGCAACAATTTAGCGGCTGTCATTGAGCGAGCGTCGCTATTAGAGCTGTTTGCTACGCTCGACATCGCGGACAACGCTCGAGCCGAAGACCTCAGCGTTGCCGATTGGGTCGCATTGAGTAATAAGATGCTGGAGACACCGAGAGTGTCTTAACCCCTGCCCCAGATTGATGATGGCGAACTGGCGGCAGATGCGCTCGCCGACCACCTGCAGTGAGGTGCCATGCATTCTTATTCTTTATTGGCTGCGGCCAAAATCAACCTGTATCTAGAAGTGGTGGGCGATCGCCCCGATGGCTATCACGAGCTAGTAATGGTGATGCAAAGCATTGGCCTTGCCGATCGCCTCACCATCCGCAGTCTCAACAGTGCCGATATTCGGCTGCAGTGCGATCATCCTCAGGTGCCCGGCGATGCCAGCAACTTGGCGCATCGGGCGGCAGCGCTGTTGCAAAACCGGTTTCCCCAAGCGATGAAGCAGCACGGTGGCGTCGAGATTACGATTCAAAAAAATATTCCCGTCGGGGCCGGTTTAGCTGGGGGATCGGCGGACGCTGCCGCAGTATTGGTGGGCGTCGATATGCTGTGGCAGCTCGGGCTGACCCAAATTGAACTGCAAACCTTAGGGGCAGAACTCGGCTCTGATGTGCCCTTTTGCATCTCGGGGGGCACGGCGATCGCCACCGGGCGCGGCGAACAAATTGATTCGCTGCAGGGCATCGAGCAGTTTTATGTGGTGTTGGCGAAGTATAGCTCCCTGACAATTTCTACCCCTTGGGCCTATCAGGCTTATCGGCGAGCCTTTGCGGCGACCTACGTTGATGTCAATACCGCAGGCCAAACCCGCCGCGAGGCCCTCCATTCTGGCCCGATGGTAGCGGCAATTTATCATCAAGATGGGCCTGATATTGGCCATCACCTGCACAACGATTTAGAAAAAGTCGTCCTCACGCAGCACGCTCAAGTTCAGGCCCTGAAAGACGCCATGGCCGCCAGCGGCGGGCTCGGCACCCTGATGTCAGGGTCAGGCCCCACAGTCTTTACCCTGGCGGCCACCCGGACGGAGGCTGAAGCCATTGCGGCGCAGGTGCGATCGCAGCTGTCTGATCCCGACCTAGAACTTTGGGTCGCCCCTTTTGTATCAACCAGCGTGCAGTTTAGCCCTTAAGCAGCGGTGCAGACATGACGTCTCGGTCGGGGTGAGGGGGCACCGCGATTACCCGCTAGCATTGAAATTGGGATTATTTGCCCATCGCCAAAGGCACCGGTAGATTGCCCCGCTGAGCTTGTTTGTTAAGGAGTAGTGGCCAAAGATGCAGATACAGTTTCGTGAATGTGACTTCTTTAGCCTGTGGATCTGGATTCAATTTTCCACAGTGCCCTCCACTATGGAGCAACAATACGTCGATGAGATTCTCAATTCCTGGTTCTTTATCGGCAAACTGGGGGGATTCAATGCGGAAAATCTGCAGGTGCAAGACACCGGCCTAGAAATCAGCTATATGAACTATGACAACACCCAGACCGACAGCACCCTGGTCTCGCTGATGCACAACATGGGTGACGTTGAGTATGAAGGACTCTGGGCGCGCTGCTGGTTTGACCTGGGCACCTCTGACGCGATCGCGATCGATGTTTTGCTCAATGCCCTCAAGCAGTTCAGCCGCGACTATGTGGCGATCGAGCAAATTATCATCGGCGGTGAAAACGAAGACTGGTCTATCCCCGATCATCACCAGCCAGACTTTGTCACAGGCGAATATAACTAACCTGAGTTCGGGATAAGAGCATGAGGCACGCTGACCAGCCTTTTGGCGCGACAATCCTCTCTGAGGAAGGATGCCAAAGGCGGGATGGGTGTCGAGCCTCCCGCTGAGAATGGTTCACCCACCCCATTAGCCCCTCCCCAGAGGGGAAAGCAACGGGGTTTGGCTTAACCCGAACTGGCGTTAACGAGTAGACGACGACGCTACTTCATCGATTATTTGCCAATAGATAGAGGGCCAGATTGGCAGTCTGGTTTCAGAGAATCGGTTTAAACGCATGAGGCCATCAGCGTTTTGCTGATGGCCTCATCATGGGGAGCTGCGCAGTTCCCGTTGCCCCTTAACGAAACATGCTGCTGACCGAGCTTTCTTCATGGATGCGCCAGATTGCTTCGCCGATCAGGTTAGCGACAGACAGCGTGGTCAATTGTTCAAACCGTCGCTCCTCGGGAACGGGGATTGTATTGGTCACAATCACCTCTTCAAAGATGCCAGCTGAGAGACGCTCGGTCGCCGGGGGTGAAAATACAGCGTGGGTGGCACAGGCATAAACTCGCTCAGCGCCCTGCCGCCGCAATAGGCGACCGCCTTCACAAATGGTGCCGGCGGTGTCGATCATGTCATCGACTAATACTGCCGTTTTGCCCTGCACATCGCCGATCAGATTCATCACCTCCGCCACATTGTGGGCTTGGCGACGTTTATCAATAATGGCCAGTGGCGCATCGTTGAGCTTTTTAGCAAAGGCTCGCGCCCGCGCCACCCCCCCCACGTCAGGAGAAACGACGACCAGATCTTCGATGTTTTTGTCAGCAATGTAGTTGACAATGACTGGTGAGGCGTACACATGGTCGCAGGGAATATCAAAATAGCCTTGAATCTGGGCAGAATGTAGATCCATCGCCAGCACGCGATCGGCCCCTGCTGCCGTGATGATGTTTGCTGCGAGCTTAGCGGTAATCGATTCGCGTCCGGCTGTTTTGCGATCGGCCCGCGCATATCCGTAATAGGGAATCACCGCGGCAATCTGACGCGCCGACGCCCGACGACAGGCATCGACCATGATTAACAGTTCCATCAAGTGGTCGTTGACTGGGTAGCAAGTGGGCTGCATCAGGTAGACGTCAGAACCGCGAATAGACTCTTGAATCTGAATGTAAAGCTCGCCATCCGCAAAGCGTTTGCGAACCATTGGGCCTAAATCGATGCCCAAATAGCGGGCCACCTCGCGGGAGAGATTAACGTTAGCCGACCCCGAAAATAGTTTAAGTCGACTGTTGTCGCTCAGGGATGGCAGTGTCGTCTGAAGCGGCAACGTGGCAGAACGAATCACAGCAAGCCCCCAATTCCCAAAACATCATGGTAATGCTAACACCCTCTTTCTCGCTTTCTAGCCCACAATTGTCTTTATATCTTGGGGCATAGATCGCTCAAAATAGCCTGATTTGAGCGCAGCCTAAATGCAATCTTTCTTGAGGTTTCATTACTAAAATATTTGGTCTTGAGGGCGGGAGGTTGGAACTAGTACTCCCTGGCGGGAATACCTCGACCATTATTTAAGCCTTCAAAGCCTTC
>CALCCA010000030.1 GCA_937899725.1 uncultured Halomicronema sp.
TAACGGCGATTCCATTTATGGCTTCTCCAGCAAAGATCGCGCTTTCGCTGGCGTTAATGATGACGTCACCGGCGTCGCCCTCACCGGAAGTGCCAGATCCGATCTGGGCCCCATCGAGTACCTCAAGTACGGAGGTAAAAATCTCGACATTGCCGCTGCGACCAACGCCGCCCGGCAAGACTACGCTGGTCGCGTTACTGACAGCGAGTCCGTTTCTGGTTTCTCCAGCAAAGAGAGCGCTTTCGCTGGCATTGATAGTAACACTACCTGCATCGCCCCTACCAGAAGTACCAGCTGAGAGCTGAGCCCCGTCGAGCACTTCTAGGGCAAGCGTATTAATCTCGATGTTGCCACTACTGCCACTGCCGCTTGGGCTGATCTGGTTATACACACCGCTGACACGGCCAGTCTCGGCTTCTCCAGCAAAGATCGCGCTTTCGCTGGCGTTGATAGTAATGTTACCGACATCGCCCCTACCCAAAATAAGGGCTGAAATTTGAACCCCATCGAGTACCTCTAAGACAGCGGTCGTAATCTCGATATCGCCACCGCTACCACTACCGCTTTGTTGAATCTCACTGAAAATAGTGCTAAGAGTGCCGTTTGCACTCTCTTCGGAGAGCGTAACCCGGTCGCTGGCGTTGATGGTAATGCTACCGGCGTCACCTCTGCCGAGAACGGGAGTGCCGATCTGGGTTCCACGCAGTGTCTCCACTACGGGAGCCACAATTTCAATGCTGCCGCTACGACCCACTGCTGTCGCACCCACATAGTTAAAGATAAAACCGTCATTGATGCTGATGCTTTCTGTCGCCGATAAAGTAATGTCGCCCGTCTGACTTGCTTGGTTTCCGAGTCCTGTGAAGATGCCTGCATCCAACCGGCTTTCCGAAAGCTCAATTGTTCGTGCGGTTATCTGGATATCGCCTCCGCCATCAAACGTGACAAATGCCAGAGCCTGATTCTCAAGGGTGACGTGCTCTAGTGCCGCATCCACCATAAACGAGAGCTTCCCGTTGGGTGCAATTTGTACAGTTCCTTGCTGAACCGCTCCGATTTCAACCCGCCCGCCTAGAGCCACCAATAAACCACTGTCAACGGTGACGGGTCCGCCTAAAAGGACTAAACTTTCGCCATTCGGCACTTGCAGCCCAAAACCATTGGCTCTAGACTGAGCCACAATTTCTCCTGGCAGTACCGGCCCAAACTGTAGCGCTGTTGGCAAAACAGTCAGCAGTAGTGAGGGGGCTTCAGGATTACGAGTGCTGTAAATACCCAGCCCGGCAAACTCAAACGCGTCCGCAGTCGAAGCCACAAATGAGCCGCCGACGTCTAGCCGTGCATTGGGGCCAAACACAATGCCATTTGGGTTCAAAAAGTACAGATCCGCAGTGCCGGTGCTGCCCAGCGTGCCCAAAATTTCTGAGGGCAGGTCACCCGTCACCCGACTAAACACCCGCTGCACCGCTGCCGGATTGTCAAAGGTGACCTGCCCGCCATCACCAATGCTGAACTGCTCAAAGCTGTGGAACAGATTGTCCCCGCGCAGCGCCCCCCCCTTGGATGAGCTGCTCTACGGCGGAAACATCAATTAATAGCGAAGACTCAGGCCCCAGCGTGCCATCGGGGATGACCTGGGCAGTAGCGCGACTGGGTAGCACAGCCGCCACTGTTATCAGCGCGAGACTATAAAGTTTGAAGGGAATCATCATCGTCATCCATCTGCTCCCACTCAATGCCGATTTCCACAGCGTGAAAAAATGCTGTCGCCAACATACGCTGAACAATTTACCAGGAAACAGGTCGCGTCAGAGGTCTGTTGAAAGGAGCTGCATTGATAGTGGTGACGCGGCAAAGGAATATGCCGTGGTGGAAGCTTTGGCGGTATAAACGCCGCCGCTATACTTGAGTTGCATGGTTGTGCCCTCCAGAAGGGGCTTGAGTGTTCTGAAGGTGTATAGGATTGGCGGGCAGAGTTTATGCAGGGTCCCGGCTAAATTAAATTCGGACCTGGCAAAATCACCTTACTTGGCCTCACAGCAGGGCTGTAATGGGGCGGCGGCAGCGGCCTCTAGCCCGATTTGTTCTAGTAGCGTTGACCACATTACCTGAGCCTCGGTGTCGGGCACATCGGTCTGCTGCAATGCACCGAGTACTGTCAAAGCATCGTGCCAAACACCGAGACTGGCGTAGTCCTGCGCCAGCGCTGGAGAAGGAATGGTCGCCGCCAGCAGTGGCTCCACGTCCGCCGCCACTCGCTCAATGGTGCCACTGACAAATACTGACGAGGCGGGCTGCTCTGGATCACAGTAGAGCGCTAGGGTCCAGTAGTGAGGTTCGCCAATGGGCAGGGTAACGGTTTCCGGTAGGGCGATCGCAATGTTCCCCGCTTCCACATCTGTGGTTACCGTCTTCATATACAGCATCTCGTCTGTTGCAGTCTGCAGCACCAACTCCATCGGCTGCTCGGGCGTAATCGCCGTAGGCAGGTAAAACCATAGGGTCGGCTGGGCCGCCGTGGTCTGGGCCCACACCGTGCCATCGGTGATGGGCACCAGCGCCGCTAAGTCGACATACTCTGGGCAGCTGCCCCGGCTAGCCCCACCATCGCGGCGTCCCGTTGGGGCCCCGATATCACTGGGGGGCGGAGGGGCGTTGTAAAGCACCGTACTCGGGTTGGCCGTAGCGGGCGGGCTAGGAGCCATTAGAGCAAGCCCTGTCACGACCATTAATGCTGGAAAAACATTGAGTTGAGACTGCATAGGTTTTGCGTGTCGTGACCGACACGGATGATGAACGCAAACGAAAGAGAACCGAGAAAACGGTGAAAAAGTAGAAGGTAGCTCGGAGGTGTGTCAGCGCAGCGTGACGCACCGCAGCATCGGTATGTTGATTCCTAGCCCACCCCTAAGCTGGAACGTCAAGGGGGCAGTGTCGGTAGAGAGCGCCGCCAAGCCGCTGTACCCAGTCCGGCTGCTACTAGCGCTAGCCCAGCTGGGAGCAGCGGCACCCAGACGCCAACTGTTAATAGCAGCAGACTGCTGCCGGTCAGCACCGCCAGGCCCGTCCCGGCCAGTAATAGCTTCCACGGCAGCCGACCGCCCATCAGCATGGCCTGCCAACCCACAATCGCCCAGCCGCCAATCCACAAGATATCGCCCATGAATGGCCACACCCTTAGCACGGGCCTTTCACCCAGAGCCGCGCTGATCAACTGGCTGGCCATCTGGGCCTGCACAAACACCCCCGCTGTTTTATCGCCGCCGCTGGCTCCGTAGGGGGTGGCCCAGTCGTCTGTGATGCTGCTGGCGGTGACGCCAATCATGACAATGTGATCGCGAATCGCCTCCGGATTCACTTGCCCCGCCAGCATCTGAGTCAGGGATACCTGATCAGCAATGTCGCGAGGGTTGGGCAGCGCCCGGTAGCTCAGCAGCGTCTGATAGCCCCCCGCGTCAATGGTCTGGTAGCCGCCGCTGCGAGGCCCCAATCGGGGAAACACCGCCTCGCCCAGCACCAATTGACCGGCCTCGTTAAAGTCTGCGGTGATGCCCTCGCCTTGGAGGTAGAGCAAGGCCAGACGGGCGCTAAAGGCATAGGGGGTGGTGCAGGTCGAGGCCGGGTCTGCTTCGATCGCGATCAAATGTCGCCGCACGACGCCGTCTGGATCATCGACAAAGTCGCTGAAGCCCACCAAGTCTTCGCGCAGCTCAGGGGGCGGGTCTACCCCCACTGGGTCGAGGTCGCGATCGCGGCTCTTGCACACACCGACCAAGTTCTCTCCGGTCTGGAGCCGCGCCGCTAGGTCGGGATACTCGGAGCTAACAGGATAGTCGCGGTAAATGTCGAGCCCAACCACGCGGGCCTCATGCTGGTTCACAATTTCCAGCAGCTGCGCCAGCGCTTCGTCCGATAGGGACCCCCGCCGCTCTACAGACTGGGCGCGAATGTCGGCCTCGTCGAGGGTAATGACCAGAAAACGGGAGTCCAGTGACTCGGTCGGACGCCACTGCATCAGGTTGTCTAGCACCGCGAGCTCTAGCGGCTGCAGCCCCCCTAGCAGGCGTAGCATGACGATAGCGGCTGTAGAGACTAGAGGAATCCAGAGCGATCGCAGCCCCTGAAATTTCTCCGGTGGCGGCAACGCCACGGAGTAGGGGGCTGGAGCGGTCACCGCAATGGACTCAGGCGGCATTCCTCGCAAATCCTGCCAGCTGGTGACGACCTCTGCCGGGTTCTGCACGATCACTGGTAGCCAGGTGGCGCAGGGACATAGCGACTCTAGCGGCTGGAGCTGTTCGCGGGCGGCACGAACGGCGAGGTAAAGCGGCTGTCCGGCGGCAAAGGCGGTGAGAAAGTGCTTGAGAAAGGCGTGAGCCACCGCATCAGGGACCGGCTCCCGCATCACAATCACCTGGGGAATGTGCAGGTCTGCCAAGTCCCAGGCCAAGCCGAGCCCATCACAGGAGTTAAAGATAGCCAGTTGCAGCCCTTGGGTGATAGCCGTCCGCAGCGCGTACTTAAACTGCATCAGTGTAATCGTGTCAGTGGAGTTGAGCTGCAAAACGCCCTGAGTTTCGCTAGAGCTGTGTCCGGCAAAAAAGAGAATATCCCAGGTGCCATGCCAGAGCCGCTGTTGCAGGTCATCCAGACTGGGCTCGGCGAGCAAGGTCACGTCGGCCCCAGGTAGGGCCGAGAGAATATGCTGGTCAGTGCCCACATCAATGCCTGCCGCGTTGCCGAGTACCGCTAGCACTGCTACTCGGTCGTGGTCTTTAGCCTGGGGCTTTTTGAGCGATCGCTGATAATTGAGGGGGCTCAGGGCCAGCTCCGAATGAGGATAATCCTCAAACAGTTGCCAAAGCTGCCAGGGATAACGCAGCACGTCGGCGTTCTCGGCGGCGAGAATGATGCGAATTTCGTCGTGTCGGGACAGGTGCGTGCGCAACTGCCGGTCAATCGGTCGAAAGGCGCTAGCTTCTAACCAGTGGTTGAGCCGCTGCCGCAGCGCTTGGCCGAGCTGATCGAACTCAGCGGCAGAGACGTGGGTGACATCGTCTTCGTCAATGTCGATGGGGAAATCATTGACGGATCGAGAGGTGGCGAACGGCGTCGTAGAGGCCTTACGCCAGATGCCACGGTTGCCGTAGAGGGCCACATAGAGCGATCGCCATTGACGAAAGATTTGGTCAAGCCGAGGGGCGGCAGGCAGGCTACCAGAAAACTGGATAGGGGTGATGCGGTCCGCCTCCCAAAGCTGGAGGGTGACGCTGGCAAACCCTTGCTGCCAGTTCCCCGGCCCCAGTGTGAGCAGTACACGCTGTTTCATGGTCAGTTCCCGTTAGGTGGTCAACGGTTCCTGCACCGTTTGTGAGCCCGAGCGGATCTGAATTGTAAACCTGTAGCCAGGCGGCAGGCGGAAGCGCTTGAGCTGGATATAGTCGTCTTGGGGTTGGCGCGTTACAGTTTGGACTACTTCACCCGTCGGGGAAAGGAGACTGAGTTCGACGTCGGCGGGCAAACTAGCATCGGGTTCGGGGCGCAGCTGCACCCGCACGCTCATGCGCTCGTCGGCTTCGATTTCCACCGCCACCAGTAAAATGACCGCTGTCGTTGCCAATGTTCCCGTTTCTAGCATGAGGCGCTTGCCGCCGCGAACCGCGTTGGCCGTCTCGCCTGCGCGAAATGCCAGAGCTGACTGGCCTGCCGGTAGCAGCGACTCTAGAGTTTGCCAGCCTTGGGTCAGCTGGGCTCCCGCCAGACTCAGCCATTGACTCAGGTTGGCGGGTTCGGCAGCCGCGACGAGGCGCGATCGCACGGCTTCATCCCTCACCATTGCTCCCCACAGCGCAAACGGGACTGCTAAACGCGGCATTAGAGTCCCGGTAAGCCTCTGTATCAGCGAGTTTACCTGTGGGGTAGACAGTTCGGATAGAGCGGACACACCGGCTCGGGTCGCTTCTGCTAGCCCGAGGGCCCGGGTCGTCGAGAGGACCGCGAGATCGGTTACCGCTTCGCCCTCTAGACAGTAACTGCGATCGTCCGCGTCATAGCGGGCGGTTTGCTTAAGCTGGACATGGGTGGTGTAGCCCCACACGCAGAGTTGGCCACTGTCGGGGTTGACTCGGACAGCCAAATAATAGTCACCGACCCAGTCGGGAATATCCACCCATTCCTGAGGCACCCGCAGCTCGCTCTGGTCAATTGCGGCTGAAGGCATCAGAATCAAACGGATGGCGTTGTCAACGGCAATGGCGCTGCCACTGACCAAGGGCCAAACCGTCGCGTGCAAACGCAACGCCTCACTGATCTGAGCGGTGGTAATCCCAAACTCGTCGGCTAGCCACGGTGCTAGCCCCTGTAAACAAAGCTGGTTGAGCTGCACCGGCCAGCTGGCGACGGGGGAAACTGGCTCGGCCTCTAACCAAACGTAGCTGGCGGAACTGAGAAAGGTCATGACAGGGAACCCTCAGAGGCTAGCGCGCCATAATGACGCGCTAGCCACTCTTCAAGAACGGTATTGATACTGGCCAATAGGTCTGATGTCAGCGGAATATGCAGCGTATCGCGGCTCCAAATCGCAATTTCTTTGAGCATGGCCTCGCGGGCTTTGCTGAGTCGCCGCGAAACCGTGTACTGTTTGATCCCTAGGACTTCAGCAATCTGCTGCTGGGTCTGATTGTCCTGATAGTACAGGGTGAAAATCTGCTGTGCCTCGTCAGGCAGCTGCCCTAGGGCGGCGCGCAACACCTGGTCAATGTTGGCCTGCTGCTGCCGACGCTGCGACAGTTCCTCATGGGCCACCATCGCCTCCAACAGGGCATCTTCCTCGGGACTCGCGAGGATATCTTGCAGCTCGCCCTCATCCTGACCGGGGAGAGCCGCGTTGAGCGAAGCCACCTTCGGGTACAAATAGGTGCGGGTCGCCGCCGCACAGTGACGTAGGGTTTTATGGAGGGTCGGCACCTCACCGCTAGGAGGAATCGGACTCAGCGTCCGGCGCTGCTGGTTGTACTCACGGACAACGACCGACCAGATGTCTGCATCAGTTTGATCAAGCTGCCGGGTGTAGTGGACAGCGGGATCATAAGCCGCCTTAAAGCAACGCCAGGCCAAGATAGCGGGGGCAATATCCCGCTCACCGGTAGCTCGTAACGAGGCTTCTAGTCGAGTTTGGCTAAGCCGCAGTAGCAGCCCCCAGTCGCTGCAAATGTGGATTTCTTTTTGCTGCCGCAGCGTTTCGCGAATAATATTTTTGAAGGCAACGTAGGCATACGTTTCGAGGCGAGAACCGCGCTCGGACGAGAAGGACTTAAGTACTGTATCCAGGCGAGCGATCGCCAGCTGAAAGTAGTCCGCCAGCGTATACCGACTGCTCGAAAACTGCGTCGTCTTCTGGGCTGCCCAGTAGCAGGCTTCTTGCACAAACGCGGCTAGATGCCCATAGGCCAAGGCCGCATGCGGTTCTGCGTTCCCTGCCTGCCAGCGCCGATGCCAATAGATCGCCCAAAACTGGGCCATTCCCTGCTCATCAGTGGCGGGTGTACTTTGTTCGCCGAGGCGATTCTGTGCTGCCGACATGCTTCGCATCAGCCGTCCGTCTGGCACCCAGCGGCTAAACCGCTCATTTGCTAGCTCAATAAAGGTCGAAAACTGCTCGACCAGCGAAGCACGTTCCAGCATGGCGGCGGGGCATCAAGAAATTTACAGTCTACTCATCAGGTCATTATCTTAGGGGATGATCCTAGTTGAAATCTAGATGCCAAGCGCGATCGCGGTGAAGCTAGCATGTTTTTCCTGTGTCCTACCTATGAAGAGTTATAGGATATTGATTCTATCGGCTCCTGATTTTGGCTACGGCTTGGCTTATCACCCTATCTATTAGCAACACAGCCAGAGCGTCACCAGCTCGCTGCCCACAGAGCAGAACGTTAAGTTTCTCCTACCTTTGGCAATCGATTCACTTGATTCAATATCGCTATCGCCCTAAGGCAAATTTTCGTCAAGCTCTGCGCCTGAACCAAGTGAACATTGAGGATGTACTGAGGTGACTAAATGTGTCGTTCGACAGCGATCGCTCCGTAAGACAACAATCATGATCGTCGTTACGCTACTAGCGGCAGTGCTAGCTGAGCCAGCACCCGTCTTAGCGACAGCATTACTAACGGCCCAAGTCGATAAAAGATCAGCTCCTCAGCCCCAGCTTGAACCTGAGCTAACATCCCTGCCATCGCCAGAGGATGGGCTCACGCCGCCGACAGTAGATCCTGTTCCACCGATTACCGACGAGGTGACGGCAAAGATCGTTGGCGATCGCTTCACTGTCGAGGGGAATACCGCCATCAGCGACGATAGTTTGGCGGCTGAAGTGTCAGCCCTCTCCCCTCGTCAATCCCTTGCCTGGGCCAAATTCCCCCCGAGCCGCTCTGCTTCATTGCTCGCCCAAGTCCCTGGTCCTCCCTCGACGCAGCCCCAGCCTGAGCCTGAGCTTTCGCCCCTGCCGCCGCCAGAAGATTTGCTCACGCCGCCAGCCGTAGATCTGGTGCCACCGATTACCGACGAGGTGCCAGCGGCGATTGTGGTCGATCGCTTCATTGTCGAGGGTAATACCGCCATTAGCGACGATAGTTTGGCGGCA
>CALCCA010000031.1 GCA_937899725.1 uncultured Halomicronema sp.
AGAAACGATATCTTCTAGGATATTTTTTCTACCATGAACGGATGACGTGCTCCCAACATAATCGTTGAGCAAAAAGAGCTGTCGCATCGGTAAGGTAGCGATTTGAGCAAGGGGGCTCTCGTCAAACATTCGGGTTTTCCCTTTGACTGGGCAATGGCTAATACCGATCGCCCCCTATCAGCGATATCGAACCGCACTATTCGCCATAGGCTGCCATCGGCAAGCAAGAACACATCAGGTTGCGATCGCCGTAGGCCTGGTCAATCCGATTCACGACGGGCCAAAACTTATTGGTCTGCGTCCAATCGGTAGGAAACACCGCCTGACGGCGATCGTAGGGGCGCTCCCAGTTTGCTACCAAGTCTTCCGCCGTATGAGGGGCCAGCTTGAGTAGATTGTTCTCCGCATCCACCTGACCTGTCGCGATCGCCTCAATCTCTTGGCGAATGGCAATCATCGCGTCGCAGAAGCGATCGAGCTCGGTCTTTGTCTCACTTTCGGTCGGCTCAATCATGATCGTTCCGGCCACCGGCCAGGACATCGTGGGTGGATGAAAGCCGTAGTCGATGAGCCGCTTGGAGACATCTTCGACGGTGACGCCTGCGGACTTGCGAAACGGTCGCAAATCCACAATGCACTCGTGGGCTACCAGGCCTTGTTTGCCCGTGTACAAAATGTCGTAATGCCCCGTCAGTCGCTGCGCCATGTAGTTGGCGTTGAGAATCGCCACCTCGGTCGCTCTCTGAAGCCCGGCGCTGCCCATCATGGCAATGTACATCCACGAAATCGGCAGAATGCTGGCGCTGCCCCAGGGCGCCGACGTTACCGCGCCGATCGCCTGCTCCCCGCCAACTTCAGCCACCAAGCTATGTCCCGGTAAGAAAGGCTTCAGATGCGCCTGCACACCAATTGGCCCGACACCAGGCCCGCCGCCACCGTGGGGAATGCAAAACGTTTTGTGCAAGTTTAGATGGCAGACATCTGCGCCAAAATCAGCGGGACGGCAGAGCCCCACCTGAGCATTCATATTGGCCCCATCCATATACACTTGACCGCCGTGAGCATGGACGATATCGCAGATTTCGCGAATGCCCGCTTCAAACACGCCATGGGTTGAGGGATAGGTGACCATCAGGGCGGACAGATCGGCAGCATGTTGCTCAGCCTTGGCACGCAAATCGGCAATATCGACGTTGCCCGCTGCATCGCACTGCACGGCAATCACCTGCATGCCCGCCATGACGGCGCTGGCGGGGTTGGTGCCGTGGGCTGATTCGGGAATCAGGCAAATGGTGCGGTGATGATCGCCCCGCTGCCGATGATATTCGCGAATTACCAGCAGTCCGGTGTACTCGCCTTGAGCCCCGGCATTCGGCTGCAGCGAAATGCCCGCAAAGCCGGTAATCTCGCCCAGCCATGCTTCTAAATCACTAAAGAGTTGGCGATAGCCCTGGGTCTGGTTCAGCGGCGCGAAGGGATGAATTTGGCCGAATTCGGGCCAGGTCACCGGCATCATTTCAGCGGTAGCGTTCAGCTTCATGGTGCAGGAGCCCAGCGGAATCATCGCCGCCGTCAGCGATAGATCGCGGGATTGCAGCCGGTGCAGATATCGCAGCATCTCCGTTTCGGAATGGTAGGTATTGAAAACGGGATGGGTGAGATAGGCGCTCTGCCGTTGTAGCGGATGCTGTGCCAAAGGTGAGACGGGGGCCGGCAAGGGCGTGGATTTTTGCGTGAAGAGGCCGATCAGGTCTTGCACGTCAGCGGCTGTGGTCGTTTCATCCAGCGCGACGACCAGCGTTTCGGCATCCAAAACACGTAGGTTGATCTGTTGGGCCGCAGCGCGAGCCAGAATTTCCGACTGCCGATCGCCCACCGACACGCGCAAAGTATCAAAGTACGGCTCCGTACCCAATGCAAAGCCTGCTTCAGTCAGCGCGGCGGCTAAGGTCGCGGTCAACTGGTGAACTCGGGTGGCGATCGCCTGCAATCCGGCTGGCCCGTGATACACCGCGTACATGCCGGCAATCACGGCGAGCAACACCTGCGCAGTGCAAATGTTGCTGGTTGCGGCGTCCCGGCGAATGTGCTGTTCTCGCGTTTGTAACGCCAGCCGCAGTGCTGGTTTGTCGTAGCTGTCTTTGGAGACGCCCACTAAACGACCGGGCAGTTTGCGGGCATAGCGATCGCGGGTGGCAAAGTAAGCGGCGTGCGGCCCCCCGTAACCCAGCGGTACTCCGAATCGCTGCGTGTTGCCGACGGCAATATCGGCGTCCATTTCTCCCGGCGATCGCAGCAGGGTGAGGCTCAACAGGTCGGCAGCGACGGTGACTAACGCCTTGCGTGCGTGCGCCTGGGCGATGAAGTCGCTGTAGTCATACACGGCGCCATCAGTGGCGGGATACTGCAGCAGCGCGCCAAAAATCGGGGTGGCAAAGTCAAAGGTGCGGTGATCGCCGACGAGCACCTCAATGCCCAAGGGCAGTGCTCGCGTTTTCACTACGGCAATTGTTTGGGGATGGCAGGCTGAAGACACCCAAAATGTTTTCGCCGCTTTTTGCTTGCGGACGTTAAAGCTCAGAGTCATGGCTTCTGCCGCTGCTGTGCCTTCGTCCAGCAGTGACGCATTGGCAATTTCTAACCCGGTCAGGTCGGTCACCATGGTTTGAAAGTTCAGCAACGCTTCCAGTCGACCCTGGGCAATCTCGGGCTGATAAGGCGTGTATTGGGTGTACCAGCCGGGATTTTCTAACACGTTGCGCTGAATTACTGGGGGCGTCAGCGTGTTGGCATAGCCCAGCCCCAGATAAGACCGCCAAACCTGATTTTGTGCCGCGATCGCCTGCAGTTTGGCCAGGGCTTGCGATTCGCTCAATCCCGCTGCGATCGCGAGCGGCTGGGTGAGTTGAATATCGGTGGGTACCGTCGTCGCCATCAGCGCTGTCAGTGAGTCGTAGCCCAGTGCCGCCAGCATGGCTTGAATATCGGCGGGTCGCGGCCCAATGTGACGCGCCACAAAATCGCTCAGCGGAGCGGGACTGGCCGCTGCTGGCTGGGGAGAAGAGGGGGGCGACGCGATCGCTGGGCGAGTCGTTTCGGGTGACAACGTACTTGGGGTTTGGCTAGGCAACAACTCCGACAATCTCCTCAGCGAACAGTTTCACAATCAGCGGCCATCATCTCGCAGAACAATTGGCCAGGCTCTCATTGTGTAACAAACTCTAACGCGTTGTCAGAGGCGATTGATCGGAAAGCAAAAATCAGGTCATCAAGAGGTGACCTGAGCCGGTTCATCGCTGGCGCATGGCTGTCAGTAGAGCGGTTGCTGCAGCACGCGACTAACCAAACCAGGCTTCGACCCAGCTATCATCTTGAGCGGCAAACTGCTCAACGGTTGGGGCATCAATGAGCAGCTGCCACCCACTCATGGGGCCTTGGGCAAAATTGTCGTGCAACACGATCAGCTCGGTTGTGGCACTCAAAATCCATGCAGAGTCGGGTTCATGGCGAGCCTGGTAACCCCCCTCCCCCCGCCAAACTCTCATGTGAGGAATCCTCAGATCCGCTTTGATCCTGAATTCCACTAACTCACCTTTGAGAGACACGCGATCAATGATCACAGCCCGTGCTTCACGATCTTCAAAATAGATGGCCCGTCGGTTTTGCAGAGGCGGGAGTTGCATAGTGAACCGATTTTACTGAGTGCTTCAATTGTGCAGTCACATCTCGTTTGCTCCATCATCTGGCTTTTGGCTCAATAAAGTGGAGTGTTCTCAATAGAGTTGTTGTGAAACAGTGAGTAATCGCGCAGTTGTTGTGGGGAGCTGGCG
>CALCCA010000032.1 GCA_937899725.1 uncultured Halomicronema sp.
GATGCGTCTGATATGAATCATCCTATCGGTTCAATTTCCGATAAGGTCTAATGACGTCGTGGAATACAACAGCAATGCCGTCCAGATGCAGCCAAACGTCACCGCATGAGTCGGAGTAAACGGCTCGCGATAGAGAAACACCCCCAACATCAGCTGCAACGACGGCGCTAGATATTGAAAAAATCCCAGCGTCGAAAGCCGCAACCGCTTAGCCGCATTGTTAAACCACAGCAGCGGCATTGAAGTCATCACCCCCGCGCCCATAAACAGCAAACTCAGAGGCAGCGTCATGCCAAAATTGCCTACTCCCGTCGCCTGCCAGTAGCCCACCAACGCTAACGCCACGGGCGCAATCATCAGCGTTTCCGCGGCTAGCCCCACCATCGGGGCCACAACTACCACCTTGCGCACCAATCCGTAGAAGGCAAAGGTCAAGGCCAAGCCCAGCGCAATCCAGGGCACCGTGCCCAACTGCCAGACAAAATAGCCCACCCCGACCGCGGCCAACACTACCGCTAACTGCTGACCGCGGTGCAGTCGTTCTTGCAAAAAGATGAACCCCAGCAACACGCTCACGAGCGGATTGATGAAATAGCCCAGACTGGTTTCCACCACGCGATCGCTGTTGACACCATAGATATAGAGGCCCCAGTTACCGGTGAGCAGGGTGGCCGAGAACAACAGCATCCCCACCCGACGGGGAGACTTAAGCAACGCTCCGACCTCTGCCTGCCGCTGCTGGATCAGCAAGATGCCGCTCAAAAATACCAGCGACCAAATCATGCGATGGCTCAGCACTTCTACCGCAGAGCTTTGCCGAAAAAACTTCCAGTAAATTGGGAAAAGCCCCCAGGCACCGTAGGCGAGCAGAGCATAAAGGCTACCAGCACGCGCTGACGACGGAGACGGACGAGAATCGCTCAAACCATCGACACCAATGCGACAAGGCTTTATCCTACAGCGCCCGCGATCAGCTGGTGGTTCCAGTTATCGTCGGGCGCATCATGCCGGATGCTCGTGCCCTAAAGCACTGTCGGGGGCGCGTCGAGTGATCGCCACCATTCACCCAGCAGCACCGCTTAATTAGAACTCGCGATTTGGCTCGGATGTGCTCCGCTCAGTTTTGAGTTGGTCACTCCGAGCCAAATCGCCACGCGCGGCTACCGATACACCAAGAATGAAGCGTTTAGTCAACGTCTACGGTCCTCGAATGCCAAAATTTGCTCTTCTTGTCAGAAGGCGTTCCACCCCCAATAACCGATACCCACTGAGAGTAAGCCCAGAATTTTCACTATCAGTAGAGTACTGAGAAAAACTCACTTTTTTAGAATCCGTCAGATTTTGCCAGCAGAAAGGCAAGATTTCTGCTGATTTATACTGAAACGTGCCGCATATCAGCAGCTACTGCTCTAAAAACCACCTGTTTCTGTGTCCGAATATTTGCGGCTTTTTCAACGATCAGGAGCATAAATGTTTGTCCTGAACCTTATCTAAAAGCAGCCTGAGTTTACGACTACTTAAATACCTTTTTCGTAGACTTTAGAAGTCGAAGAAACAGGAAGAAGTCCATGGCTATCAAACAAAAAGTTCAACTTTCAGTCGCTTCAATTGCTTTGTCTGCTGTTGGTTTGGGTGCTCTACCGTTATCGGCGTCAGCGATGAATTTCGTGCCACAGCAACAAGGGGAAATCAACGTCGGTCTGGGCTGTTTGGAAAATTGCTTAGAGTTGAATCCGGTTTTTGACAGCATCGTTTCTTTGACTGACGACACGAGTGGAACTCGCAGTCGATTGTTTGTCGATTACTTTGGTGACAGCGATACCAAGCAAACCTACGGCCAAGGTACTGGCTACGTTGAATTCAAAACGAAAGATGCGGGTACTAACTCTGCTGGTTTTTGGTTTCGCCCCTCTGAAGTAGAGGCTGATGGCAGCAACGAAGAGAAAGGGCAACTGGAAGTCGGCACCTATCTGTTCAACTTTGCTCAAGAGCTTGAAGAGATCACCATCGACTTCTTTGATACTGAATCGAAAAACACGACGGGGGTATTGGCTATCAACGGAGAGCAGCTCGCGGCTCCCGATTACGTGTCCAAAGGCAAAGATGGCAACATCTTTTCTCAAACGTTTTACAACGTTAGCTCTCTCGAACTAAAGCTTGGTTACGACAATGCTAAGCAGAACAAAACGGGTGATGGCGTTAATTTCCAGATGCGTGGAACCGTAGCCGATACGGCTAGTGTCCCTGAACCGGCGACTCTACTCGGTCTGCTCGCGATCGCGGGTGCTGGTTTGAGCCTGAGAAAAAAGGCTGAACAAGATATTGCTTAATTCACCGCTCAGTATCTAATCAATAGAACACGCCGGTACCGCTTCATTGTGAAGTGGTACCGGCGTGTTTATGGGTGCATTGGTGGCTCACCTAAACGAGACTGAAGCCCCACTTCAAGGGTCAGCAATCACTACAAGCTGACACAAATTGTAAGCAGAGCACACAACTTGCGTTTCGCCTACATCATTCGCCTCAAATCGTTCCCCAGATTTCTCTACAGTCCCGACACAGAAGCACTTCAGACTCAGCGACTGAGATAAGATGTCAGAGCAAAAGTAACACCGCTGCCTGGTGGGAAAGCTCGGTGCGTGGGTATACCACAAATCCGACACTGTGCCGCAACTGTGATCGTCAAGCGCTGATCTGCAGGCTTTGAAGTTTGCCTGCCAATGCCGCAGCCTTGACGTCAGTCAGAATGCCACCGGGAGCTTTACTGTCTACCGCCTGCGATGCACAGGCTTGGAGATCAATAGCGACATGACGATCGCCCACATTTTGAATCATCCCGGTATCTTTGATACGGCCACGGCACTCCCGTTCCCCCCCTTGCCGCAACAGCGCCCGCTCTTACTCATTGGTCATGGCAGTCGTGATGCCCAAGGCCGTCAAAACGTCCTTGATTTTGCGGCGGCTTACCAAGCCTTAGATAGTTCTCGTCCAGTTATTCCCTGCTTTTTAGAGCTGACAGCACCGACCATTCAAGACGGCGTTGATCGCTGCGTCGCGGAAGGATACACTGACATTTCCGCGTTGCCAGTCTTGCTCTTTGCCGCGCGGCACAACAAATTTGACGTCACCAACGAGCTTGATCGCGCCCGCGCTCGGCATCCTCAGGTGACCTTTCATTACGGACGGCACTTTGGCATCACGCCCGAAATTTTGGCGCTGTGGCGCGATCGCCTGATGCAGCTCGACCAGCCCGCTCACAACCCCCACAGCATCCAGCGCCAAGATACCGTCTTGCTCTTTGTCGGGCGAGGGGCAAGTGACCCCGATGCCAATGGTGATGTCTATAAGCTGGCCCGCATGGTGTGGGAAGGCAGCGGCTACGATACGGTCGAAACCTGCTTTATTGGCATTGCCCATCCCCGGCTCGAAGAAGGCTTCCGGCGCGCCCGGCTATATCAGCCCAAACGCATCATCGTGCTGCCGTACTTCCTATTCACTGGTATCCTGATGAAAAAAATTCAGGATATTGCGGCTCAGCAACAGGTTCTGCATCCTGAAATAGCGGTTGTTTGTCTGCCGGAAATGGGCATTCACCAGCAGCTCTTAGGAGTCATGCGTCGCCGCGAAATTGAGACGCAGCAAGGAGCCGTCGCGATGAACTGTGAGCTGTGCAAGTTCCGCTTAGCGGCAGCGAGCAATGAAGCCGTCGCCGGTCACGGTCATCATCATCATCACGGCCATGGTCACAGTCACGATCACCATAACCACGATCATCCGATGGAAGACCCCTACGCTGAGCCCGCCCAATATCACGATCGCATCTGGCAGGTACCTTAAGTGATCCAGCAACAACTGGTGGACTAGTCCACCAGTTGTTGCACGTCTTCTACCGGCAAACCCGTAATCTCAGCAATTTGCGCAATATCTAAGTTTGCCTGAATGAGCTTTTGAGCGATCACTCGAATCTTGTTTTCGGCTTGCTGTTGCTCTTGTTCGGCTCGCTGTCGTTCTTGTTGCGCTTGCTGTCGTTCTCGCTCAAAAGCTTCTTGGGGCGTCGGTACCCACTGCTCGTTGGTGTCATACCAGCGTAACCAACTGCGATGAATGCCTTGATAGTGCCCCTGCCAAACGCCGAGGCCGAGGTTCAGAGCTGGCACCCAAAATTTCTGATTTTCAATGGTTTGGGGCTCATAGACACCTTTATTCAACACAAACGCCCGGAACTGATTGTCGTAACGGTCAAACAAAAAGTAGTAAGGGACGCGCAAAATATCTTGGTAGACCTGCCATTTACCTGGCGGCTGGTCGGGCTGCCGCGATCGCTGCCCTAGGTCTTCCGCTTCGGTACCAGGTGATAGCAGCTCTACGACCACGGTCGGACTCACACCCTCTTGCCATATCACGTAGCTCAAACGCATATCGCGATGATCGTACAACCGGGGCACTCCGAGCGACAAAAACCAATCCGGACGCTTGTGCCAGAGGGGATGACGAATGTCGTAATACAGATTCAGATCCATCCCGGTAAAAAAGTCGTCATCGCGATAGCCGCTGAGGCTCAGAGTCGCACTCAGCAGTTGCGGTTGTAGGGCATGAAACTCATCTGGCAAACCAGGTTCATTAGGATCTTCGCTAGGAAGATCATACATAGTGGGTAAGGTTTCTCGCGGCGATCGCGGCGGGTCGGTTTGTTCAACGCGGGGCCATGAAAACATGATGCGTCCCTGCCTTCACGGGCAGCGTAATACGCCTGGATTTTAACAAACTCAGCAGCAGCGTCTATCACTCGCCACCACGGCTGCATCGGTACAACCATTCAAAACGGGAGCACGTCATCCGCTGGGGGATGAAAAATAATCAAGTTGCTGGTTGAGATA
>CALCCA010000033.1 GCA_937899725.1 uncultured Halomicronema sp.
GGCAATCAGCTCATGGACGCAGCGGTCTGGAAGCGGCTGTTCGGTTTGGTTCCAGGTGGCGAGTTGTTGCTGTTCTTTCTCAGTCAGCAGGGGCAGGGTACCGATCGCACTATCGGGATTTGCCGCGATCGCCCCTAACAGCATCTGAAAATGGCCGACCAGCCGCTGGATCGTGTCGGGCTTGAAGAGGTCGGTGTTGTACTCAAACACGCCGGTCAGCCCGTCGGGAGTTTCGTACATGTCGAGGCTGAGGTCGAAGCGGGCGGTCGTGGTGGTGGGTTCCAGAGCGGTGATCTGTAAGTCGGGTAGGGTAAAGCTCTGGGTAGGCGTATTGTGCAGGATGAACATCACCTGGAAGAGGGCGTTGTGGCTGAGGTGACGATCAACCTGGAGGGCATCGACGATCGCTTCGAAGGGCACATCCTGGTGGGCGTAGGCATCGAGAGCGGTTTCGCGCACCTGCTGCAACAGCTGGGAGAAGGGCTGTTCACTCGACACCTGAGTGCGGAACACCAGATTGTTCACAAACAGGCCAATCAGGTTTTGGGTTTCGCGGCGATCGCGATTCGTCACCGTTGAGCCGACCCAAATATCCGACTGGTCGGTATAGCGATAAAGCAGCGTTTGGAACGCGGCCAAAAGCAGTATAAACAGTGTGGCCTGATGCTGCTGGGCTAACACTTTGAGACGGTCGCTGAGCGCAGGAGCGAGGACAAATGACTGCCGGGCACCGCGAAAGGTCTGTACAGCGGGCCGAGCATAGTCGGTGGGCAACTCTAGTAGCGAGGGTGGATTGCTGAGCTGCTGCAACCAGTAGCCCAACTGCTGGTCTAATCGGGTCGGCTGATCGGCTGGGGCTGGGGCCTCAAGCTGCTGTCGCTGCCAGGTGGCGTAGTCAGCATATTGAATCGGCAGTTCCGGCAGGGGCGAGGATTGCTGATGCACTTTCGCCGTGTAGAGAGTCGCCATCTCCGCCATCAGTAGCCGCAACGACCAATAGTCCGCAATGATGTGGTGAATCGCGACCATCAGCAGATAGCTCTGGCGGTCTAGCCGCAGCAAATGACACCGCAGCAGGGGCGCTTCAGACAAATCGAAAGGAACTGCCAAGAGCTGCTGAATCTGGGTCTGTACAGCGGCTTCTGACTGCTGGCTCAGGTCTAGCACTGGCAGGGGTAGTTCGATGTGGGGGGCCACCTGCTGATAAGGCTGGCCATCGACCTGGATAAATCCAGTGCGGAGGATAGCGTGGCGCTGAGCGATCGCCTGCAAACTGTGATGCAGCGCCTCTACCTGCAACGGCCCCGTCAGCTCTAACACGGCTGGAATGACGTAGACCGAGGTACCGGCCTGAAGCTGGTCAATAAACCACAGCCGCTGTTGCGCAAAGGAGAGGGGCCACCGTTTAAGTGATTTCTGCTGGGCCTGCTTTTGCAAAAGCTGAGAGAGGAGCTGCCGCTTTTGTGCTGGCGTGAGATGGGCAGTGGATGGGCTCATGAGTTCTCCTCCGTTAGCATCTGACTCAGCAGGGCATCGACGTCCTGCTCGGACAAATCATCTACCTGACTGAGCAACGCCTGGGGGGCGGTGGACTGAATGGGTTGAATCGGGTCTACTGCTGCGGTAGACGGCGGCCCTGCCAGCAGCGATTCAACCACGGCAGCTTGCTCTGACAAGGTTTGAGCGGTGAAAAACTGCCGAATCGAGAGGTCGATGGGAAAGGTCTGACGCAGTTGCGAGAGGGCCTGCATCGCCGCCAGAGAATTGCCCCCCACCGCCAAGAAATTGGCGTGGAGGCTAATCTGCTCCAACTGGAGAACGTCTTGCCAAATGGCCGCGATCGCTCTTTCCACCTCGGTGCTCGGGGGCACAAAGGGCAGTTCTGCCATCAGACTGCTGGGCAGCGGTAGGGCTTGGCGATCAACCTTGCCATTGGCACTGAGGGGCAGGGCCTCTAATCGTTGATAACTTGTTGGCACCATATAGGTTGGAAGTTTTTGCGCCAAAAACTGTCGCAGTGCTTCTGTCAGCGATGGACCAGAGTGAGACGCCTGGGGCGCTTGCGACTGCTGCGTCCAAGCCGGATCAATCATGCCGCCCGCCAAGCCGTGCAGAATTTCGTGCTCGCGATCCAGGCCGAGGGCTTGCTGCAGCGAGTCTTGGTCAAATTTGCCCAGAGGACAAAGCCCCAAATCGCGGTCGGGCGCTGTTTCCATCAAAAGTTGGCTCATGTACCCCGCTTCTAGCAGGCAAAAGTCACGGGCTTGATCCGCGTAGAGGGGGGCGATCGCCGCCAGGCATCCCACCAAGATCAGGGCAAACGCCGACTTTTCCACTAGGGCTTGATTGCTGCCGTAGAGCGTCGTGACATCAGTAGTTTGAACCGCCAGTGGCAGCAAGCGATGGTCAGCCGGATGGTAATAGTAGAAACCCGCCGCCAGTCCCTCAATTCGCCCCGGTTTGACGTGCAGATAGGTCTGTACAGGATAGAGGCTACCCGCCGAGGCATACCGATACTTCGGCAACGGTGACTCGGCTAGCTCAAGGGATTTCAGGGCGCTGAGGAACTGGCTAAAGGTTTTGAGGGCGATTGGCGTGGGCAGAAACCGTCGATAGCTCTGGCGTCGTAAGTAGGGCTGTGGATTCTCTTCAGCCAGCGGCAAGGCGACGCTAACAGCCTCATCCGCAAAGCGCCGCAAGCCCCGTCGTTCTTGTTTGAAGGCCAGCTTGGCTAGGGGATGGTGCAGTGCCGCATCCACCGACGATTCATCTACTGATTGATCGCCAGTGCTCTCCGGCACGACATAAGCCAGCAACTGCTGCTGGGGCGCTGCGCCCACCGCTGTGACCACCGCCTCCCGAATGGTCGGATGCTGTGACAACACCGCCTCAATCTCTCCCAGTTCAATGCGATAGCCGTTCAGCTTGATCTGAAAATCTTCTCGTCCCAGGAATTCGATTGTCCCGTCGGGACGGT
>CALCCA010000034.1 GCA_937899725.1 uncultured Halomicronema sp.
GCTTCGTTTTCGTTTGTTGCGTCTGCTTCGTCGTCTGCGGCGGCGGCGGCGGTTTCTGCTTCGGCGTTGGCTTCTGCGGCGTTGGCGGCCGCGGCGGCGGCGGTGGCAGTGGCGGCTTTGGCAACGGCAGCGGCGGCTTTGGTGGTGGCGATGGCGGCTTTAACGGCTTCGGCGGCGGCGGGGCCGGTGCGGGCCTGGGGGGGGCATTTTTGTGCGCAGTGGTTCCCTGTCGATTATCAACGGTAGCTTTATCGACAATACGGCCACTGGCGGCACGGGCGAAAACAACGGTCAAGGACTGGGCGGCGCGATCTTCGCGGTGACCCAGGCGGCCCTTGATGCGAATCCCAACAATCAGGGTGAGCCGGATGCTCTCCCCACGATTACCACCCAGGGCAATGTCATTTTCTCTGGTAACACGGCGGTTGATGCCAATGGCAACACCGGCCTCAACGGCCTCGGTGCGGAGCAAGACAACAACGACATCTTCGGCACAATTAAGGCGAATTCAGACCTGGCCGTCTTTACCTTTGAGCAGTTCGCCCAGTTCCAAGCCATTGATAATGGTCAACTAGCCGCCAGTAACTCCCCCTTCATCAATGAGGAAATTGGCGGCTTAGAATTGGCGGAACTCTTTGATGAAACCGAGTATCTGGCACAAAATGCGGACGTTGCTGCGGCTGTCTCCCAGGGCTTCTTAGCCACCGGTTTCGACCATTTTGTCCGCTTTGGCATCGACGAAGGCCGTAATCCCAGCGCCTATTTTGACGAAGCCTTTTATCTGGCCAACAATGCCGACGTGGCCGCAGCGGTGGAGAACGGCAGTGTTAGCAGCGGTCTGGCCCACTATCTCAACTTCGGTCATTTAGAAAATCGCGACCCCAGCACCCTGTTTGATGCCAGCGATTATTTGCTCAATAATCCCGATGTCGCCGCCGCTGTTGACGGTGGGGGATTAGCCAGTGGCTTTGAGCATTTTATCGAGTTTGGCGATGACGAAGGGCGGCTCTCAACTCTGCTGTTTGAAGAGGCGTTTTATCTGCAGCAAAACGCGGATGTGGCGGCAGCAGTGCAGGCAGGAGCGTTCGACAGTGGCTTTGAGCATTTCATCAGCTTTGGCCAAAGAGAGGGTCGCGACCCGTCGAGCTTCTTTGATGAGGCCACGTATCTGAATAGCAACACCGATGTGGCGGCAGCGGTGCAAGCGGGGGCGTTCTCTAGCGGGTTTGAGCATTTTGCTCTGTTCGGTCGCACTGAGGGCCGTGTGGCCGTTTAAGCAGAGTCGGGGAGTTGTGAGGGCCTGGCCCCAACATCGCATCCTGCGATCTCCGGGGTTGGGCTGACTAACCCCTGACCAAAAATTATCTGTCGGGGAGATACTTAGACATCTATAGTACATCTACTGATTAATGATGCCAATCAATGTTGAAGCGAGTCAGGCAACTGATGGCCTACGGGATCATCGCGACTGGGGCCACGCTGGCCAATTTAGCCTTGGCTAACCCAGTTAACGCCGAAGTCACGTCTCGTACTGCGACGCTGAGGCTTATGCCGTCAACGTGTATCGAGAGGGCGACCCAGCAGCACCTGATAGCGAACTCAAGATCCGCATTTTCTGGCGGGAAAAGGCGATCGTTTTTCTGGATGTTCCGGCCATCCGCGAACCTAATCCCGAAGGCTACACCTATAGCAATCAATTCGGCGAAAACCAGTGGACGCTGTTTGTGCCCAATAGCGAGGCATCCTCTTGCTCTTTGTCGAGGGATGGTGAGGTGATTGACACGGGTGAGGTAACGCAACGAGAACCGTCGAGTACTGGTGGAGTTTAAAGCGAAGCTGTCTATGTGCTTATCTGTTCGCCTTTGGGTGATGAATGGCAGTTTATGAGGCGAGATCGCGCTGGGTTGTGAAGGGCGATCGCATCTTGCTGTTCGTCAGACAGTTTTGAAACTTCTGCAATGACTTGTTGAAGGAGTTCAGTCATAGATATAAACAGCCATTGACTGTTGCCATTATACTCAGTCAACTCTGTCAGGTTTTGGCCAGCTAATGTAGAGGCTTGGAGAATTGAACTCACTGCAATTACTCTCCTCCCTTGACCCATCACATCGTTACAAATCGCGGCGGACAGCGCCTGTCAGCAGCAAGTCACCGTAGAATGATGCCGACTGTAGGCGATTTGGCGGTGTACCGTGCCGATTCCCCCTACAGTTGGCCTGTGAACTGCATTTTTGAGACTTGAGGATTGCCCATGAGTTACCGGATGGATCGTCGTGCCTATGCTGAGACTTACGGGCCGACCGTGGGCGATCGCGTGCGGCTGGCCGATACCGAACTCATCATCGAAGTGGAGCAGGACTTCACGACCTACGGGGATGAGGTGAAGTTTGGCGGTGGCAAAGTGCTGCGCGACGGTATGGGACAATCGCCGATTTCGCGAGCCGATGGGGCAGTGGATACCGTCGTCACCAACGCGTTGATTCTTGACTGGTGGGGCATTGTTAAAGCGGACATCGGCATCAAAGATGGGCGCATCACCAAAATCGGCAAAGCGGGCAATCCTTACATTCAAGACAAGGTGGACATTATTGTCGGGCCGAGCACCGAAGCAATCGCGGGCGAGGGCCTGATCCTGACTGCTGGCGGCATTGATGCCCACATTCACTTCATTTGTCCCCAACAGATTGAGACGGCGATCGCCTCCGGTGTGACTACGATGTTTGGGGGCGGCACCGGCCCCGCGACGGGTACGAACGCCACGACCTGCACGCCTGGCGCGTGGCACATCGCGCGGATGTATCAGGCGATCGACGCTTTTCCGCTCAACTTTGGCTTTATGGGTAAGGGCAACAGTGCGCTGCAACCCGGACTGCGGGAGCAAGTCGAAGCGGGAGCCGTGGGCCTGAAGCTGCACGAAGACTGGGGCACGACTCCAGCGGCGATCGACACTTGCCTCAGCATCGCAGAAGAGTACGACATTCTGACAGCTATCCACACCGACACGTTGAACGAGGCGGGCTTTGTCGAAGACACTATTACCGCCTTCAAGGGCCGGACAATTCACACTTATCACACCGAAGGGGCCGGTGGCGGCCACGCCCCCGACATTATCAAAGTCTGCGGCGAGAGCAATGTGTTGCCGTCTTCTACGAATCCGACGCGCCCTTACACCACCAACACGCTGGAAGAACACCTCGATATGCTGATGGTGTGCCATCACCTCAGCCGCAGCATTCCCGAAGATGTCGCCTTTGCCGAGTCCCGCATCCGCCGCGAAACCATCGCCGCTGAAGACATCCTGCATGACTTGGGCGCCTTCAGTATGATTGCGTCCGACTCTCAGGCAATGGGCCGAGTCGGGGAAGTCATCATCCGCACTTGGCAAACTGCCCACAAGATGAAAGTGCAGCGCGGTGCGTTATCTGAAGATTCTGACCGCAACGATAACCATCGAGCTAAGCGATACATCGCGAAATACACCATCAATCCCGCGATTACTCACGGCGTTTCCCATATCATCGGTTCTGTTGAAGCGGGCAAATTGGCCGATCTCTGTCTCTGGAAACCGGCTATGTTTGGCGTCAAACCAGAAATCGTGATCAAAGGCGGCGCGATCGCCTGGGCGCAGATGGGCGACCCCAATGCCAGCATCCCCACGCCCCAACCGGTTCACATGCGCCCCATGTTTGGCAGCTATGGCGGGGCGATCGCCGCCACCAACGTCAGCTTTATGTCCCAAGCCGCCGTAGACGCCGGTATCGCGGCACAAATTGGCCTACAAAAACCGCCCGAGGCCGTTCACACCATCCGCAGCCTCAGCAAAGCCGACATGAAGCTCAACACCTATCAGCCCCACATGGAGGTCAACCCCGAAACCTACGAAGTCCGCGCTGATGGCGAACTCCTCACCTGCGAACCGGCTGACGTGTTACCGATGGCCCAGCGCTACTTCCTGTTCTAACACCAACCTGACCAATCCAGATTTTGCCATAGCAACCCTGCCGCCTTTGAGGGCTGAAACTCATAATTGCGGTGTTGATTTCTTACAGGAACGCATCTACTGTTCCTTAGTTCAGTCTCTACATGATGGTTTACTCACTTCGGTTTCGGTCATCGACAAAGTTTATTGGTCGAAAGATTGGGCTGGCCCTGTCAGGTGGGCTACTGGTTGCCCTGAACTACGGTTGTATGGGCTCGGTACCCAGATCCTTCTCCGTACTTGGCGGTTCTATGGAGCCAACTCTCCAAGTCGACGATAGCCTTTTGATTTCGCCAGATGTTTATAGAAATGCGAATCCCCAGCGGGGCGATATCGTGACGTTTACGCCGCCGCCGCCCGCACTCGGGGGAGATCCGAGGAACGACGATCCTTGGATATTTCGCGTTATCGGCCTGCCAGGCGAGACCTTTGAAGTCCGTGATGGTCAGACTTTGATCAATGAGGTACCGTTGCCAGAGCCTTACATTAGCGAGCCGCCTGCATATACATTCGAGCCAGTGACGATTCCCGAAGATGCCTACATGGTTTTGGGAGACAATCGCAACAACGCTTTTGACAGTACCCATTGGGGTGTTCTCCCCGAAGACAACATTATTGGCAGGGTGGCATTCATTTATTGGCCGCTGGGTCGATTTGGGTCAGCTTATGACTGATACCACAGCGACCCTAGGCAGCTTGATAAAGTCCATAGATAGTCATGCCTGCAGAGACCACTGGCTTGAGCTTCAGGTTTATGTCCCAAGCCGCCGTAGACGCCGGTATCGCGGCACAAATTGGCCGACAAACACTGCCCGAGGCCGTTCACACCATCCGCAGCCTCAGCAAAGCCGACATGAAGCTCAACACTTATCAGCCCCACATGGAGGTCAACCCTGAAATCTACGAAGTGCGCGCCGATGGCGAACTCCTCACCTGCGAACCGGCTGTCGTGTTGCCTGGCCCAGCGCTGCTTCCTATTCTAGAAGCGCTCAGTCTTTGGGAGGAGTCAGGTTTTTGAAACCAGGTTCTAGGCCCTGCCGGTTGGGGTTGACTGGATAGACACCAGCGCTGCCGTCGAACCGAGTCGCCTGCCGGGCAGGGGCGATCGCGTTCCTCACGACCATTTAAGCGATGTCAACTTGCTTTAATGGGAAAGGGCGATCATCGGGAGTCTTTTCGAGTCGCAGCACTGCTTTAAAAAATCGGTACCCACAATGTTTGAACCGTTTAGCCTTAGGCGATCGCCAAAACCAACCTGGAAATATCGGCTGAGCTTTCTACTGAGTTGGACGTTGGCGCTGAACTACGGCTGCGTGGGACAGATGCCAAAAGCTCTTTCCATAGCTTCGGGATCAATGGAACCGACCCTGGAAGTAAAAGACAGGATTTATATGACGCCGGCCACTTACAACGATCGCTCTCCTCAACGCGGTGACATTGTCACGTTCACGCCACCGCCGGCAATGGCTGAGATTAACCCTGTGTGGAGCGACGACATCCTTATCTTATCTCGTGTAGTCGGTCTGCCGGGTGAGACGTTCGAGGTGAGTGAGGGACAGACGTTAATCAATCAAGTGCCGCTACAGGAGCCCTACGTCAAAGCACCCGCAGCCTACACCCTTGAACCCGTTGTAATTCCCGAAGATGCCTACGTCGTACTCGGCGACAACCGCAACAACGCTTTTGACAGCATAGCCTGGGGATTTCTCCCAGAAAAGAACATCACTGGCAAGGTGCAGATCATTTACTGGCCGCCGGGTCGATTTGGGTCAGTTTATGACTGATGCCACAGCGACACTAGGCAGCTTGATAAAGTCCCTAGATAGTCATGCCCGCAGAGAACACTGGCTCGAGCTTCAAATTTGTGGAATGGCGATCGCCAGCCGACAAGGAAGATCTGTAGTCCAGTTTCAGAGAATTGGAATTACAAATCCCGGAGCTGTCTGAAAACTCAGAATGGTTAAGGGAAGCGAGCTAACTGAGAGCTGGGTATTGATACAAAGACTCCGTAAGCGTTTAGCTCAATCAGCTCTCAACCGGTCGTAGGAGAAATCTCGGATCTTTGAACCGCCAACCTATGCGGTTTTTGCCTATCTTCTTAAGCCTTTAATTTCTTGCCCACGTAGATTTATCATTGTCACGCTTATCTACCATTGCCATATTAAGTTCAGGCACCTACCAAGAATTCTTTTCAAACGAAGTGTATTTCTGAAGATTCAAAGTGTGAGAAACGCGCGATTTTTCACTTTTGAGTCAAGCCATAGCATTTTTACAGCCAGCGAGAAACAAGAGTCCCCTTTGACTGCGGCCGCAGTCAAAGGGGTATTTCTCGTGAGCCAAGTAATGTTACATCGCTGATTCGGAAGGCACTTAATTTGCGGGAACATCGTAATTAATCAAGGCTAGAAAGCTTTTTGTCTCGGGTGGCAAGGCACTTCATCATCTACCTCAGTGCTAGCCCTTGATAAAGAGAGTCTTATGAATAACAGGGTATTTCACTTCTGAAACTGTCATTCATCAGAACTGCTGAATAAGCAGACCATCAGTCATGCAAAATAACACATTCATTTTAGAAGTCATTAACCTGACAAATAATTTTCGAATTCAGAATGGATTATCCCCCCTCTCAGTTGACACTGATCTGACGGAGGCGGCTCAATACCATTCTCAAAACATGGCCACTAGCGATTTTTTTGATCATCGAGATCCAGCGAACCAAAATCCTCGTGATCGAGCCAGCCGGTTTGGCTATGAATCTAGAAGCGTTGGTGAAAATATTGCAGCTGGGCAGTTAACGCCACAAGCAGTTTTTAATGCTTGGCTAAACAGTCCGGGACACCGGCGCAATATGCTGAATGCCAACTGGAATGAGATTGGAGTTGGTTATTATTATCAGCAAAATGATACCGGCTCCGTAAATTATCGAGCTTATTGGACTCAAGTTTTTGGTAAAGGCGACATCGAAAATCCTGGTGCTACCCCAACGCCTACTGCATCCGCGCCTACTTTACCGGCAGGATTTGATCCGCTGCAGTATGGGGCTTCTTACAGTGATTTGATTGAGGCCTATGGCAATAATGCGGCAGCACTTCAGGCCCATTACCTCACTCAAGGTCAATACGAGGGGCGATCGCCAAATCGGTTCAATGCGGCTCAGTATTTGGCGGCTTACGATGACCTGACCAATGCTTTTGGTAATGATTGGCAAGCGGCCATCACCCATTATATTGAGGTTGGCTACTGGGAAGGTCGATCAGCAGCAGGGGGAATGTTCGATCCGGCTCAATATCTTGCCTCTTATGACGATTTGATCAATGCCTTTGGCTACAATCTGGCCGCTGCAGGACAACATTATCAACAACATGGCCGGAGTGAAAACCGCCAGCAAGACCGCTTTGATGAAGGTCGATATTTGGCTTCACACGCTGATTTAATCCAGGCATTTGACTATAACTTAGCGGCCGCAACTCAGCACTATATTTCGCATGGCAGCCGAGAGGGACGCAGTCATGATAATTTTGACCCGGCGGCTTATTTGAATAACTACGCTGATTTGCAAGCGGCGTTAGGCTCAGATTTAGCGGCTGCGACTCAACATTATATTCAGTTTGGCTTTGCTGAAGGACGGACTGGAGCATAGTCACAATCTCAGGACTCAGGGGGCGCTCAAAAATAGCGCCCCCGCTATAGCAATCCGCGGATAGATCTGGTCAGTCAATGAAGGCTTGGTCAACGACT
>CALCCA010000035.1 GCA_937899725.1 uncultured Halomicronema sp.
AACACTGGTTCACAAATTGCTGTTACTGTACCTCGCCAGAGTGAGAAACGCTGTAGGAAGCAACAAAATTTCTAAAATATCTAAAAATGTAGGAACTCTAGTTTGTCTGGAGAATCTAGGATTGTCTAATAATAGGATTTCTGAAGTGCCGGAATCTATCGGTAATCTAGAAAATCTTCATAGCCTTACGATAGCTGCAAACCAGCTCTCTACAATCCCTGAATCCATAAAATACCTCAAAAATCTTGAACTCTTATGGCTTCATAGAAATAAGATCAGTAAGTTCCCAAAGGGTATTTGTGATTTGCAGAATCTTACGGAGGTTGTTCTGAATGACAATTTGATATCAATTTTGCCAGAATGCTTAGGACATTTAGACAAACTAGAAACTATTAGCATCGCAGGCAATCAAATTTCTGAGATTCCTAAGAGTGTTTCTTAGATGAAGAAATTGAAGTATCTAAATTTATGTGACAACTGTTTACCTATTTCTCCCGAAATCCTTGGCAACCCCGAGGACGTTGATGTAATCCTAAATTATTATCATCAACTTGATAGTAGTAGTGTTCGCCCTCTCAATGAGGCTAAGCTACTTGTTGTTGGTCAGGGCAGCGTCGGCAAGACGTCTTTGGTGAACCAATTTGTTGACAATCGTGTTGACAAAAACGAATCGCAAACTGACGGTCTCAATCGTCGCAACTGGTCGGTAAACGTCAATAGCAAAGACGTGCGCCTTAACGTGTGGGATTTTGGCGGGCAGGAAATTTATCACGCTACTCACCAGTTTTTTCTCACCAAGCGCAGCCTATATCTGCTCGTCTGCAACTGCCGCACTAGCGAAGAAGAAAATCGTCTGGAATATTGGCTCAAGCTCATTCAGAGTTTTGGCGGCGAGTCACCTGTCATCATCGTCGGCAACAAAAAAGACGAACAGCCCCTCGACATCAACCGTAAAGCCCTATGCACAAAATATCCCAATATTTGCGACATCCGAGAAACTTCTTGCCAGTCGGGCGACGGCATTGAGGAACTACGCGCCGCCATTCTCAGAGAGGTCGCCCAGCTACACGACGTCTATAACCTGCTGCCCCTCTCCTGGTTTGAGGTCAAAGAACAGCTTGAAGCAATGGATCGCGACTTTATTTCCTATCCTGAATACATCGGCATCTGCTACCAGCACCAAATCCAGGAAGAGCAGAATCAGGAACAACTCATTGAGCTGCTCCACAATTTGGGGTTGGTGCTCAACTTTCGCGAACATCCTCTGCTCAAAGATACCAACGTGCTCAATCCTGGTTGGGTCACCGCTGGCATCTATCAGCTGCTGAGCGACGAAACCCTCAAAACGGAAACCAAAGGCATTTTGACCGATGCCGATCTTAGCCGTATCCTCGACGCTGAGCGCTATCCTGCTGATCGCCACCATTACCTCACCGACCTGATGCAGGAGTTTCAGCTCTGCTTTGAACTACCTGATTGCCCCAGCCCCAAATTCCTGATTCCTGGTCTGCTCCCCAAAGATGAACCGAAGCAAACGGATTTAGAGGGCAATACTCTGGAATTTCAATATCACTATGGCATTCTGCCTGAGGGCGTGATGTCACGCTTTATCGTCCTCAGCCATGAAGACATTCACAACGAGGTCTATTGGCGTAGCGGCGTTATGCTGGCCGATCGCGAAGGCGAGGGAACTCCCAACATTGCCCGCATCAAGGCTGATTCCGAAGACAACAAAATTTTCATTGCGATCAGTGGTCGTGAACAAACCCGCCGCAGTATGCTCTCCCAAATCCGCAAAACTTTCACCAGAATCCACCGCAGCTTCGCCAACCTCAATGTCACTGAGTGGGTACCCGTTCCAGACCATCCCGAGCATCCCCCCTTGGACTATCAAGAGCTTCTCGGCCTGGAAGCGATGAACGAAGAAACTGTGACGATCGGGAAGCTCCGTCTTCGTCTCAATCTACGCAAACTTCTCGATGGCTACGAATCGATGGAAGCTCGGCGACAGCAGCAAGCGAAGGATTTTGCCATGGAAGAGGCGGTAATGCAGCCTAACGTGTTTAATATCGAGCGCGCTGATTTTCAGATGCCGCAGCACAATACCGATGCTCGCTCCAGCACAACTCACCAGCATGGCGAAGGCGATAATTTTGCAGGCGATCAAGTGCAAGGCGATAAGTTCGCGGAGCCATGAAACTGCCCCAGGCCGAATCGGCCTTTATCGATCGCCTCAAACTGCGAGACTATAGCCTCAATCCCCAGCACCCTCGCGGCAAGCACAAAGCCCGCTTGTTTGCCGCTATCTTAGGGTTAACTCAGCAAGATGATGAGCTACTAAAATCCTTGATCTTCCAAGCCATTCAGCAAGCCGAAGCCATCCCCGGCGACATCGACGAATATGGTCAGCGCTACCGAGTTAATTTTCCTTTGACTCGTAACCAAACTACCGCCACCGTTTGCACCAGCTGGATCATCCGCCCCAGCGAAACCTTTCCCCGCCTTGTGAGCTGTTACATTCTGAGGTGACATTTATGGTCAGCACCTTAACCCAGTTTCAACTCCTGGATGTCGTTGCCCTCAAGCAAGATCTGCCGCAGCATCACCTCGCTGCCGGGCAAGTCGGCACCCTCGTCGAGCTGCTCGCCTCCGATGTCTACGAAGTTGAGTTTAGCGACGACGCTGGGCAAACCTACGCCTTGCTGCCGCTGCATACCGACCAACTGCTTAAGCTGTACTATTCACCTAATTTTGGTTCACCCTCATTTACCGCTATGGAAAACACCATTCACCAATACGGCCAAGGGGACAACGTCGCAGGCGACAAAGTTGCCGGTGACCAAGTCGCGGGCAATAAAGTCGGCACCCAAATCTCTGGCTCCAATATTGGTAACGTCGTCAATGAAGCCAAAGACAACGCTCAAGTCACCGCTGCTAATCTGACTCAAACGACGGGGGCTAGCACCGCTGAGCTGTTGCAACTGATTGCTAGCCTGCGCCAAACCATCACCCAGCTGCCGCCCGAAGTCCAAGCAGATCTCGTGATCGAAATTGACGATGTCGAAGAAGAAGCCAAAAAGCCTGCTGACCAACGCAATCAGCCCCGATTAAAGAAGCGATTGAAGGCCCTACTTGCAGCAGCGTCTACAGCTGTTGTAGGACTCACTGGTGGGCTCGAAGTTGCCAATAATCTTGCTGATCAGGTCATAGAGTTAGGTGACAAAGTGGGTGTTGAGCTACAGTTGCCGCCTGCGCCTTAGGCAATGGTGCTTTTGCACAGCGAATGCTCTACAGTCGGTAATGAACGATGCGAAAAGTTGAAGTGGTGCCTCCCAATCCAGCCTGGCCAGCCGCCTTTGACCAAGCCGCCCAAGCGATCGCCGTAGCCCTGGACGACACCGTCATCGCCATTCATCACATCGGCAGCACCGCCATTTCCGGCATCTACGCCAAGCCCATCATCGATTTGCTTGTCGAAGTTCAAGACATCACCCAGGTCGCTCGCCAGAATGCCGCAATGACTGACCTTGGCTATCAGGCCATGGGCGAGTATGGCATACCGGGGCGGCGCTACTTTCGCAAAGACAATGCTGCTGGCGTGAGAACGCACCACGTCCACGCCTTTGCCGCTGGTACCGACCAGGTGAGGCGGCACTTAGCATTTCGTGACTATCTGGTGGCGCATCCCGCCGCCGCTCAGGAATATAGTGAACTGAAGCGTCGCTTGGCCCAGGCCCATCCCACCGATATCGAGCAGTATATGGATGGCAAACATGACTTCATTCAGGCTATTGATCAGCGCGCGGCCCAGTGGTCGGCGACCAAATCGGCGGCCCGCCCCTCAACGAGTTCCTCCTAACCCGATTTAGCCCATGCCCGATGCCAATAATCTGCTTCGTTTGCTGAGCGCGATCGCGGCCATTGTGCTGGGCTCGGGGGGGGTGATTGCCCTGTTCTATGCCGCGAATATTTTAGTGAATCGGTTGCCCTACCAGTGGCGATCGCGAATTTTGCCTTGGGTTTACATGGTTCCGGCGCTGGCGATTTTGACGGCGTTTTTGATTTTGCCGACGATTCGCACCATCATCATCAGCTTTCAAGATCAGCGATCGGAGAGCTGGGTGGGGCTGGATAACTATCTGTTTGCCTTCACCAACTCCGACATGCTGATCGCCTTTCGCAACAACATTTTGTGGCTGGTGCTAGTGACCGGCGTCAGCGTCGGGCTGGGGTTGATCATTGCCGTGCTGGTCGATCGGGTGCGCTATGAGCCGGTGGCCAAGGCGCTGATCTTTTTGCCGATGGCGATTTCGTTCGTCGGGGCCAGCGTGATTTGGCGGTTTGTCTACGCCTACCAGCCACCGGGCATCGAGCAAATCGGTCTGCTGAATGCGATCGTGGTGGCGCTGGGGTTTGAGCCGATTGGCTGGCTGGTGAATAAGGGCGTCAACAATTTGGCCCTGATTGCCATCATGATCTGGCTGCAAACGGGCTTTGCCATGGTGCTGTTGTCGTCTGCGGTGAAGGGCATTCCCCAAGACGTGATTGAGGCGGCGCGGATGGATGGAGCCAACGAGCTGCAGATTTTTTGGCGCATCACGATTCCCATGATTAGCTCTACTATCGTCGTGGTGTCTACGACGATTATTGTGCTGGTGCTGAAGGTATTCGACATTGTGTTTGTGATGACCGGCGGCAATTTAGATACCGACGTCATCGCCAGCCGCATGATTAAAGAGATGTTCAACTTTCGCAATTTTGGCCGGGGTAGTGCCATCGCCGTCATTTTGCTCTTAGCGGTGATTCCGGTCATGGCGGCGAATATTCGCCGGTTTCAACAGCAGGAGACGAACCGATGACGGCCCGCCCCGACGCGCGATCGCGCCAATCTCGTTCCTGGATGGATCGGGTAGAAACCTGGTTCACGACGGCCCCGGTTCATATTGTGGTGGTGGCGATCGCCCTGCTGTGGACGCTGCCCACGGCCGGACTGCTGATTAGCTCCTTTCGCCAGCCCGACGCGCTGCTAGAGAGTGGCTGGTGGACTGTTTTCACCCCGCCGCTCGATCTGGGTCAGTTTCACCTGGGCAACTATGGCGACGTGCTCACCGGTCAGGGCATGGGGCAGGCGTTTCTCAACAGCTTGATTATCACGATTCCCGCCACGGTGATGCCCATTGCGATCGCCACCTTTGCGGCCTACGCCCTGGCCTGGATGCGCTTTCCGGGGCGGCAGCTACTGTTTGTGATGATCGTCGGCCTGCTGGTGGTGCCGCTGCAGATGACACTGATTCCGGTGTTGCGGGCCTACAACACGCTCGGGTTGGCGGGCACGTTTTTCGGGGTGTGGTTGGCGCATACGGGGTACGGTCTGCCCCTCGGTATCTACCTCCTACGCAACTACATTGGCACCCTGCCCCGCGACCTGATCGAAGCGGCGGCGGTGGATGGTGCGTCTCACCTGAAGATTTTTACGCGCATCGTGGTGCCCCTCTCGACACCCGCGATCGCCTCTTTTACCGTCTTCCAGTTTCTCTGGGTATGGAATGATTTGCTGGTGGCACTGGTCTACTTGGGCGGCAACCAGGATGTGGCCCCGGTGACGCTAGTGCTGCGGAATCTGGTGGGCGATCGTGGCCAAGACTGGCATTTACTCACGGCGGGGGCGTTTATTTCGATGGTGGTGCCGCTGCTGGTATTCTTTGCCCTACAGCGGTATTTTGTGCGGGGCTTGTTGGCAGGGTCAGTGAAGGGATAATGGCACACATCGTATTTGAACAGGTCACTAAGCAGTACGACAACGGCTTTATCGCCGTCAAAGACCTGAACTTAGACATCGGCGACGATGAGTTTCTGGTGCTGGTCGGGCCGTCGGGCTGTGGCAAAACCACGTCGCTGCGAATGCTGGCGGGGTTGGAATCGATCAGTCGCGGCAACCTTTACATCAACGGTGAGCGGGTCAACGATCGCGCCCCTCGTGAGCGCGATATTGCCATGGTGTTTCAGTCCTACGCGCTGTATCCCCACATGAGCGTGTTTGACAACATGGCCTTTAGCCTGCAGCTGCAGGGCACGCCCAAAGTCGATGTTCAGCAGCGGGTGCAGGCCGCCGCCGCCCAGCTCGGCATCGAAGAACTGCTTGATCGCAAGCCCAAACAGCTGTCCGGGGGGCAGCGGCAGCGAGTCGCCGTCGGACGGGCGATCGTCCGCGACCCGGCTGCCTTTTTGATGGATGAGCCGCTGTCAAACCTGGATGCCAAGCTGCGGGTGCAGGCGCGGGCGGAACTGACGAAGCTGCACCACAAGCTAGGGACGACCTTTATCTACGTCACCCACGATCAGGTTGAAGCGATGACGATGGGCAGTCGCATCGCCGTGATGAATCAGGGCATTTTGCAACAAGTCGATACGCCCCAAACCCTCTACGACAGCCCGAACAATATGTTCGTCGCCGGATTCATGGGCAGTCCAGCGATGAATTTCTTCGAGGCCGACCTCAAGCCCGAAGGCGACACCCTCTTTATCCACGCGGGCAGTCTCAAGGTGCCGGTTCCCGCTGATGTGCGATCACGCTACGACTCCTACGTCGGCACCCCTCTTATCTTCGGCATCCGCCCCGACAATATCTATAACCCCAAATGTGCGCCCCCTGGCATCAACCCGGTAGACATCGAAGCGACCGTGTCTGTGGTGGAAATGATGGGCTATGAAGAAATTGTCTATCTCACGTTGGCGGACAGTCAGGAACTGATCGCCCGCATTGATCCGCGATCGCGCTTCACCCCCGGTGAAACAGTGCGGGTGAGTCTCGATATGAACTGCTTCCACCTCTTCGATCGCGCCTCTGAACAGGTGCTGCATTAGCGGTCGTCAACAATTTTGCACCGGGGAACGAGTGATGTTGGGTTGCTTCCACCCTGTGTTGTCCCAGTGATTTGGTTGCGATCGCTTAGCATAAGGCTACTGATCCAAAGCCCTTGGGGTTGCCACCGTCATGGAAATAACTGTTCAGATTCCTGATGATATCGCCCAAAGATTAGACGACAAAGACGATAAACTTTCCCATCGGCTTTTAGAATTCATCGTTGCCGATGCCTACCGTCGCGGCAAAGTTAGCACCGCTGAGGTAGGGCAACTCCTGCAACTGCCCAACCGTATGGCCGTTCATACCTTTTTAAGACGGATGGGCACTTATCTCAATTACGATGCAGCAGAACTCGAGCAAGACCTACAAACTCTCGATCAATTAAGAGCCCAATGATTGTTGTCTCTGACACGTCACCGATTTGCTATTTAATCCTGCTCGATCAAATTGAAGTTTTACCCACCCTGTATCAAAGCGTTCTGATTCCTCAGGCTGTTGCTGCTGAACTCAGGGCTGCGGCATCCCCTCCTGAAGTCCGAGCTTGGATCACTCATCCCCCCAGCTGGCTTCAGGTGCCGTTGGTTGAACTATCGCAAAGTATGCCAGCTAAAAATCTTGATCTGGGGGAGCGGGAAGCCATTGCGATCGCAGTGCAGCTAAACGCCGATCTCATCATCCTAGATGACAAAGCTGCCAGACAATTCGCTAGCGACAAAGGCCTCAAAGTCATCGGCCTGCTAGGTATCTTAAAGGAGTCTGCCAATGCCAAATTGCTTGATTTAGAGGTGACGTTTGAACCGCTACGAAGCGCCGGATTCTGGGTTTCGCCACAACTGCTAAAGCAGCTTCTCGATAGCGAATAGAATTGTGCTGCACCCCCGGCGAAACTGTCTGCGTCAGCCTCGACTTCAACCGGTTTCACTGCTGCGATCGCGCCTCCGAACAGGTGCTGCACTAACGGCCAACCAAGGCAGTCGCAGATCAGCCACAATTAAATTCAGAACGAGTTTACGGTTCAAGCCCAGCGTGCATCACATCGATTACTGTCCGCCGCTCTTCGAGATCTATCGACAAAAAAGCCAGATGTCAGAGAAATGATCCAGATCAATCCCAAGTTACTAACGGTTGATGCCTTCATCGCCCAATACGGCGATCAAGATCAGTACGAACTTATTGATGGGGAACTCATTGACGTGGAGCCAACGGGGTTACATGAGCAGGTGATTGGTTTCATTGCTCGTAAACTCAACGTCGAGATCGATCGCCTTGATTTGCCCTACATCATTCCTCATCGCTGCCTGATTCGTATGTCTGATGACACGGCTTTTCGCCCCGACGTCATTGTGCTCGACCGCACGCAACTGATGCACGAGCCGCTGTGGCAATCTCAGCCGGTGATCACGTCGGGGGCTGCGGTCAAACTCATCGCCGAAGTCGTCAGCACCAACTGGCAAAATGACTACGCCCGCAAAGTCGAAGACTACGCCTTGCTCGGCATTCCCGAATATTGGATTAGTGATTATTTAGGGCTGGGCGGTCGAGAGTACATCGGCAAACCGAAACAACCCACCTTAACCATCTGTCAATTAGCAGATGACATCTACGTAAAACGCCAGTTCAGAGCGCGCGATCGCTTAGTCTCGCCTCTCTTTCCATCGTTGCAGCTGCAGGCCAGTGCGCTTTTTGCCGCTGGACAGGTGTAGAAGCAAGCCTTGACGGAACGGAAGAATGACTATTAGCAGCGATAGATTACGGTAAACATCAGGCCAAATTTTGATGGTTACATCTACGACATGTGCTTAGGATTCATCAATCAAGAGCGGAGAGCTCCTTTGAGAAGTTTGAAAACTTGCTTGCTCAGTCTGTTGGCGATCGCGCTCATCTTTAGCATTGCGCCCGCTGCTTGGGCACTGCCGGGTCTTTATGTAGCGGGGGCTGACGCTCATTTGTATAACCACACATCTCATGTGGTGATTGCCCGCGACGGCAACCAAACCACCCTCACCATGCTTAATGACTACGAAGGAGATGTCGGTGAGTTTGCCCTGATTGTGCCGATTCCCGCCGATATTGAGCCAGAGCAAATTCGTGTAGTAGATCCAGTGTTGGTCAAGCGCATGAACTATTTAAGCTCACCCAGACTGACCTATGATCTCGCGGCCCATGAAGACTCTCTCGCTTTAGATATTAGTGCTTGTAACCGGGCCTTATTTACAACTCAACCCTACCGTCTCCAAACATTCGACGTTGCATATCCTATTGATCGTTATCCAGCTGCAGAAGATTTCTTTGCCCGAGCTATGGAAGGTGAATATGTGCTGACTATCTTTAAGCCTCAGGACATTAAACACCTGGAAACGTGGGCCGGGCAGCAAGACTATGCGATTTCCTCTGAAGCTCAAAATGCTTTAAAACCTTACATTCGACAGGGTATGGGCTTTGTTGTGGCTAAAGTCACCATTCCAGAGTTTGAACCAGGACAGACCCACTATCTGAAGCCGCTGCAAATAACCTATAGCTCGCCACAGTTTATGCTGCCAATTCAGCCAGGCAAGCTTAATTCTAATGGTAAGCAGAGTCTGACAATATACCTGTTTTCAGCTAAGGGTCGAACAGAAGTCGTGAATTATCGGACAGCGAATATGCCGACTGAGGAGGTACTTCCCGAATTTTCCAGAGCTGACTTCAGCAACATTTATCAGGCAATTGTTCAGAAAGCTTTTGGCGAAGCAGGCAGAAACACGGTGCTTCTAGAGGCTTCTTTTTTGAGGCAGGATCTCTATGAGGGAGGCTCTCCACGCTTCCGAGCAGAGATTATAAATGAGACACCTATTCTTCAGGATGTAGGTGTTTTTTGGCTGTCTTCGTCTGGAACTAATGACGATCATCCCAGGGAAAACGTCTTTTTTACAGGTTTGCTTTTGCAGTATGCCCCCAATGAATTTGCAGAAGATTTGATGTTTCATGCAACTGAAAATAAACAAAGTTTTGAAGTTCAGTATGGATTCAATAAATATATTATTCAGGACCATTTTCGTTCAGAACAGACGGCTGAACAGTGTGCGACAAAAATTATTGATGATTTTCGAGACTCGTATGAAGATAATCTAGAGCGAGCAAGACGCAATCCAGAAAGTAGCCCGCCCACTGATTTTCTGACTTTCCTTAAAGTGAGGCTTGCGCACTTATCAGATCCCAGTTCTCACGGGTTTGATTTTAAATTTCTGGTTTCTTGGTATCGAGTTTTGGATCTCAGCGACTTTACCCTCTTGACGGATACAGACAATCCTCTGGACTATATTTCGCAACTTAGTCGGTCGATGTTTGCCCAGCAAGCCGTAGAAATCTCCAAGCGGCTCAACGCAGAATCACGAACGCTGGCGAGGTTGACAGGGTGGCCGTTGAATGAAATTCGGCAGCGCATTACCGCCGAGCATGGTGAAGTGCCAGAAAGTTGGCGACTGCTGTATCCGGTTCCTGAGGACGAAGAGCTATGAACGGCACTTGTGGCGCTGATCTAGTGTGATGCCGATAGCCGAGTGGTTCAGCAAGTAGTAATGATCGCTACAACTCTCTCTAACTTTAAACTCCACTGTTATGCAGCGTGCGCAGCGTCTCGTAGGGAATTTTATAGACCACTTCGTCTAAAATATGACCAGTCATGGCTTCAGCCTTTTGCTCGGAAATGACAAAGCCGCCGAGTGCTTCTGGTATTTTACGACTGGGGATATTGGCCTTGTCCACGGGATAAATGGCATATTCAAATTCGATATTGGCGACAGCCCAAGTCGTCAGTAGCCCGATCGCTTCCTTGCCATACCCATTACCGTGAGCAGATTTCTTGAGCCAAATTCCCAGTTCAGGCGTGCGATAGCCCTGCGTGATATGCAAACCACAACAGCCTAAAAACTCCCCCTCTCGGTGGGCGATCGCCAATACCAAATCAGTTCGCCGACGCATTTTGGCCAGTGAGTCGGTGATGAAAGCCAGCGTTTCGTCGATGGTTTCAGCCGGTTTAGGAAACATGTAACGCGTAATCTCGGCGTTGAACTCTGTGAATATCTCTGTCGCAAACCTTTCATGAATAGCGTGCAAAATCACCCGCTGCCCTTGAATTTGTAAGGTGGTGAGATCGGGGGGCGGCTGTTGCCTAAAGCTGAAGGGTTGAACGTCTGCTTCTAGCATGTTGTTGATCGGAGTCACATTTGCATTGTCGAAACATGGGCCTTTTGCCAATCTTCGACCGTGCAGTACCCAGGCATGTCAGCAATTCTCGCTGCTGTAGAGACATATAGCTCCTCATCTGGCTGCGTTAAATCGATCTTGAACTTGCAGGGTTGATGAACGTACCACGGTGTATCCATAAAAATTTCCAACCGATTTTCCTCCGGATCTCGGAAGTAGATTGACCAAGTTGTGCCATGGGAAACTGAGTCTACCGGTACCGCAGAGCCCAGCACCGAGAGGTAAAACTGACGCAGATCCGAGAGAGCAGACACCCGAAAAGAAATATGATCCACGGGGCTATTCGCAACGTGATGGGTCGGACGAGGATTCAACACGAGTTGATGATGTTCTGCCGGGTTACGGCTGAGGAACACCAGGCCGCCCGCCCCCACCCCGCGATCGGTGACAACAAAGCCCAGCAAGTCGGTATAAAAGCGTTCCATCTTTGCCACATCGCGGACATACAGCTCAAGGTGACTCAGCGCCATTACTGGAAACGTCATTGCGGCCCATCCTTACAGTGCATTTTGCCGGTTCGTCATCATTGCGAAGCCTCTGAAAATTCTAACGATTCAGATCAATGGCGTTCTCTGCAGAAAGTCTCGCTGACTGGGCCATCCCTTGTGTGAATATTTCAGTTGCGGCACACCCACCGTCTCTGAGTAGGCCGTTAGATGAGTAAGATCAGTGCTTTGAGCTGAACAAAGGGGCCGATGCTGCGAAAGTATTACAGCCGAATTCGCTGGGGTGTGCTCACGGTACTGACAGCCTTTCTCGTGGTGCAGCTGTCACCCTACGCCGCACTGGCCCATGATCCCCCCGCCGCGATCGCCCGCCCATTTACCCTGGCAGCGGCCACGACCAGGGACGCGATCGCACCGACTGATCACCGCGATCGCCTCGCTCAATTGCAGAACCTGCCGGGGGGCAGCATTTCGCTGCCCGGTTTTGAGCTCAGCGAAGATACCTTTTCATTTTCCAACTCAGAACTGGTGGGGGCGATTGATCTGCAGCGCGATGCTGCCGCTTGGGAAGAAGTGCTGACCGAGCAGCTAGAGCAGGTATTTGGCACCCAGGTTTGCATCGGCTCAGAAATCAGTGCCTGCGTGCTCACCTCGGCTGCCAAAGACTGGTTGGAAAGTCAGCTGGCCCGCATCGATTTGGGGATTGGCGAAGGCATGGCGGCGGCGGCGCTTTCTCTCTGGCAGCAAAACCCACCAGAGCAGATTCCCTGGTGGCAGCAGCTGGTCAACTTTTTGCTGGGACGCGTCGTCTTTGAGTTGGCGCGATCGCTCTTTGAGCTACAAACCTATATCGCCAACCTGTTTTTGATGCAGGGCGTGACGGAAGTCTTTCAGGCCACCCAAGACATCCGCGAAAGTGCCAGCCCGACGGATATTTTGCTCACCGTGTTAGATATCTTTCTCACCGGCTCGTTGAATCCCTTCACGATGGGTATCTATCGCGTGGTTGAAGGCATCCTTACGGAGGGCTATAGCCTGACGCCCTATCAGATTGAAGATAAAGGAGATGGCAAATATTGGGTGTACGTCTACGACAGCAACTATCCTGCCGAGCAATCGGCTGCGTCCCCCGCTCGGCATGTCGAGTTTGACACTCTAGCCGATACCTGGCGCTATCAGCCCACGCCAGACGTCGCCCCCTTTGTCGGCGATGCCCAGAGCAAAAATATTGACCTGACCCAGCTCTCTTGGCGACAGGTGGAAACCGTGGATGAGCCGCTGTACAAAGGGCCGTTTACCTGTCCGTTTTGTCGGATCGATGCCACTGCCGAAACCGCTGAGCCCACGGTTGATATCACCTTAATTGGCGAAGGACAGCTCACTGTTACCTCTACCCAGGACGATCTCCCCCTCGAAATTACCGCGTCAGCACCAGCGGCTTTGGTGCCCTTTAAGGGGGGCCTCAACCGTGACGTGCCCGCCAGCTATTACCTGCCCGCTACAGCGCTGGATCAACCGTTCAAAGTGACGCTGGCGGGGCGGGGTGAGCAAGCCGCTCCGGCGACGCTGCAGCTTACTGGCCCGGGCTACACTGCCGATGTGGCGAACATTCCCCTGACGCCGGACGAAGCGTTGACCCTGTATGTGACGCCCAACCGCACCGGGCCAGAACTCACCTTTGTCACCAACCAGGCGGTCGAAATTCCCCAGCTTTCCATTCATCTCAGTGATGACAGCAGCGCCTACGAATTTGACTCTTCCACATCGGATTACTTTGCGCTCACAGAGCGCACCGTGGCCAAAAGCTCCGGCTTTGAACTCAGCGATCTGAAGCTACCTGCGGGTCAGCGGGTGGCGATGGCGGTCAAAGGAGACGCCAAACGACTCTATTTTGGGGATGACGACGGTGCCAACACCGACTATGGCCTGACGGTGAAAAATCGCATTGTCATTCGCGATCGCGTGCAGATTGGCGAACGACAGCCTGACTTCGTCAACTACACGCTCACCTACGAAGAAGATCTCAAGGCTCCGTCAGTGCAGGTCACAAAGAACACCCAGGCGTACTTTGACTACGATCCCACCTTTCTGGACCCGGCAGACCAAACTCGCGATGAGCTGTTGACGAGCTTTGAACAGCGGGATTTTCCTATTGCGATCGGCTATGAACCCTTGGTGGCAACAGCGGAACGTGACGGGCCGCTCAAACTCATTCCCAGTGAAGCCCCGCCGATTGCCGAGCGGGTATTTCAGGGCGCGTTACGCAAATCTGGCGAGAAGTTTTAGGTCGATTGTGTAAAAACCTGAGTTCGGGATAAGGGCATCCGGCACGCTTACCAGCCTGTTGAGGCGATAATTCCCTCTGGGGAGCTATCCGTTATACACAAGTTGCTACACGCTTTCTACAGAAAGGCTTTCAGAGGTTACTCGCGATCGCTTTGCGGGCGGTTTAACCTCACCTAGCCTATCCTTACTAAGGAGAGGAACCGGATGTCCTGTCAAATTTTGGACAAATGGTTCATTAACCTCTCCTTGAGAAGGAGAGGTGCCGCAGGCGGTGAGGTTTGTTCGCTCAAGCGTAGTCTGGAATCCTTGAATGACATAGCTTTGACCGACTTCTGTCTAATGGATAGTTCTGGGGAGGGGTGCCAAGGGCGGGGTGGGTATCGATCATCCTGCTGAAAGTGGTGCAACCCGCCCCCTGAGCCTCTCCCCAGAGAGGAAAGAAACGGGGTTTGGCTTAACCCGCACTGGCGTTCAATACACTCATCGCTCTCCGGGTCATTTTTTGTCTGTTGAAGCGATGCCGAGAGCTGACTCACTGTGAGGATCAAAGAGGTGGATTTTCTCGGGATCGATCGCCAGCCATAGCTGTTCCCCGATCTCAAACGGGCGATCGGGATCGACTCGCACCTGCAGCAGGTCTTGGTCAAATTGCACGGCGAGATAGGTCTCGCTGCCCAGGGCTTCTACCCGGCGGACGGTCACCGGCAAATTCTCGGGAGCGGGAGTGCTCAGGCTGAAATGCTCAGGGCGAACCCCCAGCATTACGGGCTGACCGTCGTACGACTTCATCATTTGTGCCCAAGCCGCCGGCAGCGTCAGGTGAAACTGGGCATGGCTCAGACGCACCGGCGCACTCACCTGCACTGACAAAAAGTTCATTGGCGGCGAACCAATGAAGGCGGCGACAAAGCGATTGGCGGGATGACGATACAGCTCTAACGGGGTGGCGACCTGTTGAATCTGCCCCTGGTTCATGACGGCAATGCGATCGCCCATCGTCATCGCTTCGATCTGGTCGTGGGTGACATAGATCGTCGTGATGCCGAGCTGATGCTGCAGATTGACGATTTGAGCGCGGGTTTCGGTGCGCAGCTTGGCGTCCAGGTTCGACAGCGGCTCATCCATTAAAAACACTTGAGGATTGCGGGCGATCGCCCGACCCAGTGCCACGCGCTGCTTTTGCCCGCCCGAAAGCTGGCGCGGCAGCCGGTTGAGGAGCGCGTCGATTTGCAGCATTTGAGCCACTGTTCTGACCCGCTGATCAATCATTCGGTCGGCGGGTGAGAGATAGCGCAGTCCTTTCGGTAAGCGGCGCGTGGCTCCCGACAGCAGAGTTTGCCAGGGCGATCGCTGGGCTAGGGCCGCCTGCAGCTGGTGATTTGCTTCATCGGCGGCAGAGAGCGGGGCAGTTTGCCCCAAGGAGTCCTTTACCCCAGATGAATCCGTTGCCTGGGAGGCATCTGGTGGCGCAGCCGCTGAGGAAGCTAAAAATTCCGCGCTCGCACCCATGCGCCGCAGGCCAAACGCCAGGTTGTCGTAAACCGTTAGGTGCGGATACAGCGCATAGCTCTGAAAGACCATGGCAATATCGCGCTGCTTGGGCGGCAAGGTATTGACCTGCTGCTGGCCCACCCAAATATTCCCAGCGGTAATCTCCTCCAGCCCTGAGATCAAGCGCAGCAGCGTGCTTTTGCCACAGCCTGAGGGGCCAACCAGCACCATAAATTCGCCATCCTGGATGGTCAGATCAATCCGCCGCAGCACGGTCGTTTCGGTTGGTGCAGTGGCCTCCGCATCCGGCGACGCTGGGCCGCCTACACCAGCGAAGGTTTTATACAAATTCTCTAGAACAACCTGCGCCACAGCTGGGCTCCTACTCCTCAGAATCATCCTCGGCGCTGCCGCCGCTGGCTTCATTATCAACCAAGGTGGTCAGCGTCACGGTGGCGATTCTTTCACCTTTGGTCAACTTGTTGAGCCGATAGCCCGTTAAGGTATCCCGCCCCTGACGCGGCACATCACCGACAGGAATTTGCGCGCTGCGAGACTCGGTGGTCACCACGGTGATCGCTCCCTTGAGAGGACTCGGCACCACCGCCACCAGCTGATCGGTCTTTTGCTTAAACAAAAATGCCTGAGTGCCGATCCCGCCCCGTGCGCCGCGATGAATGCCCCCCATCGGCAGGCGTTTGGCAAACCCCGCCGCCGACACCAGCAGCACGCAATCGCCCTCGTCTTGAACTCGCACGCAGCCGACGATTTGTTCTTGCTTGCGGAGCCTCAGGGCTTGCGGTCCTTGGGCGGTGCGGCCCATGACGGGCAGGTTGTCGTCATCGATCGCAAAGCGAATAAGGCGGCCGCCCGAGGTGGCGATCGCCAGTTCATCGTCAGCTTTGGCCAACGTGATAAAGGCCAGCTCATCGTCTTTTTTCAGCTTCACGGCGGTGAGGCCCCGCCCGGTCAGATTTTGAAACTCTGACAGCGGCACGCGCTTGATGCGCCCCTGCCGGGTCAGCATGATCAGGTCGTGGGTCAGGGCCGCTTCGGTGAGCACCAGCTGCGTGGCGATCTCGTCCGGTTCATTGCCGACCGAGTCGGGCAGTAAGCCGACCAGCGGCACGCCCTTGGCTTGCCGGTTCACCTGGGGAATGTCGCCCACCGTCAGGGTAAAGGCCTTGCCGTCGCCAGTCAGCACCAGCAGCTCTTGCGCGGTGATGGCCGGGGCCACCTGCAGGGTCAGCTCATCCGCTTCCTGCAGCTCGCGGGTATCGGCCTGCGCCTGGCGGGCTTGACGGCGCTGATAGGCACGGGGCGAAAACCGCCGCACGTAGCCTTTTTGGGTGAATTCGAGGACGACTTCTTCTTCCTGATGCTCGGCTAAAATTTCAGCGAGCTGCTCCGTTTCCTCCTGGCGTTCGGCCTCACTTTGAATGCGGGTACGGCGCGGGTCACTGAACTTTTTCTTGAGCGATCGCAGCTCTTTTTTTAGCATTTTTAGCAGCTCGCGGCGATCACTTAGCAGCCGCTGCAGTTCATCGCGATGGGCCGTCAGTTCGCCATATTCATCCTGCAGATTTTGGCGCTCTAGCCCGGTGAGGCGGCGCAGCGGCATCGCTAAAACCTTATCGGACTGCCGATCATCCAGGCCAAAGGCTGCCTGCAGCGACACCTTAGCGGTGGTGCCATCGGGGGCATGACGCAGGATCTCAATCAGCTGATCGAGATTTTCTAGCGCCCGAATTAAGCCGTCGACGATGTGCAGTCGCGCTTCGGTTTTTTCCAGGTCGTAGCGATATTGCCGGGTGAGGGTTGCTTCGCGGAAATCTAAAAATGCCTGCAAAATCTCCCGCAGGGGCAGCTGGCGGGGCTGACCGTCGTTCAGGGCCAGCATGATCGCGCCAAAGTTATTTTGCAGCGGGGTCTGACGATAGAGAGCGTTGAGCACGACTTCGGGCTGGGCTTCGCGCTTGAGTTCGATAACGACGCGCATGCCCTCGCGATCACTTTCGTCGCGAATGTCGGCAATGCCATCTAGCTTGTTGTTGTTGACCAGATCGGCGATCTTTTCAATCCACCCGGCTTTGTTGACCTGATAGGGCAGCTCCGTCACGATAATCGCCGTGCGTCGCTGCCGCCCGCGACCGGGCCGCACTTCTTCGAGCTGCGTGATGCCCCGCACGGGGATGCTGCCCCGACCGGTGCGATAGGCATCGGCAATGCCCTTGCGGTCAATGATTTGCCCGCCGGTGGGAAAGTCCGGGCCGGGGATCAGCTCAAACAGGCTCTCATCTGACAGGGTGGGGCGATCGATCAGCGCAATCAGCCCATCCACGACCTCGCTCAAATTGTGGGGCGGAATGTTGGTCGCCATGCCCACCGCAATGCCCGAAGACCCGTTGAGCAACAGCACCGGCAGCTGGGCGGGCAGCACAATTGGCTCTTGCTGCGAGTTGTCAAAGTTGTCGATAAAGTCAACGGTGGCTTCGCCGATTTCGTCGAGCAGGGCCTCATAGCTGACCGGGCTCAGGCGCGTCTCGGTATAGCGCATGGCCGCTGGAGGGTCATTATCTACCGAGCCAAAGTTGCCGTGTCCTGCCAGCAGCGGATACCGGCTGGAAAAGTCTTGCACCATGCGCACCAGGGCGTCATACACCGCCTGGTCGCCGTGGGGGTGATATTTACCCAACACATCGCCCACCACGCGGGCACATTTACGGAAGGGGCGATCGGGGCTTAAACCCAGTTCATACATGGCGTACAGGATGCGCCGGTGCACGGGTTTGAGCCCATCACGCACATCGGGGAGCGCCCGCCCGACGATCACACTCATGGCATATTCCAGATAAGACCGCTGTACCTCTGTATGTAGAGGGGTCGGCACGATCTGACCGGATGAAAGCATATTGAGTTGATCCGCCATGAATCCCTGTCCTCTGAAATTGGGAATTAATAAAGAAGCCCGGCTGTATTCTGCCCAATAAAGCGGGTTTTCACAATGCTGTAAGGTATACGCAAAAGTCAGCCAATAGCAATAACCTATAGCTACGATTAATTAAGGGAACCGGTGGAATACGGGCCATAATGTGCAATGTATCAAGGTTTGCTCCCTACCGAGGCTTCCGTCGTTTAAGGAAACACCATGAAGACCGTTCTCATCGTTGAAGATGACATGATCAATGCCCGCGTATTTTCGAAGATTCTTTCGAAGCGGGGAGGGTTTAGCGTCAAGCACACGGAAGATGTGGATGAGGTCATGACGATCGCCCGCGATCGCCAAGCCGATGTCATTTTGATGGATGTCTCCTTGGCCCATAGCCTGTTTGAAGGGAAGCCCGTAGACGGGATCAAAATCACCCAAATGCTTAAAGCTGACCCTATCACCGCCGATCTCCCCGTCATCTTGGTCACCGCCCACGCCATGCAGGGCGATCGCGAAAGTTTTTTAGAACAGAGTGGCGCCGACGGCTACATCAGCAAACCGGTGATTGATCATCAAAAGTTTGTGGATGATATTGCTGCCCTGATGCCGAAATCATAGCAGAACACTTGTACTTGCCTGTGATGATTCTGTGAAACTGCAGCGGCTGGGCACATCTACCCGCACTGAATATTGGCTCCTGCCCCTCTCTACACGGTTCAGCCGTTCGCTTAAGATGCAACTTCACCTCTCCACCTGGCCGGAAATTGAGGCTTATTTGCAAACCTCCCGAGGCATCATCTTGCCCATTGGGTCGACTGAGCAGCACGGCCCTACGGGGCTGATTGGTACTGACGCCATTTGTGCCGCAACGATTGCGCGCGGCGTTGGTGAGGCCACAGGTGTCGTGGTGGGGCCGACGATCAATGTCGGCATGGCCTTGCACCATACGGCTTTTCCGGGCAGCATCAGCCTCCGCCCCAGCACGTTGATTGCGCTGATTCAAGACTATGTCAAGCCGCTGGCCAAGTCTGGGTTTGAGCGATTCTTTTTGATCAATGGTCATGGTGGCAATGTGGCCACCCTCAAAGCCGCCTTTGCTGAAACTTACGCCCTCTTAGCGGATCTCAACTTTGAGAATGCGTCGCGCGTGCGCTGCAAGGTGGCGAACTGGTATATGTGTCGCTCGGTTTACGCGATCGCTAAAGAGCTGTACGGCAATCAAGAGGGCTCCCACGCCACCCCGAGCGAAGTGGCTCTGACGCAGTTTGCCTATCCTGACGACATTAAACAGGCCGCACTCAATCCGGCGATCGCGCCCTCGGGGTACCCCATTTACAGCGCGGCTGATTTTCGGGCGCACTATCCCGACGGGCGCATGGGTTCCAACCCGGCCCTCGCCACGCCCGCCCATGGGCAGCGCCTGTATGAGGCGGCGGTTAAGGATCTCAGCAGCGACTATCTGCAATTCCTCGCCGCCGAGTGAAGGGTGAATAGCGATAGCAGAGGTCGGAAGTCAGAATTCGGATTGGCGAGGTGGGTCAAAGCATAATTTCAGCGATCCGCGATGTCTTGACCAAACTACGGTTTGCTGGATGAGTCATACTCACCCTTCTAAGTTCTCTGCCCCCTTGCCCCCAAGGCTCCCTAGCCGTGGTTAATGATGGGTAAAATAACGCCGCAGTCTATGAGAGCGATTGCGGGCTCGCCTGCGGGGCGATTGTCGCTGAGGGTGAGCGGGCCGGGCGATCGCTTTCGTCGTAGATTTCACCCACCAATTCTTCCAAAATATCTTCGAGGGTGACGAGCCCGACGGTGCCGCCATATTCATCCACTACGATCGCCATGTGAAAGCGCTGCTGCAGCAATTGTTTCAATAACGTGGCGGTGGGCTGCCCCTCAGGGACGTAAAATGGCGGCCGCATGGCCAAGGTCACCGGCCCATCACCTTGACCTTCTTCGGCTAGCTTCGCCAGTTCTCGCAGGGCGCGCTTCAGGTGAACGATGCCCACAATCTGGTCTTTGGAAGACGCCTGCACCGGAATGCGAGAATAGCCGGTTTTGAGGCAAAGCTGCAGCAGCTCATCCAGCGTGGCGTCGTAGGAGATTGTCTGCATGTCGATGCGCGACTTCACCAAGTCGCGAGCCTGCAGCTGATCTAGCCGCAGGGCTCGATTGAGTAGCTGATGCTTCTCCACATCAATCTTGCCGTGACCGCCGAGCAGTTCGATCAGGAGTTTCAGGTCTCGCACGGATTCCGTCGGCGGGGTCGGCCGACCCTGCAGCAGTCGAATCAGTCGACTCGTCGCCAGTTCTAGCAAGGGAATGATGTAAAGCCATGACAATAGTCGCGACAGCCAGTAGATTGGGCGTACTGCCAATTGAAAATAGGGCAGCACGTTGCCGATCGCTAAGGATTTCGGCGTGATTTCACCGAAAATCAACAGCAGCATCGTAATCACCCCAGCGGCCAAGCCCAGCCCTGCACTGCCAAACCAGACGGCAAACAAGTTGCTGGTTAAGATTGCGGCGATGTTGTTGACTAGGTTATTGCCTACTAGCAGGGTGATGATAAAGCGCGTGCGCTGCTTGAGCACCAAGATAAACACCCGATCCGGGTCGCCCGTTTCTTGAATGAGCGATCGCAGTTTCAGGTTGTCGAGCGCCGTAATTGCCGTCTCTGAGCCTGAAAAAAAGGCCGAGAGGGCAATCAGCACAATGAGCGCGAAGCCATCAAACCAGTAGCTGCCCAAGATAGGAGAACTGGCGAAAGCCGCTGAAGCGGGCTGTTGAGCCAAAAATACGAAGGTCAGAGTAGACGAGGCCCTTAAGCGCGACACTGATCTGTTGTGATAATACTCCCTTAGTCTGAGAATCGGCGGAGCGATCGCGGCAAAACCCTCGCCGTCAGGGGTGCGATCGCTTGAGGGCTAGTCATCCAGTGGATTCAGACTGTCGTAGGCTGAGCGCGAAGCCCGCGACTCCCACCGTGAGCACTCCGGTCACCCAAAACGGCAAGCTGTAGCCAAAGCTCACTAACAAACCGGCGGTGGCCGGACCGATCGCATTCGAGAGACTGAGAAAAGAGGCATTCGTGCCCAACACTTCGCCTTGTTCTTGCGGCCCGCTCCGCAAAGACAAAATGGATTCGATCAGCGGTAACGGAAAGGAGTTGACGGCACCAAACACGATCGTGATCAGTACAAAGGCCGTGATGGTGGGGAAAGTTGGAATCAGCAAGAATAAAATCCCCCGCGCCGCCAGCATAAACGCCAAAATCGTGATGATGTTGAACTGTTTGCGGAGCGGATCGAGCGCAAACACTTGCGTCATAAACCCAATGACGCCAAACATGGCAAAAATGAGAGCCAGCCGTCCTGGCGTTTGACCCAAAACAGTGAGAAAAAACGGCTGAAACGCAAAGGTGAAAATCGTAAAGGTAAACCCGCTGAGGAAGGTGAGCAAAAACACCCGACCCAACTGGGGATGGCGGACAGATTTGAGAATGCGGCCAATTTTGAAGTCTGACCAGGTGAGTTCAAATTTGTCGCACACTTGATGGGTCTCCGGCAGAAAGATCACGCAGAGCCCGGTGGCGATCAGAGCGATCGCGGCAGATACCACAAAGCTCATGCCCAAGGACGAAAAACCGGGCAGGGGCGGCACCAATTGCGCCAGATAGCTCAGCGGCGGCCCGGCCACAAACCCTAACCGAAAGGTCGCGCCAAAAATGCCAAAAGCCTTAGTGCGCTGTGCCGGACTCGTAATGTCGCTGATGATGGCCTGAGCGATGGACGTATTGCCCCCAGTGATGCCGTCTAAAACCCGAGCGATCAACAGAAACCAGGCAAATGGCGCCAGACTAGCCATCAGGTTGGCGACGACGGTGCCCAGCAGACTGATAATCAACAGCGGTTTGCGCCCCATGCGGTCAGACAGGCGACCCAAAATCGGGGTGCCGATAAACTGCGCCGCTGCATAGGCAGTGGTTAGCAAACTCGCTTCAAAGTCACTCAGCCCAAACTGCTTGGCATAGGGATAGAGCACCGGAATGATGATGGTGAAGCTGACGGCATTGATAAACGCCACCAGCGTAATAATCCAAAATCGCCACGGCAAACGGTTTATGCGATCGGTCATGCCCTCACGTCTCCAGCAACCGTTTCATCATGACCGATATCGCAGGGTGAAGGGCCATCATCAACCTGTTGTCGCAGCTTGACATAGCACGTCTCTACCAGCCGTATGGTGAAACTGCAGAGGCTTGCGGCGATCGCCCTTTGCACGCCCCGATCCGCCGTCTGCTACATCTGGGCGGTGCCTGGAGACTGACTTGATTATTCTGGTTGGGCGTATTGCTCAATGAGCGGCCGCAGCCTCTCCAGGTTGTATCCCTGCTGGGCAGTCAGGCTCAGCAGATCGGCTAGCGAGGTGGTTGGTTGTCGAGCCGTGGCGATCGCCCACAAAATGCAGCTGCGGGTACCCGATTTGCAGTGAGCCAGCACCGGGCCGGGACTTTCCGCTAGCGCGGTCTCAAACTGAGCAATGGTGGCGGCGTTGAGGTTCGGCATGGTGACCGGAATATGAACATAATTAAGGCCATTCTGTTCGGCTAGCTGTCGGGCTGTCGCTGCCGTCAGCTGCCCCGCTTCTTCGCCATCGGGGCGGTTATTGATGATGGTTTTATACCCAGCGGCGGCAAGGGCAGGAAAGTCTGCAGCCGTAATCTGGGTCGAAACGGCAAATTCGGGAGTTAATGGTGTTGGCACGGCCATAGCGGTGGTTCTGTCAGGCGATTGGCGATTAAGGGCCATTTTAGAGGATGGCGATCACCGTTAGTTCGGCGGCATCTCGGGCGCTCAAATTAATCTGTCGGAACAGTGCGGCTTCCAACTGGTGAGTGAGGGAGCTCAGCCTCTGCTGCCATGATGACAAAGTCGTTGCCCGCGGGCGAGATGATGCGGTCAACAGCCGGAATCAGGCCGAAACGGAGTCCCGCCGCCGATACGGTCACGATCGCTAAGGCAGTCAATCGATGCATCACCATGGTCCCCCCTACAGTCATCGCTAATGGTTGGTATTGATAATGGCTGGTTTCGCTGAAAAACCCCTGAGAACGAGCTAAGGATAGCGCCCGTGATCAGTCCCCTGGCCCCTGCAGTGCTTACCGTCGAGATCATGGACTGATGAATGAGCCGCTGAGCGGCAATGGTCAGCATCACTGTGATGCTGATTTGCTAAGAAGGCAAACGTGACGGCGTTGTTCCCATGGGGAGCGATCGCGGCGAAACGTCTTGAACCAAGTCTTTAGGTTGCCGTGGTTTAGTAGCGAGGCACGGTCGGATCAACGGCCTTTGAATAGGCGTCGATGCCACCTGCGAGATTTTTGACCTGGGTAAACCCCTGCCCCCGTAGCCACTGACACATCTGAGCCGAGCGAATACCGTGATGACACATCACGATCGTCTCTGTCTCCGGGGCGAACTGTTGATAAATCTGGGTTTCCCAATCGGCAAACTGACTCAGGGGCAGATTGGCAAATCCCTCAATGGCGGCGGTTTCGACTTCCCAAGGTTCGCGGACATCAATGAGCTGGAGGTCGGGCGGAGCTGCTTGGAGAATTTGCGCCAAGGTCTGAACGGTGATCTCTTGGGGGGCTGATTCCGGAGAAAAGGGCACGGTAGGCATAAGCAGATGGCGGGCAATAAACACGAATCTCTCAACCGTCAGAATACTCAAGATTCCCATGGTTAAGCCGCTTTGTGGCCAGTACTTCACACCGCGCCGGAGTCACTTGAGCAGTTCTGTCAGTGTTACCGATGACGCTGGGTCGCGAGAAGCCACTATCCGTCGCCCTGATTTAGCTGACGACCAGACACTTAAAGTGGCCGCTGGCAGATTCAGTGGGCGATCGCTCAGTCGTGGTGATGCCGCCTGTGGACCCTTAAAACGGCCAAGAGTAGCGATGAAATATTGCCAGCCTTCTACCTCCTCACTTGAGGATGGATGAAAAAATTGCTAACTGCTGGCTGAAAAGCCGGAAATTTCAGGATTTGTTCTGTATTTCTTGATACAAAAACGGATTACGATAGACATTCAAGCAGTGGGGGTTCTATGACTCAGTTAGACGTTTCTCGAGTTTTAGCCAAAGTTGAGGCTGGGCAGTCATTGGCCCAGGCTGAGCTGAGCAATCTTGACCTGAGTCATCGCCGCTTAGATCGCGGCGATTTTTCGTCAGCGTATTTACGTCTCTCCCAACTGCAACATGCGTCGTGCCGAGCGGCTAATTTTACCCAGGCGACCTTGGTTTTAGCCGATCTGACCGGTAGCTGCCTAGAATCGGCCACGTTGACCGAGGCGGTGTTGACCCAAGCTTATTTAGATCAGGTTGATTTGCGTTGGGCGATCGCCACAGCCGCCCAGTTTTATGGCGCGTCGCTGTCGCAAGTGGATGCGTCCCACGCCTGCTTTGACAAAGCCAACTTGCAAAACGTCAGTGGCCCGCGTTCTCGCTTTAAGCAAGCCAGTCTAGTTCAAGCTCAGTTCGATGAGGCCAACTTTAGTCAGTCCAGTTTCGAAGGGGCACAGCTGAGCCGCTCGGCTTGGCAAGGTGCCACCCTCGCGGGCGTTTCCTTCGCGACGGCAATCTTAACCCAAGCAAATTTGCAGGAGACCATTCTCATCGGGGCCAACCTCTCAGAAGCCGATGCCCTGAGCTGTTCATTTCAGGGGGCCGACTTGACGGCAGCGGTGCTGCAATCGGCACAGCTAGATTGGGCTGACTTTTGGAATGCCAGCTTGATGAAGGCCGACCTCAGTCAAACGTCACTCTATGGCGCCACGTTGGAATCTGCCAATCTCAGCGGCGCTAACCTGCGCGGTGCTGACCTGCGTGCCGCCAATTTAGAAAACGCCCAGCTCACGGATGTGCAGTGGCAGGGAGCCTACGTGCGGGGCGCGCTCTTCACAGATGCCTCCGGTTTGTCGGCTGAACAAAGGCAGTGGCTGCGGCGACATGGTGCCTTGAATGTGGCCTAATACCCGTTCGACAAATTACAGCTACAGACAAGTCGGCGTTCTCCCAGTAGGAGACACTGCGGGTTGGCCTGGCCTGCCTGGGGGGGCTGACGACTCCGCTCCGCCGACGTTCCTGGAGCGGAGTCGCAAGGCAGATCGGTAGCCCAGTTTCAGAGAATTGGTATAACCCATTCAGGATTTGAATAGCCAGTTTCTGGCCGTGAAAATGCCTCGTGAATGATTAATCGGTCACTTACGAGGCCTGCTGTGGAGAAAGTCCACCTAGGAGGCTGAACTTCTCACGTTTTCAGAGTACAGGCGCTGTCTGCCAGGGTTTAGTCGCGCCCAGCCCCGCGATCGCGGGGCTGGTTGTTTGAACAACCCTCTTATTTCAGGGCCGTCATGACGTCGTTATGAATGGTGCCGTTGCTCACGACGACGCCTCGGTTGTTCATCATTTTGACCGCACTGTAGAAATCCAAGGGCTTGCCGTGCATGTCGGTGACCTGACCACCCGCTTCTTCCACCACGATCGCCCCTGCCGCATGATCCCAAATCTTTTCGCGATAGTCGGGATACTTGGGCGATGGCAGGCGCAGATACAGGGCCGCTTCACCTGCGGCCACTGCGCCATATTTCGCTTGGCTATCCATCCGCACGGATGACTGGGTAATGCCCACGGCAGCGGCGACCGCTTCTTGTTCTGCCTGATTGCCGTGGCTGGCTTCAACACTTTCGACAAAGCGCAGGCGATCGCCATCTCCCGGTGGCACGACGTGTACCTGCTTGGCCTCTCCCCCCGCGATGGGCTGCATCCAGGTGCCGCCCCCGCGTACTGCGGTGAACAGCAGACCGGGATTCCCCTGGTTCAAGCTCAGGGCCGGACAGCCCAACACGCCCACCTTAAGGTCGCCATCTTCAATCAGCGCCAAGGCGATCGCATATTGATCACCCCGCAAAAAGCCCTTGGTGCCATCAATCGGATCCAACGTCCAAAAGCGGCGAGCGGGGGCACCGTTGCCGTGATCAATCCACTGCGCAACTTGATCAGGGGTGGTAGAGCCGAGCACCGTGGTGACAAATCCGGTCACCTGCTTGAGGCGATCGGCCATCGCGGGCGATCGCAATTCAGCCGCATCTTCTTCGCCCACTACCGGGTCAGCGGGAAATGCCTCCGACAGCGCCCGACAGATAATCGCCTGCGCTCCGTAATCAGCCACCGTCACCGGACTTTTGTCGGCTTTTTCGATTGCTTCCGGCACCATGTCACGGCGCACGGCTTCACACAGTTGAGCTGCTGCGATCACCGCTGCCTGCGCCACTGCAAGCTCTTGTTCGTACCCCATGGCCTCATCCTCCCCAGCAATTGATTGCAAAATTCAGATTTAGTCTACCCAGGACATCAGCCACGATGAGGATTTCACTGAGGCAACTGCTCGATCCAGCGGCGAGTGCCCCATGACTGACAGGCGAGGGTGGCGACTGCCGCACTGCATCGCAGTGCCGTGACAAAATCAGCCGTTTGAGTGGCGTAATAACAAAATGCGCCGTGAAAAATATCGCCCGCCCCCAACGTGTCAATCGGCTGGATGGCGGATACGGGGAGGCTGCCAGCAGCGGCCTCCGTCTGATAGAGCAGCGCTTCACCACCGCGCGTGACGGCAATTTGCGGCACGTTGAGCGATCGCAAGTAGGCGATCGCGGCGGCTGCCGTGCTAGTGCCGGGAGGATGAAAGTTGGCCGAAGCAATTACCGTCGTCGCCAACGGTAGCAGCTGGTCAAAGCCCGGTTTCCAGCTACCGGCATCGATCACCACCGGCCATCGTTGTGGGCGAGCGCGTTGGGCCAGGTGGCACCCCAGCGCCATTTGATGTCCGTCGAGCAGGAGGCAGTCAGCCTGATCTAGCAGGGTGTGAGGAAACGGGGCGCGGGGCATGGGTCGATCAGCCGCATTGCGTGAAATGACTGCGCGATCGCCCGTCTCTACATTCACCACAATGGAGGAAAATGGCGGCGGTGCCGTGGCTGTAGGCGTCAGATCCACGAGCTCAACACCCTGTTGTGCCAAGTCATCACGCACGACAGTCGTGAGCGGATGCTGTCCTAAAGCCCCGACTAAACGTGCCTGCCCGCCCAGCGCCTGGAACGCGATCGCCGCGTTCGTTGCTGGCCCGCCCGCCGCTAACAGCATGGCCTCAGCCACCTGTTTCTCATTGGGCTGTAGCGATCGCCGAGTTTGATAAAGACAGTCTAAAGTAATGAGCCCGACAAAGACCCCCGTTGTCATTCGAGTCTCCATTCGTTAGCGCCTCAGTTTATCCTGAAGCACAGCCCTCCCAACGAGATTCTGGTGACAGACATCAACGGCTCCGGCACGCTCTACATCGTGGGCACCCCCATTGGCAATTTAGGCGATATGACCTTTCGTGCCATCGAGACGCTGCAGCAGGTGAGTGTGATTGCCGCCGAAGACACGCGCCATACCGGCAAGCTGCTGCAGCACTTTCAGATCGCCACGCCCCAAACGAGCTATCACACCCACAACTGGCGCAAACGCTTGCCCGAACTCTGCGATCGCCTGCAAGCGGGTGATGACGTGGCCTTAGTGAGTGATGCAGGGATGCCTGGCATTTCTGACCCCGGCTATGAGCTGGTCGAAGCCTGTGCAACAGCAGATATTCGAGTGGTGGCGATTCCCGGCGCGACGGCGGCGATCACGGCTCTGTGTGTCTCTGGGTTGCCCCCCCAGCCCTTTGTGTTTGAGGGCTTTTTGCCGCCTAAAGGCCGCGATCGCCGCGATCATCTTGAGCAACTGGCCGCCGAGCATCGCACCCTGGTGCTGTATGAAGCGCCGCATCGACTGCTGACCACCCTGCACGATCTCCACACGGTCATCGAGGGCAGCCGCCCCATCGCCGTCACGCGCGAACTGACCAAACAGTTTGAAGAAGTCTGGCGGGGCTCGCTGGCAGCGGCGATCGCGCATTTCACCGCGACGGCCCCGAAAGGGGAATTCACCCTGGTGCTGGCGGGCAAGGCCGTAGAGCCCGCGCGGCCGCTCTCAACCGCCGAGATCGAACAGCGGCTGACGGCCTTAATCACCGCCGGCTTATCGCGATCGCAGGCCAGTCGTCAACTAGCCCAAGAAACCCCTCATACCAAACGCGAGCTGTATCAAATTGCGATCGGGCTGCCCGATCCCCCAACCACTTGATAGCTATGGCAACCGCCGGCAGCTTACTCAACATGCTTGCAGGTTTAATTCTGTAAGTTACGCACAATTACGCAAAAATCCGCTAAGCTCCATCATGAGCACGCGCCCGACGGATGTCCTTCATTTAAAAAACTGGGTCATGCTATCAAATTTGTTCAGCTCCATCGCTCCGGAGGATGCCCTCCTGAGCATTGTTCCTGACAGCGAATTTTTTGACACTACCTCGGTGCTCGATCTCGTCTCAACCGTGAGCGCAGAGGCTGAGGCATTTTTATTCGATGGGTTAGCAACGCTGGAGACGGCAGTGGGAGAAATCTCCATCGACGCGGGTGTCGTCGACGGCATCCTCACAACGGCCACCGATACTTTTTCAGCTCTCTTTGACGGCCCCGAGTTCCTCACCGAAGCGCTGGCAGTTCTCGCCGATACCACTGGCACGCTGTCCCTCGTTGATGGCATTGTCAATGCCACACTGCAGGTTGAAGATGACCTCTTCGAGGTCGTTGACTTCGACTTAGCCACGTTTGCTGCCGATGGGTTTAGCTTCTTGCTGTCATCGATAGACACCACCCTGCCGATTGAAAACGGCGCATTGTTAATCGATGTCGAAACGGGGCTGGGTCCCGTCAGTGGCGTCATTGATATTGCCGATGGTACCTTGGACGTTGATTTAGACACACCCATTGGGGAGCTGGATTTCACCACTGACTTTGGTTCAGAAGCGGTGTACACCTTTGAGGTGCCGACGCCCTTAGGTACCGTTGATGCCACGCTTAACCTCGACAGTGGCAATCTGGAAATCCCGCTGTTCATCGGTTCTCCCATCATCGTGCCGTTATCTTCCCTGTCGGGCGATCTGGAACTCGCTGACGGTACAGCCACGTTGGCGATCGACAGTCAGTTTGGCCCGATCTCAACCAGCTTTGAAGTGGATGAGCTGGTCAACGATTTAGTCGTCGACACCCTTACTGGCCTGTCGATCGATGCCGCGTTAACACCGGATGGCTTACTCGATGTGTTAGCCACTTCGGGGACAGAGATCTTTGAGACGACGGTGGATCTGGCTGATCTGGGGGCTCAGGCCGTCAGCCTGCTGGAGCAAACCAGTGGTGACATCAGCCTCAATGAAGGACTGATCAGCGGCATCCTTTCTGTGGGCGACGATTCTTTTGAGATTACTGAAACGGTCGCTGACCTCGCTACCTTGCTCACCAATCCGATTGGCGATCTGTTTACGCTGCCCGCTGCAGTTTGACGCGCAGGGGCTGACTGCCCCTAGCGATCGCCTTCACTGACATCCCCGCCTCACTGTAGCGACGGATCGTCACCACGCTACGGTGAGGTATTTTTGTGCCCGCAGGTATAGCAAGCCGCAGTTTGATCAGGTCACCTCAAATGCCTGAAAGCACCATCAAATAGGCTTTTCAATTCTGACTTCCGACTTCTGCATTCCGCCTTCTGCTATATGTTGTCTGCACCATTCGGCCAACTTGGTTCTGCTGTCAGTGCCGCCACTGGCCGTATGTCCCATCGCTGGGTGAGCGATCGCTGGCCCAACCGCATTAACTTGCCAATTTTTTATCGGCAAAAAGATTGATTGTGATTGCTGACGCGTCACATTACCCTGAACAAGGGAACCTCATTATGGTGCGTTTGTCTGGCGGCTCACGTGGCGCTCGCTGGTTTGACGGGGGGCAGCCGGGGTGGATGCGTTTGAGCTAGCTCTTTGCGGTCGATGGCTGAGTTTTGATAGTGCTAATTGATGAAACTTGTTTCCGAACCGAGTATTGACCTGAAAATCCGGCGGATGCAGGAACGGGTGCGCTGGCAGCATGACCAGATTCGCCAGCAGGGTATCGATCAAACGCGTCTATCGATTCAAGGCGCTGGTGACGCTGGTGACGCATTCTCCTTCTTAGTGTTGGGCGACAGCGGCACCGGTCGTCACCGCAGCAGCAGTCCTCAGCGGCAAGTGGCCAAACAGATGATGGCTCACGGGCAAGATGCCCGCTTTGTGATTCACACCGGTGACGTGGTTTATCTGGTGGGTTCGAGTGAGCAATATCGAGAAAACTTCATCAAGCCCTATCGAGAATGGCTAGTAGGGGGGGAAGCTCATAAGCAGATCGCCTACGATCGCATGACTTTCAAAATGCCTTTCTTTCCGGTTTTGGGTAACCACGATTATTATGACTTGCCAAAATTAGTCGGGTTTTTGGCGGGCATCACCGGGCCGCTGCGGTATGTGCTCCGCTCCTATGTCGATATCGATGTGGGGTGGCACGGCTCGTATCAGGGCGATGCTTACGCCCGAGCCTTTTTAGATTATTTGCAGGGCGTGCCCGAGCGGCGGCTTGACGAGCACCTGACTAAGTATTACCCCCACTCTCCAGCGGGCGATCGCTGTCTGGCTTATCAGCCCGGTCACTACACGCGATTGCCCAATCGCTACTACACCTTTCGCTATGGTGGCATCGATTTCTTTGCCCTCGATTCCAACACGTTCAACCAGCCGCTGCCCTTTACTGCCAGCGATAACCCAGAGGCCAGTCGGCAACGATTGCAAACCGAGCGCCGTCAGTTAGAGGCGCAGAAGGCAAAGCTGCTACAACGACTCAGTGCCGCTGCTATTGGCTCCACGAATGCCGATGAGCGCGAAGACTGCACCGGCCAGATCGAAGAAATTGACGAAGCCATTTACGACATCGATAAACAGCTCTCTAATGACCCTCAGTCAACGGTTGATCGAGAACAGCTGGATTGGCTTCGCGATCGCCTGATTGCGTCCTGGCAAGATGCTGACGTGCGAGGACGGATCTTGTTTTTTCATCACCCGCCCTACGTGACCGAAGCCACCAAATGGAAACAGGGACAAACCCTTGCCATCCGTCATCATTTGCGTCAGGTCTTAGATGCCGTTCTCGTTGAAGTGGCAGAGATCACCCAGGGGCAACCTCTGCTTAATCTCGTCCTTTGTGGTCATGCCCACTGCTTGGAATATTTGAAAACTCTGGATACCGGTCACGGCGATGCCCATATTCCTTGGGTGGTTTGCGGCGGCAGCGGCTATAGTTTGCGGCGGCAGCGAGCGGCGGGTTCTGAACTGACCGAACGCGTTGACGGCGAGGAAAAACCGGTCGCATCTTCCCGCTTGTTTGTGGGGCGATCGGGCAAAGGCTCTACTCTCAAACGCCCCTACAGCGGCTTACGCATCGATGTTGCCGACGGTACACCCCTGAAGTTATCGATTACTCCCGTTTTAGCCGAGAAACTGCCAGATAAGTGGCACCCACATACGCTCAAAACCATCGAACTTTGACCTATGTATGGCAGGCATCGCCAGTCCAGTGAAGACTATGCTGTGGAGTCACTTTGCTGCGGTGCTAAGGAGTAGCGGGCTTCTATAGCAATCCGCATAAAGGTCTAATCGGTTAAAGTGGTCGAAAGTTTAGAG